>JBMERE010000007.1:0-179193 GCA_048820955.1 Desulfobacterota bacterium M19 | reverse complement strand
GAAAGACTCGTATAAGAATTTGGTTTCATTCGTATGTCACGGTATATAGCCGATTATCTCCAAAAATCCAACAAGTAGTATTATTTAGACCAAATAAAGTGGGGTGGAGTTGGGGTCGGGCCAAGCTATCACACTGAATACTCATCATTGAATCCCCACAAATAGCTGTTTTCAGGCCTTAGAATGTCCTTTCTCCCCTCAAAAAGCGCCCTGTAGAAGAGTGGTTTATAGAGCGCTTAGGCCGTGTTGGGGCGTTTTTATTATATCCATTGTCTGGGGTTTCAGGCCCCGGCAAGTAGTTCGGAGTAGATGGTTAACAACTGCCGATTATGCTCTGCCAGGGGGATTGACTCACATCCGAAACTTATTGGCTTCGTCATGACTGTCTCCACTCCTCAGGATCTTTGACATCTCTTCTTTGATCAAACCAATAAGGTATGTCCAGAATTCGCCCTTGCTCACTGTTTCGGCAACGACTTGGGGGGGAAGAAACCGTTTCATTTCGTGAATAAAACTTTGGTGGATATCTGAGTCCTCAGTCAATAATTTCACTCGCTCAGATAAAGATTGAGTAAAGTCACTATAACTTATATGGTGATCTGAAACTTTTTTCCAGACCAGGTTTGTCGGCAAGGCAATATTTTGTTGTTTCAGCCATCCTATATCCCAGATATCACGATTCTTTATTCTGTCAGGCCTTAGGGCGAAAGCAACGAATTCATCAGCAAGGATCTCTTCCCTGCTTTGCGCCTGGATTATCAAACCGGAAGTACCCATATCTATACCGTAATGATTACGCAACAACATTGGTTGCCGGTCATAGCTCGGGATGGCGCAGATATCGATATGAATTCTCTGCAAGGGGAGATGTGGTTGTTGCGGGCGGGTAATAACTTTTATCTTCCATGTATCGACATTCCCGCTTTCCTTCACCGGCTCACTCACTTCCACCTGCAGGTCATACTTTACTTTAAACTGTTTTATTAGTATTGCCGCCAGCGGAGCCAGGGTTTCCCGGGTGAAATCCCGTCCGCCGGTAAAATCCAGGTCTTCACTTAAACGATTTGAGCCATAGCAGGAACGCAGACAGGTACCGCCAATAAAGGTCAGATGTTTCAACAGGCCGGCCCTGCTCATCTCACGGAGGATATCATGGTGGAGAAGTTCCTTTTCTACAACAACCTGCAATGGTACAAGGCCCCCCTGGTTACGCACAGCCTCTGCGACCAGATGATCAAATAAGCTCACGGACAACCCTCCAGTCAACCAAATCTGTATTTCTTCCTGTAAATTTCATATCCTGAAGGGCCTGGGCAACCGAAGAACGCCACAAGCCGCAATGACGATCATAGAGAAGGTGAGATTCCAGTTGCGCTAATGTTTTCTTGGTATGAATAAATTCAATATGACCAAAATCACCACAGTCAACAATATGGCTGCGCCCGGAAGACATCAGGGTAATCCAGTTCATAGGGATTTGAGAAATGACTCCGGCGTCACTCAAAACAGACTCAAGGCTGATATAATTAAATTCATGGGCCCGCAGCCGTGCCGCAACTTTGTACAAGAGCATGCCGGCGGGGTAATCTTTTACAGGATACAAATAAATGCCTCGGCACACTCGCTGCAGTATCCCGCTCTTTACTGCCCGGCCGATCAACGCCTTAAATGCTGTTGTGCTGAGATCCGGCAATAAACCACTCAGGTCGGAAAGTGAGAACAAAAAATGTTCCGGGTCTGCCAGACTGCCAAGAGCAACTGCTAATTGTTTAATAGGCTGCATAGTTCCCAACGTCTACATTAAGTTACACTATTCACAGCTTAATGTAGCCCAGCTGGCCTTGCAAGTTTTTTCTCCCCTGGTGTAAATATTGTCAGGTGGGCAATCTGTCCTTTTCGCCCCTCAAAAGAGCATTATAGCAAGAAGCTGGAGGTACATGAGACGTACTACTCTTCCAGCTTTCTGATGCTTTTACTTTTATCTTCCACCAGTATTTTCATCTGCTGAATGGCTATCTGATTTAAGCGTGTTAACCGTTCCGGATGTTCCATTCCTTCGTTAATGAACACCGCATTCAGGTTTTCCAAGTTGGATAGGCAGACCAGTTGGGAGACATTGGCGTAATCCCGAATGTTACCTTTTTCATCTGGGTTTTCATCCCGCCACTGTTTGGCAGTTTTGCCGAACAGCGCCATATTTAAAATATCAGCTTCCGAAGCGTAGATATGGCTGATTTGTTGTTTGCTGAGAGTGGACGGGATCAGGTTTTGCTTTATAGCATCGGTATGGATGCGGTAGTTAATCTTAGTGAGGTTGCGACGGATATCCCAGCCCAGTTGTTTCAACTCTTCATCTTTAAGTCGTTGAAACTCCTTGATCAGGTATATCTTAAATTCAGGCGATACCCATGAGGCAAATTCAAATGCAATATCTTTATGGGCGTAAGTTCCGCCGTATCGTCCTGCTTTGGCAATGATACCGATGGAATTGGTTTTGTTTACCCACTGCTTTACAGAAAGAATAAAACGGTTTAACCCAGCTTGATTTTTAATTCCCTCGAATTCGAGGGAATTAAAACTTGGATTGTAAAGTTCTTCCCAAATACCAAGAAATTCAATGGTGTTCTTGTTTCTAAGCCATTTTTCGATAAGAGCAAGGCCATTATCAATATCCCGAACCATATCGGTTAAAGATATATAATCCTGGTCTTGGTTACGAACAACGGTGATTTCTGCGCCTTGAACTTCTATTTTTTTATTTTTCTTTTGCTTGGGCATCTTTGTAAATGTTTCGGTGCAATAAAAATTCGTAAAAAAATTAAAAAACAGGGGAACACTTCCTTGCCCATTTAAAAAACAAATTGGGGTCGGACCAAGCTATCACACTGACATCATCATTTAATTACCATGGGGGAATTCTGGGGACACAATACCTATTTCCTAATTCTAAACCAATTATTGGCACTGATGGCATATTAAAATCCTATCTTATTTCTTGGTTTTGTTTCGTCTTGCAGAAACTGTCTGATTGTGTCGAAAACAAGCGTAAACTGTTTGTTGTGGCGCTTACGTTTTCATAACTCATCTATGCTCTTTTCCCTGCAATATCCGAATTGACATAAGTACACCCTGCCATCCACTCATGCCTCAGTAATTTTTCTGTGATGGTTGTCTTACCTGACCCATTGGGCCCAGCAACGACAATAAGTCTCGGTTTCATGATGTGGTCGTCTGTTCGAACGATTGTAATGTGCCACGGACTGCGGCTCGCAGTTTTTTGAAGTGGTAATCCATAGCTTTCTTCTTTCGGGCACGTGCGTCTTTCCCTGCCTCTTTAATTAGTGCAGCAAGTCTTTCTTCACCAGGCTCTGGTGTATACATATTCTTTTGAAACTGGGTTTCTTTTTTACACTTCATTATTGCACTCCATTGTTCATGTAATTAACCGGAAATAACCGAATAACCGGGTAGAGTAGCAGACCACGATTAATTCACGAATTCAAGATCTTTGCCTTGTGGGTTTGGGGTCGGATCAAGATATCATACTGACATCTTTATTTATTCCTTAAAAATAACTGTTTTTAGCTCTTAGAAGCCCCTTTTTATCCTCAAAAAGTGCGCTGTAAGAGACAGAGGGTTCCTTCAGTACATTCCCACCTGTTTCTGCCATAACTGACCGTCCTGCGGCCCGAGATCCCTGCTTTTCCAGGATTTTCTCCACAAATGCTTTACTACCAACTGCAATCTATTCACTCCACCACTCTTTTCTCTTCATGGCATCAATGTGAAGTTCTTCCTCAACCCAACAGTAATATTCCTTGCAAAGAAGTGACGATATAATTCATAACACAAGTATTGTTATTTCGATATTAGACTCTTGGGTTGTGAAGCTTGACAGGAAAGACAGCTTGAAAATTAGAAAAATCCTTATCTGTGGTTAAAATTGGCATATGGTGCCTTGTTGATATGGCACAAATAAGAAAATCAGTATTTGATCCTTGAATTCCCTTTTTTCTTGCTGTGTTGAAATATTCAGCTGCCAATTCATAGTCTTGTTTGTCTATGCTCAAGTCATCATATGCTCTTAAGTGAGTTTTGAGGAGATTGAAGTGTTTTGTAGATTTAATACCACTAAGAAGTTCTTGGCGGACTGAACCAATTAATTGCACACGGACTTCTTTTATTAATTCTTTAAGTTCGGTGACATAGATGTTTCCTGAGATTTCATTTCTGCGCAGAGCTAACGACCAAATACAAGTGTCAATTATGACCTTCATTTTACACTTCTTTGTTTTTTATAGTCATAGTCTTGGTCGAAGTCTATTTTGTTGAAAATATTAAATATCTCAGTTTGTTTTCGCCTTTGAATATATTCTTGTAAGGCTTCTGTCACAACTCCCTTTTTAGTTCTATGTTTTCCTATTGATTTTGCTTCGTCAATAAGCCGATCGTCAATCGCAAGATTTGTCGCCATGTTGATTCCTCCAGTAATGTTTACACATAAATATAATGCTTTTGATGTGTAAAGTAAATTAACCGGGTAGAGTAGAGCACTGATTCAATAAATTTTCCGGCCCTTCATGACGCCTCGCCGCACGCGGCTACTACGTGTACCAAAATTCTTATATTCTCAATGCTCCCTCATCAAACCGTGCATGCGGTTTTCCCGCACACGGCTTTCCGATGTTCTTCATATGGGCAAATGGGGTCAAGTCTTTATTCTTGGCAAGCCCTGATGGGTTGGAAGCATAATACCCATTATTCAGCTTGAGATACAATACGTTATAAACGGTCTATCCAGTAATTCGGCCTCTGTTTCTGATGCATAATTGCCACAATGATAATCTCATCTGCGCGAATACGATACAGAATTGAGTACGGGAACCGACGCACAACTCTTCTACGTATTTCTTGATCAATTTCAGGCCATCTCCTGGGGTTTTCTTTAATTTCGTTTGTAGCTTCTTCAATGATATCGAGGAAATGACTACCAAGATCAGTAGCCTGCATTTCATAGTAGGCTGAAGCCTCAAACATCTCAATTTCAGCAGGAGTGAGAAAACGAACTTGCATTATACTTCCTGCAGCCTTGCCCGTGCGTCACAAAATACATCTTTTGCTGGTCGTGCCTTAATATTACCTGCTTCAAATTCATTAAAACGCCGTGCTGCTTCCTCTACCCAAAGTTTCTCCAGTTTCTGTTCATCAAGTTCATCTAAACCCTGAATAAGACGTTTAATGAGTAAAGCTTTTTCCTTTATTGAAAGTTTCATTGCGTGTTGTTCACATTGCTCGAGTTCTGTTGCCAAGGTTTCCTCCTTTTATCAAGTTCTTGCGGCATGATTGGGGTCGGGCCAAGATAAATCATTGAAATCTATTGATTCGTATCCCCAAAATAACCATTTCTACCCCCTATATTGTCCTTTTCGCCCCTGAAATTAGCTGCTTTCAGCCCATATATCGTCGTTTTTGCTATCATAATTGGCAATATAGACGCTATCTCTTCACTCCCACGCGGGGAACCAAGGGATGAGAAATGAATCAAGAGCCACAGAATCAATCGGCTCTTTCCAGATAATACGTTGGATTCCTATGTTGATGGGCAACACATGTAATAAGAATATCCTGCCCGTCAAGAACATAAAGTATTAAATACGGAAACCGTTTAATATTAATTCTTCTCGTATTGGTTCCAATCCTTTTCCAAGCATCAGGCGTTTGGGAAATATAATTGGTAGTATCCAGAAAGGAATTGTAAAATTGCTCACCTAAACCTGTCATTT
Source organism: Desulfobacterota bacterium M19 (assembly GCA_048820955.1). Classification (GTDB taxonomy): domain Bacteria; phylum Desulfobacterota; class Desulfobulbia; order Desulfobulbales; family VMSU01; genus JAADIV01. Next base: position 173,410 of record JBMERE010000007.1, on the reverse strand, counting down.
GATCATTGTAATAATCAATTGCCTCCTCCAATTCTTTATCAGCGGGTGGGATTACAATAATATTCATTTTTCAATTCTCGAACGAAGTTGTTCAAGAGGTATTCCCTTTATACGACCTTCTTTATACGCTTGATATCTTTTTTCAGACTCCAGTACCCATATTTTTTCTATTTGCTCATCTGTTTTATCCAAACTGTCCAAGAGAGTTTCAGCCAAGTGAACTCTGTCAATAGCATTTAATTTCAATGCACTTATTTTAATTTCTTCTGCTAACATCTTTTCCCTCCTTTCCGTCTGGGTACCTCTTCTTTGGGGTCGGGCCAAGATAAATCATGGGGTAAATGGGGGTCAAGTCTTTATTCTTGGCAAGCCCTGATGGGTTTTGGAAGCATAATACCCATTATTCAGTTTGAGATACAATACGTTATAAACGGCTATGCGCTTGAATCTGCACGAAAATTCGATTTGGTTCCCTTAAAATTTTTACAAGTTGATATTTAGACAATATTTTCAAATCATTATTTAAGCTTCCAGGGGTACGATTCATTGCAGACATAAGATCAGAGTAAACGACTTTTCTTTTTCCCCTTAAATACTGAACCAATTTTGTACGTTCTGGCTTCAGAATAGCCATCAGGTCTGAGGGGGCAACCCAAATGGTGTTTTTAGGGGTTAATTTTCTACCAGCATCAATTTCTTTGGCTGTTTCTCTTGCAGAGATAAAGAAATCTTTTATAGATCCAGCTTTTAGCTCAATGGTCATTTCATAAACTCCTTGATTTCATTTTCAAAGCGTTCAACAAGTTCTTCGTAATTCACAAAGTTGTCAACCGTTGATATTTCGCCCAAACGAGTGACTGGGTCAGGCTTAACTTATGGACATTCTAAAAGCAAAGAAAAGGAAAGGAAATTAGATCATCAAAGAAATTTTCTGAATTCTTCAAAACTCATTTCAATATCGCGTAAAATTTTCTTAAGGAGTCCTCTGCCGATATCTTGACCGGCATGAATAGGCACAGTCGTTGCGCGGCTATCTTCATGTTTAAATTTTGCATAACTTCCTTTTTGGCGGACAAGCTGAAAACCTGCCTTTTTAAGCCCGTTAGTGATATCTGATGATTTAAGCGTGGGCCAATTTGTCATCGATTGATACCTTCTGAACACCAACAAATTCTAAAATTGATTCCGTATCACCCTGGTCTTCAAGGCAAAGCTCAATGACTTCACGCATATTTTTCAGAAGTTCATCCATTGTTTTGATCCGCTCCACATAGTCTTGACTACCAGCAGCTACGCTTTGTGTCCATTTTTCATCACGTGCTTGTTTGTCGGCGCGGAGGCACTCTTCTACAAGTATTTTATGATCATGCTTGAAGGCTTCATAAGATGCTGCCCCACATAACGTCATTAGCGTTTTATAATGAATGAGTATAAAAAAACTATACCCGCAATAACTGTTGCTGCAAGCCCCCCCCCAACGGGGTCGGACCAAGCTATCTGACATCACCATTTATTCCCTAAAAAAGCGGGCTGTAAAAAACTGATGGCTCTTGACTGGATTTACCTTGAGACAATAGGGGACACAATTCAATCACTCTGCCCCTAAATTTTTAAGGATCTTTTTTGCCAGTGGCTCTTTGATTTCCTTATGACGTGGAATAGCCTCAACAACCCCGTTTTTAGGATTCATCCAAAGAGAATGAGAACCCCCTCTCTTTTCAGGTAACATCCGACTATTCGGAGCTTTCGCTCAAGGTCACACCGTTTCATGCAACCATAACCTTGTCGCGAATTACATCTTTCGGTAAGCCACGGAAAACATCTCCTCTGCGATCTTCCAGAATCAGTTCAAGAGCCCCCCGAAGACTCTCTTTTGCCTCTTCAATTGATTCACCTTGCCCATTAGCACCTGGTATTTCGGGACATATAGCCCAATATCCACCTTCTGGTGCTTCTTCTATAATAGCCGTGAATTCTCTTTCATTATTCCCTCCTGTTTTTTGCCAAGTTTAAAAAGGGGGCCAAGCTAATCTTCTCCTAAGCCAAACTTGTGATCTTCATACCAATTGTATAAGAGTTGGGGGCGGGCCAGGCTAAGTGACTGACCTCTTGTTTCGGGTACTATCAGCCCTTTTCATCCCTCTTCCGGGAATTCCCAAAACTCCTGATTTATCTCGGCACGAGAAGCTTCTTATTGAGCTATTATTGCTTCATTATTTCAATTTCTTTCTCCGATAATCTTGTTTTTTCAGCTATAGTTTTATTATCTAACACATCAAGTAATTTTTGTGCGATTTCTACAGCTTTTTGCTTTTCGCCTTTTATCATGCCCTGTTCAATTCCCTGTTTGACACCCTTCTTTACACCAATCGTATAAGATGATTCCACCATGCTTGCTTGATAATGTAAATCATCCTGGTATTTCTCATATGCGTGGCGTTCATGCTCCGGTAATTTTAGAATGTCTAATTCCTGCTTGGCTTTTATTATTCCTTTTGCTTTAAAATTTTCTTTTATCTCTTCATTTTTTAAAAAATATATCCACTCATCAAGAGTGTCTTTGGCTATATCATTAAAATTATTGACCTTAATGAGATAATATTCTGGAAATATCTGGTGGATTTTATTTTTTTTGTATAGTTCTTGTTGATCCTCCGACAGTTCTAACAATTCTTGATTATGGAGACCCTTAAATGTTGTCGAACCATGATAAACATAATCTTTCCCCTGACCTAAATCAAAGTAGAGAATATTAACCGATATTACTTTTACTATCTCCGAGTAGGGATCACTTTCATGTAGATGCTCGGTAATTACTTTTGAAGTCCCAAAGAGAATTCTTTGAAGGTAATCAAATTCTCGTTCATATTGAACTTCAATAATAATAATCTCATCTTCCTGATTCTTTACTTTGAGATCCACACGATTAAATTTGTCTCGATTATTTTCTTTATTACTCTCACTTTCAAGAATTTCGAGGATACGAATATTATCTTTTAGAAGCTCACTAAGAAAACCTTCTAATATTTCAAACTGCGCTTTACTGCGTAAGAGTTTTTTCATTGCCCAGTCAAAACTGATCAGCCGTCTTTTCGACATTTCATATCTCCATATTTCAATTGGAAAGCTTGGGGAAAAGGGGGTCAAGTTTCCGCCTGACCTTTCTTCTGCAAGCAAATTACCCTTTCTTACTGTTTAAATCACATGTTCAAACCGGCGCTTGACACATTATCATTAAATCATTATTTTAATAAAATATTAACTTAATCAACAATACAATACATATGAGGCCGATCATGCAACTGCAAATTAAACAAATTAACACCCAGGGGCAGATATCCATCGGCAAGAAATATGCCGGGCATAAGGTTCAGGTTGAAGAGTATCCTGATGGCTCCGTGCTTTTGACTCCCGTTGAAGTAATCAGCACATTTGAACTTAAACTTTTGCAAGATAAGCTGTTCCACAATCGCCTTGCCGAATTTGATCAATGGGAAGCCGGTCATCGGCCAGAGGAAACTGATCTCAACCACCTGGAGAAATCAAGTGAAGGTTGATCTCAATTTCCCTCCCTTCCAGAAAGATCTTTTTTCTTTAGACAAAAACGAACTTGCCGCCTTCTTTCGGACAGCTAAAAAACTTGTCAAAATGGATCTTACCCCAATCCAGAAGTCATCCGGCCTTAACCTGGAAAAAATCAGAGTAATGAAAAGCCCTGCAGGAAAACCATTATACTCCATCCGGGTTACCAGATCTTTCCGGGCTGTGCTTACCATTGATAAAGATTATCTCCGTTTTGTTTCATTACACCCCGATCATGACTCAGCATATGGGTGACAAACAACGCCTCAGACCATAGCCATGAGAGTTGGGAGCGAGCCAGGCTAAGTGACTGACCTCTTGTTTCGGGTACTATCAGCCATTTTCATCCCTCTTCCGGGAATTCCCAAAGCTCTTTGTTGAGCTATTATTGCTTCATTATTTCAATTTCTTTCTCCGATAATCCTGTTTTTTCAGCTATAGTTTTATTATCTAATACATCAAGTAATTTTTGTGCGATTTCTACAGCTTTTTGCTTTTCGCCTTTTATCATACCCTGTTCAATACCCTGTTCAATACCCTGTTCAATACCCTGTTCAATGCCCTGTTTGACACCCTTCTTTACACCAATCGTATAAGATGATTCCACCATGCTTGCTTGATAATGTAAATCATCCTGGTATTTCTCATATGCGTGGCGTTCATGCTCCGGTAATTTTAGAATGTCTAATTCCTGCTTGGCTTTTATTATTCCTTTTGCTTTAAAATTTTCTTTTATCTCTTCATTTTTTAAAAAATATATCCACTCATCAAGAGTGTCTTTGGCTATATCATTAAAATTATTGACCTTGATGAGATAATATTCTGGAAATATCTGGTGGATTTTATTTTTTTTGTATAGTTCTTGTTGATCCTCCGACAGTTCTAACAATTCTTGATTATGGAGGCCCTTAAATGTTGTCGAACCATGATAAACATAATCTTTCCCCTGACCTAAATCAAAGTAGAGAATATTAACCGATATTACTTTTACTATCTCCGAGTAGGGATCACTTTCATGTAGATGCTCGGTAATTACTTTTGAAGTCCCAAAGAGAATTCTTTGAAGGTAATCAAATTCTCGTTCATATTGAACTTCAATAATAATGATCTCATCTTCCTGATTCTTTACCTTGAGATCCACACGATTAAATTTGTCTCGATTATTTTCTTTATTACTCTCACTTTCAAGAATTTCGAGGATACGAATATTATCTTTTAGAAGCTCACTAAGAAAACCTTCTAATATTTCAAACTGCGCTTTACTGCGTAAGAGTTTTTTCATTGCCCAGTCAAAACTGATCAGCCGTCTTTTCGACATTTCATATCTCCATATTTCAATTGAAAAGTTTGAGTCCGGCCATCTATAAGATATTAATATCGGACCAAACTGTCATGCTGATGATACACTATTTAATTCCCAGAAACAGCTATTTTCAGGCCTTAAAGTGCCATTTTACAATATCATGTTTTTTTCAAGTGACAACTGGAAATAATGATAAATTTACTCCCCCCTGCCCCTGCCCCAGACCTGAACCAGGTGCTTACATAATTTCCCAGTCTGCTACCTTTTTGTCATCATTGTGACAAAAACCAAGGGTAGGCCTCTCCATAGGCCAGAATCGACCGTGGCCACAATACCACCCGCAACCACCTGTAATAATTTAATATTTTTTTATTAAACCAACCTGGCACGCTCCTTGCCTTTACTGTATTTATCCAACGGCCGCTGAAACTAATAAAATTGACGGTCAACTGATATGGATAATTTTACAGGGTGGTTCAGAGTGAACCTTTCCTGATCAGTTCAAAAAAATTTAAATGGAGGCAAACCATGGCAAAAGAGATGAGGAAGATTGCAATTTACGGCAAGGGCGGTATCGGGAAATCCACTACTACCCAGAACACGGTAGCGGGGTTGGTGGAATATGGCAAGAAGGTGATGATAGTCGGCTGCGACCCCAAGGCTGACTCTACCCGCCTGATGTTAGGCGGCCTGGCCCAGAAATCGGTACTTGACACCATGCGTGAAGAAGGCGAAGACGTAGAGCTGGACGACGTATTGAAGCCCGGTTACGGCGGGGTTATGTGTGTTGAATCAGGCGGCCCGGAGCCGGGGGTTGGTTGTGCCGGCCGCGGTATCATTACCGCCATTAATCTCCTGGAGTCCCTTGGAGCCTATGAGGAACAGCACGATCTGGATTACGCCTTTTATGACGTTCTGGGCGATGTAGTCTGCGGCGGCTTTGCCATGCCCATGCGCGAAGGAAAAGCCAAGGAAATTTATATCGTTGTCTCTGGTGAGATGATGGCCATGTACGCGGCCAATAATATATCCAAGGGTATTGTAAAGTTTGCCGAATCCGGCGGTATCCGCCTCGGCGGCCTGATATGCAATTCACGGGCCGTGGATCGGGAACAGGATCTGATCAGTAATTTCGCCAAGGAACTGGGCACCCAGATGATCTATTTTGTTCCGCGGGACAATATGGTGCAAAAGGCCGAAATTCACCGTCAGACCGTTATTGAATTCGCGCCGGATGCCGCCCAGGCCGAGCATTACCGTAACCTGTCCAAAGCCATTGACGGCAATAAAATGCAGGTCATCCCCAAGCCGATGCCCATTGAACGTCTCGAGGAGCTGCTGATGGATTACGGCCTGTTTGATTAATTGAAGGGCAGATGGCGTCGTAAAAAGTCCGAGCATGTTAACTACGAGTCCATCAAGGACAGATAAACCAGAAAAAACCAGAAAAACATGGCGAGCAAACAATTTAAGGAGAAAAAACAATGTTAATGATTCGCGCGATAATCAGACCGGAAAAGACCGATGAAGTAAAAGCCGCCCTGCTGGAGGCCGGTTATCCAGCCGTTACCAAGATGGAGGTCTATGGCCGCGGCAAGCAGCGCGGCCTGAAGGTGGGCAATGTAACCTACGACGAGCTGCCCAAGGAGATGCTGATGGTGGTAGCGGATGATTTTGAAAAAGATCTCATTCTGCGTACCATTCTGGACAGCGCCAGAACCGGCGAAAAAGGCTCCTACGGCGACGGTAAAATTTTTATCACCCCGGTGGACGAGGTCTATACCGTCAGTTCCGGAACCAAGGAGGCTTAAATATGAAAGAAGTTATGGCTATTTTACGAATGAATAAAATCAATGCCACCAAGGCGGCATTGGTGAAGGCTGGATTTCCATCCTTTACCGCCAGCAGGGTTATGGGCCGGGGCCGCAAGGCCCTTGACGAGGACATGGTAAAGGCCATGAATGACGACGGCCCCCTTGACAGCTCCGAGGTTCTGCCGCTCCTGGCTCATGGCCCGCGTCTGCTGCCCAAACGCCTCATCAGCCTGATAGTGCCGGATGACAAAGTCGCCACGGTAGTGGAAACGGTTATCAGCAGTAACAGTACAAAAAATCCCGGTGACGGCAAAATTTTTGTCATACCAGTCGACGATGTCTGCCGGGTACGCACCGGTGAAACCGGCAGTGCCGCCATTGACGAAATGACTGGAATATAGCGAAATGACCCGATCATCCACGGAGGAGGAAATATGAGCCAGACAGCAACAACATTAAAAAACGAGGCCCTGGTCGAAGAGATTGTGACCAGGTACCCGCCGAAAGTCGCCCGCAAACGGCGCAAACATATGGTACCCGTAAAACCGGGCACCGAGCAGAAAATAGCGGCTAACGCCAGGACTGTACCCGGTATTATCACTCAGCGCGGCTGCGCCTACGCCGGATGTAAAGGCGTTGTTCTGGGGCCGATAATCGATATGGTTCACATCGTCCACGGCCCCATCGGCTGCTCCTTTTACGCCTGGGGAACCCGCAGGAATCAAGGAAAGGCCCGCCCGGGCGGCCAGAACTTTTTAGAGTATTGTTTTTCCACTGATATGCAGCCGGACAACATCATATTCGGCGGCGAAAAAAAATTACGCAAGGCCATTGAAGAGGCCTATGAGCTTTTCAAGCCCAAGGCCATATCGCTGCATGCCACCTGCCCGGCCGGTCTCATCGGCGATGATGTTATCGGTGTCGGCCGGGAGATGAGCGAGAAACTGGGAATACCCGTCATCGGCTTTGCCTGTGAAGGATATAAAGGGGTCAGCCAGTCGGCTGGTCATCATTTGGCCAATAACGGTTTATTTGAACATGTGGTGGGCCGTGACGACAAAAAAGCCGGTAAGTTCTCCATCAATATGTTAGGCGAATACAACATTGGCGGCGACGCCTGGGAGATTGAACGTATTTTTGATAAATGCGGCATCGACATAATCTCCACTTTCAGCGGCAACGGTTCCTTTGAAGAGATCGCTCAGGCGCATAACGCCCAGCTCAATATTATCCAGTGCCATCGTTCCATCAATTATATGGCTGAAATGTTAGAGGACAAATTCGGTATTCCATGGTTGAAGGTCAATGTAATCGGCCTGAAATCGACCTCCAAGAGTCTGCGCAAGATTGGCGAATTTTTCGATGATGCCAAATTGAACGCCCGTATAGAAGATGTCATTGCCGAGGAAGAGGCCGCGGCAGAAGCTGAGATCGCTCCGCTCCGTGAGCGGCTGGAGGGGAAAACAGCCATGCTCTTCACCGGCGGGTCCAGGGCTCATCATTACCAGGCCCTGTTCAAAGACTTAGGCATGAAGACGGTAGTAGCCGGCGAGGAATTTGCCCATCGTGACGATTACGAAGGGCGCAAGGTCATTCCCACTATCAAGATAGATGCCGACAGCCGTAATATTACCGAACTGAAAGCGGAGCGGGATCCAGAGCGTTACCATCCCCCCAAGTCGGAAGAGGAAATCGCCCGTTTAAAGAAGGAAGGGAAACTAAGCGAGTATGAGGGCATGCTGCCCGATATGGTGGAGAATTCCATCCTGGTAGATGACATCACCCACCTCGAGCAGGAGATGATGATCGCCTCCTATAATCCGGATATCGTCTGCTCCGGGGTAAAGGATAAATATATCTTTGAGAAGATGGGTATTCCCTCCAAACAGCTCCACAATTACGACTACAGCGGCCCCTTTGCCGGCTACCACGGAGCGGTTAATTTTGCCCGCGATATCGATATGCGGGTAAACAACCCGGTATGGAAAATGATCCAGGCCCCCTGGCAGAAACGACCGATGATCAAGGCCGAAATGATGACGGAAACCGAAAAGGAAATCCGGGCATAGCCCCGGTATCAATAAAGAAGGAGAATTATCATGTTAGATCAAACCCCCAAAAAGGTGGTGGAGCGCGAGGCCCTGCGGATTAATCCGGCCAAGACCTGCCAGCCCATCGGTGCCATGTATGCCTCCCTGGGCATACATGGCTGCCTGCCGCACAGTCACGGCAGCCAGGGCTGTTGCGCCTATCATCGCAGCCACCTGACCAGACATTATAAAGAGCCGGTTATGGCCGCGACCAGTTCATTTACCGAGGGTGCTGCCGTATTCGGCGGCGGCGCCAACCTGCGTCAGGCGATTAACAACATCTTCCATGTCTATAACCCGGATATTATTGCCGTGCACACCACCTGTCTCTCCGAGACCATTGGTGATGACATTCCTTCATTGGTCAATCAGGCCAGAGAAGACGGGTTGATTCCGGAAGGAAAGCTGGTTATTCACACCAATACCCCGAGCTATGAAGGTTCGCATGTTACCGGTTTCAGCAATATGTGCCGTTCCATGGTCTCATACCTCACCGAAAGCAGCGGCAAGAAGAAGAATCAGCTGAATATCCTGCCGGGTTTCGTTGAGCCTTCCGACATGCGGGAGATCAAGCGGATTCTTAAAGAAATCGGGGTACCGGCCGTGGTTTTCCCCGACACCTCGGATGTCCTGGATGTACCGCAGACCGGTAAATTCAAGATGTACCCCAAGGGCGGGGTTACCATTGAGGCAATGAGAACTACAGGAGACAGTCAGAAAACTCTGGCCCTGGGAGCCTTCGCCTCCGAAGATGCCGCCAAGATGCTGCAGACCAAAGCCGAGGTACCTTATGAGGTATTGGATCTGCCCATCGGCCTGTCAGCTACCGACCGTTTTATTGAGGCCATAGTTGAATTGACCGGCAGTGAGCCGCCGGCCTCCATAACTGACGACCGCGGCCGCCTGCTGGATATGATGCTGGATTATCAGCAATATCTCTACGGCAAAACAGTAGCCATTGCCGGGGACCCGGATCACGTCATCGCCATGACCGAGTTTGTGGTCTCCATGGGCATGATTCCAGCCTATGTTATAACCGGCACACCGGGTAAAAAATTCGTCCTGCGCATCAAGGGTATTTTAAAGGATGTCAATCCCACCGCTAAGATTAAGGCTGCGGCAGATTTCTTTGAGCTGCACCAATGGATGAAAAACGAGCCGGTGGATCTCTTAATCAGTAATACCTACGGTAAATATATTGCCCGAGCCGAAGATGTCCCCTTTGTCCGTTTCGGTTTTCCCATTCTGGATCGGGTGGGACACAGTTATTTCCCGACGGTGGGCTATGTCGGCGGTATGCGTCTGGTTGAAAAAATTACCGGGGTAATCATGGATCGTAAAGATCGTGATGATCCGGAAGAAATCTTTGAACTGGTAATGTAACTTTCAGAAAACAGGGATCAGGGTGCAGGAATCAGAGGAGTTAATACTGATTCCTGTATTTTTTTTAATTCAAAAAGGTATGTACCCATGCTCGTACAAATTGAAGACTGGCGAAAATATATGGATGACGGCGAGAAGTTTTTAGCCACTGCTCTTAACGGCGCCCAGAAAAGGCCGGAGGTCTTTACCCCGGAGATTTTATATAACCTCACGGCCATGGCCATCGAAAAATTCTGCATGGGTTATCTCATGTATCACGGCGACCTGGCCGACAACCACACCATGGCCGATCTCGCCGAGGCCGTGGAACGCCATGCCGGGCCCCAGCCTGAGTTTACCAGGAATCTCCTTTTTTTAGATTCCTTCCAGGAAATATGCGATTTGAGTACCTATAAACGCCGTCCGCCCAACAAAGAAGAAATCGCTCAAATCCTGTCAATCGGCCGGGAGGTCAGCAGCTTTATATCTTCTAAAATTGAGCTGCCGCCCAACCCCTCACCCATACAATAAAATCAGTAACTGTTCAGCTGCTGATTTTATTACCAAAAAGTTATGTTCAGACAGCACAGTTAAACAATTTCGTCATACACCATCAGGCATCTAAAAGCCAAGCTCCCCTCTTCACATTATTTTTTCAATTTTACCCAACCGCACAACATCCTAATTTCACAAGGGTTACAAACCGGAACCAACAAACAAAAGCAAAAATTTTACAGCTCAACCAATTATCGGCACATAATTTGCTTTATTAACTTTATGACTTATACATAAACAAAAGCATATAATATTTAGACAACTCCGGATACTTTGCCTGCAGACATTGGCTTTAACCCTGACCCGCGATCAATAAAATCATGAAAACAATAAAACTGGACAGCCTGGATTACGAGCGTATAAGGCAGGTAGCGGCCATAAAATCCATGGAGGTTCAGGCCCTCTGCGAAATCGCGCAGTTAGTGGGAGCCGCGGCCGAACTCGACACCGCCCTGTCGGAAATTCTCCAAATCCTGCACGACACCATGCATATGGAGAGAGCAACCCTCTTCATGCTTGACGCCACCGGTAAACGCCTGACAATCAAGGCCAGTTACGGCATGACGGAGCGGGAGAAAAAGCGGGGTATATACCGGCTGGACGAGGGGGTATGCGGCAAAATATTTCGCAGCCGCTTCCCATTTGTGGTGCCGGATATCACCAGTGAACCTCTCTTTTTGAACCGCACCCAGTCCCGGGGTGGAATTACCAGAGATCGCATCGCTTTTATCGGGGTACCGGTTATTCTGCGTGATGATCCAGTGGGGGTTCTCACCGTTGACCGGATATTTGAGTCCAGGATTTCCTTTGAGGAGGATGTCCAGTTTATCACCGTGGTCGCTACCCTTATCGCCCAGTTTCTGGAACTTGACAAGACACTGAGACTGAAAGAGGAGATGCTGGTCGAAGAAAACCGCTCCCTGAAGGCCGAGCTTAACAAACGCTACAACCGCCATAATATTATCGGCCAGAGCAAGGTTATGAACGAGGTATTCCGGCTCATAGACAGGGTAGCCCCCAGCGCGGCTACTGCACTTCTGCTTGGAGAATCAGGAACAGGCAAGGAACTGGTGGCCCGGGCCATCCATCAGGCCAGCCCCCGGGCCGACTGCCCCTTTATTAAGGTTAACTGCGCCGCCCTGCCGGAACATCTGTTGGAAAGCGAACTCCTGGGTCACGAAAAAGGTGCCTTTACCGGAGCCACCTCCTTTAAACAGGGTAAGTTCGAGCTGGCGGATCACGGTACATTTTTCTTAGATGAGGTAGGCGAGCTGCCCCTGAATCTGCAGGCCAAATTATTACGGGTTTTACAGGAAAAACAGTTTGAGCGGCTGGGCGGAAATCGTACAATAGCCGTTGATGTCAGAATTATAGCCGCCACTAATGTTGATCTGGCGGCGGCCGCCAGCCTTGGTAATTTCAGGGCAGATCTCTATTACCGGCTTAACGTGGTACCTGTTATGCTGCCACCGCTGCGGGAACGCCGGGAGGACATTCCCCTGCTTATCGATTTTTTTCTACGGGAAAGTAATGAACGGAATAAGCGCCATATACGCCTGTCGAGAGAAATAGTTGATTTTTTAAAAGACTATTCCTGGCCCGGAAACGTCAGGGAGTTACAAAACCTGGTGGAACGTTTAGTCATCATGACAGCAGGAGACTGGGTCAAAATCAGCGACTTCCCCTCATATATGCTGACCGAAACACAGGCAGTACCCCTGGCCGCTGACCCGACACCGGCTCCCACCTCCGAATTACCCCCCGGCCAGCCTCAGCCTCCCGCCCGGCCGGCCACATCTTTAAGCGCCATGGAGCGTGAGCTTGTGGAAAGCACCTTAATCAGAAACGGCTGGGTACAGGCCAGGGCGGCGCGGGAACTGGGACTTACCCAGAGACAGATCGGCTACCGGATAAAAAAATACGGTATTACGGAAAACAAATGACCACCATTGAAATTTTATCAATGACAGCGGTACATAAGCGCTCCATAAACCACACTCTAACGGTACAACGACGATCGTATGCGAGAGCGTGGTTTATGGGGCGCATACGTTTATTGAATCAATAGCCCCCTGACTTTCAGAATCCCAGGCGGCCCATTCTGCCACTTATTCCATGCAGAAAACCTTTGAAATATGCCCATGCTAAAGCCGGTTTCTTTTGTCGCAGGCCAAAAACAATCACTGCCCCCGGCAATTTAACAAAAGTATCATAAAGCATAAAGATCAACAGTTGATACCACCTGGCCCAACGCCGCATAAACCATATTCTATTCCGGGAAAAATAATAGACATACCGACTGCTCTGAAAACCAACTGTCTTTGATCCCTCATGCAGCACCTCCGCCCGGGGAACATAAACAGTTTTGTAACCAGCCCTTGATAAGCGCTGCAGATAATCCGTATCTTCAAAATAAAGAAAATACTCCTCGGCCATGAAACCCGCCTCACGAACCGCTTCAGCCCGTAACAACAAAGCACAGCCGGACAGAAAAGACACCTCAGATACCCCATCACTCTGTTCAGTCACAATCTTTCTTGTTCCCCCGGCAAACCAGTTTAACTGCCCGCCGCCATTCCATATCCCCCCCGGAAGATGAGGGCTCAATATTTTCGGCCCGGCCGCGCCAATCCGGCTGTCATGGGCAAAAACAGTCAGCAGACTATGAAGAAAATCACTCTCCAGCCATGTATCAGGGTTCAGCAGCAGAATATAATCCACCTCACATTCCAGGGCCCGCCGCAGACCGGCGTTGCAGCCCGCGGCAAAACCACGATTTTCTTTAACCCGAATCAGCTCAAGGTCAGAATACCGGGCACGGATTTCATCACATTCAGACTCCTCACTGTTGTCCACCACAATAATATAAACCGGTCTGCCGAGATGATCCTTCAGGCTCTGAACGCACCGGCAGAGCATCTCCCACGAATGATAATTAACTATGATAACGGCAGTATCAGCTCTCATAACCAACCGTCCTCACCCCCTGTCCCGGCCTGCGTATCCAGTGGCCGCCCCCATAGCATAAATCACCCTGGTACAGATTATTCCACCGACAAAAAGCGGGAACTGCCACAGGTCGACAGCCAGCTCTTTACGCAGCCTTACAAGCCGCAGACAATCAAGGGTACTCCGTATAATAAAGAGAGGCACGGCACTGACGGCCCGCAAATATTTATGCAGAGCGTAACCGGCAAGTTTTTTACAACGTGCTCTTGAAGACCTGAAACCGAGGCCGTAAACGAATGCCCGCCGGAAATACTGACGCGCAGAAAGAGAGGGCCTGTGCAGCACCCAGACGGCGCTTAAATAGCGAATTTTCAGGCCCGCCATAACAAATTGAGTGGAAAGCAGGACATCCTCTCCGGCAAAAGGAATGGTCTCGTCATAGGAGAAAGAAGACATTGTGCGGGCGGTAATGGCGTAATTAGCACTGGAACAATGTTCCCGATAGCCATCCCGGTCATCAAGATACTCACCAAAGGCGGTCAGGGCGGTCATTCTGGCCCAGAAACTATCCTCGTGACGGACAGGGCCGCATACTATCACAGCCCCTCGATCAAACTCGGCCTTCAGAGACTTCAACCATGCAGGATTGGGAACAGCGTCACTGTCAATAAAGGCCAGAATCTCCCCCCCGGCAAGAGAAACCCCCCTGTTCCGCGCTGCTCCCGGGCCGCTTTTACGACTTAAACGCTGAAAAACAACCTGGGGATATTGCTCATTCACCTCTCTCGCAATATCAAGATCAGAACAATCATCAACCACAATGACCTCAAAGGACAGACCGCCTTCCTGTTGATGAAGCCCCTGTAAACAGGCAAACAGACCTTCCACGTCATTATAATGAGGAATAATAATCGAGAACAGACAGGAATAATTTATTTTCGGCATGACAGAAGCTGCGAGAACAGCTTATCAAAGGCCAGGGCGGAGGCCTCTTCTGAAAAGTCTTCCTCGGCCATCTTTCTACCGTTCACGGCAAGGCGTTGATATAACTGCTGGTCATCCAGCAGGCGTTTCACGGCCTGACAAATCTGCCGCGGAGCCCGCTCATCAACCAGCAGACCGGTCTGCTCGTGCCGAACTGCATCAACAATACCACCCGCCCGACTGGCTATTACCGGTGTCCCGGCCATCATGGCCTCCAGGAACGTCAACCCCTGAGCCTCCCGCCAGCCGTTTGCGGCTGTACGTGACGGCCCGATAAAGATATCGGCGGCAGCAAGATAATCAGACACCCGCGCCGCCGACTGCCAGCCGACAAAATGAACAGCATCAGCAATCCTCAGTTCACGGGCCAACGCCTCCATTTCCGGTCTGTCCTGCCCTTCTCCAACAACCACGAGTGTAACCGGCACGGAATCAACAAGCAGCATTTTCAGCGCCGCCAGCAAATCGGCCACCCCTTTCTCCCCAATAACCCGGCCGACAAAAATCAGCAGAGAGCCGCCATCTTTTTTAAAATAACGGCGAAGTTCATCTACCTGTTTTCCACCCTTGCCGGGGGCGGTTACCCTTACCCCCATGGGAATGCGCTTAATAACAGCGGCAGCGGGAACAATATCCCGCACCGCCTGCTCAGTCACGGAACTGTTCACCGTAATTCCAGCCGCCCGCCGCAGAGCGAATTTCCTGGCACGGGCGTACAGCTCACCCCGCAGACCAAAGACATCACCGCCATGCACCGTTATAACATGGGGGATACGGACACCCGCCGCCAGCGCCCCGACAAACCCCTGAGGCAGAATCCAGTGAGAATGCAGAATATCATAGTGCCCAGCCGCCAGACTGCGGCACAGAGAAAGCCATTCAGAAAACAGTAAGGCCGGAAGCTTAAGATAGTTGAGCTTATTGCGGCGCAGATTAATCATGGCACCGCCCTGATAACAAACGGTCTGCCGGGATGAGGGCCAGAGATACTGGAATCTTTTGACACGCAGTCCGTCAATAATTTCCGTTTTCGCGGCACCATGGGCGTGAGGCGCCAGGATATCGACCTGCCAGCCAATTTTCTGCAGATTTACGGCCAGACGCGGCACAAAGGGGGTAGTGCTGTCATCATGCCAGCGGGGAAAAGTGGAAGTCAGAGTTAAAACACGCCCTTTCATCATAACGAGCTGTCCGATTTCTTTAACTTTTCCAGATAATCAATTTCAATTTTCTTGACCCGGTTCAAGGTATCTTCAATTAAACGCCGGTTAAAGGAGATAACATCACCAAGAAAACCAAGGACAAGAACCTGGAAGCCAATAACCAATAACGAACTGCCCAGAATCAGAGACTGAATATGGCCGCCGCCCAGCCCCCGGAAATAAAAGCTGAGAAAACGCAACATGGGCACGGCACCGGTGAGCATAATAATAACGCTGATTACAAAAAAATACCTGAGCGGCTGATGCATGGCATACATGCGGGTCATGGTATTGAGCTGATTAATAACAAAACTGGGGATACTCTTCGCCAGGCGGGATTCACGGGTTTTGGGATTAGTGCCCACATGAACACTCGACACGGCAATCTTCCTTTTACCGGCCTGCAGAACGGTTTCAACCGTATAAGAATAATGGGTCAGAATATTAAGCTGCATGGCGGCATCACGGCTGAAGGCCCGAAAGCCGCTCACCGCGTCCGGCAGATCAACCCCGGACAAGACCCGGACAATAGTACTGCCGAATTTCTGCAGAATCTTCTTGTGAAGTTCAAAATGGGGAATTTTGCCGGTCTGGCGGTCACCCACCACAATCTCGGCCCGGCCCGCCAGGACAGGAGCCACCAGCCTGGGGATATCCTGCCCCTTATACTGGTTATCACCATCCGTGTTCACGATTATATCAGCGCCGAGTCGCAGGCAGGCATCAAGACCGCTGCGAAAGGCCGCTGCCAGCCCTTTATTATTGATATGAACGACTATATGATCCACACCGATCTCACGGGCGACCTCAACAGTACGATCAGTGCTGCCGTCATCAATAATGAGAATTTCCACCTCGTCAATGCCGTCAATCCGGCGGGGAATATCCCGCACCGTCTGAGGCAGGGAATGCTCCTCATTGAAACAGGGGATCTGGACGATTAATTTCATAATTTCTATTGCCGCCGGACACAAACGACACCCTCTCAGTAAATTGGTAAGCGCTCAATAAACCACACTATCACATACGATCATGGCCGTATGCGATGGTTCCACTGCCCTGCTGTGTAAATATTCAGCACGCCTTCACCCTGCCATAATTCCTGTCAAGCCAGTCACGATAAGTGCCATCCATTACCGCCCGCCACCAGGGTTCGTTCTCCAGCATCCAGGTGATGGTTCTGCGAATCCCGGTCTCAAAAGACTCCAGCGGCACATAACCCAGCTCCAGCCGGCACCTGGCGGCATCAATGGCGTAACGGCGGTCATGGCCCGGACGATCCCTGACATAGGTAATCAAACTTGCCGCCTGCCGGCCCTGAACCTGAGGAGCAGCCGGAAAGCGGGAGCTTAAAACCTCATCAGCGGCAAAATGCTCATCCATAAGGCCGCAGATCAGTTTCACGATATCAATATTAGTCCATTCATTATTGCCGCCGATATTATAGACCCGACCCGCTTCGCCCTTATTTAAAACCAGATCAATCCCCCGGCAATGATCATCCACATAGAGCCAGTCACGAATATTCCGGCCGTCACCATAAACCGGCAGGGGTCTGCCGGCCAATATATTAACAATAACCAGGGGGATCAGTTTCTCCGGGAATTGATACGGCCCGTAATTATTTGAGCAGTTACTGGTAGTTACCTGCAAACCGTAGGTATGATGATATGAACGGACCAGATGGTCGGAGGAGGCCTTGCTGGCCGAATAGGGTGAATTGGGGGCGTAGGCCGTGGTCTCGGTAAAGGGCGGATCATCCGGCATCAGAGAACCGTAAACTTCATCAGTGGAGACGTGATGAAAACGATGCTCCCGGCCGCTGCCACTCAGCCATACCTCCTTCGCGGCCTTAAGCATACTGTGGGTGCCGACAATATTGGTCTCAATAAAGGCATCCGGGCCATGAATGGAGCGGTCGACATGAGATTCGGCCGCGAAATGCACAATGGTGTCAAGCTCATACTCCCGCAACAGGGACGTGACTAATGCCTGATCAAGGATATTGCCATGCACAAAATGAAATTTTTTATGGTTCTTAACCGTTTCCAGGCTGGCCGGATTGCCGGCATAGGTCAGGGCGTCCAGCACCACCAGGATGTCGGCGGGATATTCGCGCTGCCAGTAATGGACAAAATTAGCCCCGATAAATCCGGCGCCGCCGGTAACAAGTATTTTAGACATTTTTTAACTCTGCCAGCATTTTTTTTAAATTAAAGCGCCAGTGCGGCGCGACAACGCCAAGTTTTTTCCACAGACTGCTTTTATCCAGTACCGCATAAGACGGCCGCCGGGCCGGGGTGGGATAATCCTCGGTGCGCAGAGGCCTGATGACCGCCTGCCGTTCCAGAATCCCCAGGGCCAGAGCATCTTCCTGAATAGCGCAGGCGAAATCATACCAGGATGCCACCCCGGCATCCGTCCAATGATGAACCCCGGTCAGTTTCCGGGCCGCCGCCTGCCAGAGAATCCGGGCCAGCCCGCCGGCCCAGGTGGGGCTGCCGATCTGATCAGCCACCACCCCTAATTCATCACGCCCGGCCATTAGCCCAAGCATGGTTTTGACAAAATTATTACCGTGGGATGAATAAACCCAGGCCGTGCGGATAACAGCGGAATTCCGGCATTTCGCCAGCAGCAGCCGCTCTCCGGCCAGTTTACTCTGCCCGTAAACACCGAGGGGATGTGGAGTATCCGCGGGCAGATAAGGGCGGTAATGACAGCCGTCAAAAACAAAATCCGTCGATACATGAATTATTCCGGCGCCGACATCCACGGCAGCGGCGGCCAGATTAGCCGCCCCGTCCCGATTAACGGCCATGGCTCGTTCCGCCTCGTTCTCGGCCCTGTCCACTGCCGTATAAGCCGCGGCATTAATTATTATTTCCGGCCGCAGACGGGATACAACCTCATTCACCAGCGCCCTGCTGGTAATATCAAGTTCCGCTGAATTACAGGCCGTAAGCTCAACTGCCGCCGGCACCGCGCGCCGAAGTTCCCAGCCCAGCTGACCGTCAGCCCCGGTGATTAAGATTTTCATTTTCATTTTCTTTTCTGGTAAGCACCTCATAAACCACAGCATCTTTTAAACAAACCCCGTTTTCATCCCTGGCCGAGAGTACCGGAGCCACGCCAGGAGCCAGGGGCCAGGCTATTGACAGATCCGGATCATTCCACAAAATACAGCGCTCATACTCCGGGGCGTAAAAAGCCGTGCATTTGTAGACAAACTCGGCGTAATCACTCAACACGCAGAAGCCGTGAGCAAAACCGGGCGGCACCCAGAGCATCCGTCTGTTCTCACTGCTCAATATCTCGCCCACCCATTCACCATATGTAGGCGAACCCCGCCTGATATCCACCGCCACGTCAAAGACCTCACCACTGATTACCCGCACCAGTTTACCCTGAGGCCGCTTAATCTGATAATGCAGGCCGCGCAGAATCCCCCTGCCGGAACTGCTGTGATTATCCTGGACAAAGGGCAGATCAATACCGGCGGCGGCAAATTTATCGGCCCGCCAGGTTTCCATGAAGAAGCCGCGGTGATCGCCGAAAACCCGGGGTTCAATCAACACTACATCGGCGATTTTTGTGGGTATGAATTTCATTTCTGTTGTTCCTCCTCAACAATCTGCATAAGATAGCGGCCATAACCATTACGGCGCAGAGCCTCGGCCAGACAGGACAACTGCGTCAGATCAATATAACACATCCGATAGGCGATTTCCTCGAGACAGGCCAGCTTCAATCCCTGGCGATCCTCCACCACCTTGATAAAATTCCCGGCATCCAGGAGTGAGGCGTGGGTGCCGGTATCCAGCCAGGCCGTGCCCCGGCCCAGACGCTCAACCCGCAACTGGCCGCGCCGCAGATAGACGTTGTTAATATCAGTTATCTCCAGCTCACCGCGGGACGAAGGCTTTATCTGCCGAGCAATGGAGACCACATCGTTATCATAAAAATATAACCCGGTAACGGCGTAATTCGACTTTGGCCGTTCCGGCTTTTCTTCAATGGAAACCGCCCGGCCGGTATCATCGAAACTGACTACCCCGTAACGCTTCGGATCACGGACATAATAACCGAAGACCGTGGCCCCGGAACTTAAACAGGCATTTTTCTGCAAAATATCAGAAAAGCCTTCACCGTAAAAAATATTATCGCCCAGAATGAGACATACCGTGTCGGAGCCGATAAAATCAGCTCCGATAATAAAGGCCTGAGCCAGCCCCTCGGGACGGGGCTGAATAGCGTAAGTAAAGTTTACGCCCCATTGTGAACCATCGCCCAGCAGACGCTTGAACTGTTCGTTATCCTCAGGAGTGGTAATAAGGAGAATATCCCTGATCCCGGCCAGCATCTGAATGGCGAGGGGATAATAGATCATTGGTTTATCATAAACCGGCATCAGCTGCTTGCTCACCGATTTAGTAAGCGGGTAAAGACGGGTTCCGGAACCGCCCGCCAGAATAATTCCCTTCATCATTTCTTCCTTTTATGTTTAAAATATGGGCCGCGGCGGAAATTACCGCCAAAAGACAAAAAACCAAAAAACCGCCACCGGCTGTTTAACAAAATCATCTAAATTCCGAATTCCAAATTTGACCCGCATAGTATATAATAATTACGCTTAGATAAACTACTTTTTAACAAGGAACACTATGAGACGCTTATTCGGCACCGACGGAGTACGGGGCACAGCCAATATCTACCCCATGACCAGCGAAATTGCCATGCAGATCGGCCGGGCCATTGCCTTTCAGGTCAAAGACCAGCGCCATGGTCATCGCATTGTTATCGGCAAGGACACCAGAATCTCCGGCTACATGATTGAAAACGCCCTGGCCTCCGGGATTTGCTCCATGGGGGTTGATGTCCTGCTGGTGGGGCCGCTGCCCACCCCCGGCATCGCCTTTATAACTCACTCCATGCGGGCCGACGCCGGGGTGGTAATCTCTGCTTCCCATAATCCGTTTCAGGATAACGGCATCAAGATATTCTCCAGAGACGGCTTTAAACTTCCCGATGACAAAGAGGCTGATATTGAAGACCTGATCTTTTCCCAGAAGATGGCCGCCCTGCGGCCGGTAGCCGACGAAATAGGCAAGGCCAGCCGCCTTGATGACGCCAGAGGCCGCTATATTGTTTTTTTAAAGAACACCTTCCCCGCCAGATACACCTTGGATAATTTCCATATAGTCCTGGATTGCGCCCATGGGGCCACCTATGGTGTAGCTCCCCATGTTTTCTCAGAACTGGGCGCCAGGGTAAGCGCTATAGGTGTCCACCCGGACGGCAAAAATATCAACGACAAATGCGGCGCCCTGCACCCGGAACAGGTGGCGGAAAAGGTCAAAAAACTCGGCGCCGACATCGGCATCGCCCTGGACGGTGACGGCGACCGCCTCATCGTGGTTGATGAAAGCGGCCGGGTGGTGGACGGTGATCATATCATGGCCATCTGCGCCGCCGAACTGATGACCACAAGAAAACTCAAGAAGAAGACTCTGGTCACCACGGTGATGAGCAATATGGGCCTTGAAGCCGCCATGCGGAAAATAGGCGTCAGTCTTGTCCGCACCCCGGTGGGCGACCGTTATGTAGTAGAGGAAATGCGGAATCGGGGCTACAGCTTTGGCGGCGAACAGTCCGGACACCTGATTTTTCTGGAGCATTCCACCACCGGCGACGGTATTTCAGCCGCCCTTCAACTCATGGCCATCATGAAAAAAAGGCAGAAACCTTTATCGGAATTAGCCCAAATCATGGAGGCCTTCCCCCAGACCCTGACCAATGTCCGTACCACCAAACGACTTGACCTGGACTTAGTCCCCAACCTCCAGCCCACCATAAAAAAAATGGAAAAACGCCTGGGCAACGAAGGCCGCATCCTCATCCGTCTTTCAGGTACCGAACCGGTAGTAAGAGTCATGTTAGAAGGCCGCGACCAGAACCTCATCAACGGAATGGGTGAGGAACTCTGCGCCATTATCCGCCAGGCAGACGGCCGGCAGAGCTGAAGAATGAACATAACCTTCACAACTCGGTCCTCTGATTCCTGACCCCTGATTTCTGATGCCCAAGATTCGTCTCGATAAATTCATGCTGATGAAAAAACTGGCCGCCAGCCGCCAGAAGGCCCAGGCCCTTATTACAGCCGGAGTAGTGGAGGTCAACGGTATACGCCGCGACAAACCGGCCTCCCAGATTGAGCTTAACAGCCATGTTACAGTGGCGGGCGAGGTCTGCCCCTATGTCAGCCGGGGCGGCCTGAAATTAGCTCAGGGGCTCAGCTTTTTCAACCTCAACCCAGGCGGTCTGGTCTGCGCCGATATCGGCGCTTCCACCGGCGGTTTCACCGACTGCCTGCTCCAGAACGGCGCCTTAAGAGTTTATGCCGTCGATGTGGGTTACGGCCAGCTGGCCTGGAAGCTGCGCCAGGATGAACGGGTAGTGGTCATGGAACGTACCAACGCCCGCAAACTCTGCCCCGCCGACCTGCCGGAGCCTGTTGATCTGGCAGTAATAGATGCCGCCTTCATCTCTCTCCGCCTACTCATCCCTCCGCTCCTGCCCCTTTTTAAAGATGCGGCCGCCATTCTGGCCCTCATTAAACCGCAGTTTGAGGTGGGTAAGGGCCAGGTGGGCAAGGGGGGAGTGGTACGCGACGAGGCCCTCCGCCAGCAGGTGATCGCCGACACCATTGCCTTTGCCGCCCGTCTCGGTCTGACAAGTAACGGGGTCTGCGCCTCGCCCATTCTGGGCCCCAAGGGTAATAAGGAATTCCTTATCTATCTGCGGGGGAAATGAAGGAAAATTGCATTGAAAACAAAAGCACAATCAGTTATCATATTTTATGATTATGTAATAACTATTTAGTTTCACTTGATATCATATTCCGGCGCCCAACTAATTAAAAACTATCTGCTGCCTTATCAGTAAGCGCCCCGGCAAATCGCACTCTCGCATACGATCATGGTCATGCCGCTGATTTTATAACATCTCGAAATGCAAGTGCGTGCAGAAGGGTGTTCATGGAGCGCTTACCCTATTGCCTTAGCCCGGCAGACAATTGACAAGCCGCCCATTAATGAAGAACTTATGATTTTAATTACCAATTCCCCAGAGAACTAATGAATTTAAAACAGACAGCCATTATCATAATTATGAGTCTCTGCCTTGGTGCTACGGCACAGGCCTCCGAGCATTGGCGCCGGAATATCGCTCATCAGGCGGTAAAAGAACTTGGAACCAATTTAAAAAAGGCCCTGAAACAGGCAATGAAAGAAGGCGGCCCGGCCAGAGCCATTGCCGTCTGCAACGAGAAGGCCTTAAGAATTGCCGATAAAATAAGCCTGGAACGAGGCTGGCGTATTGGCCGTACCAGCCTTAAATACCGCAACCCGGCTAACGCTCCAGACGCCTGGGAGCGCTCGGTTCTACTCCAGTTCGCCAGACGCCGGGCCGCCGGTGAAAATCCAGCCGGCATGGAATTCAGCGAGATAGTGAATAAAAACGGCCGTCAGGAATTCAGGTACATGAAGGCCATACCAACCGCCGCTATCTGCCTTAAATGCCACGGCCGCCACATAGCCCCCGCTATTGAGAAGGAAATCCACAAACTTTATCCCGATGACCTGGCAACCGGATTCAAGCTGGGAGATATACGGGGGGCCTTTACCATCACAGAACCCATCTCCACCCCTTAAGACTGAAATTTTACCAAAAATCTTGAACTTAGAGAGGAAAAAGTATGCGTAATTTTAAGCTTTCCAGCCTGACAATCAGCTTAATTGCCTTATTTTTGCTGACCATCTGCGCGACACCCCTGCTGGCAGCCAATAGCAAATACGTTACGGTAAAAAAGGATGGGGTCAATATCCGCTCAGCCCCTAACACCAAGTCAGAGATCCTCTGGGAGGTATTTAAAGATTTCCCCCTCCAGGTTATCGGTCGGAAGGGAGACTGGCTGCACACCAAAGACTTTGAAGGAGACAAGGGCTGGATCTTCAAAAATCTGGTAAGCAGCAGAAAAAAGGTTATCGTCAAGGTTAATACCGCCAACCTCCGCGTCGGCCCCGGCACCAATTATGAGTTAACGGCCACCGTAAAATACGGCGTGGTATTTACTCCGCTCAGCAAAGAAAACGGCTGGATCAAGGTAAAGCACGATGACGGCACCACCGGCTGGATAGCCGCCAAACTGCTATGGCCCGCCGATTCCATATAAGATAAGCGCCTGATAAACACCCTGTTGCACACATACGATCGTCGTCGTACCGCTCATTTAGAGATGTTATAAAGTCAGCGGTACGACCATGATTGTATGCTAAAGTGTGGTTTGTGGAGCACTTACAAACAGTCAATCAATCCGCCTGGAATCAGCCAGCAGCTCATAGAGGGCTCTTTCCATGGAATAATCAGCGGCAAAATGCCTCTGGCGCAGAGAGGCCAGCAGACGCCACTCCTCCTTTAACTCCAGCAGTACATCCTCAAGTCTGGCCAGTAATATTTTAAGCTCCAAAGGCGGGCAGTTTGAATAAATAAGATAGGTAACCCCCTTCCGAAAGAGGATGTTTATACAGCTGATCTCAGCGCAATCGGCGGCATCTTTCAGCACATCATACAGCTTGGAACCGGTATCGTCCAATATCTGATCGGTTTTCAGGTAGCCCTCATCTTCATTAATCTCATCAAGATTACAGCAAGATATCTTACACAGGGTATAACCCTGATCCGGAATAGCCAACAAGCCGGAGCTGTTAAGAAAAAAGAGATAACGGTAATTATAAAAATCACTTAAGGGCTCCTTAAAATAGGTCTTACGGCGAAAGGACTCCAGAGCCCTGGTATTCTTATCAGAGACAAAATGGCTGGCCGACAGTGGATTCCAATTCTCCGTCACCCGAGCCAGAACCTCCACCATTTCCGAATCAAGGCGTCCGCAGGAGGCCTCACAACGCAGAAGCCGCAGAGCCTCCTGCCGCTTCTGAGGCTTCTTATAGGGCCGTCTGGCAACAATTGCCTCATAGGTATCTGCCACCATCACTATCCGGGGCAGCAGACTGATATTATCCCCATGCAACCCCTGGGGATAGCCGCTGCCATCAAGCCTTTCATGATGTTGATGAATAATATCGGTAATCAGGGGATCACATTGACGGCGGGAAAATATTTTAGCCCCCATGGCAGGATGCAGACGCATTATTTCTCTATCTTGATTGTCAAAAATACCGGGCTTTAAAAGCACATCATCGGGAATGGCCACCTTGCTGATATCATGAATCATACCGCCCAGCTCCAGGGCGTCAAGCTGCCGCCTGTCAAGCCCCAGCACCTCCCCCATGTGCCGGGAAAGAGATGAAACCCGCATTCCATGTTCAAAGGTATAAAAATCGCGGTTGGAAAGCAGTTCACACATGGCGGCAAAAAGGTCTTTGATCATCCCGTCCTTGACCCGTTCAGCAGCGGCGATCTCCTGTTTCGCGGCCCATAACTCTTTCTCGACATGGCGGCGTTCCGCCAGTTCATGTTCCAGCTTACGGTTAGCCCATGCTAATTTCTCACTCTGCCGACGTGACAGATCACGATCCCTTTTGATCTCAAGCTGAACCGCGACCTGGGCCAGAATCAGCCGTGAATCAAAGGGTTTGGAGATAAAACCAGCCGCTCCGGCAGCAAATCCTTTAATTTCCGCCTCATTGGACGACAAAGAACTCTGGAGAATTATGGGAATATCGGAGAATTCACGGCGCAAAAGGGCACAGACCTCATAACCGTCCATTCCCGGCATCATTATATCAAGAAGTACGAGATCCGGTTGTCGGCCACGGGCCAGCCTGACGGCCTCAGGGCCGTCAACGGCCTGGATAATATGATATTTTTTGTCTAAAAACAGATTGGCAAGAAATTTACGATTGATATAATCATTATCAGCAATCAGGATACAGGCCGACGAGACACCATCGGCGGCGGGGTAATTCAGCTCCGGCATTAATATTTCTCTTTATCATTTATAGTTATCGGTTCACCACTGTTGCAGGCGTCTTACCAGAAAAACAAACGAAACGATATGACAATAACCATCGACCCCGTAGAGCTGGCCAGCCAGCTCGTGAAGATTCCCAGTGAATCTTCAACACCTCTGACAACAAGACAAGAGTCCGTTGAAGAACTAACTGCCGCTCATCTAAGCTTCATATGCCGCCAGGCTGGCGTTGAGCATGAACTCTTTACAGCCCTGCCCGGCCGCCGCAATCTCGTTGCCCGTTTTCCGGCCCCCGGCCGTCCCAGATTGCTGATAATGGCCCATATGGATACGGTGAGCGCCAGAGAAATGAGCTTCCCTTTCAGCGGTGAGATAAAAGAAGGACGTCTGCTGGGGCGTGGTTCCTGCGACGACAAGGGGCCGCTGGCCGCGGCCTTTGCCGCCCTCATTAATCTAAAGGCGGAAAATAGAGGCTTTGATACCACCTTCGCGGCCACAGTGGATGAGGAATGCACCATGTCCGGTTCCAGAGCCCTGGCCCTCAGGAATCCGGAGTTTGATCTCTGCCTGGCCCTGGAACCCACCGCTCTCCGCATCATCCACGCCCATAAAGGGGTCTATCGCTGCCGGATAATCTGCACCGGCAAGGCCTGCCACTCATCGCAACCGGAACAAGGGAAAAACGCCATTATCGCCATGTACGATATCATGACCGACCTCCAGATGCTGGAATTTAAATTGAGACGGCATCCAGACAGAGAGCTGGGCCGCGCCTCGCTGGCTGTCACCGGAATCAAGGGCGGCTCATCAATAAATATTATCCCGGATCATTGTGAAATTTCGGTGGATGTCCGTCTGCTTCCCTGCCATGATCCAGCAGAAACGGCCCGGATAATCAGGATGATATGCGCCGGACGGGCCAAGGTGGAAGATATCTTTCAGGCCCGGGCCATCAAGACCGGGCTGAACAACAAACACATTAAACATCTGCAGAAGGTAATGACGGCCCGGGGCCATAATCTGCCCCCCGCCACCGCCTCATACGCCACGGACTGCGCCCAGCTCACCCACCTGGGACCCTGCATTGTCTGGGGGCCGGGCGATATCGCCCAGGCTCACCAGCGCGATGAATATATTGAACTTGCTCAGCTGCGGGAGGCGCACGAAATTCTGCTTGAGTTTTTAAGCTCCAGCTGACTCACCAAGAACTGCCTCCTTCACCGCCTCAATCCCCACCCGCTCAACGAAACGGCAGGTGCGCTCCTTTTTGCGGGCCTGGTCATTATAAAACTCCAGGAATCTCCTCGCTAAACGTACCAGCTCAGGCGGAGTAAGATCCACCGCCAGAACATCGCCAATGCGTGGTCTGCCGCCGGCGTTACCGCCGACAATGAGAGCCCAGCCCTTTTTTTTGGCAAAGGCCCCCACATCCCGCATATAGCTCTCGGCGCAGCACATTGGACAGCCTGACACACCAATCTTGATTTTGGCGCGCATCTCCTGGCCGCTGAACATCCCCTCAAGTTCCATGGCCAGTCCCAGGGAATCTCCCACCCCGAATTTACAGACACTGTTACCGGGGCAGGCCTGAGCATAATGCAGACAAAGCTCCGTGGCCCGTCCAACGTCCATGCCCAGTTCATCCCAGGCCGGATTAACATCCTCCGGCCGCAGTCCCACCATGGCGAGACGCTGGCCAGAGGTAATTTTTATAATCGGCACCTTAAACTTTCGGGCGGTTCGCGCCACCTTTTCCAGAATTTCCGGGCTGACAATCCCGGCCGGCGTTCGTGGTACAATGGCATAGGTTTCCTTGTCGCGCTGTAGAATGGCGCCTGGTAAATCAGTCATTTCCCTCTCCCTGTAACAGAATTATTTAAATAAGCTATTCGCTATTCAATCTTCAAAACCACATAACGACTGCCCCGTTCGTCACTGACCAGCAGCAGAACGGAATTCCGGCCATTACTGATAAGTTTCTGCATCTGGCGGACATTATCCACCTTATGACGGTTAACCTCCAGAATAAGAGTACCCGGTTTAATACCAGCCATGGCCGCCACAGAGCCGGACTGCACCTCGGTTACCATAACTCCCCGTCCATTGGCAAAACCATACTTGCGGGCCATTTTGGGATCAATATTCTGCACCGCGAACCCCAGCTTATCAAGAGTCAGTCCCGAAGCAAAGGAATTTATCTCGCCATCCGGCAGACGGCCGATGGTAATGGATAGTTTTAATCGTTTGCCGTTTCTGACCACCGTAATATCGGTGCTGGTATTGGGGGGTACCATGGCTACCCGGTTACGGAAAGAACCCACGTCACGCACCTCTTTCCCGGCAAAGCTCACCACTACATCACCACGCTTTATTCCCGCCTTATCAGCAGCAGAGCCTTCAGAAACCTGAGCAATCAAAACCCCGCTGTCCATATCAAGACCAAAGCTCTTAGACAGTTCCGGAGTCATCTGTTGAATCATCACCCCGAGATATCCGCGGCTTACCTTGCCTTTACTTTTCAACTGCTGCTCAATTGATCTGACCATATTGATGGGTATGGCAAAACCAATCCCCATGTAACCGCCGCTCTTACTGAAAATAGCAGTATTCATACCCACGGCCTGACCATCGAGATTGACCAGCGGGCCGCCTGAGTTCCCCGGATTAATAGCGGCATCGGTCTGAATGAAATCCTCATAATCATTAATACCCACCGAATTCCGGCCCTTGGCGCTGACAATCCCGGCGGTAATAGTATGCGACAGACCAAACGGATTACCCACCGCGATTACCCACTCCCCAACCTCCAGCTTATCGGAGTTACCCATGGGCAGAGTGGCCAGATTTTTGGCGTTAATCTTGATCAGAGCCACATCAGAGCGTTTATCCGCCCCGATGACCTTGGCCACGAATTCCCTTTTATCCTGCAATCGCACTGTAATCTTGTCAGCTCCCTCCACCACATGATTATTGGTCACTATATAACCCGACGGATCAATAATAAATCCGGAGCCCTGAGCCATGAGATAGGGATGTTTACGAGCCGGCATCTGCCGATGCTGATACGGAAAGGGGGTACCAAAAAAACGCCTGAAAAGATCATTGTTAAAGGGCATCATATACTGATTACCCCGGTTTCTTGCCACCGCCTTTTCCACCTTGATAAAAACCACCGCCGGCGAAACCCGTTTAGCCACTGAAGCAAAGGCCTCACCGGTACTGCGCAGGCTTTCAATCCCTTTATCAGCTGAGGCTGTAGAAACCATAAAGGCCCAGAGCAGCAGACTCAGGACCAGTGCCGTCACTACCCCTTTTCTCTTTATTATTCGATCCATGACATTTCTCCCTTTTAATTCATCGATAATCTGCGTCATCAAGCAGACCTGAAGCAGCATTTATTTTACAAAATCAATGCCTCCTGCGAATTATTAATTGCTCACTAAAGAGATGTTTGTCAAGCGTTTCCAACAATTAAACATGGCAGTCATAACGTGGCATCACGCCCCGCCGGGGCATAATGCCCCAGAAAGGCACTCAGGCACGACTACCAGGTAACCCCATATAACCCTTTGATTTATTTAGTTAAAAAAATGTCACGAACCTGGCATGGTAGATGCAAAGTAAACATAACAAATAATTAAGGAGCCGAGGGAATCCCCGAAGGCCGCGATAAATAAAAAGGAGAAGCCATGTTAACCAACGAAATAAGTGCTGAGAAACTCCCGACCCATTACCCGCTGACCTCAACCGTCCAGCAGGTTTCAACCTTCTACAGCCCGGAGCTGGTTCAATATCTGCGGGAAATAGGATCTTACAAGGTTTTAAGCCGGGATGAGTCTGAGCAGTTAGCCATCCGTTATCAGCAAAACGGCGACGAGGAAGCCGGTCGAGAGTTAATTCTGGCCAATTTACGACTGGTGGTCAAGATTGCCCTGGGCTATCAGAAATACTGGGCCAATAATTTCATTGATCTGGTTCAGGAAGGCAACATTGGTCTGGTACGGGCCGTCAAAAAATTCGACCCCTACCGGGGAATTAAATTCTCCTACTACGCCTCATACTGGATCAAAGCCCATATCCTGAAATTCATCGTTGATAATTGGCGGCTGGTGAAAATCTGCACCACCCAGGCCATGCGCAAGCTCTTTTTCAACCTCAACAAAGAACGAAAATCTCTGGAGATGCAGGGAATCAGAGCCGACAATGAGCTCCTCGCCAAACGCCTGAAGGTTAAGCCCCATGAAATTGAAGATGCCGGCAGACGAATCAACTTCAGTGATCAATCCCTTGATGCCCCCATATCCCAGGACAGCAAATACACCCTGCAGGGCATCATAGCCGCTGAGAACGCGGCCCCCGAAGAGCTCACCGCCCGCCAGGAAATCCAGACCAGGGTACGGGAGGTTTTGTCCGCCGCCGATGCCGGCCTTAATGACCGGGAGCGCTGTATCCTGAAAACCAGACTACTCAACGATGAACCTGCCACCCTCCAGGAAATCGCCCAGAAATTCAAATTATCCCGCGAACGAATACGGCAGCTGGAACAGCAGCTTCTGAAAAAATTAAAGGTCTTTATGATCCAGGCTATGCCGGATATGGCTTAGCATGGGGAACTTAACCTGAAACGCTTACATTCGCGTACGATCATGGCCGGTGGTACCGCTTGAGATGTTATAAAGTCAGCGGCACGACCATGATCGTACGCGAGAGTGTGGTTTGTGAAGTGCTTACCCTCGTATCGTTTCATGTTTTTTCTTCATAGCTCTGCAGCTTGCGATAAAGGGTTTTCCGATCCAAACGCAGAATTCTGGCTGCCTGACTGCGGTTACCGGCCACCGTCTTCAAGACATGAAGAATATAACGTCGTTCCACCTCGGTGAGAGATACCAGCTCGGTGGGATCAGCGGCACCTACTAAAACATGCCGGCTCTCATAACTCCAGATTTTTTCAGGGAAATCTTCCACCATCAGCTGATCGAATCGGCACATGGCCACGGCACGTTCCACGGCGTTTCTCAACTCCCGCACATTACCGGGCCAGGAGTAAGATAACAGCTTTTGAGCCGCCTTTTCTGAAAGACGCAGCTTATCCCGCCCCATGCTGACAGCAAACTTCTGAATAAAATAACGGGCCAGGAGCAGAATATCCGTACCCCGCGCCCGCAGAGGCGGGATCTCCAGCTGAATGACGTTTAAGCGGTAAAACAGATCCTCCCGGAATATCCCCTCCTCCACCGCTGTCTCCAGATCACGGTTGGTGGCGGCAATAATCCGGACATCAAAGGGACGTTCCCGATCCCCGCCCACCGGCCTTACCCGCCTCTCTTCCAGAGCCCGCAACAGTTTGGGCTGCAGACTTAATGGTATCTCACCCACCTCGTCCAGAAACAGAGTGCCGCCGTTGGCCTCCATAAACAGACCTGAGCGGTCATTTTTGGCATCGGTAAAGGCCCCCTGCTTATGACCGAACAATTCACTTTCCAACAGATTCTCCGGCAGAGCGGCACAATTTATGGGCACAAAGGCCGCCGCCTGCCGCCGTCCTTCATTGTGCAGAGCCCGGGCGGCCAGTTCCTTCCCCACCCCTGATTCTCCCACAATCAATACCGAAGTCTCAGTGGCGGCAATCCGGCGCAGTTGCTCAAAAAACTTTTCCATCACCGCGGCCTTGCCGATAATACCGGAGAATTTATTGGCACCGTCCTGAGATAAAAGACGTACCTGCTCCCGCAGGGCGCTGTGTTCCAGGGCTCTTTCCAGGGCCAGAACCAGCAGTTCAAGCTCAACCGGTTTGGTAATAAAATCATAGGCTCCGGCCCGCATGGCGGCAATGGCAGTCTCCAGACTGCCAAAGGCAGTCATGATAATTACCGGGACATCTGGACGGTTGGCGGCGGCCCGTTCACAAAATTCAATCCCGCTCATCCCCGGCATATTTATATCGGCCAGGGCGGTATCAAACTCATCCTCACGCAGGCGGGCCAATGCCTCCTCGGCTTTCAGAAACCAGCTCACCTGAAATTTTTTACGTTTCAGGGCCGCCTCCAGCATCTCGCACATAGCCTGATCATCATCAACTATCATTACGCGGCGCTTCATCATTGCCCACCTCCAGGGGTAAATAAACGGTGAAACAGGCCCCGGTTCCGTCCTCTATATTGGCCGCCGTAATCCACCCGCCGTGTTCAACAACAATCTCCCGGGCAATGGACAGCCCCAGACCGGTCCCCTGCCCCACGCCCTTAGTGGTATAAAAAGGCTCAAAGGCCCGCTCCAGAGCCTCATCGGCCAGCCCCGAACCGTTATCAAGCACCATGATAACCGCACAGGGAAGCGGTTGATAATTCCCGGCCGTCGGCGGGCTGTGAACCCCCACCGCCAGCCTGATCTCCAGACGGCCGCCCCGGGACATGGCCTGCAGGCCGTTCATCAACAAATTGGTTATAACCTGCTGGATCTGACCATAATCAACAAATATTGCCGGCGGCTTATCTATAAGGCCGCTGACAACGATCTCCACCGCCTGCTTACGGGCGCTGTGCTGCAGAATAACCACCACCTGTTCGATAAGCTCCCGCAGATTCACTCTGGTACGCTGCGGACTTGTCCGACGGGCGTAATCCAGCATCTGACGGATAATCCTGGTTACCCTTTCGGTCTGCTGGCGGATAATAGCGGCATTTTCCACCACCTCCCCGTGTTCCATGTCCCCGTTCTCAATCAGCCCGGCCCGGCCGGAAATAACATTCAACGGAGTACCAAGCTCATGGGCAAGGCCCGATGATAATTTACCAAGAGTTACCAGACGCTCGGTATGCCGCAATTGTTCAAGCGTGGCAATCCTGGCCTCATTTTCAGCAAGAAGATGCTCCTTGGCCTCCTGCAGCTGTTCCGCCATCTGATTCATTTCCAGGCAGAGATCGGCTATTTCGTCATCACCTTCCAGGCAGAGACGGTTATCCAGCTTCCCCTGACCAAGCTGCCGGGCAAAGCGCACCAGTTGCTGCATGCGCTGTCCCACCATGCGCTGCCCGACATGCCACATCAGAAGTCCCACCGCCACGAGAAGAAGAAAGACCACGAGAAACAGACGCCAGGCATTTACCCGGCTCTGACGGTGCAGATAGCTGAGAGAAGCGGATAATTCCAGGGCACCGGGCCGGGACGAGGTTGTCCGCACCGGGAAATAAGCAAAAATAGCATCCTGGCCGTTAAGCCGGCATCCCCTGGCAATCAGAAAAGGCAGTACTTCGAGATTACGCAGAACACGACGGTCAACCTGGGGGCAAAACCGGGGAACACTGGTATCATCGAGCCATACCCAACGTACCTTAATATGGAATTTGCCATTATTGACATCATGAATAATCTTCATGGCCCGTTCCTCGCCATTGCTCAGCCAGACATGAGAAACCGCCGCCGCGAATCCCCGGCCCAGCACCACCACATCATGAATGGTATCGGTCTCTAATTCAACCGACTCACGCTGATAGGAAAAGACCCCGAAGATGGTCATGGCGACAATAAATATGCAGCCTAAATAAAGATATATTTTTTGAGCCAGTTTCATTTTTGCCGGGTTGTCTGATTAACAGCAGGCTCTCATCTCAAGCGCTGCTGAATCATCAAAAGATCATGCCAGGCCGCTTTTTTCATTTCCTTGTTCTTCAGCAGATAAGCGGGATGAAAGGTGGCCATCAACGGCAGATCAAGACCAGGCAGCTGCCGCCAACGGCCGCGCAGGCGCACTAAAGGCTGGCGGGTTCTAAGCAGAGACTGAGCAGCCAGCGGCCCCATGGCGCAAACCACCCTGGGCTCCACCGCCTTGATCTGAGCCAGCAGAAAGGGCAGACAGCGCTTTATCTCCAGGCCCGTCGGCGGCTCCTCTTCGGAGGCCGGGCATTTAACAATAGTACTGAAATATACCTCGTTAAGACTTAGTTTAATGGCCTCCAGCATCCTGACTGTCAATTCCCCTTCCGCGCCGCTGAACAAAGGGTCAGCGGCCTCGTCGACAGCCGCGGGCCATTGAGCGACAATAAAAAGATCAGCCCGTGGATTACCCCGACCAAAAAATATACGGCCGCCTTTCTTATGCCGTGGACAGCGGCCGCACTCCCCAAGCTGCCCCTGAATATCAGCTAGGCTGCCGACTATCCTGCCCCCTTCCGGTTCTTCAGAGCGTGACACTTGAGGTTTACGTCCCGGCATCACCTGCCGGACGGCGGGCCTCGACGGCGGACGGCTCGGCGGCCGCTCACTGCCGCGGGCCATAAATTTCTTGAGTTCAGGGCCGAGGGGCAGAGATTCCACCCCGAGAGCGTTACAAAAAGCCACCGTCCGCCGTAAATCGGACAGGAATTTATATTGGCTGTTATTCATCTCTTTACCATCAGAGCTTTAATGTAAAGCTTAACTCCTCATTACCGAAAATAAGCTGGTGACGACGAACAAGAACCGTCAACTTATCACCCCGTTTCTCACCCAGCATAATAATTTTTACATCAGCCGTTGTCCGCACCGGCTGATCATTAATTTTCAAAAGAACATCGCCAGCCTTAATTCCGGCCCTGGCAGCCGGGCTGTAATGTGAAACCCGCTCAATCTTAATCTCTTCAGTCTTCTTATCAAGCTCCATGACAATGCCCATCAAGACCCTGGGCGGCAGTTGAACCTCCGGGCAGAAGACCACAAAATCCTCCTCGCCGGGATTGAGCGCCCGGCCTTCAGAGTTGATAATCACCGCCTGCTCCAGCCCCGGCCCGAGACGCCGCCTGACCCTCAGAGGAATACCCTGATTCTTCAGAATATGGCCCCGCCCGGCAAGAACTACCATGTGCTTCGCCGGATTGGCCTTTAAATATTCCGCCACCCCCCGCGCCATAACCTCATCCCAGATTACCTGCGCCTGCATAAAGCCGTTCATATCGCCATGCCCGCCTCTATGCATCTGAAAGACCTCAGCCAGCCGCTCCCGATAACCCGGCACGTCAAGATCACGATTCAGGGGCAGAGCCATTTTGTCCTCGGGCACCAGAGCCGAAATCCCACCGTCTTTATAGACCTTACTCACTTTGTCTTTAGCGATATTCAAGGCGATTATCGGTACACGGTGCGCTCTGGCGAAGTTTAATATCTCTCGATAGAGGCGGTAATCAAAGCCCCAGACCTTAAAATATTTTGATTTATGGAGAAATTCGGCCTCATCAATCCTCCCGGCCACAAAATCATCCAGAGCTCCCTGAGAGGAACGGGGAAACATCTCCATACCAATGGCGAGATTAATACCGCGATTCCATAAGTCCCTGATAACCCGCAGCTGAAGTTTGTGATCGGCATAACGGGTGTGCATCTCCCCGACATAAATTACCCGTTTATTGACAATTTCTGAAACAATACGATTAAACCTGACGGTGGCCGGCAGCGCCACCCCCCTGGGTTCCACCGAGATAATATACTGCCGCCCCATCTCAGCGTGAGTAATCCGTTTTTCTTTAAGACGACCGGCCTCAAAATGGAGGTAGGAATATTTACCATAATGACGCAGTTTAATTAACCCGTCCCTGAGCTCCTCAGGATCAGCAGCCTTAATGAGCGCCGCCATGGCCCTGGGATTTAAGGGATTGCGGCGCACGTCCACCGTCATCCCCGTCCCGGGATAGAGCGGATTGGCAAAAAGCCCCCGGGCCGCGACTCCGCCCGGCCCCAGAAAGATTAACGAACCGGCGGCCAGATCCTTATCCGTCACCTCGTTGTCAGCAATAATCTTCGCCCCTCGACTCTCCAGCTCCTTGATATAAGGGGCGTAAAGATCATATTTACCCGCGGCGACCACCACGGTCAGTTTATCGGCACCGGCAAGCAGAGCCCAGACCGGCGGGGTTTCATCAACGCCCAGGGTACGCATCAGATCATAATCCGGATCAATCACCAGTTTTAAGGGATATTGCTTTAGAGTCAATTCTACACTTTTGCTCTTACCGCTAAGTTTAACCGTCTCACGGCGCTGACCAAAATCATTGGTGATAACCACCGGCACCTCTATTTTATAAGGCACCTTATTGGTCTGAACAATGGTAAATTTCAGGCGCAGCCGACCGGAGACCTCGTTTAAGCTGATATCCTCCGCCTTTAAATCCGGGGCATCATCCCTGGTCAGCCATTGTTTAAAAAAATCTTTTAAATCACCAGCCCCGGCATTCTTAAAACTCTGCTCAATATCCCGCCAGCCGGCGATTTTGCCATTCATCCGCCTGTAAAAATCACGCAGGGCGGCAAAAAATACTCTGTCACCCACCTTACGGCGCAGCATATGAAAGAGCATGGAAGCCTTACCGTAACCCACCGCCCGCCGGGCAATACGCCGGGGATTGGGTGAGGCCTCTCCGCCCTTGAAATCCTCAATCGCCCCGCCCAGTTTCCGGTTTACCGCCGCGAATTTGATCAACTGCCCCTTACGAAAAGCAGCGCCATGCCCCCGGTCCGCGGCAAAACTCTGATCGGCGAGACAGGTCGTCAGCCCCTCACACCAGTTACCCTGAGTGTAATCAACCCCGATGGCGTTACCAAACCAGGAGTGCAGAATTTCGTGCCCCAGTGAGGTATCAACAATAAAAGGCAGACGAACCACGGCCTGGCCTAAAAGGGTAAAGGTCGGCATGGCATAGCCCGTGGGCAGACGATTTTCAACAATACTGAAGCGCTGGTAGGGATAAGGGCCGATCAGTTTCTCGTAACGCTGGATATAGGCCCTGCCCTTGCGGAGATAGTCCGCCGCCAGCTCCGCGTCTTCCGAGAAAAAATAGGTATAAAGGCTCTTGCCGCTGCCGATGGAGACCCGGCGCTTCACATAGGGCCCGGCAACAAAATGAAGATAAGTCAGGGGTCGGGAAAATGAAAAAGTGATCAGGCGGCTGTTCGGCACGGATTCCGTGCTTATAGTGTCGGCCTCGGAAACAGCCGTAAAATTGGCCGGAATAACGGCCTGCAGATGAAAGAATGCCGGGAAGTCAAGCTGAGGATACCAATCATTACTGAGTACAATACCCGTATTCTCTATAAGCCCGTTGTTCATGGACTTGAACTTTTTCTCGTAATGGACAATCAGCCGTCGGTCAGAGGCGGAGGCGGCGATGAGCAGAGTCGGGCCGCTTGACTTAACCGCTAAACCGTCAAGCTCAATGTCCGTCACCCGCAGGCCGTCAAGATGCACCACGGTGGCGGCACCGGGCGACAGGGTAATATTAGCCGTACCCTTCAGGAGATGGGCTGAGATGTCAAAGGCCGTCAGCAACTGGTAATCCGCCGCCGTTTCCGCAGCCGGGACAGCGGCATTTACCGACAGACAGAAAATCATAATAAAAAATAATTCAAAGAGGGAGAGGGCGGCCTTCTGCCGCCAGCCATTTTTCCAGGGAGGCAAGGGCAATTTCAGCACGATATTTTCCTTTAAGTTTTTTGGGCAGCCGTTTATCCAGCCGGGGGAAAAGACCAAAATTAATATTGGAAGGCTGAAAGTGTTTGACCTCCCGGTTCGTAAGATGATTAAGCAGAGCACCATGAGCAGTATCAGGGGGCGGCGCGGCAAGAGGCAGACCAAGGGCGAGACAGGCGGCATTACGCCCGGCCAGAAGCCCCATGGCCATTGACTCCACATACCCCTCCACCCCGCTTATCTGCCCGGCTAACAGCAGGCCGGGCCGTTCCACAAGCTGCAGATAACGGTTCAGCAGCTCCGGGGCCCGCACAAAGGTATTCCGGTGAATACTGCCCAGACGGACAAAATCCGCCCCCTGAAGTCCGGGAATCATGGAAAAAACCCGCTTCTGTTCGCCATAGGTAAGTTTGGTCTGAAACCCCACCATATTCACCATGGTGGCGGCCCGATTCTCAAAACGAAGCTGCACCACGGCCCAGGGATCACAACCGGTGCGGGGGTCGGGCAGACCCACGGGTTTCATGGGGCCGAAACGCGGAGTATTATCACCCCGCTCCGCCATGACCTCGATGGGCAGACAGCCCTCAAAATATCTGGGTTTTTCAAAGTCCCTGAAAGGTACCTTTTCCGCCTCTTTCAGGGCCGTGATAAAATTGTTATACTGCTCCTCGTCGAGAGGACAGTTCAGATAATCACCGGGGCCGTCATCATAGCGGGAGGCCTGATAAATAATGGTACGATCCAGGGAATCAACAGCAATAACAGGGGCAATGGCATCATAAAAAAAGAGATAATCACCACCGGTAAAACGGGCCAGGGAGGCCGTCAGCTCCCCGGTGGTCAGAGGCCCGGTGGCCAGAATAAGGGGAGAGGCTGGATCAAGGCCGCAATCAGGGGCCAGCTCCCGCACCTCCTCGTTTATAATTTCAATGGCGGTTTTTTTTGTGAGATGCCGGGTAACAGAGGCAGCAAACTGCTGCCGGTCAACGGCCAGGGCTTTACCCGCCGGCACCCGGCACTCCTCCGCTACCCGCATGAGGAGCGAGCCCATCCGGCGCATCTCCTCCTTGAGCAGCCCCACCGCGGATTCAGGGGCATCGGAACGTAAAGAGTTACTGCAGACCAATTCCGCTAATTGCGGTATGGTGTGGGCCGGGCTGAAGCGTTTGGGCTTCATCTCATAAAGTTTCACCCGGCAGCCCATCCCGGCCGCAGCCCAGGCTGCCTCACAACCGGCCAGACCGCCGCCGATAACAGTCACCACCGGAGAGGAATCCACCCCGCCTTTATCCTTCATTCTTTACGCCTTTATCCTTTACAGTCCCAGCTTTTCTTTAATGGCGTTAACCACATCGTCACTGGAGGTACAGGGGATATTCTGAAATTTACCCTCTTTCTCATAAAAACCGATAAGAGGAGCCGTTTTCTCATTATAGGTCTCAAGACGATGGCTTATGGCCTCCTCAGTTTCGTCATCCCGCTGAATAACCGGACTGCCGCATTTATCACATACACCCTCCACCCTGGTGGGATTACTCTTGACGTTATAGATGGCCTGGCAGTCAGGGTTGCTGCAGGTTCTTCTCGTGCACAAACGATCAAGAATAACATCACGCGGTACGTCAATATTAACAACCATATCAAGATCAATATTGATCCGGGCCATTAATTTCTTCAATTCCTCGGCCTGCGGAATAGTACGCGGGAAACCGTCTAAAAGAAAACCTTTCTGACAGTCGGGTTCCTGCAGCCGTTTCTCCATCATCCCCATAATTACAGAATCCGGCACCAGATCTCCGGCATCCATATATCTCTTAGCGTCTTTACCAAGCTCGCTTCCGGCCCGCACCTCGGCCCGCAGGATATCACCGGTGGAAATCTGCACTGAGCCGTCCAGGGCGGTTAATAATTTAGCGACCGTACCTTTGCCGGCACCGGGGGCACCTAATAGCATTACCTTCATTGTACTCTCCTGATCTGTTGTTGATTTTAAAAAATTATGATTACCGCGACACAGCGGAAAATTTTCCAATATACTCCATACAGGGCTTAAAAGCAGTTATTTTTTATCAATAATGACAGGCTGATAAACTCGCGGTTAACATGGGTGTGTAAGCGCTCCATAAAGACCCTGCCGGAAGCCGGCGGCGCCCCATCTTTGATCTGGATATCTTATTGCATATAACGTATAAAGATATACCATCTCAGCGAATTATCAAATAACGAAAAGCCATTAATTATGCTGATCAAAGTCGAACAGGGAGTGAACAGATGAGTACAGAGTTGAACAAACGGTTGCAGAGCTCAGAGGTTACATGGCGTCTGACTGATCTCTATCAGGGTTTAGACGATCCTCAGATCGAAAAAGACATCGTCCATTGCCGCCGGGAGGCAGAGGATATTGAAAAGGAGTACAAAGGCACGGTGGCCGGATTATCGCCGGAAGACATGCTGCGCCTCACCCGGCGGCTCGAGAAGCTGGCCGTCCGCCGCGGTCGGCTGACTACCTTTGCCTTTTTGAATTTCACTACCCAGACCCCGGATTCTGAGGCCGGGGCATTCCTGCAGAGGATTCGCGAAGAAGGCAGCCGTATCGGACGCTGCACGGTTTTTTTTGAATTAGAGTGGAGCGCCGTGAACGATGAGGCGGCCGGGACTATTCTAAACAGCCCCATTTTAAGCACTTACCACCATTATCTCTCCACCATCAGACGCTATGCCCCCCATCTCCTGAGTCAGGTGGAAGAAAAACTGCTCATAGAAATTGCCCCGGTGGGCCGCAGTTCATGGGTACTGCTCTTTGAAAAAATAATGGGCCAACTAAAATTCGGCGACAAGCAGCGCGGCGAAGAAGAGGTGCTGTCCGACCTCTACAGCCCGGAACGCGAGGTACGCCGCCGGGCCGCCGCCGATCTCACCGCCGGTCTTAAGGCCAATCTCCACATCTTCACCCACATCACCAACACCCTGCTGGCCGATAAGATGATTGACGACCGGCTGCGTAATTACCCCTCCTGGATCAGCTCCATGAATCTCTATAACGAGCTGGATAATAAAACCGTGTCTACCCTGATCAGCACCGTAACCAGCCGTTATGATCTGGTAAGCCGCTATTATAAATTCAAGGCCGGACTTTTAGAACTGCCCCGGCTGGAGGATTATGACCGCTACGCCCCCCTGCCCCATCTCCCCGGCAATGAGGTGAACTGGCCCGAAGCCAGGGATCTTGTTCTGCGGGCCTTCGGCGATTTTTCACCCCGGATGGCCGAGATCGCGGCCATCTTCTTTGAGCGCCAGTGGATTCATGCCCCCATCCTGGAGGGTAAAAGGGGCGGAGCATTTGCCCACCCCTGCACCCCCGAAGTTCACCCCTATGTCATGGTCAATTACACCGGCAACCTCAGGGACATCTCCACCATTGCCCATGAACTGGGCCACGGCATCCACCAGTACCTGGCAGCACCCAGAGGCTACTACAACAGCGACACCCCCCTGGTTCTGGCTGAGACGGCTTCGGTATTCGCAGAACTACTGCTCTTCAACCATCAGTTATCACTCATAGATAACCGGAAG
Source organism: Desulfobacterota bacterium M19 (assembly GCA_048820955.1). Classification (GTDB taxonomy): domain Bacteria; phylum Desulfobacterota; class Desulfobulbia; order Desulfobulbales; family VMSU01; genus JAADIV01. The sequence goes on along the minus strand of JBMERE010000007.1, from coordinate 132,568 downwards.
GAACGTACGGCCTTTATAAGCCAGAAACTGGAGTCTATCTTTGCCACCGTCTTTCGCCAGACCGCCATGAACCGTTTTGAGGAACTCAGCCATAACGGCCGGCGGCAGCGGAATGAATTATCGGCCGAGGAACTATCCCGCCTCTGGCTTACAACCCAGGAAGAGATGTTCCAGGGCAGCGTAAATTTAAGTGAAGATTACGGGATCTGGTGGTCATACATCCCCCATTTTCTGAGCACCCCCGGCTATGTTTACTCCTACGCCTTCGGTGAATTACTGGTACTGGCCCTCTACAATCTCTACAGAGAACAAGGAGCGGCCTTTGTCCCCAAATACATTGCCTTACTTGAGGCCGGCGGCAGTTCATCCCCCTATGACCTCCTGCGCCCCTTTGGAGTTGATCTCGATGATAAGGAATTCTGGCTGGGCGGCCTGCAGATAATAGAAGAGATGATGAATGAGTTACAGCAATAAAATGACCGCTGAAGCCGGATCGGTGTTCATGCTGCAAGGGGTAAATAAATTTGGGTAGTTGCCAGGCATCGATGATGCCTGGACATCTACTTCATTTTTTTATTTGATTTATCTAATTATTTATGCGTTTAATAATTAAGATGGTTGGCAGGATTTCCCCTAAAATTATCGGGAGGCAGAAAACTTAAAAGATAATACCATACAAAAGAAGGGGGGGTCAGGCTTGACAAATGGGTATTCTTAAGTTAACTTCCTGAACTATGGCAAGAAAGACCCGACTCCATTATCCAGGCGCCTGTTACCATGTTATCCTGCGTGGCAATAGAGGGAATGACATATTTTCAGACAAAGAGGACCGCACCCGGTTCTTTTTTCTGCTTCAGGAAGGTATAGAAAGATATAAGCATCGTATCCATGCCTACTGTCTTATGACTAACCATGTTCATCTGGCAATCCAGGTCGGTGAAATTCCCTTGTCCCGCATCATCCAGAATATTAGTTTCAGGTACGCTCTATATATGAACCGCCGTAAGAAACAGGTGGGACATCTTTTCCAGGGCCGTTATAAGGCATTGCTGATTGATGCCGACAGTTATCTTTTGGAGCTTGTTCGTTATATCCATAACAATCCGGTACGCGCCGGTATGGTCAAGACGGCCGATAAATATGCCTGGGTCAGTCACCAAGCGTATCTTGGAGAGGTATCAGTGCCTTGGTTAACAACTGATTGGGTTTTGTCGCAGTTTGCCAAACAGAAAAAACGTGCGGTTGCGCTTTATTGTGATTTCATAATGGAAGGGAAAGGGGAGGAACACAGGAAGGAATTTTATCAAGGCAATGTAGAGGGCCGTATTCTTGGTGAAGATCGTTTTGCAGAAGATGCCCTGAGCAAAGCATCACAAAAAACGACACGAAAAGCAACACTTGAGCAAGTTCTGGAAGCTGTATGTAAACATTATGTGATCAACCCGGCAGCACTTGCCGGCGGCAGCAGAGAAAGAAGGGTGGCAGAACCCCGGGCACTGGCAGCACTCCTTGTCCGAGAGACCGATCATCTCAGTTTAATGAATCTCAGCCGTAAACTTAAACGGGATTTGTCCGGATTGAGCCAGTCTGCTTCAAGACTTGAAAAGAAATTAGAAAAGGATAAGGTTTTAGAAAAAAAGATTAATAAAATCAAAGGGCTTATCTGGTAATACCCATTTGTCAAGCCTGACCCCCATTTTGTATTAGAACTTATGGGACGGGGCACCAGGCTTTGTTGTATGGTGATTTTGTATTATTCTCGAATGAGTTTTCTTTTATATAAGCAGTTCCAGGTCAATTCTTAAAGCTTTAGCAATTAACTTAAGCGTGTCAATTGTGGAATTCCTTTTCCCATTTTCTATCTGGGATAAATATGAGGCACTAATACCAGCTTTTCTGGCTAATTCATTTAGTTTGATTTTCTTATATTTTCTCCAGACTCGGATTGGGTTCTCACCGTCAAGAATAGCAAATGTAATCTCTCCAGGAATAACAATTTCTTTGTTTTTTTGAATTGCTTTTAAATTTTCTTCTATATCATGAATATCTTCGGCATCTTCAATTGCCTCTTGAATTACCTCAAATTCTTTGTAAGGAATAATGGCCCACTCAGGGCGACCATTTTTTTCTATTATCTGCACATTCATTTGTAAACCTCCCCTCGGGATTTGATTTTAACAATGTGAATTAGAACCTCTTCTTCTTTCATTGTATAAATAACCCGCCAATTTCCGACTCTCATGCGGTATCCTGGATGGTTAGTTAATTTTTTAATATTTCTCATTTTTAAAGGATTTACCGCCAACGCCTTTATTTTCTTAGCAATAATGAGTGCTGTGTTTCTTGGCATTCTCCTTAACGCCTTATCAGCTTGCTTGCTAAATGTTATTTTATACATATCTACATATTAGCCTTTAGTTAACATGGAATCAACTAAATAAATTACTCTTCCTGAACTAAGGGCAAGCGCTTCAATGGCCAACTCTCAGCAACTGCCGGCCATTGGTAACAAAAAAGATACTACCGGCATCAGCGGTATTTAGAACCTGTGCTCCAGCCTGCCGATAGCGGCGCGCAACTTCCGGGGCCGGGAATATTCCCCTGCCATGGTGTTCCGCCTGAATCACCGCGAAGACGGGCCTGACGGCCTCAATAAAGGCCATACTGCTTGAGGTTCGGCTGCCATGATGCGGGACCTTAAGTACGTCACTATGCAGCTCATCCGCCCCTGCGGACTGAACTAAATATTCTTCCGCCCGTCTCTCAATATCGCCGGTAAAAAGAAAGGCGCGCTTGCCGGCAGTCAGCCTTAAAACCAGACCCTGATTATTGCGCTGCCGGTCAGAGTCAGCCCCACCCCTTCCACCCCCTTCCATGGCGGCAAGATTAAGCAGATTACGGAGCCGTACCGCATTATCACGATAAAGCACACTGCCAGTCGCGGCCACCCGCACTTTGATCTTAAGTTCACGGGCCAGTTTAAGCAGATCCTCAAAGCCCTCCTCATTCACCGCCGTAGTATTAACCCAGAGAACCGGGGGTCGGAAACGACGCAGGATAAAAGCCAGGCCGTTATAATGATCGGCATGGGGATGAGTGATAATAACGGCATCCACCCGGCTTATATGGTTATACCAGAGGAAGGGGGCAACAACGCTTTCCCCGACATCATAATACCGGGCAGATCGGCGCTGACGGCGGCCGCTGTCAATAATAATGGTATGAGATCCGGGCAGACGCAAGATACTGCAACCACCATGACCAACATCGAGAAAGCTCACCCTTGTTTTACCATCAGAAGACGGCTTAATCGGCAGCAGGGCCATGAGTGCAAGTATAATAACGCTCAGGAGAAGCCCCCGGCCTCCCTTCTTGAACCATAAACCCAAAAGCCCCAGGGCCGCGTACCAGAGGATGATCTGGGCCCAATATGGAGTTGGAAGCCAGAGAGTAAACGGCAGGGCAGCCAAAAGGCTGGTGATCTTCAGGGCCGCGGTAATCCCCAGAGCGCCAGTTTTAAATAACATGGCGGCCAGAGGCGTGAGAGGCAGACTCAGGCAGCCAAGAATACCCCAGGCCAGAGCCCACAGGCATAACAGGGGCTCGATAATTAAAGTTGCCAGGGGGCTTACCAGGGCCAGGCGATGGAAATTAGCGATGATGATGGGCGCGGTGCCCGCCATGGCGGCAAGGGAGATCAAAACGGAAAACAGGCTCCAGCGCCATAGCCAGTTACGCCGCCACCAGCAACTTTTGACAGTGGGAGCGGTGGCCAGCTGCCTCAGAGGCCCGGCAAAAACAGCTATGGCCGCCATGGCCGCAAAGGAGAGTTGAAAAGAAACAGCAAAGAGCAGAGCCGGTTCGAAGGCCAGAATTATCAGAGCGGCAATGGCAGTGTTATTGGCAATTGACCACTGTCTATCCAGCAGCAGGGCCGTAACAAAGACCACGGTCATCAGCAGCGCCCTGACTGCCGGTGGATGAAACCCAGCAATGAGGGCATAGATAGTAAGGGGAATTAAGGAGATCAGGGCCGCCACCTTCAGGGCCGGAATTCGCAGCAGAAGCCAGGTACTGCGTTTCAAAAGCCAGAGGACAATAAAGCCCACGCTCAGGGCGAGAAGCCCCATATGTATCCCGGAGATAGCAAGCAGGTGAACTATACCGCAGGCCTTAAAATTCTCCATAACCCCGGGGCTTACAGCCGAGCGGTCACCTATGAGCAAAGCCCGATAAACGCCGGCCTGCCGTGGGACCAGTTCATCTAAACGGCGGCCTATAATCATTCGCCAACGCTCTGGCAGATAGCGCAGACGAGTGAATAATCCTGCTTTGGAGAGACGATTAATCCTCGTTAAAAGCCGGGGTGAAGAGATCCAGCCCGCAGCCTTTATCCCCTGACGACTCAAATAGGCCCGATAGTCAAAGGCCCCTGGGGCAGCCGGCCCCCGTGGCGGACTTAAGCGGGCTCGTACCATAAAATAATCACCCGGCGTAAGCCAGAGAGGCGGCGGGCCGGGCATGGTAAGCCGCACCAGACCGGCGGCTCTCACCCGCTCCCGGCCGCGGCGCATCTCCCTGACCTTCATTATGAGTACGGTGTTTTCCCGGCCGATGGCCGGAGCCTGCTGAAGGATTCCGCTGACACTTACCTCCCGGCCGGTCATGGGAACGGAGTGAGGCTGCAGTATTTTAAAATCAGTTGAAAGAGTGGCGTGAATACCGCCGATCATGAAGAAAAAGACTACCAGCAGGGCCTTGGTTATCAACGGCCCATGATGCTGGGCAATAAGCCGGAAGGCCAGAAGAATCAGAACTATCCAGACCAATACAACCGGGACAAAGGCAATCTTAGCCCACAGAATACCGGCGCCAAAGGCCAGAGTTATCGGAATAATGGAGGTGATTACAGGCTGTTTTTTTTAAACTATTCAGTTACGGTTACAGGTCTCAGGGTAATCCTCAGCTCTCGCGGAATAGTTACGTTTTGTTAATCAGTAAAGGGCTTTTCGTTTCATGACAGGCATGTTAACTACGAGTCCGTCAATCAGTAAAGGGTTTTAATTTATCCCGGCGGCTGGAATGACGGAGACGGTTCAAGGCCTTTTTTTCTATCTGCCGAATACGTTCACGAGAGACATTAAAACGCTTGCCAATCTCTTCCAGGGTATATTCCGCGTCCTCGCCAATACCAAAGCGGAGACGGATAATCTTCTCCTCGCGAGGAGTAAGAGTCATGAGAATACTCTTTACCCGGTCGGACAATTCCCGATTCTGCACTGAATCATAAGGCGAGGCAGACTCCTTGTTTTCCAGAAAATCTCCCAGGGTACTGTCATCATCACCCACAGGAGTCTCTAAGGAAATTGGTTCTCTCGAGGCCTCAAGGATGGCCAGAATCTTATCCATGGGCAGACCGGTCTGCTCTGATATCTCGATGGGGGTAGGTTCCCGGCCCAGCTCTTTAAGCATGGAATAAAAGGCCTTGAAGAACTGGCTGCGCAGCTCAAGAAAATGCACCGGCAGCCGGATGGTTCTGGTCTTATCGAGAATCGCCCTGGTAATTGCCTGCCTGATCCACCAGGAAGCATAAGTGCTGAATTTATTGCCTTTGGAATAATCAAAACGGAAAACGGCCCGCATAAGCCCCAGATTACCCTCCTGAATAAGATCAGCAAGGCTCAGCCCCTGGTGCATATAGCGTTTGGCAATACTGACAACCAGGCGAAGGTTGGCCTTAATCATAGCATCCTTGGCCCATTCGATATTGCGGGCATAGGAGGAGATTTTCATCTTGGCCTCAAGGAGTGAGGGAATCTCCGTATATTTACCGCTCACCGAATTGATGGTACGGATCATGAAATTCAGGTGCTGTTTCTTGGGCTTCAGGGTGGGATCGCGTTTTTCCCACAAAGCCAGGCGGTCAACCAGAATCTTGATCTCCGGCACCCCGGAGTCATTAACCCGAATAACATTAATTATGGCGTTAAAACCGCGGCGAATGGCCTTGGAATATATCTCCTCTTCCTCGGGAGACAGAAGTTCGAACTGCCCCATTTCCCGCAGATATGTGGTAGTAGTTTCCTCTGGCTCATGAACGTCATATTGCGGGATCGCCTCAATAACCGTTACATCATCACCATCCGCCTTTTCTTTATCCTGCCCGGTTTTAGGCAGCAATGGCGGAACACTGAGAACCACAATATTATTTTTTTCCAGAAAATCATAAATCTGGTCAATAAATTCAACACTTTTATGTTCTGGAATTAGATCATTAAGGATAGATATTGTAATATATCCCAGATCTTTATGTATGCTTAACAGCTTTTTATTAATATCGGCAGGCACGAAAATATCTCTCTCGATTCGGAATGAATTAAGGTTGCGGACAGGGCTGTTTTGAAAAATTATGCGAAATACACGAAATTTTATATAATAAGCTCATAACAGGCAAAAAGCAAGATATTTAAAGCCAAAAACAATGATTTGTAATAAATATATGACCATGGCAGGGAATATGTCAAATAATAATCCCCAGCTTAACCAAAAACAATTCCGGCAACCGTTTATGGCAGCTTATCTGCTTTAGCTGAATAATTACAATAATTCAAGGAGAAACATATGCATAAAGCCACTAATTTCATCCCCCGGCGCGGGAGTGGTATTTTACTCCACATCTCATCCCTTCCCGGCCCTTACGGCATTGGGGATCTGGGCTCTGCCGCTTACAATTTTGTAGATTTTCTCAGCAGGGCGGGTCAGTCCTTCTGGCAGTTTCTGCCTCTTTGTCCGTCCGAAACGTCCCTGGGCTGTTCACCATATATGGGCCTGGCATCCATGGCCGGCAATCCTCTTTTTATCAGCCTCGACAAGCTTTGTGATGAAGGCTGGCTGACCATGGATGATCTGAAAGAAGCCGGACATCTTAATTTATCAGAGTATCAGGTTGATTATGAGACCGTGGGTAAGCTGCACGATAATCTGCTGCACAGAGCCTTTCAGAGATTCATGGCTGACGACACAGCCGGGAAGCAATTAAAAAAATTCAGCACCCAGACGTCCTGGCTTGATGACTACGCCCTCTTCATGGCTATTCGCGATGAAGAGCACAAACAGCCATGGAATAAATGGCCGGCAGCCATTGCCCGCCGCCTGCCGGCGGCCGTCAGAGAATACCGTAAAAGACTCGCGGAACACCTTGATTATTTTCGTTTTGAACAATTATGTTTTCAACGCCAGTGGCAGAGCCTCAAGACTTACGCCAACGGGAAGGGGGTAAGCCTCATCGGCGACCTCCCCTTCTATGTAGGTCTTGACAGCGTTGATGTCTGGGCGCATCAGGACTGCTTTGAACTTGACGATCAAGCGCAGCCTTTATATACCGCCGGGGTACCGCCTGATTATTTCAGCGCCACCGGCCAGCATTGGGGTAACCCCATCTATCGCTGGCAGACCGACAAGCAGCGGAAAAACAAAAATCTTTATACCTGGTGGCAGCGGCGTTTCACCGAGATGAGCAAAATGGTTAATCTCACCCGTATAGATCACTTCCGCGGTTTTGCCTCCTATTGGCGAATCCCGGCGGCTGAAACCACTGCCATCAACGGCCGCTGGCTCAAGGGGCCCGGCCAGCCGTTTTTTAAGAAAATAAGAGCCAGCCTGAAAGATCTGACAATTATTGCCGAGGATCTGGGAATAATCACCCCGGACGTTATAAGCCTGCGGGACAGTTTAGGACTGCCAGGCATGAAAATCCTGCAGTTCGCCTTTGATTCCGACGAAAAGAATCTCTACCTGCCCCATAATTTTGAGACCACGAACTGTGTAGTTTATACCGGCACCCACGATAACAATACCACCCTGGGATGGTATATGGGCCAGGCTTCGGAAGGGGCCAGAAAACGCCTCAGACGTTATGCCAACATCCTTGATGAAGACCGGATTCACTGGCATATGCTGCGTCTCGCCCTCTCTTCCACCGCGATTCTGGCAATTACCCCCCTGCAGGATATCCTGGGTTTTGGAGAGGACTGCCGGATGAACACTCCCGGCAGTCCGGACAACAACTGGCGCTGGCGCTGTGCCGGGAGATTTATCAATGATAACATTGCCCTCAAGTTACGTTCAGAGACTGAATTTTATGGCCGTATCTAAAATTCGATATACCAGGCGTGGCGGTTCGCCAGACCTTCGGCATACCATATGTATGGCCGAATCCCTGGCGAACCGCCACAACGCAGTAGATCGAATTTTTTACAACGCCGTCACAGTTTAAAAATCTTCAAAGTCTTCATCATCAGCCATGGGAATAACATTCTCTGGACGGCTCCCGGCTGTTATCCGCGTCGAAACCTTTCGGGACGGTTTAATGATGGCCTGAGCGGCCGGTTTTTGCGCGGTCCGCGGCAAAGCCGCTTTCCGGACAACCGGCTTAAACACCTCCGAACCGGCATACTCCCCGGTTTCACTCCCGCCGCCTTCCACCATAATTCTTAATTTATCCACCGCCGCCAGCATTACCCCGGCCTGATTATTCATCTCAACGGCAGCGGCTGCCGTCTCTTCCGCCACTGCGGCATTCTGCTGAGTAACGGTATCCATCTCACTGACAGCCAGATTAATCTGCGTAAATCCCTGAGCCTGCTCCTGAGATGCCGAAGAAATTTCACCGACAAGACTGCCTATCTTGGTACTGGCCTCACTGACCCCGGCAAATGATTTATTGGCTTCTTCGACAACTATCTTACCGTTATTGACCTTGATTACGGTATCATCAATGAGAGCGGCGGTATTCCTGGCAGCCTCAGCCGCCCGCATGGCAAGATTACGCACCTCGTCTGCCACCACCGCGAATCCGGCTCCGGCCTCCCCGGCCCGTGCCGCCTCTACAGCGGCATTTAAAGCCAGCAGATTAGTCTGGAAAGCGATTTCGTCAATAGTCTTAACGATTTTCTGAGTTTCTTCACTCGCGGTGGATATCTCACCCATGGACTGGCTGATATTGTCCATGGCCTCGTCGGCCTCTTTAACAATTTTCAGAGTTTCCCGCATCAGATTATCGGCCTGACCGGCATTTTCGGAATTCTGCCTGGTCATGGACGACATCTCCTCCATGGTGGCCGAAGTCTCTTCAATGGCCGCCGCCTGTTCCGAGGCCCCTTCAGCCATAGTATGGCTCGATGAAGTAACCTGTCCTGAGGTGGCGGACACCTCTTCAGCGCCGCCGCTTAATTCCTTGATAATACCAGCAATGGGACGGGTAATGGAGCGAGTCAGGAAAAAGACAATTACCATGGTCAGTACCATGATAGACAGGGCAATGCCCAGGGCCGTATTGGCCATGGAATGAGCGGTTTCTGTAATCGTCCTGGTCTCATTATCCACTGCCTGCTCTGATACGCTGTAAATTTTCGCGGTCAGGGGCGCGATTTTGTGTACCTCATCGGTCATGACAGCAGTAAGGGTATCTATTCTGTCGTAACCAGCAACCAGGGCGTCAAAATTTTTACTATAATTGTCAAGCTGCGCTTTCACAAATTTAACATGCTCCGGCAGAACCCCGGCCGCCGCAAAGGCCCTGTAAAGGTTATTCACCGCTTTTCTGGTCTGGCGGACATATTTTTTATCCAAGCGCAGCAGATAATCCTTTTCGTGATGACGGATCAACTGCAGCATATTCATGACACCGGGGACGTTAACGGCATCAAGGGCAGCCTCTATTTCAGCAGCGCTGAGCCGCATTTTTTTATAAACCGCTGCCGACCTGTTTCGAGGCAGCAGCATGTATTGTGCCGCGGCCTGCTGATAAACAGTAAAGGCCGCCGCCATATTTTTTCTGGCAGCCTTCCCGGCTTTACTTGCCGCCAGCAGAGCAGAAAAATCAGCAACAGCCTGTTTGAATCTGTTACGATTATTATTGTTCCGGGAAAGGTTAAAATCTTTTTCGTAACGACGCATCTTTAGAAAAGCTATATATAAATCATCCACCTCATATGCCGGCATGATAGACTCCAGTTTATGCGCCGCCTCGCGAAATGCCCCCTGATAACCGGAATCAGCATTCAGGCCTACGGCCTTTACCCCCTCCACCAGAATATCAAAATTTTTCTGATAACTGTCAGCATATTTAATTATGGCTGCCACCTCTTCAGCATTATTTTTATTCCCGCTTCGACGGTATATCTCCTGAATCACCGTGGCCTGCCGCTTCAGTTTTTCAATATTCCTCCGAAAATTTACCTGATACTTCAGATCCCTTTTGAGCAGAAAATCCGCTTCATCCCGCCGGCATTGCAGCATGGCCTCATCCACCTTGCCGGAATGCATCAAAACAGCAACATCACCGCTCAAAAGACTGCTGAAACCATTAGTGGCCCGATGAACAGCGAAATGATATATAACCACCACCACAGCCATCATAATAATGGCAAAGGTAAAACCACCGATAATTCTGGTACTTAATTTTAATTTTTTCATCACATCCCCCTCTCAAAGATTTGTCTTTATTATTCAGCCCAGACATTGTCAGGCAAGTGACTGAATTACCAGACTGAAGACATCCTTTCCCTCCCCCGGAAAAATAAACTTATTAGTAATAAATATCATTATTACTATAATAAGGCACAAAAAAACCAATATCAAGTTTTTTATGCAATAGCAATATATTGTGCCACAAAGTGTTAGTTACTGGTAGATTGTATTAAAAATCAGAGGTTGATAAAAGGGGAAAAAAGCGGTTTTCATGGAAAAACGAATCGTCACCGTAAAATTGACGACTACCCGCTCTATATGATTTCAAAATTCCTTTGCATATAAAGGGCAGTGTGTTTATTGTCCCCTTATATGAACACATCCGCATCACATACCGGCAGAGCGGCCAGGGGTCTTTTGATCCTGCTTACCTGCGGCCTGCTTTTATTATACAGTCAATATTCACTTGGACAGGGAGGACAAATGACACTTACCATAACTTCACCAGCCTTTAATAACGGCCAGCATATTCCAACTATCTTTACCTGTGAAGGAGATGACATCTCCCCGCCCCTGACCTTTTCCGGAGTACCGGAAGGCACAAAGAGTCTTGTCCTGATTGTTGATGATCCCGACGCTCCAGACCCGGCCGCCCCCAAAATGACCTGGGTTCACTGGCTGCTCTATAATCTGCCCCCCGCCACTTCCGGCCTCACCAAGGCAGTAACAGATTTACCCAATGGTACCAGGGAGGGAATTAACGACTTCAAGCGTACCAGCTACGGCGGCCCCTGCCCGCCCATCGGCAGACACCGCTATTTTTTTAAGCTCTACGCCTTAGACACCATGCTGCCGGATTTAGATCAACCCGACAAAACCGCCCTGCTGCAGGCTATGCGGAACCATATCATCGCCCATACCGAGCTTACAGGGCTCTACAAGAAACAAAAACAGTAAGCGCTCCATGAACACCCTGTTGCACGCGAAAGTATGGTTTATGGAACGCTTACCAAAAATAAGTGACTGAACCGGTCAAGACAAAATGAGGATAAACGATGCACGAGGCAATGTTCTACCGGACTGGCAGAGGAAACGAGGTCATCTGTGAACTATGCAGCCATCGTTGTCAGATAAAAGAAGGGAAACGAGGCCTCTGCGGGGTACGGGAAAACAGAGGAGGGGTTTTATACAGCCTGGTCTATGGCCGCCTGATTGCCGAGAACATCGACCCCGTTGAGAAAAAGCCCCTGTTCAATTTTCTCCCCGGCAGCAGAGCCTTTTCTATCTCCACCGTTGGCTGCAATTTTCGCTGTCTGCATTGCCAGAATTATGATATTTCCCAATATCCTCATGCTCATTACGGCGAAATAGCCGGTAATGAGCATACGGCCGAGAGCGTTGTGGAGAAGGCCCTGCAAACTGGATGCGCGAGTATCTGTTACACCTATGTGGAACCAACGATTTTTTATGAATTTGCCGCCGATTGCGCCCTGCCTGCCCATGAACGGCAACTGAAAAATATCCTGGTCAGTAATGGCTATATGACCCCGCAGGTCACCAGACACATGGCGCCGCTGTTAGATGGCATTAATATTGATATCAAGGCATTCAGCGACGATTTTTACAAAAAGATCTGCCGGGCCAGACTGCAGCCGGTACTCGATAACGTACGACTCATGCACGAACTTGGAGTCTGGGTGGAGGTTACCACGCTTATCATTCCGGGGCTGAACGACTCCCGCGACGAATTAAGAGATATTGCCCGTTTTATCAAATCAGTTTCTCCCGCCATTCCCTGGCATGTTACCGCCTTTTATCCTACCTATAAGATGCAGGATCGAGAACCGACCCCGGCTTCAACTCTGCGTAAAGCCAGGGAGACAGGCCTTGATGAAGGGCTGCATTATGTCTATGAAGGGAATATCCCCGGCCACGGCGGGGAAAATACCTACTGCCCGCAATGCGGTACTGAACTGATCAGCCGCTTTGGTTTCAATATCAGGCAGAATAACCTCACTAACGGCTGCTGTGGCAAATGTGGCCACCAACTCGCCGGGGTATGGACCTGATGTAAGCTAAAGTGTGATTTGTAGAGCGCTTACGAAAAAATAAAGTAACTATTCAGCAGCACCCCATCTTCGTCCGTTTAGGCCTTCTCGAATACGAAAGTATGCTTCAAAGTCCTAAACGAACAAACCTGGAGCACTGCTGAACAGTTACAGGTTAGAGATTGTTGTTACTTTTAGGCATAACGCTGAATAGTTACAAAATAAAAAAAATAAAAAAAGCCCCTGATCCATAAAGGTTCGGGGGCCTGGATAAAACAAGTAACACTCTGCGCTCAACCGCAACCGCCGGAGCCGCATGAGCCGCAGCTGCTGCCCCCGCTGCTGATGGGATTAGTTGAGGTAATGGAAAATCCAGACTGATAACCCGCATCCCGGTAATCCAGCTTAATTGCGCCACAGGTCTGCATCAAATCCTGCGCCACAAGAAAGGTTAAATCAGAATGGTCATAACTTTCGTCGTCATCTTTCAGCTCATCCAGAGCCAACCCCAGAGAGGGGCCGGATCAACCACCCTGCATCAGGGAAACACGAATCGCCGAATCAATATTGTTTTGGGCAATATATTCCTTCAATTTAGTAATTGCCAGCTCACTAACTTCCAACATAAAAAAAGCCTCCTTTAAATATAATAATAAATTTTGTTGACCCATTACTGATTATAAAGTAATTGCCAATAATTCTCAAGTCAAGTCAAGGAAGAATCTTTTTTCATCTTCTGTAACTGCGATACCGTCAAAGATATAATCATATATGAAATCACAGCATAAAACCGCCATCCTCACGGCCATGTTCGGCACCACGGTGGAACCGGCCTTAAACTCACTTCTTTTAATTCAGCGGACAATCCAGAAACGCTTCCCTGCCACCCCGGTACATATCTCTTTCACCTCCAATATTATTCGTAAAATATGGCAGAAGCGGGCTGTTGATCCCGTCTATATCAGCCAGCACGAAAATATTCCGGCGGAGATTATGCATATTCGAGGCCCCCTCGCCGCCATGGCCGACCTGCAGGAGGCCGGTTACGACACCATCGTGGTGCAGCCCACCTTTATTGACGCCGGCGAGGAATTTCATGACCTGACAAATTATGTCAAGGCCTTAGACAGCATCGAGACCATTAAAAAAAAATACAAGCCCTTTCAACGGGTGGTGATCGGCCGTCCCGCCCTGGGTAGTTTCGGCCCCCGGCATCCCTACGCCCGGGATATTGAAACAGCGGCCCGGCTCCTGGAAGCTGATGCCGCCATGGCGAGACAAAAAGGGGCCGCTCTGGTTTATATGGGCCATGGCAATAACTATTTCCCCTCCGGGGGCAGCTATCTTGAATTTGCTGAACGGATGCGGCAGCTCTACCCCGATGTCCTCACCATTATCGGCTGCGTGGAAGGCTTTCCCTCCCTGCGCGACGTAACAGCCCGGCTGCAGAAAGCCAATATCCGGAAAGTGCTGCTTAAACCGTTTATGATAGTGGCCGGCCTCCACACTGTAGAGGATATGGCCGGCAACGACAAAAATTCCTGGAAATCAACCCTTACGGCAGCCGGCTGCTCGGTAACCACAGTCAGCAGGGGACTTGGTGAGAATGCTGGTTTCGCCGGAATTTTCGCGGAGCATGCCGCCGATGCCGCCCTTGACGCTGGAATAGACCTGAACCAGGACGAAGGCGGGGAGTAAACCATAATTATTCCTATTCTCTTGCATAAAAAATTCAATCTACTACAATGTTACATATGACTCTGAATCTTGGGAGGTAACAGATATGCGCGATACAGAATCAAAGGCTGGCCAGGCAGCCGGAGGCTCTATGATTAACAGACGTAAATTCCTGCGGATTGTGGCAGTGGCGGGAGCCGCCGGAGCCGGCTGGTATACGGGGCTTATCGGCAGCCGTTCCCACCATGAGGTCTGCCGCCGCAGTCAGCCCATGATGGGTACCATCCTCAACCTTACTCTCTACGGCCCGGATCAGGATACATTAAACACGGCCATGACTGCCACCATCAACCGTATGCGGCATTTAACCAATCTTTTAAACCGTCACCAGCTCACCAGCGAAGTGGGCGTTCTCAACCACAACGGCTTTCTGAACAACCCCAGCCCCGACCTGAACCGGGTACTTACTCTGGCTCATAAAATCAGCCGCCGTTCAGCCGGAGCCTTTGATGTAACCATGCTGCCCCTGCTCCTTCTGCAGCAACGCTACCGGGGAGAATCACAACCACCGGCGGCGGAGATCAGACAGGCCCTGAAACTGGTGGACTTCCGGCATCTCGTTATCAATAAAGATAAAATCAGCCTCACCAGGCCGGGTATGGGCATAACACTGGACGGTATCGCCAAGGGATATATTGTTGACGAGGGTATTGCCGTACTCAAAAAACATGGTTTTGAGGGCCTCTATGTCGAGGCGGGCGGTGACATCATGGTCAAGGGCCGTAAGGCGGATAACACCCTCTGGCGTATAGGTATCGAGAATCCGCGCCCCAGACAACCCCGCCCCCTGGTGGTACTGCGAACCAGCAACCGGGCCGTTGCCACTTCCGGGGATTACATGCAGGCCTACAGCCCTGATTTCAATCGTAATCACATAATTAATCCTGCCACCGGATATTCACCGCCGGAACTGGCCAGCAGTACCATTACCGCCCCTGATACCGCTCTGGCAGATTCCCTGGCAACGGCCACCATGGTCATGGGCGTCAAGGCCTCTTTAAAGATGCTGCGCCATATGCCGGATTGCGAGGGGTATTTTATCGCCAAAGATCTTAAACATTACCGAAGTCCGGGATTTTTCAGCTGATTATGACGGTTTTCAGACTCAAAAAGGGCCTTGATATCCCCATTGAAGGTAAACCGGTACAGGAGATCAGCCCGGCCCGGCCGGTAACAACAGTGGCCCTCTCCGGATGTGACTATCCGGGGCTGAAACCGACCATGGCGGTGCGTGAAGGCGAAAAGGTAAAGGGCGGCCAGCTGCTTTTTACAGACAAGAAGAACCCAGGGGTCAAATTTACCGCCCCCGGCGGCGGAATAATCACAGCAATAGAGCGCGGCCCCAGGCGCCTTTTTGAGTCCATCGTCATCCAACTGGCTGAGGATGAAGAAGAAATAACCTTTCCTGTTCCCGACATTGACGACGGAGATGCCATCCGCGGTCTCATGGTTGAATCCGGGCTGTGGACAGCCTTCAGAACCAGACCATACGGCCGCGTACCGTCTCCCGGCACCCGGCCCCATTCCATTTTTGTAACCGCCATGGACACCCGGCCCTTAGCCCCTGATCCGGCGCTGATTATCAACCGGCAGCAGGAAAATTTCAAGCGGGGCCTTAAACTGCTCCAGCCCCTGGCCCCAACGATTCATCTCTGCCTGAGAACAATGCGGGATGCTCCCCCCCCGGTTCAGGCCGGTATCAAGGTACACGAATTTCACGGCCCCCATCCCGCGGGTCTGCCCTCTACCCATATCCATTTCATAGATCCGACCGGGGCGGACAGAACTATCTGGCATATAGGTTATCAGGATGTTATAGCCCTGGGTCATCTCGGCCGCCATGGCCGTCTTCATAATGAACGTATAATCTCCCTGGCCGGGCCGGCGGTTAAACAACCCAGACTGCTGAAAACCAGACAGGGAGCCAATATAGATGAATTATGCCGGGACGAATTTACCCCCGCGGCCAGGGTCATATCCGGCTCACTCCTTAACGGTTATGAGGCGGCAGGGAAGCAGGCCTGCCTGGGGCGTTACCACCAGCAGATCTGCGCCCTGCATGACAATGCCGGACGCGGACTGCTCAACTGGTTGAGACCGGGACGGGATCGTTATTCCTGCCGCGGCCTCTTTTTATCCAGCTTTTTACCAAAACGCGAATTCGCCATGTCCACCGCCGCCTGGGGCGGCCGTCGGGCCATCTTTCCCCTGGGCACCTATGAACAGATTATGCCTCTGGATATTATCCCCACCGCCCTTTTAAAGGCCCTGGCCAACGAGGATTTGGAAAAAGCACGTGAACTGGGATGTCTTGAACTTATTGAAGAAGATCTGGCCCTCTGCTCCTTTGTCTGTCCCGGCAAAAACAATTTTGGGCCCATGCTGCGCCGGGTACTGGACAAAATTTACAACGAAGGCTAACTCTATTCAGCATAAGCGACAAACGAACCACACCTGGTATATCGAATATTTACAAATGAACCGGTTAAACAACTTACTTAATAAAGCCGCCCCCCACTTTAAAAGCGGCGGCCGCCTGCAGCGCTGGTATCCCCTCTTCGAGGCGGTGGATTCCTTTGTCATGGGCAGCAACAGACGCACCGGCGCCGCCCCCCATATCCGGGACGGTATGGATCTTAAACGGATTATGATACTGGTAGTAACGGCGCTTCTGCCCTGTGTCTTCATGGCTCTCTGGAATACCGGCTACCAGGCCAACAGCGCCCTTTCCAGCCTGGGAATATCCACCCCGCCGGGCTGGCGCGGGGCTGTTATGGCCAATATTGGCTGCAATCCCCAGAGTTTCTGGTCTAATATTATCCACGGCGGCCTCTATTTTCTACCGGTCTACCTGGTCAGCCTGACGGTGGGCGGCCTCTGGGAAGGTGTCTTTAATATCATCCGCGGCCACGAAATGTCTGAGGCCTTTCTCGTTACCAGTCTTCTCTTCGCCCTTATCCTGCCCCCGGCAATTCCCCTGTGGCAGGTGGCGGCAGGTATCAGTTTCGGGGTTGTTTTCGCCAAGGAGGTCTTCGGCGGAGTGGGACGCAACTTCATGAACCCGGCTCTGGCGGCCAGGGCCTTTGTTTTTTTTGCCTATCCGGCCCAGATGAGCGGCGACCTGGTATGGACAGCAGTGGACGGCCTGAGCCGGGCCACGCCCCTCACCACTCTGGCCGCGGCAGCGAACGGCACCAACGCCGTCAATGCCCTTAATATTACCTGGATGCAGGCCTTCATGGGGGTCATTCCCGGCTCCATGGGTGAGACCTCCACTCTGGCCTGTCTGCTGGGGGCCGTTTTCCTGCTCATCACCGGGGTGGCATCCTGGCGGATAATGCTTGCCATGCTCCTTGGCGGCGCGGCCATGGCCGTCGGCTTTCAGCTCACGGGCAGTTCAGTAAATCCCATGTTTAATATACCCTTCCACTGGCACCTGGTCTTAGGGGGATTCGCCTTTGGCCTGGTATTCATGGCCACCGATCCGGTTTCCGCCCCCCATACCCAGGCTGGCCAATGGATTTACGGTCTCCTCATCGGGGCCCTGGCCATCCTCATCCGAACCGCCAACCCCGCCTTTCCAGAGGGAGTTATGCTGGCCATCCTGTTAGGAAATGTCTTCGCGCCCCTCTTTGACTACTTTGTCATCGCCGCCAATATCAAGAGAAGGAAGTTGAGATATGGCAGTTAAAGAATCCAGTATCAAGCCCTTCTATACGGCCCTTGTCCTGGCCTTTGTCTGTTCCTTTCTGGTGGCCGCCGCCTCGGTGGGCCTGCGGCCGCAGCAGATGAAAAACAGCCGCCTTGACCAGCATAAAAATATCCTGCGGGCCGCCGGGCTCTATAAAAAGGGCATGGCGGTTGACAAACTCTTCGCTTCAGCGGTGGAACCCCGGATCATCGACATTGCCAGCGGCCGTTTTGTGCCCGGCCGCAAGATTAATCCGGCAACCTTCAATCAACGGGCAGCCGCCATAGATCCGGAACGCAGCCGCGTCCTGCCCCGTTCCATTGATCAGGCAGGTCTCCAGCGCCTGGAAAAATACTCTCTGGTCTATCTCATTAAAAAAGACGGCCGCCTGAGCCGCATTGTTTTCCCCATCCGCGGCAAAGGTCTGTGGTCAACCATGTATGGTTATCTGGCCTTAGGGCCTGATCTAAACACCGTCATCGGTATTACTTTTTATGAAAACGGCGAGACCCCCGGCCTGGGAGCTGAGATCGAAAATCCGGCCTGGCAGGCCGGCTGGCGCGGGAAAAAAATATACAGGGCGGGCCGGGTTGATTTCAAGGTAGTAAAGGGCGGGGTTCAGGTCAAGGGAGCCGCCGCCCTCCATGAGGTAGACGGTATAACCGGTGCCACCCTCACCAGTAAGGGGGTGGACAATCTTCTCCATTTCTGGTTTGGTGATTATGGATTTAAACCCTTTATAGATCGTCTGCGGCAGAAATTAAAAAGGCCGCCGGAGGTGAAAAATAATGTCTGAAAGTAAACGGGAACTTATCTTCAGCCCCATCCTCAATCGTAACCCCATCGCCCTTCTCGTTTTAGGCATCTGCTCGGCCGTAGCGGTTACCGGCCAGATGGCCACCGCCTTTGTGATGTCCGTCTGCGTCATGGCAGTTACCGCCTGTTCCAGCCTGATTATCAGCCTGGTGCGCAAGCGCATCCCCAGTACCGTCCGCATCGGGGTGCAGATTATGATCATTGCCACCCTGGTTATTCTCATTGATCAGATTTTAAAGGCCTATTTTTTCAATCTTTCCAAGCAGCTGTCCATATATGTGGGCCTGATTATCACCAACTGCATCGTCATGGGACGGGCTGAAGGCTTTGCCATGAGCAACCCGCCCCTTGCCAGTTTTTTAGACGGCATCGGCAACGGTCTGGGTTACGGATTCGTTCTTATGTTCATCGCCTTTATCCGCGAGCTGTTAGGTTCAGGCAGCCTCTTCGGCTTCCAGATCCTGCCCCTGGCAGTCAATGGCGGCTGGTACGAGAGGAACGGTCTCCTCCTGCTTCCGGCCAGCGCCTTTTTTATCATTGCCCTGCTTATCTGGCTTCTGCGCTCCATGTATCCGGAACAACAGGAGAAAAACTGATGGGACATTATCTGAATATTATTGTCAGGGCCATTTTTATTGAAAACCTGCCCTTAAGTTTTTTCCTCGGCATGTGCACCTTTTTAGCCATCTCTAAAAAGGTTAAAACCGCCATGGGGCTGGGACTGGCCGTCTTGATCATCATGATTATCACCGTGCCGATAAACAACCTGATCTTAACCCATCTCCTGAAGCCCGGCGCCCTGGCCTGGGCCGGATTCCCGAAGATTGATCTCACCTTCCTCGGTCTCCTCGTCTATATCGGGGTTATTGCCGCCGTCGTCCAGATACTGGAGATGGTTCTTGACCGTTTCGTCCCCGCTCTCTATAACACCCTGGGAATCTACCTGCCCCTGCTGACCGTCAACTGCGCCATTCTCGGGGCAGCCCTGTTCATGGTGGAACGGCACTATACCTTTTTAGAAAGTACCGCCTATGGCTTCGGGGCCGGCAGCGGCTTCTTCTTAGCCGTGGTTGCCATGGCCGGTATCCGGGAGAAGCTGGAATACGCCAATCCGCCGGCCGGACTGCGGGGCCTGGGCCTCTCCTTCATCATTGCCGGCCTCATGGCCATGGCCTTCATGGGCCTGAGCGGCCTGGAGGTCTGAGCCAATGAGCGAAATTTACGCCGGAGTTATATGCTTTACCCTTATTCAGTTTATCCTGGTCGCCCTCATTGTTCTGGCCCAAAAGACACTGCTGCCCGGCGGCAGCCTCACTATTAAGATTAACGGACGCAAAGAGCTGCAGGTAAGTCCCGGCGGTAAATTATTAACTACCCTGGCCGAGCATAATATTTTCCTGTCTTCAGCCTGCGGCGGCGGTGGCAGCTGCGGCCAGTGCCGGGTACAGGTCAACAGCGGCGGCGGCAGTATTCTGCCCACCGAGCGCGCCCATATTAATCTCCGGGAGGCCAGAGAAGGCACAAGGCTGGCCTGCCAGGTACAGGTCAAAAGGAATATGGAGATAAGCGTACCGGAAAGTATGCTGGAGACCAGAAGGTGGCAATGCCGGGTTATCTCCAACCATAATGTGGCCACCTTTATCAAGGAGC
Organism: Desulfobacterota bacterium M19; assembly: GCA_048820955.1. Classification (GTDB taxonomy): domain Bacteria; phylum Desulfobacterota; class Desulfobulbia; order Desulfobulbales; family VMSU01; genus JAADIV01. The sequence continues at coordinate 112,156 of JBMERE010000007.1, read as the reverse complement.
TGGTTCTGGCCCTGCCCGAGAACGAAGAGCTGAACTTCCGGCCGGGTGGATTCATCCAGATTGAGGTACCGCCTCACGTCCTCTCATATTCCGACTTTGACATTGATGAACGGTTCCTGGCCGACTGGACAAAATTCAAGATGTTCCAATATAGATCCCACGTTCACGCCCCGGTTACCAGGGCCTATTCCATGGCCAATTATCCGGGCGAAAAGGGGATTATCAAACTAAACGTCCGTATTGCCAGTCCGCCGCCGAGAGGGCCGGTCAATATCCCCCCCGGCCAGGCATCCTCCTACATCTTCAATTTAAAACCCGGAGATGAGGTAACCGTGGCCGGGCCTTTTGGGGAATTTTTCTTTGAAGAGAGTGATTCCGAGATGGTCTATATCGGCGGCGGCGCCGGAATGGCCCCGCTGCGCAGTCATATATTTGAGCTCTTAAAAGGGAGACGGAGCAAACGGCTCATATCCTACTGGTACGGAGGCCGCAACATGCGGGAGGTCTTCTACGCTGACGAATTTGAAGCCCTGGCCGTGGAGTTTGACAATTTCAGTTTTCACCTCGCCCTCTCAGAGCCCCAGGAAGCTGATAGCCAGAGGCTTACGGGTTTTATTCATCAGGTCTTATACGATAATTACCTGCGACAGCACCCCGCCCCGGAAGATATTAATTATTATATGTGCGGACCGCCGCTGATGACTAAGGCCGTCCTCGAAATGTTAGATAATCTGGGGGTTGAACGCGAGAATATTCACTTTGATGATTTTGGTTGACCTGCTGTGAAAAAAATTTAATCACCTCTGCTGTTGTGGAATAATATGCGCTTACTGCTGCTGACCATAATTACCTTTACACTCCTTGTCTCGGTGGCTCTGCTCATCAATTTCTGCCGCCGCCGGCTGCGGAAAAACCGCCACGGCCTAAGCGGCATGTGCCATAAAAGTGGTGATTCCTGCCTCACCTGTGCCTCATGCGCCGACGAAAACAAGTTAAAGAAAAAAGAACCGCCGCCCGCTGCATAAGTCAGCAAAATATTAAATCAACCTCAAGGAGTCCTGCATGCCTCTTAAATCAGCCGTCCACCGACTTTTACTGCTCTTCACCGCGGCTCTGCTCATCAGCTCCTGCCAGCCGGTGAATCATGCGAATCATACAAATCAAAGACAGAAGATCACCTGGCACCGGTTGATCCCCGGCCGCATTGAGGCGGCCAAAAACCATAAACCGAGCCTCGTTGATTTTTACTATGGCCCAAGCTGCCCCCGCTGCGCCATGTTCGATAACACAATTTATAACGATCCGGAGGTCATTTCCCGCATCAACCGCGATTTCACCGCTATCCGCATAGATCTCCGCAAGCCACTGAACAAGGAAGAGCAGGCCCTGGCGGATACCATGCAGACCAACGGTGAGTGCATGCTAATGTTCCTGAATGAAAACGGCAGGGTAGTAAAGACCAGGGGCGGAAAACCGATATGCACCATGGATAAAATAAACAGGCAGCAGTTTCTTTCCTATCTTGACAAGGCCATGGCCGCGAAATAAGAGCCACACCCCTCATCTTTGACTTTTGACATTTGACATCTGCTCTCTGTAGAGTATACTCTTGGCGCTTTAATCTGTCAGATGGAGTAAATTAAGCGGATTATATGCCGTTCTCCGCGGCTCTGCGATTTTATGTAAATTTTTATACAGGAACCAGGAACAATAATTATGAACAAATCTCTACGTTGGAAGATCATCTTCCTCGCCCTGATCACCATATTCTCCGCCATCAGTGTTGTCCCGTCCTTTTACAAAGGGGTACCCGGCTGGTGGAAAAAATATCTCGCCCCTCAGGGCCTTAAACTTGGTCTTGACCTTCAGGGCGGTATGCATCTCATCTTAAAGGTTAACCTGCCGCAGGCCATTGCCAACTCTCTGGATTTCGCGGCCAATGATCTGAAAGAGGCCCTGGCCGCCAAACATATCTCGGTGGTCAAGACCAAATCAGCTCTCAGCAATAAGATCATCTTCACCGTCCCCAATAAGAGCGCTCTTAGCATCATCAGGGATACAGTGAAAGACGAGTTTCCCAACTTGAAGATTGAGGTCAGAGAGGAGGCCGGTTCATTCCCGCGCATCATCATGGCACTGAGCCAGAAACGTATTGATTTTATTAAGAAAAACGCAGTAAATCAATCCCTGGAAATTATTCGTAACCGCATTGATCAGTTCGGGGTCTCGGAGCCCGTTATTGTCCGCCAGGGTAATGACGAGATTGTTGTCCAGCTGCCCGGCATCAAAGACCCCAAACGGGCCATAAAGCTCATCGGCCAGACAGCGCAGCTGGAATTTAAGATGGTGGTGGACAACAACGGCGGCCTTGATCTCAGCAGGATGATAAATCAGGCCGTCCAGGCCGGACTGTGGCATAAAGGCGAGGGCCTCAAAAAATTGAATATGGTGTTAAGCCGTAAATTACCGCCAAACACCGAGGTCTATTTTGAGACCAACAAAGACCCTCAGACCGGCCGCAAAACCAAAAGCCCGCTGCTGGTCAGAAGCCAGGTGATGATGAGCGGAGATATGGTGGCCGACGCCCAGGTGCGGGTCGGCGGCAGCTTTAACGAGCCCTATGTCACCCTTGATCTCACCGGCCGCGGCGGTAAAATATTCGGCCAGATCACCGAGAAAAACGTTAACAAACGCTTTGCCATTATCCTTGACGGCCGGGTAAAATCCGCCCCGGTTATCAGGGAAAAAATCCTTGGCGGCCGGGCTCAGATATCCGGCAACTTCACCTATCCGGAAGCAACCGACCTGGCCATTGTCCTCCGCATCGGCGCCCTGCCCGCTCCGGTGGAGATTGTCCAGAATCTTACGGTGGGGGCCTCTCTCGGTAAAGACTCCATCCATCAGGGAATCGCCGCCGGACTCTTAGGCGTCTTCCTGGTAATCACCTTTATGCTGTTTTACTACCGCTTTTCAGGTTTCATAGCCGACCTGGCCCTGGCCCTGAACGTCCTTCTTGTCTTCACCGGCCTGGCCTTTATGAATGCCACTCTCACCCTGCCGGGTATTGCAGGTATTATCCTCTCCATTGGCATGGCAGTGGACTCCAACGTCCTTATCTTTGAACGAATGCGGGAGGAATTCGCTCTTGGTAAATCTATCCGCTCCGGGGTTGAAGGAGGTTACAACAAGGCTTTCTGGACGATTGTCGACTCCCAGGTAACCACCCTTATCACGGCTCTGGCTCTCTTTCTCTTTGGTACCGGCCCCATTAAGGGTTTTGCAGTTACCCTGTCCTTCGGTGTTACCTTCAACCTTTTTACCACCCTCTTCGGTACCCGCCTGGCCTATGATTACCTGTATAACAAACGGGCTCTGAAAAAATTGACCTTCCTGAAGTTCTTTAACAAGCCTAATCTGGATTATATGAGTGTTCGTAAAGTCACCTTTACCATCTCAGCTGTTCTGGCTCTTTTAGGGATGTTCTCCTTTGTCCAGATTTTACGTGGTCATGGTAACTTAGGCGTTGATTTTGCCGGCGGCTCCATGCTTGAGTATCAGGCCTCAGGTCCCTTTCAACTCAAGGAGGCCAGAAAGGCCTTTGCCAAATATAAACTTAATGATATTCAGCTGCAAAAGGTGGAAAATAAAAACCAGTTGATTATCAAACTCAAGAAATCAACCAAAACGGTGGAAAATCTTGATACTGAAGTAACCAAAATTTTAAACTCCGAGATAAAAGGCAAGCATTTTAAAATTATCAGTGAAACAGAGATCGGCTCCTCCGTCAGCAGCGCCCTGCGTGACAAGGCCGTGGAGGCCATCTTCATCTCACTGCTGGGGATTATTATCTATCTCGCCCTGCGTTTTGATATCCGTTTCGGCCTGGCCGGGGTGGTGGCCATCTTCCACGATGTCCTGGTTGTTATTGGTATCTGTTACGTCATGAATGTGGAAATGACCCTGTTGATTGTTACCTCCTTACTAACCCTCGCCGGTTATTCCATCAACGACTCGGTAATCGTTTTTGACCGCATCAGAGAAAACATCAAGCGGCAGGGCAATGAGAAAAACCTCTTCGCCCTCATCAACCGCAGTACCAACGAGATGCTTTCACGGACTATCGTTACCTCTCTCACCACCCTGCTGTCCCTGGTAGCCTTATTTCTGCTTGGCGGCGTGGTAATTCACGAGTTTGCCTTTACACTTATTGTTGGTATTATCGTCGGCACCTATTCCTCCATATTCATCGCCAGCCCCCTGTTAGCCTTTTGGAGTAAGGAGAAACAATAAATGCCGCAATTACCGGAGCATCAACCCCTGAAGACGGATGAAGTTTTCAGGTTCCACTGCCATGCCGGAATTTCCTGCTTCACGGACTGTTGCCGGCAGCTGGAGCTGGCCCTGACTCCCTATGATGTTCTGCGCCTGAAAAAGGCGCTTGGACTTACCTCTGACCGTTTTTTAGAGCAATACACCGTTATCGAGTTTGAGCCTGAGGATCTCTACCCCAGAGTATACTTAGGCATGCTGGATGACGGCCGGGCCAGCTGCCCCTTTGTGAACGCTGAGGGGTGCCAGGTATATGATGACCGCCCAGGGGCCTGCCGCACCTATCCTCTGGGACGCGGCGCCTCACTGAAGGCCCAGGGCACTGAAGCCATCCACATCCTCATCCGCGAGCCCCATTGCCACGGCTTTGCCGAAGAACAGGAACAGACCCTGAGCCAATGGCAGAACAACCAGAATTTACGGGAATATAACTGTTACAATGATGAAATGCTGGCGATTATAAACCACCCCGACCTGTTAGCCGGCCGCAGAATGAGCCGTAAACAGGCCGATGATTTTATTCTCTGCCTTTATGATCTGGATCGTTTCCGAAAAAAAACGGCGGCAGGCAGTAAAGATGATACCGCCCTGCTGACCCTGGCCATAAAGTGGTTTATTACACAACACCTGAGTTCATCAAGTTGAATTCAGACCTCTTGCAGCTCAACAGTTAACTACCCAGATGAGAGCAACCTTTTATCGAGACTGATTAATGGAGGAAACACACCCATACGCCAGAGTCTTTGTCTTTATCCAGGAGATCAGAAAGACCGCTCTTTTTGTCCTGGCAGCTGTTATTATCAGCGCCCTGTTTTTTTACGCCAACTCTCCCCGTCTTTTTAATATGGTTCAGGAGCACCTGCACCAGAAACTTGTTTTTTTCAGCGTCTCCGGGCCCTTTATCGCCCATTTAAAGCTCTCCTTTGTCCTGGCAGTTATAACCCTGATGCCGGCCATAGTTTTTGTCTTCTGGCAGGCTATGAGCCGCCCCTTTCAATTGAGCCGCCTGAGCCGCTTCTGGTTTGTCTGCTTTACCTGCCTGCTCTTTTACAGCGGGGCCGCCTTTTGTTATTTCATCACCCTGCCCTATGGCATCGACTTCCTCTTAGGCTATAAATCCGTCCAGCTCAAGCCCATTATATCAGTGGGCCGCTTTGTCAACTTTGTTACCATCTTTGTCCTGGGTTTCGGCTTGATTTTTGAGTTACCCATTTTTATGGTCTTCAGTGCCAGGGCCGGGCTGCTGCCACGCAGCAGCTTTGAAAAAAACCGCCGTTACGCGGTACTGATTATCAGTATCATCGCCGCCGTCCTGACCCCCACCCCCGATATATTCAATATGATGCTCATGGGAGTACCCCTCTACGCCCTCTACGAGGCCGGAATTATAATTATCAAACTTCTGGGAATTTAAATAAAACTCTCTTCGTCCTTTATCTTAATTATAATAGCCCCGAAATTAACATGCCTGTAAGCGATTCATGAACACCCTGTGGTAAGCGACAAAGCAAGCGCCCCATAAACCACACTTTTTACTTTATAACATCTCGAAATGTAAGCGTTTCAGGGGCGCCGCCAATGCACACGTTGACCGGGTGCAATCATACCCCCTGTATATTGCGGCCGGTCAACGTGTGCAGGGTGGTGTTCATGGAGCGCTTACCCTTGAGGCATTACACAGTATAACTACAACGGATTCACCGAAAATCCGGGTACGACAAGGTAGAAAATGAATTTATATTCATTTTATTCGATGAAGATATACGTTTTTCTGCTATAATAATAAATATTCAGGCAGGAGAGGGACTGCGGAAGAAGATAGAATCACGATATTACAGCTTGTTACACGATCCCCGGCGAGACAGTATCAGCGGGTTCTAATATAGCGCCGCACAATATTTACAAGCATTGGCCCCTTTTTCACCATCCAGCAGAAGCTACTACTTATGACATCACAGTCAATTTCCCATTCCAGTAAAATTTATTTCTTAATATTCGGGCTGTTTATTTTTCTGTTTGCCGCAGCCACTCTTCTGTACACACGCAACGTAAATCAGGAACCATATATAGTCTTTTTATCCGGAGCCGGGATGCAGGAGCCGGTCACTAAAATTGCCACGGACTTTGAACAGCAGACAGGCATAAAAGTTCAAACCCACTTCGACGGCTCCAGTATTCTTCGAGACTATATCCTCAAATTCAGGACCGGCGATATTTTTCTGCCCGGTGCCCAAAAAAATCTTGATATTCTGCGAGAAAAGGGACTGATCAAGCGCAGTGCCTTTCTGGCCTGGCATGTTGTAGCTATATTGGTTTCTCCGCGGGCGGCAGATAAAATATCCAGTCTGGACGATTTAAGCAAGCCGGGTATCCGCCTGGCTATTTCCAATCCCCGCCAGGCGAGTTTGGGCCGGCTGGTCATGGACAAAATTATTAAAATACATCCCAGAGGCCGGGCTATTCTGAACAACATAAAGGCATACGGTTCATCTTCCCAGGATGTCCTGCGCCTGTATCACCGGGGGAATATTGACGCGGTAATCGAATGGGAGGTCATGGCCCTGACCCCAGCCGGCAAAGGGCTTATTGTGATACCGTTGCAGAAGCCGTACCAGATTAAAGTTCCTCTCGAAGTCGGCCTGCTCACCACATCTAAACATCCTGAACTTGCCGAACGATTCTTTCAATACCTGGTTACTTCCGGCCGTGAGGTATTTCGCCGACAGGGATATAATGTAAACAGGGACGGCAATACGTGAAACTGCAATCCATAGGTTATCTAATCTCAAGCCTGACCATGACCTTTATTGTCCTGCTGGCCCTGGCATTTTACCAATACAGCTCCCTCGGCGACCGGCTGTTGAATACAGACTCCATCCTTGATGAAATCAGCCAGACCACCCATCGAATTCAAATTGAAGCCCTGTGCGGTAAATCCTCCAGGGAACGGGCTCAAAAGATCATCGCCAAAATCAATCAGCTTTCGCACAGTTTACGAAAATATGACCTTTCCCCAAAGGAGAATAACAGACTGATTGACCTGGAAATTTCCATTGTCAGAATAGGCCGGATACTTGACCAGCCGCGTGGAGCGAAACAATCCACCCCCGGCCCCCTTTTCAAACAAATTGAGAATGAAACCATAAAAATATCCAGGGCCTCAAGAGCCCTTATGCCGCTGGTCAGAAACAGAATTGAACGGGAACAGGGACGGGCCAGGTTTTTGATAAGTTTCTTTTATTTCATTCTCTGCCTGTGCAGTATCGGGGTAGTTGTTTTCCTCTCAAGATCAATCATCTCACCGGTATTACGCCTCAGCCGCGAAATAAAAGAAGTTCAACAGGGTTTGCGGGACAATATTGCCCCGGCTGTCACCCACAATGAAATCGGCAGCCTGGTTTCTTTCACCAGAAATACAATTTCAAGTATTCAGTCGCGCTGCCAGACCATGTCGGCCTATTCACAGATTATGGAACTTCTCGTCGTCACCAGAACCCTGGACGAGTTACTCCATCAGGCCCTGACAATTATCCTTTCTCTGGACTGGTTCAAAATAGAAGATAAAGGGGCTGTATTCTTAATAAATCAGTCAGAACCTGAAACACTGATACTCAGGAGTTCTGTTAATTTTTCCGCCGAAATTCTGCGGAGCTGTGCCAGGGTCCCCTTTGGGAAATGTATCTGCGGCAGAACAGCCGTCAGCCGTCGTCTGATTCATACAGTATCGGTTGACAAGCGCCATGACATTCTCTACCCCGGCATGCTTGATCACGGCCATTATTGTGTCCCGCTTTTATCAGGCGAAGAATTGTTAGGGGTAATGGTCTTTTATCTCCCCGCCGGCCGGGCAGCTCATCCTGAGGAAGAGGAATTCTTAAAAGGTGTGGCTAACATTCTCTCCGAAAGTATAACCCGGAAACGACTTGAAGAGCAGCAGGCCCTGATTTCCACGGCCATAACCCAGGCCGCCGAGGGCGTGGTAATCACTGACACCAGGGGCAATATTCAATACGCCAACCCCTTCATGACGGAAATGACCGGCTATTCTCCTGAAGAGATTATTGCCAGTAATCCCCGTATATTCAAGAGCGGAAAACATGATGAAAAGCTGTACCGCCAATTGTGGCAGACTATTACCTCCGGGGAAAAATGGGAGGGAGTACTGACCAACAAGAAGAAAGACGGCAGTCTTTACGAAGAAAAAATTATTATTACTCCAGTTGAAAATGAAAACGGGAAGATCTCCCATTTTGTCGCAATAAAACAGGATATATCCAAAGAAAAAAAATTGGAGCAACAATTAATTCAGTCTCAAAAATTAGAGGCCATCGGCACCCTGGCCGGCGGTATTGCCCATGATTTCAATAATATCCTCACGGCAATATTTGGTTTTACCCAGCTGGCCAAGGTACATCTACCGCCGGAGAGCCATGTTCAGGAAGACCTGGATCAGGTCTTAAGCGGGGCCAAAAGGGCGAAAGAGCTGGTTAAACATATCTTGACCTTCAGCCGCAAAACCGAAAACACCATTGGCCCCATCCGCATAAGTTTAATCATCAAAGAGGTTATAAAAATGCTGCGCGCCTCCATTCCTGCTACCATTGAGATTGAGGATGACATAGCCGCGGACAGCGGGGTTATTTCAGCCGACCCCACCCAGGTTCATCAAATTTTAATGAATTTATGCACTAACGCCGCCCAGGCCATGGAAGAATCAGGCGGCAAGCTGACTGTCTCCTTAGCCAATGTTGAAATTACCGGCAGCACACCATCTGAATGCAGCCTGCGCCCCGGTCAGTATGTTAAGCTGATAGTGGCTGACACCGGCCCCGGTATCGCGCCGGAGGTCAAAGCCCGCATATTTGATCCATTTTTCACCACCAAAGAGGTCGGCAGAGGCACGGGAATGGGACTTTCCGTGGTCCACGGTATTGTCGAAAATTCCGGCGGTGGAATATCTGTCGAATCAACCTTAAACAAGGGCACAAAATTCAGCATTTATCTCCCACGAATAGCCGCCCGGGAAGATACACCTGAAACAGCCTCCACAACTCCCACCGGCCATGAAAACATCCTCTTTGTTGATGATGAAGAAGTTATCGTGGAGGTAGCGGCAAGAATGCTTGAAGGATTAGGCTACAAGGTAACCGCCCTGGCGGACAGCGAGGAGGGGCTGAAGATATTTCAAGCTCAACCGAAGGCCTTTGACCTGATTATCTCCGATCAGACCATGCCGCATCTCACCGGCTATGAAATGATCCGGGAAATATTAAAGATCAGGCCTGATATCCCCACCATACTTTGCACCGGACACAGCAGCCAGGTGGACAGAGAAAAGGCCGTTAAGCATGGCATCACGGAATTTCTGCTTAAACCAATTAAATTTGAAGAGCTGGCCGTCACCATCAGAAGTGTACTGGATAGCAGAAAGAGCGGATAAACAGTAAATGATCCATGAACACTGCCCGGCGCGACTGTCATGGCTCTAAAATTCTATTAGACGGTAGCCATATTCAGATAAAAGAGCGGCAGTAACACCTGATATGGGGCTCAGGCCACAGCTGGGGCTTCCAGCCTTCAGAAATACCGCCTCTACCTCCAGCTGGCGGGCCAGCTGGAGAGTCTGCTCGGCACCCCTTATAAACTGCCTGCTGACATCAATGCCATCCCTGCTGATAACCCTGGCCCGGCCTGCCAGAACATCAGCACCGGTACCATCAATAATATCGGCCGCGGTTCTCGGGGTGGGAAGCCCGCCCAGCTGCTCCGGGCAAAACGGTACCCGACAGCACCCTGCCAGCAGGGACAGACAGGTGGAATTCCCCTTGCTCATGCCATCATAACGTGTTTTAAGGCCCAGAAGACAGGCACTTATCAGAATCATATTTTTTTTGTTTTTTTTTAAACGGGTACAATACAAAAAAGTAACAGTGCAAAAGAAATGAACACCGAACACCGAACATTCAACATCGAACATCGAATAAAAAAAACAGCGAATACAGCTGTGCTTACGGAGATCGTAACAATATTTTGTTGGTTTACCATGTAGGTAGTTTTTGTTGTTGATTTATAATTCGGTGTTCGGTGTTCGGTGTTCGGTGTTGAATGTTCGGTGTCGGAGTCTGCGCTTACCTGGACATTCAATTTTTAAACGCAACTTTTAAACGCTGATCTTAAACAGCCATATTTATAGCTATTTTCACAAATTTGTATTGCACCCTTTTTAAACGGTTATCCTGATATATAAATTTACAAGATGAAAACAACGCTGCGCAAATACAAAGTTATAGTCATAACCACCATTGTCACCTTAATTGTGCTCAGTGCCTGGATATATTTTTCACCCTATGGCCTGCGGAATTATTTAGACATGCGGAGCCGTCTGGCCAGAGTTTCCACCGAAGTAAACAACCTCAGAAAGCAAAACAAGGCCCTGCGCCGGGAGATACGTCATCTACAGAGCGACCCGGCCTACCAGGAAGAAATCGCCCGCCGTAATTTTAATATGCTGAAAAGAAACGAGATGATCTTTGATTTTTCCAGACCCGGCAAGAAAGGCCGTTAGACTATTTCCGAAATAGTCCAGCTGCCCAGAAAACGTTCAATCTCCTTAGCCGCTATCGGCCTGCTGATTAAATACCCCTGAATAACATCACAGTCAAGATTATATAAATAGTTCAAATGGCCGGTCTCCTCCACTCCTTCGGCCACCACCCGCAGGTTCAGGTTATGCGCCAGCGAGACAATGGCCTTGACAATCAGGGCATCATCCTCACTGGTCAGCAAGTCCATCACAAAAGAGCGGTCAATCTTTAATTCATGGACAGGGAAACGCTTCAAATAACTGAGGGAAGAATAACCGGTGCCAAAATCATCAATGGAGAGATGACAGCCCAGCCGCTCTAATTCCATGAGATGCTCAATACTCTCCTCCACATTATCCATGAGCATAGTCTCGGTAATCTCAAATTTAATCAGGCGGGGATCAACCCCGGACTCCCGCAAAGCCCTTCTTATCAGGGGAAACAGTGAGGCATCCCTGAACTGGGCCGCGGAGAGATTAATAGCCACATTAACGTTATTACCGGCATCCTGCCATTCCCGGCACTGCCGGCAGGCAGTGAATAACACCCATTCGCCAATGGGCACAATAAGCCCGGTGTCTTCAGCCACAGGAATAAACTCCATGGGCGAGACCACCCCCAGTTCCGGATGCCGCCAGCGAATAAGGGCCTCTACCCCGGCCAGCTTACCGGATTTTAAATCTATCTGAGGCTGGTAGAGTAAGAAAAATTCATCTCTGCCCACCGCCTTGCGGAGGCTGGTTTCAAGGGCAAAACGGGCAAAGGCCCTGGCATTCAGATCGGCGGTATAAAATTGATAGCTGCCCTTTTCCAGCTCCTTGGCCCGCGAGAGGGCGGTATCGGCACATTTCATCAACTCCGTACTGTTATTACCGTCTTCCGGGAAAACGCTGAGGCCGATTCGACAATCTAAGAATATCTCATTACCGGCATGGGCAATGGGCCGGCCGATATCCTTGATAATGCGGCGGGCGACAATAGCGGCATCAGTGGTATTGCGCAGACCTTCAAGAATAACCCCAAACTCATCGGCCCCAAAACGAGCAGTTACATCATTAAGACTTAAGGCGGCGGCGGTATCCGCCTTACGCAGACATGTACCCACCCGCCGTGCCACCTCCTGCAGCATGACATCTCCAGTTTCACGGCCAAAGGCGCTGTTGATAAGCCGGAATTTATAAATATCAATATACAAAACCGCTAATAACGCGCCCCCTCTCTCCGCCTTATTAAGGGCCTTGGCAAGATGCTCACTGAACAGAATACGGTTTGGCAGGCCGGTAAGACGATCATAATAGGCCATAAATTTGAGCTTTTTTTCCGCCATTCGGATCTGAGTGATATTCCGGCAGGTAAAAACCACTTTAGTTGGAACATCAACGGCATTCTTGATAATAACCCCCTCCTGACGGACATAGAGCTCCCTGTCGTCCGAGACCAGTAAGCGGTGTTCAATGGTAAAGTTATTATCTATGCTTAAAGATTCCTCAATAATCCGCTGCACCAGCTGCTGTTCAGAGGCTGGAATAAGAGCGATGAAATCGGCAAAGCAGGCTGGTGCCGCCTCAGGCCGTACCCCGGTCATTAGACATATATCTTTGCACCAGAGAACCCGGTCATCATCAAGGCACCACTCCCAGGAGGCCGTTTCGGCCACGGCCTGCGCCGAGGCTAATTTGATCCGGGTAAGCTGTAAATCAGAATATAATTTATTAGCCCGCAGGACATATTTAATCCGATAGCTGATAAGAACTACATTTATGGGCTTGGCAACAAAATCCGTCGCCCCAACTTCAAAGGCATGCTTAATGGAATCATAATCATCCCGGCCGGTAATCATAATAATCGGTACCATATCACCGCCGGGCATAGTGCGAATTCTGGCACATACCGCAAAACCATCTATCCCCGGCATACCGACGTCAAGCAGTACCACATCCGGCTTATGCCGCGAAAACAGTTCAAGTCCCATGCTGCCGTTTTCGGCCTCAACAGAGTTTAGAGCATACTTGGTAAGCCCGGTGCTTAATAATTTACGAATAGCTTTATCATCATCAATAATTAAAACTAACGGCGCTGGTTCCGCATTGATCAAAATTTCACCCTGAAGAAATAAATTAGAGAGTTGCAACTGCCATTCTAATATCATAGACATAGATAAAACCATCTGGCAAGAGCAACCAAAAAAAATTAGCTTTTATGAATTTAATTTTATAAACTGTAAACTAAGACTTTATCTTACCAGCACCTGTGATTAACTGACCAATATGCTTATATCAAATAAAATCATCTGCTTATTCCTTGCAATTAGCTTTCTCCTTGTCGGCCGCCCGGCCCAGGCCGGCTGCCGCCTGATCTATCCAGCCGACAAATCGTCCCTCACTCAAAGTACCATCCTGTTCGTCGGCATGTGCGACAGCGTAGTACCCGCAGCTGAGGTTAAAATTATTAACTCACAAGGTCAACAAAATTTAAAAATTAAAACCCATAATATGATTTTCAGCCGCCGGTTGAAACTGATACCGGGTTCCACAACCATAGATCCCAATAATGGCGCGGGGCCGCCAGTCACCATATTCCGCCGGAGCGGCAGCACCCCCGCCCCCCCTGGTTTCCGCCCATATTACCTCCATAAGGATCTAAGCCTAAACGGCAAATGCGGCCTTTGCCATGCCGTAAATCCCACTAATAAAAATGATTACACCTATATTATAGACAGGTTCTCCTGCCTGAGCAGTAAATGCCACAGTAATATGGGGCATAAAAAATTCCAGCATGGCCCGTTTAAGAAAAGACAATGCGCCGCCTGCCATAATCCCCACGGCAGCTTTAACAAGGACTTTACACTGGCAGCAAGAAGCGCGCTGTGTTTTACCTGCCACAGCGCTGACAAGAATATGCTGACCACCGGCAAGGTAGTTCATTTCCCGGTGGCTAAAGGGCAATGTACCGCCTGTCATGACCCTCACGAATCAAAAATTGAATTTCATCTGAAGGGTAATTCGGTGAGCGAACTCTGTTTCCGCTGCCATGATAAAAAAATGCTGGATTACAAATACGTCCATGAACCAGCGGCGGAGGGGGACTGCAATTCCTGCCATACCCCGCATACCTCAAAATACAAGGGTCTGCTCTATAAAAAAGGGCAGCAGCTCTGCGTTACCTGCCATGAAGTGCGCAAGGATGAATTTAAACGACGCTATGTTCATCAGCCGGCAGGTAAGGACTGCAGCATCTGCCACGACCCCCATGCCTCGGCCACGAAGTATCATCTTCGCACGAAGAGAGATAAAAACGGACGCTACCTAAAAAGAAAATACGCCATAAAAGAACTGTGTCTGGCCTGTCACACCCGGCTCAACCCGAAAATCGCCAGGGCCATTATTTCAGCCCCGGTTTCTCATCAACCGGTTAAGGAAGGTAAATGTATCACCTGCCACACCCCGCATTCCACCAACTTCCCCAAGCAGTTAAGAGCCGCACCCCAGGACCTGTGCTTTTCGTGTCACCGGAAAATGGCAAAAAAAATAAAAAACAGCCTTTATAAACACGGGCCGGTAAGGAGCGGAAGCTGTGTTCAATGCCATCTGGTACATGGCAGCAAATACAAGATGCTGTTACGTGCCCCCTTCAGCACCAAATTTCAGGGTGTCTTTAACTTAGACAAATTCCAGCTCTGTTTTAACTGCCATAACAAAAGGGTTTTTACCGATCCCCACAGCGTAGAAACCGGATTTCGTAACGGCACGACCAACCTTCATTTCCTGCATGTCAATAACAGGAAAAAAAGCCGCTACTGCAAATCATGCCATGATATTCACGCCTCAGATCAGGAAAAACATATCCGCCGTTCATTCATATTTAAAAAACGTTTCAAGGTTAATATAAAATTTACCAAGACCGCCACCGGCGGGCGCTGTGTTACAGGCTGCCATAAGCCGCGGCAATACAGCCATAAATAACCTGATCCGATGCCAACCATGATAATACGGAAGCAACTATTAAAAGATAGGGGATATAATTAAGATGTCAGCTAAAGTTATTTTATTTTTTTCCTTGTTTTGTCTTGTATTTACAAACTTTTTTACGCACGGAGCCCAGGCCGCCCTGGGCCAGAATGCCACCCTGCGTAACTACAAGGCAGGAGACCGGCTGCCGGCCTTCCGGCTTCCCCCCATCCAGGGCGGCAGACCTGAAACGATAATCCCAGGTCATGGCAAACCCACCCTGATGATGTTCTTTTCCATCCACCCCAATTTCCGTAAGACAAGATCACTGGCTCTCTTAAGCGCCCTTTCCGACTTAGCCGGCAAATATAGTGAATCCGTTAACATAATCGGTATATATTGTGACAACAAAGACCAGAATACAGTTGTCCAATATATACGTTCTTCAGCCGCCCATATCAGGGTTTATAATGACAGATCCAAAGCGGTGCTGGACAACTACGGAGTATTCATGATGCCGCTCGTGGTGCTGACCAACAGCAAAGGAGAATTAAATGAGGTAATTCCCTACACCTACAATATCCGGGAGATTATAGACGGTAATATAAAATTCCTGCTGGGCAAATGGACCAGGAAACAATTATTAAAGGCCCTGGCCCCGAGAACCAATATCAAACGCAGTAAAAAAGAGAAGGAATATATCCGGCGGATTAATTACGGCCGGATTATGGCCAGCAAGAAGATGTACAGCCAGGCGGTGCGGGAATTCAATACCGCCATCAAGATTATGCCCAATAAAATAAACGCCTATATCGAACTGGGTTTTGTCCAGATCGCGGAAAAAAAGTGGCATAAAGCTGAAGCGGCCTTTAAAAAGGCCCAGAGTATCAACAAGGATTCCGATAATGCCATGGCCGGCCTTGGACTGAGCTATTACGGTCAGGGGAATATCAAAAAAGCCAAGAATCTCCTGGAAAATGCCTTTATTTCTCCCCACCCCCGTCTGGAGGTCATTATCGCCCTGGCCAATATTTATGAGTCCGAAGGCAATAATAAAAAGGCCAACCGTTTAAACAAGCTGGCCGTATCCCGGCTGATGACTATGTATGAACAACGCTGGAAATAAACGCTGCAAATGTCAGGGTGTGGTTCGTTTGTCGGTAAACGCCCCATAAAAAAGTTGGCTTTAATAAAATTATTTGTATAAACTTATAATTAAGTTATTCTCTGCCAGCACCTATAATTGGGAATCCATCGTGATAACAAGATATAAAATCATATTTTATTTTATTGTGTTGTCCCTCCTTTCTTTAACCCCCGGCCCTGCTGCTGCCGCCTGCCGGCTTATATACCCGCCTGCTGAATCAGTGCTTAATGTTGATCATATTTTGATAACAGGTCTATGCAGAGATAACAGCACCAAAGTTACCGGCACAATCGCCAGCAAACGGGAAACACACCAGTTCACCGCTCAGGTAAACAATAAAGCCTTCAGCCGGCAGCTTAAACTGAGCCCCGGCCTTAATACTATATCCCTCGCAGACTCCACCCCGCCCGGGAAAATAAACATCTTTTATAAAACCAAAAACACGGCCTCACCGCCAGACGGTTTCAGACCTTATTTTCTACATCCGGGCTTATCCCTAAAAGGCAAATGCGGCAGTTGTCATGTGGCAGACCCTCAAAACCAGGGGGACTACACCCATATGGATGAAAAATTTTCCTGTCTGAACCAGAAATGTCATGCCGACATGGGTCATAAAAAATTCCAGCACGGCCCGTTTAAGAAAAAACAATGTTTACAATGCCACAATCCCCACGGCACCTTTAATAAACATTTTCTGCGGGCCGCCAAAAGCGCCCTCTGTTTCTCCTGCCACGCAGAAGACAGAAATATGCTGAAAGGAGCCAAATATATCCATTTCCCGGTGGCCAGAGGGGAATGCACCTCCTGCCACGCCCCTCATGAATCCGATATTGAATTCCATTTAAAAGGCCGCTCCATAAGCGCCCTCTGTTACCGATGCCATAACAAAAACATGTTTAAGTATAAATATGTCCATGCCCCGGTAAAAGACGGCAACTGCAGTGCCTGCCACACCCCGCACGTTTCCAAATACAAGGGCCTGCTGAACGCCAGAGGTGAAGCACTGTGCGTCACCTGCCACAAAATCAGAAAAGACGAATTCAAACGGCGGCACGTTCATAAACCGGTAAAACAGGATTGCGGGATCTGCCATGACCCCCATGCCTCACCGGTGGAGTATCAACTCCGCACCAGGAAAAACAAAAACGGCCGCTATATAAAAATCAAGCACCCGACCCAGAAGTTATGCCTGGCCTGCCACACCCGGCTCAACCCGAAAATAGCCTGGGCCATCACCTCCGCTCCGGTACCCCATAAACCGGTGCAGGAAGGTAAATGCGTTATCTGCCACACCCCGCACTCCACCAACTTTCAGAAACAGCTGCGGGCGCGGGCCGGTGATCTATGCTTTTCCTGCCACAAAAAAATAGCCCGAAAAATAAAAGAAAGTCTGTACAAGCACGGCCCGGTGCGCCATGGAGAATGTTACCAGTGTCACGAAGTGCATGGCAGCAAGAATAAATTCCTTTTACGAGCCCCGTTCTCCACTAAATTCAAGGGTCCCTTCAGCCTCGACAAATTCCAGCTCTGCTTCAACTGCCACAATAAAAAGGTTTTTACCGATCCCCACAGCATGGAGACCAGTTTCCGAAACGGCACAACCAATCTCCATTTTCTCCATGTCAACAACCAGAAAAACAGCCGATATTGTAAATCATGCCATGATATACACGCCTCTGACCAGGAAAAGCATATTAGAACCTCATTTACCTTTAACCGGCATGTAAAAGTACGAATAAAATTCACCAGGACCAACCACGGCGGCCGCTGCGTTACAGGCTGTCATAAACCAGAGGAATATAGACGCTGAGACCTCGTAAGCGAGAGGGTGGTTTATGGAGTGCTTACCAGACCTCCAGACGCCTATAAAAACAGGTAAATTACACCAGAGGATTACCAAGGGATGCCATATACCAAGACTATTATCTTTGTTACCCTGTTTTGCCTTGTGTTTACCGGGCTTACCAGCCATGAGGCCAAATCCGACACCGCCGTCCTGCGCAACTACCATATCGGCGACCGGCTGCCGGGCTTCAAGCTCCCTCAACTACAGAGCGGCCGGCCGCTGACAATAATTCCCGGCCAGGGTAAACCTACCCTTATGATGTTTTTTTCCATTCATCCCAATTTCCGTAAAAAAAGATCACTGGCCCTGTTAAGTGTCCTTTCAGACTTAAGCCGTAAGTATGGGAAAAAGGTGCAGATAATAGCTATATACAGTGACAATAAAGATCAAAATTCGGTTATCAGCTTTATGCGCTCCGCGGCTCCTCATGTCAGGATTGTTGCCGATTCCACCAAAGCCCTGTTAGAACACTACGGCGTCTTTATGATGCCCATTGTGATTATGACCAACGAAAAGGGTGAATTAAATGAGGTAATCCCCTATACTTACAATATCCAGAAAGTTATCAGCGGTAATATAAAGTTTCTGTTAGGCAAATGGACCAGAAAGCAGTTATTAAAGGCCCTGGCCCCCAAGACCAACGTCAAAGTCAGTAAAAACGAGAAGGAGTATATCCGGCGGATTAATTATGGGCGGATTATGACCGGCAAGAAGATGTATAAACAGGCAGTAAGAGAATTTAACACCGCCATCAAGATCATGCCCAAACAGATAAACGCCTATATAGAACTGGGCTTCACCCTGCTCACCGAAAAACAATGGGATAAGGCCGAAGCCGCCTTTAAAAAAGCCCAGAGTATTAACAAGGAATCCGATGATGCCATGGCCGGCCTGGGTCTGAGCTATTACGGTCGTAAAAAAATCAAAAAAGCCAGGACTATTCTGGAAAACGCCTTCATCGCCCCCCATCCCCGCTTAGAGGTCATTATCGCCCTGGCCGATATTTACGAGTCCGAGGGGAACAACCGCAAGGCCAATCGTTTTAACAAGCTGGCAGTCTCCCGGCTTATGACTATGTATGAACAACGCTGGCAATAATTCGAACAATTTCAACTTGATATTTATCCTCCTCTGTCTTCTGCTGATTTCCCATCCAGCCGACAGCCGGGCGGCAGAGGGCAAAACTCCTCTCCTGTGGATCAAGGCAAACCACTATACCTATATCATTAATACCCCGGAGCCGGTTAAAGATTTCAGTTTCATTATTAACAAACAAAAAGTAGACATCAGTCGAATAGAGGCCGAAAAATACCAAACCGCCCTTCATGTCATTCTGCCCCTGCGTAAAGGGGAAAACAGCATTATCATTAAAAAAGGTGATAAGATTATCCAGCAGACAGCCGTTTTTTCCGCCTCCAGCTTTGACAACGCCCTAGTTCCCGACGGGGCAACAGAGTTCTTCTTTCACCGGGCCGATCATGAGAAATCCTGCCGTCCCTGCCACCGCTTAGATGCCAGGCGGGCCGATGTCAGACCCAGGAACATAAAAAAACAAATATGTTACCCCTGCCACAAACACGAGTTTGAGGGTTTGAAATACCGCCACAAGCCGGCGGTAACGGAATGGCGCTGCCTTATCTGCCACCAGTATCAGTTTACGGAGACTGATGCCTCACCAGATGAACCAATAAAATTTACCGTAAACCAGGAAAATGGCGTGGCCTATCTCTGCTTCCGCTGCCACCGCCGCCAGCAACAGCGGATAAAGCTCTATACCTACGTCCACGGACCAATCGGCATGGGAAGCTGTGACCTCTGCCATAACCCGCATGGCTCAAATTTTAAATATTTTCTGCAGAATAAAATTACCACCCTCTGTGTCAACTGCCATGAGATGCAGGATACCCTGACCGCCCCGGTGGTACATAAAATAATCAAGACTAAGGGCTGTACCGCCTGCCATGATCCGCACGGCAGCATGCACCAATACCAGCTCCACGCCGGGCTTAACAAATTATGTTATAAGTGTCACCCGGCCATTTACCGGATGCGCCACAATCATCCCCTGCAGGGCCATCCGGTGACCGGGCCCAGTAACCCGGCCGCCAAGGACGAAAAATTTACCTGCGTAAGCTGCCATTCGCCGCATTCCTCAGATTATGCTAATTTACTGCCGGTGGCCGATGCCATGGAACTCTGCGGCAGCTGCCATCATAATAAATAAACTCGTTCCGTTAATTTATGAACTAAGGACTGAACATCGAACATTCAACACCGAATTAACTACAAAGCCAAATTGTATCAGCAAAATTTGATTTTTGGGTGTTTTTTGCTTTTTCATTCGATGTTGGGTGTTGAATGTTGAATGTTCGATGTTCATCTTTTAATGTTTTACAAGTATCAATTCATATGCGATTACCTATAAATGCATAATCACAAGCGAAGGCGCTTCACCAACCAGCTGATTTTTCTTCCTATATGGCTGATCCTGATTCTGGCCGCTCCTCTCCCGGTTCAAGCAGATCAATCAAGCCTCCTGCACTATAAATTAAACACCCGCCTCCCAGCCTTCCAGCTCAACAAGATAGGCAGTACAGGACAGGACGGCCTGTACGCCGACAACAGACCTTCGGTAATAATGTTTTTCTCAACCACACCATCTTTCAGGGCTGTACGAGCTGTTAAACTGGCCATAATTCTGACTAATCTAAGTAAAAAATTCCAGAGACGCGTTAAATTTATAGCAGTCTACTCCGGCAGAGGGGATATCAGAAAACTCAGCAATTATATAACAAGAGGCTTAATAAACATTCCGATCCTTGACGACCGGAACCAGAAAATTTACCAGCGCTACGGCGTGTTCATGCTGCCCATCGCACTCATAACCGATAGACACAACCGCCTGCAGGCTATTGTGCCCTATACCGCCGGTATAGAAAAGATTATCGGCAATAACCTCAAGTTTATTTTAGGGGAATGGGATCTCAAGCGCTTCAAAAATTCACTGAAAACCCGTGGCAATCAGGAAAAAAGCAAAAAGGAGAAGACCTATATCAGAAGAATCAATTATGGCAGGGTAATGCTGGCCCGCGGGATTTACTCGGCCGCCCTGCGCGAATTCAATACCGCAGCCCAGATTATGCCCCATTCGTTAGAAGCCATTATCGGCAGGGGACAGGTACTGGTCAAAATGAAGAAATGGCAGCAGGCAGCCACCGTTTTCAGGCAGGCGCTGAAATTTAATAAAAATAACGATCGTGCCTTATCCGGCCTTGGCTTCAGTCTATATAAGCTTGGCGATACAAAACAGGCGCTCCCCATCCTGGAAAATGCCCTCATCTGCCCCAAGCCCGGTATCGAGGTAATTATGGCCCTGGCGGACATTTATGAGAAAAAGGAAAATTTCAGCAAGGCGCTGCGTTTAAATAAGCTGGCCATAACTATATTACGGGAGAAACTTGAACAGGGCGTATCGCAGTAATACGCCCCTGAGCCCGACCCTTGAATCAGGCCTTTGCGACCTGATTACGGCCATTCTCCTTGGCCTTATAAAGGGCGTTATCAGCAGCCTTTAAGACCTTCTCCGGCTGTTCACTATGATCAGGGTAACAGGCGGCACCCATGGAGATGGTGACATGGAATTTATGCTCATTATATTCCAGCCTTAATTCCTCATCGACCATCTTTCTGATTAATTCAGCACGCTGGGCCACCAGCTCCAGGGGGGCGCTGGGCATAATAATCACAAACTCCTCACCGCCGTAACGACAGACAATATCCTCTTTCCTGACATTGTCCCGCATGAGACGGGATAATTCCACCAGCACCAGATCACCGGCCTCATGGCCATAGGTATCATTGAATTTCTTAAAGAAATCCACATCTAACATAATGACTCCCACCTTGGTCTCATGGCGCTTAGCCAGCTGAAATTCCCGGTTCATGGTCTCTTCCATATAACGCCGGTTAAACAGACCGGTTAGACCATCACGTACCGACAGGTTCTGGAGCCGGGTCATGAGCCGTAAGTTAGCCATGGCCATGGCCAATTGATCGGTTACGGTGAGTGCCAGACGATGAAGATGATTCAGTTGACGGCTCTTCTCATCGGCGGTCAAATGCTTAACTTCCCCGGCGCATTGCAGATATATCATACCAAGCACCTGAGTCTGGCTGCAGAGAGGCAGACAAAGAGATAAATGTTCCTCACCAACAGGCTGGATATGTTCACAGAGAGGCTGCATACCGGGCCGCTCGGATAAATGAATTTTATTATCCTTGAAGGCCAGGCATTGAGATACAGCAAAATCATCCTTTCCAGACTCATAACCGCCCCAGGATATCACCGGGCTCAAGGTCTCCCCCTTACTGTCAGCTATGGCCAGCATCCCCCCGCATTGCGGAAAAAGCCTGACCATGGCATCAGCCACCACCGGTGAGGTATCGGCCAGTTCATTACAGGCCTGAAGCTGTTCAGCCAGGACATTAAGATAGGTAATCTCTTCATTATGCCGCTCCAGACGATCCACCATTAAAGTCAGATCCTTATTGGCCAGGTTCAACTTCCTGGTACGCTCCATAACCTTATGATCCAATTCCTCAATATTCTCCCGCAGCCTTTCCACCATGCGGTTAAAAGCCCGTCCGAGAATGCTTATTTCATCATTGCCCCTTTCATCACAACGAGCCAGCAGGTCACCGTCCTCAACCCGGCCGGCAGTTATGGATAAACTGCGAATGGGCATTAAAAGACGGCCCATGAGCAGAGCGACAATGACAATGGACATCAAGACCACCACAGCACCGATAATCAGAATTTTGTTCCGCAGCATATAGGAGCTGGCGTTCAACTCATCGGTATAGACAGAGGCGACAATATACCAGTTAAAGCCCTTGACATGCTGCACCCAGTCAATTTTATCATATATATAATGTTTGGGATCGGATGGTTTATTCCATTTATAGACCAGTTTCTGGCTCTTGGTGCGGGAGGCGGCGATGAGATCATCCACCAGTTTATGTTTGGTGAGAGGATTAATCAGATTGGAGATATCCGTGTTTTCCAGTTTCTGATCGGGATGAATAATGACATTATTCCAGGCGTCAAATATATAGATATAACCGGTTTTACCAACAACAATAGGCTTCAGAATACGCCTTAATTCTCCGATCATCTTTTCCTTACGCACCAAAATTTCGGCCTGCAGATCATCAATAAATACCCCGGTGCCGATGATCCACTCCCATTGCGGGAAGACCCTGGCGTATGATAATTTTTCAGCCGGCAGATCAGAGCCGGGCCGCTGCCACCAATAAGAATGATAGCCCTCCCCTTTGTCCAGGGCCTTCTGAATCAGGGGGGTAAGGATGTAATTACCAAAGACATCCCGCACCTCGGAGAAATCGGTTTTATTCATCTTGGGGTCGGGATGAGACAGAAAATAGCCGTTATAATCCGCCACCCAGACAAAATTTTCCTTTTTGGTGCCATATTTAAACTGCCGCAACTCGGCAAGGGCGGAGGTCTGGGCCTCTTTTTTGCTGATCAGACCCTCATCAACCTGAGCCGCCTTATTTTTCAGATAGGTCTCAACAAAAAGGGTAATATTCTTCATCTCCCGGCGGTGAGCAGACATGACCGATTTTTTATAGGCCTCAGTGGCGTAATAATTGGCCTCAATCAGACTGTGAATATCATTTAAATTGGTCATTACCGATTTCTCTTCCAGAGAATAAACCAGATTTTTAAGATATGGTACGGCAAAGAAATAGATGGCCATGGTAAAGACCAGCATGGTAAGGACAATGGGAGCCAGAAAACGGCGAAACAGCGGTGAGCTTAATATACTGCCCTGCTTTATGTGGGTAGTCTTAGTCATGAAAAAATTGTACCGCAACCAACACCGGGATACAAAAGGTTTTTGAGTTATATGTTAAAATGATTTATAATTTTAAATAGATGATACAATAAAAATGCACCAAGGTGAATGCCTAAAATGGAAAAAACACCTGTAGAATGAGGTTATTCCACATAAGCGGGCAGCTTAACCGCCCCCGCTCTCCATCGCCTGTTATCACCGGCAGCCTACAACACATCTCTTTTCATGAAATATATCTATATTATTAACGACTTCTCCCATGATCTCTTTACCGGCCTGTGGCTTAGTTCTCTCACCGCCATTTATCTAATCCACCTGAAAGCGGGAGGAGCGGTGAGCTGTGAATGGCAGTTGGTCAGTGAGCTGTCAGGTGACTTTTTATGGATGCAGAACATAGCCCTCGGACTGATTATCCTCACCGGGCTGGGACGTTATCTGCATCAGAAGGGGGGGAGAACCGATAATCACCTTAGCCATCATCAGGCCCGCCGCCAGGTGCTGATTATCAAGCATATAATAATGGGGATTTTATTCACCTCAGGCACCGCCCTGGGTCTTGCCTGGCAGCTTCACTAAGAGGGTAAGCGAGAGTGCGGTTTATGGGGCGCTTACCTTTAGCTGAACATCGTTTCGGGGAGTAAGGCCGGACTGGAGTTCAGTCAGGGCCGCGCGCATGGATTCAGGCATAGCGGCGCTCATATCGCCCATTTTACGGCGTAAAAAGGAGTTATTCATTATTCTCATGATGGCGGTGAGCATATAACGGCGTTTAAAATCACTCATGGTCATAATTTCCGTGAATTTGGCCATATAAAATTCACGATAGGCCTGAATAATAATCTCATCCACCTCATCCAGAGTCATATTCTGCGGCTTTAATACCGGATCAACCAGATTATAGCGCCGATAATCATAGCTGCTGATAAAAGGCTTGAGCTCGGGATACATATCGGCATAAGGCCAGGGGGATATGGTTAAAAAATGAGCAAAATCGGGATTCAACTTCTGGGTATAACGGATTATTTCCTGGATGGATTCTCTGGTATCCGCGGGCAGGCCGATAATAACCGAGGTCTCGGTGATAATATCATGCCGGCGGCATAGCTCCATGGCCTCTTCAGCCTGAGAGCAGGACTGCTCCTTGGCAAAGAGATCAAGCCGCTCCTGACTTGCCGCCTCAGAACCGATATAGATATGGATAAAACCAGCCCGCCGGTATTTATCAAGAATATCAGAATCACGGATAATATCCGCGGCCCTGGTCTCCATGAGCAGATAGACCGGCAGGTCAGCCTCTATCAGCAGATCAAGAAGACGTTCCCAGCGCTGCCGGTCAGGGGTGGGATAGTCATCGGTAAATAAAATAACATTGACCTGAAAGTCCTCATAGAGGCGGCGTATCTCACCCATCAGGTCCTCAGGGGTTCGCGCCCGCCACTGTCCCCAGAATTTATGTTGAGAACAGAAGCGGCAACTGTATGTGCAGCCCCTGGAAAAAGCCACAGCCCCCAGACGGGAACCGGGGATAATAAAATAGGTATAATCCTGCCAGTCTAAAAGATCCCAGGCCATGGGCATGTTATCGAGACTGGTGAGCAGGGGGCGGGGTGAAGTCAATTTAACCTTACCCTCACTATCTCTTAAAGCTAAACCGGCAACCGCCTCCTGCTCACCGCCCCCCAGAGAGAGCAGCAGCTCCACCAGGGTTTTTTCACCCTCGCCAACAACCAGATAATCAACAAAATCATGGGCCATGATTTCATCATACATGAAACTGGCGTGAATACCGCCGGCAACAGTGACCACCGCCGGACAGAGCCGCCGGGCACTGCGCAAAACCTCCAGGGCATCGGGGGTAGTACTGGTAATCATGGAAACCGCCACCACATCCGGCTGCAGATCCCTGATTTGCCGTTCCACCTCCGCCATCCCCACGCCCTTGGTCATGGCATCATATATATGGCACTCAAAACCAGCCTCCCGGCAGGCTCCGGCCAGGGTAACCATATAGAGAGGTACCCATTTGCCGGCTACCTCCACGACCCCGGCATGATAAGGGACTGTTATAAAGAGAATTTTCAATATAAGACCTCCCGCGGTATGTGGATGGACGACTTAACCGCCTTCCCGATAAATGCTGCCGGGTACCGATTTTATAAAAGACTATGTTCCATAAGCATAAAATCTACCGCAGGCTCAGGCAGAAAATCAGGCAGACCGGTCACCGGCAGAAAACCGGCAGCCTCGTAAAGCGGCATAATATGATCCCGGCAGACAGCCTGCAGACGACAAGCTCCATGGTAACGGCCGACCAGACTGACGGCCGCCAGCAGAGAATTAGCCACCCCTTGTCTCCGACAG
This sequence comes from Desulfobacterota bacterium M19, assembly GCA_048820955.1. GTDB lineage: Bacteria > Desulfobacterota > Desulfobulbia > Desulfobulbales > VMSU01 > JAADIV01. The sequence goes on along the minus strand of JBMERE010000007.1, from coordinate 86,063 downwards.
TCAGCAGCCACCCCGATAAATATAATATAGAGAGTTTCCGCCCCCGGGCGGTGCCGGGAAGCGAAAAAATCCGGCCGGGCCTCAAAAGAAGGCAGTTGACAATCCCAAAGGCAGGATTCAATATAACCCGCTAAGCGCCCATCCTGCCGGGCCGTTAAAAATCCGGCCCCGAACATCCGCCAGCGGGCCGTTAAAGTAGCAAAATCAGCTCCGCCCTCCCCCTCGATTTCACTTTCAAGCCGGTAAATCTCCACAATATCATTGTAAGATGCCGGACCGATCTCCAACCCCGGAATCAGCGAGAGGCTGTCAAGTTCAGCAAAAAAACCTTTTGGCCCCTCAAAAAACGGTCGTGAGCCAATATTAAATAATGAAGCATAAACCCCCAAAGTCAAGCCGCTCCCTATTCAAATTCAAAAACTATTTTAATTAATTGTTCAGCGTTTCCGCATGGTAATTTTCCGCAGACGAATGGACTCAGGGGTCACCTCCACCAGTTCATCGTCATTGATATAGGCGATACAGTCCTCAAGGCTCATAATTACATGAGGGGTAAGAATAACGGCCTCATCGGTACCGGAAGCCCGCATATTGGTTAACTTCTTGCCCTTGGCCGGGTTGACCACCATATCCTCACCCCGGCAGTTTTCACCAATTATCTGACCGGCGTATACCTTTTCACCCGGCCCGATAAACAACCTCCCCCGTTCCTGCAGATTAAAAAGGGCATAGGCCACAGAGGTACAATTTTCCTTGACGATTATCACCCCGTTCTGACGATTGATAATTTCCCCGGCGTATGGGCCGTATTCAGCAAAGACATAGTTCATAATTCCCATGCCCTTGGTATCGGTCATAAATTTGGAACGAAAACCAAGGAGACCACGGGTGGGAATCTTATAGACAAGACGGGTCATCTCGTTATGGGTTCCCATCTCCATCATCTGGCCCTTCAAGACACCCAGTTTTTCAATAACCGCCCCCTGAAACTGCTCATCGACATCAATGGTCAACTCCTCATAAGGCTCCTGCCTGGCGCCATTAACCTCCCGCATGATAACCTGCGGCCTGGTGACCTGAAATTCATAGCCCTCACGACGCATCTTTTCAATGAGAATTGAGAGATGAAGTTCACCCCGCCCCGCCACCCGATAACCCACAGCATCGGAGAGAGGTTCAACATGCAGAGCCACATCAGCCAGGGTCTCTTTGGCCAGCCTGGCCTCGATATGCCGTGAAGTTACGTACTTACCCTCCTGGCCGGCAAAGGGTGAATCGTTGGGAATAAAATTCATGGCAAGAGTTGGTGGATCAATGTCGATAATGGGCAGCGGGGCCGGATTCTCCGGATCGGTAAAAGTTACTCCCACCGTGACATTATCCAGACCGGCCACGGCCACGATCTCACCGACCCCGGCCTCATTAACGGCTATCTTTTCATTACCTTCAAAATGGAATATCTTGGAAATCCGGGTGGAGGTTATATCGCCCTCCCGGCTGACAACCGCCACATCCTTATTAATCTTTAAAACCCCGTTTACCACCTTGCCGATGCCGAGACGGCCAAGATAGGGGGAATAATCAATGGTATTGACCTGCATCTGCAGGGGGGCCGACACAGAGCCCTGCGGGGCGGGCACATGCTTGACAATCAGCTCTGATATCGGCTTCATGTCCATATTATCGGAGTCCAGATCATGACGGGCATAACCCTCCTTGGCAGAGGCGTAAACTACCGGAAAATCGAGGAGTTCATCCGGGGCATTTAATTTGACAAAGAGATCAAAAACCTGATCCACCACCCATTCACAACGGGCGGCGGGCTTGTCTATCTTATTTATGACCACAACAATAGGCATATCAGCGGCCAGGGCCTTTTTCAAGACAAAATAAGTCTGCGGCATGGGCCCTTCCTGGGCATCAACCAGAAGTAATGCCCCATCCGCCATACGCATTACCCGCTCCACCTGGCCGCCGAAATCGGCGTGACCGGGGGTATCAATAATATTGATAAAATGATCTTCATAGATATAGGAGCCATTTTTGGAGGTTATAGTAATTCCCCGTTCTTTCTCGAGATCCATGGAATCCATGAGACGCTCGACAACCTCCTGATTTTCTCTGAACATACCGCTCTGTTGAAAAAGCTGGTCAACCAGAGTAGTCTTGCCGTGATCGACATGAGCGATAATTGCCACATTCCTTATCTTCTGCTGTTCCATTTATTTACCTTTTAAAAAAAAAGAGCCACCCCCCTGATGAGGATGGCAGAAAAACTCAGTGGCCTCCGGTATAAAAGTATAAAACCAGCTGCATGTTTTAATGCAAATGATCCGGGCGGATTGCGCAATACACCCTCTGCACCCGTGCCATCAAGAAAGTCTTTATTTTTCCGGCGTTCTGCCGCCCGGCACAAGCCACCGGCCATCTTTAACGCCAATACAACCGGACACTACCACGAAAAACTCTATAAAATATATCAAATACATGTTATTAGCAAGCAGTTATTTTGTAAACCGGTAAACAGAGCAATATGAAAAAGCCTTCAGAAAACAGCGGCCGCCTTGCCCGCTCCGCCGGAGTAATAAGCGCCGCCATTATGTGCAGCCGGATTTTAGGCCTGGTACGGGAACAGGTCATGGCAGCCCTCTTCGGCGCCGGCACCAACTATGACGCCTTCGTGGTTGCCTTCCGCATCCCCAACCTCCTGCGCGACCTTTTTGGCGAAGGGGCCTTGAGCGCTGCCTTTGTCGCCGTCTTCTCGGACTACGACCAGAACAAGGGAGCCGCCGCCACCTGGAAACTGGCCAATAACGTCATAGTCTGCGTGGGGATAATTCTCTCGTTTCTCACCATCATCGGCATGTATTATGCCCGCCCCATCGTCATGCTCATCGCCCCTGATTTTGCCAGGGTTGCCGGCAAAATAGCCCTCACCCGGTACCTGACAGTCATTATGTTCCCCTTCCTCATCTTTGTCTCCCTGTCAGCGGTGGTAATGGGGATTTTGAACAGTAAAAACCGTTTTTTCATCCCCTCCATAGCCTCCAGCTTCTTTAACCTCGGCTCCATCATCGGCGGAGTCTCTCTGGCCTTCATCATGCCCCGCTTCGGGCAACCGGCCATTGTCGGGATGGCGGTGGGCACCCTCATCGGCGGCCTCCTGCAATTGGTCGGCCAGCTGCCCACCTTAAAGACTACCGGCTTTAAATTTAAACCCGTCATGAACTGGCGTGATCCGGGCCTGATACGGGTCTTCAGGCTCATGATCCCGGCGGTAGTGGGACTGGGCGCCACCCAGATCAACATCTTTGTCAACACCAACTTTGCCGCTTCCTGTGCCGTGGGCAGCGTCTCATGGCTTAACTACGCCTTTCGCCTGGTACAATTCCCCATTGGTGTCTTCGGAGTGGCGGTATCCATTGCCACCATGCCCATTGTCTCCCGCTGCGCGGCCGTCAAAGACTTTAAGGGCCTGAAAGAAACCTATGTTTCAGCCCTGACCATGGGTTTCAGCCTCACCATCCCCGCCACCATCGGCCTCTATTACCTCTCGACGCCCATTATCCGCATTATTTTTCAACATGGCCACTTCACCGCCCGCGACACCATCATGACCGCTCAGGCCCTGAATTTTTACGTCCTGGGACTCTTTGCCTACGCCTCTGTCAAAATCACAGTTCCGGTGTTTTATGCCTTAAACGACACCAAGTTTCCGGTCATGGGCAGTTTCCTCGCCGTGGCCACTAATATTGTCATGATAATTCTGACCATCGGCCCTCTCCAGCACCGGGCCATTGCCCTCTCTACCTCCTGCGCCATGTTCGGTGATTTTTTATTTTTAAGTATAATTCTTTATCACAAACTGAACGGTTACCCTTTAAGATACCTGTTTACCGGCCTTGGCAAAATTATCTTCGCAGCCCTCTGCATGTGGGCCTGGCTCTTCCTGCTCCGAGACAATCTGGCAGGCTGGATGAGCGCCAGCCTGACGGCGGACATGGGCGGGGTTACCCTGATGATTGCCAGCAGCGCTCTTCTCTACGGCGGAATACTTTACCTGAGCGGTTTAAAGGAATTACGGGTTCTGGTTGACAAAGTAATATCCCGCCGGAGATGACAAATCACAGGGGAGGTAAACCTGCCCCGCGGCTCAGCCTGACGGGTGCAATACAAAAAAGTGACAGTGCAAAAGAAATGAACACCGAACATTCAACACCGAATTATGAATCAACAACAAAAACTACTTACATGGTAAACCAACAAAATATTGTTAGGATCTCCGTAAGCACAACTGTATTCGCTGTTTTTTTTATTCGGTGTTCGATGTTGAATGTTCGGTGTTGGACGTTCGGTATCGGAGTCTACGCTTACCTGGACGTCCAATTTTTAAACGCTGATCTTAAACAGTCATATTTATGCTATTTCCACAAATTTGTATTGCGGCTCAGCCTGACGGGTGCCCACCGGCCTCTGCCGGAGCCAGGGCCATATTAACCTGGGCCATCAGGGCCGGTACCGCTGTATCCACCCGCATAATCCTCGGCCCCGGACTGAATACCGCGAAACCAGCCGCCTGGAATTTTTCAATCTCAAAATCCACCCAGCCGCCTTCCGGGCCGACGGCCAGAAAGGCCCGCTTCCCGCCTTCAGCGTGAATAACAGACCCGCCGCCGGGATGGGCCACAATCCTTCCACCGCCCCGGCGGGCCAGAAGAGGAGGCAGGACATCCTCAATAAAGGGCCGAAAACGATGATGAACAGACAATCCCGGCATTCTGGTATCCACCGCCTGTTCAAGACCTTTGAGTAAAAATTCGCGCCAGCCGTCCTCCGCGATTAGAGTCGAGGAAAAAAAACTCTTTTCCACTCGACTGGCATTTATGAGATATATATGATTAACCCCGATGGTCACGGCCTGCACCAGAATCCGTTTCAGCATTACCGGCCGGGGCAGAGCGAGAATCAGATCCAGAGCCGGAAGCGGCGGCGGCGCTTTTTCCAGGCTCAGACACAGACAGACTCCGCCCCGGGCCATGGAGACAATACGCCCCGTCCCCATGGGGCCGTTCAACACCCCGACCCGGAGATTATCACCCGGCCGGCAGCGCAGTACCTTATGAATATGCCGAGCCCGCCGATCGGTCAGAATAAGCTCATCACCGCTTATCTCTTGCGGCTGGACAATAATCAGATTCATGATATTATAAATAATTTACGTCAAGATTAAATTAGAGAAATGCTGCTTATCCACTCATGCGTTTTTTCATCCTGTTATATAACATAATTACCACCTTGCTGCTCATCCCCCTGAGCCCCGTCCTGCTCGCCTGGACCTTAACCCCCAAATATCGTGGGAGAATACGGCAGCGGCTGGGATATACCCTGCCCCGCCTCAACAAAAAGCGGGAACCGCACATCTGGGTACACGCCCTCTCCGTGGGCGAGGCCGCCTCCAGTCTGCCGCTGCTCATGGCTGTCCGTGGGCAAATGCCGAATGCCCGCCTGATATTCTCCACCACGACAAAAAGTGGCGCCTCCTATGCCGCGGCCCGCATAGCCCCCATAGTGGATCATCTCATTGTCTTCCCCTTTGATCTCTTATGGCCGGTAAAAAAATATATTAACCGCCTGGCCCCGGATATATTTATTCTCATTGAAACAGATTTCTGGCCCAATTTCATCTGGCAGCTTAAATCCCGCGGCATCCCGCTTATACTTGCCAACGGCCGCCTCACCGCTCACTCTCTGCAAGGCTATAAACGGGCCGCCTTTTTTTTTCGTCCCCTCTTTAATTCCTTCACCGCTCTTGGAGTACAGATGGCCTCCGATGCCGCCAATATGCGGCGGTTAGGCGTTGAATCAAAGAAAATCATCACAGCCGGTAACCTCAAATACGATCTGCCGCCCCCCCAGAACGCCCGGGCCAGACATCAACCAGTATTCAACAGGCCTGCCGCCGGAGGCCCCCTGCTGGTGGCAGGCAGTACCCACGAAGGGGAGGAGGAAATAATCCTCACAGCCTACAATAAACTCCGGCAGGACTTCCCTGATCTTGAGCTGATTATCGCCCCCCGCGACATCGAACGCCGGGAAGCCGTTGAGCGCTTAATCCAGAATATGAACTTAACCAGCAGCAGACGCAGCAAGGGCGGCGGCACAGACCTTATGATTCTCGACACCCTGGGCGAATTATCCACGGTTTACGCCCTGGCAGATATAGCCCTGGTGGGCGGCAGCCTTGTTGCCCGGGGTGGCCATAACCCGCTGGAACCCGCTCTGCACGGTACACCAATCCTCTTCGGGCCTCACATGGAAGACTTCGCAGAGATCAGCCGTAATCTTTTAGACTGCGGCGGAGCCCGGCAGGTAAACGCCGTTGAACTTTTTTCCGTCCTCCGTGACCTGCTGAACAACCCGGAGGCAAAGCGTAAAATGGGGGAGCGGGCGGCTGGTCTCATCCGTCGTAACCAGGGAGCCGCCCATCGTTATATTAAGATTATCAAAGATTCACTGCAGGCGCTCCATGACCAATAATATTATCAAAACACTATTCTTCTTTGGCCGCCCGCTGTCCCCTCTCTACGCCCTGCTGATGAGCTTCCGGGCCTGGCTTTACGACAGAGGCCTGAAGAGACAGGAACGACTGCCACTACCGGTAATCAGCGTGGGTAATTTAAGCATGGGCGGCACCGGCAAAACCCCCATGGTAATATATTTAGGCCGCTTACTGAAAAAAGCGGGCCGACGACCGGCCGTACTCAGCCGGGGTTATGGCGGCAGCAGCAGGGAAGCCATTAATGTAGTTTCCGGGGAAGGGGGGGAAATATTTCTAAGCGCGCAGGAGGCAGGAGACGAGCCGGTACTATTAGCCAGGGAACTGAAAATCCCGGTAATCACCGGCCGCCAAAGGGTAATCACCGGCCGCTATATTGTTGAACAGGAGCTCGCTGATGTCCTGATTATGGATGATGGCTTTCAGCACTTAGCCCTGGCCCGGGATCTGAACCTGGCCCTCTTTAATGCCTCCGCCCTGCCGGAACGTTTTCGGGTATTCCCTGGCGGCCCCTGGCGGGAGCCTGAAACAGCCTTAAAAAGGGCGGACTGCTTCGTAATTAATGGAGCTGAAAATATTAATGAGGCACAGATCAAATCATTCTGCCTTAAGCTTACTGAAGCTTATCCGGGCCGCCCCGTTTTCAGAGGGCATTATACCGCCGACAGCCTCATTGACCCTCAGGGCATACGGCAGCCCATAAGCGCCCTGCCGCCCGGCCCGCTGCTGGCATTCTGCGGCATTGCCCGCCCGGAGTCATTTTTCCAGACCTTAAAGGCCATAGCGAAATCAAGAGTTATAGAAACAGCAAGCTTTCAGGATCATCACCCCTTTCAGGAAAAAGATATGATTTCCTTAAACCGCCAGGCCGAAGAAACAGGATGCACGGCCCTCATCACCACCGAAAAAGATATAGTAAAACTCAACTCCCTGGCCCCTGCTCTGCCCCTCTGGATACTACGAGTCAAACTCACCATGCCCCGGGATTTTGAACGTTTTGTCCTCACCGCCCTTTAACCTGTGTTGCAATAGCCGCAGAACAACTGTGTCTTTTTTACCACAACAGCCGCACTGCCACCCCATAATCGGCACCCTCCCTCTGCCAAAAGAAATTTATCAGCTTGTATTATCGTCATTTTAATCCACCACCACACCTTATCAACATTTCGGGCACGCTCCTTGCTTGATTCAATGAGCAACTTAAATATTCCCATGATTGATACAAAACAAGGCAACTAATGGAATCATCACAACATACCTTAAAAGAAAGCGTCAGCCTCTCCGGCATCGGTCTGCATTCAGGCTATAAGGTGAAGCTGAACATAAAACCGGCCCGGGCCAACAACGGTATCCGTTTTAAATTAATCGGCCGCAGGCAGTCAATGCCGGCCCTCGTTGACCGGATCATTGATACCAGCCTGGCAACCACCATTGCGGACAAAGATAAAGATATGGTATTCTCCACCACTGAGCATATCCTCGGGGCCTTGAGCGGCCTGGGAATCGACAACGCCACCATTGAGCTTGACGCCCCCGAAGTTCCCATTATGGATGGCAGCGCCGAGGAATTTGTCAGGCGTCTGCAATCAGCTGATCGCAAAACACAGCAATCCAAACGCTTGTTTTTAAAAATAATCAAGGAAATAACCTACGAGGAAGGCAATAAGAAGATCAGAATTCTGCCCCATAACGGCCTGCGTCTCAGCTGCCGCATTAATTTCACCCATGGTTTAATCCAGAATCAGAGTTACAGCATTGATATATCGCCCAAGTCTTTCAGCACCGAAATCGCCTCAGCAAGGACCTTCGGTTTTCTTGAGCAGGTAAAGCAGTTACAGGCCAACGGATACGCCCTGGGAGGCTCACTTGACAACGCGGTAGTTGTTGATAAAAACGGGGTCATGAATGAAGAAGGACTACGCTTTAAAGATGAATTTGTCCGCCATAAGATTCTTGATCTCCTTGGCGATTTATCATTATTAGGTTATCCCCTTTTAGGGCACGTAATTGCCGAGAGATCAGGCCACAGCCAGCACTTCGGTTTAATGAAGAAGCTGACGGCCCATCCGGAATGCTGGCAGATTATAGAGTTAAACAAGACAAGCGAGAACGGCGGCATGCTGGAAAGAATAGTTTCAAGCTCCAAAAACGCCGGGATTCGCCTGCGGCCTTTCTGGAGCCGGCCGGTTTCATCCGCCGCCTCCTGCCCGGCCGCCGCCTGAGCATAAAAATTGGGTTAAATGGTTCCCACGGGGGAGCGTGGGGACCAACCCGTCATCAATTAATTTCCTGATCTATCCGTCCACGAATTTCATCTTTAAGGCCATTATCTGCGGCAGGCATTTAATAAAACAATCCAGCAGATACGGATCAAAATGACTGCCGCGGCCCTTTTTCATTATGGCCAGCGACTCATCAACCGTCATAGCCGCCTTATATACCCGGTCAGAGGTCAAGGCATCAAAGACATCACAAACCGCCGCGATACGTCCGGGGCCGGGGATTTCTTTCCCGACCAGACCGCGGGGATAACCGCTGCCATCAAATTTCTCATGATGGGTATAGGCGATAACCGCCCCCAGATTCAGCAGGTCAGACTTGGAATCCGACAGAATCCGATAGCCTATCTCAGAATGTTTCTTGATAATTTCAAATTCTTCGACGGTCAGCTTACCGGGTTTCAACAAGATGGTGTCAGGAATACCTATTTTGCCGACATCATGCAGAGGGCCGGCCAGACGCAGACTTTCACTCAAATCATCCGACATACCGGCTGCTCTGGCCAGAGCTCCGCAGAAATACCCCATGCGGATGGTATGCTGAGCGGTTTCATTATCTCTGAACTCTGCCGCCTTGGCCAACCGGTAAATAGTTTCCTCTCTGGAGGCCCGCACCTCCTGTTCCGCCAGCTTCAGTTTCTCTGTCCGCTCATTAATCAGCTCCTCCAGCTCCTCACTATAACGGTAATTATCAATCTCTAACTGCAGGCGGTGGAGGGCGTTGGCAACATTAATCAGCAACTCGTTACGATCAAAGGGCTTAATTATATAGCCGTAGGCCCCCATCTCCAGGGTTTTTATGGCCACACTCCGATCATCAATCGCCGTCACCATAAGGACGGCAATACGTTTATCATAATAATTCTGCAGATAATCCAAAAGATCAATACCACTTTTGTGAGGCATGTTGATATCGGATATCACCAGAGAATATTCATCATGAGCCAGCTTTTCCAGGGCCTCATCGACCCCGGAGGCGGTGGAGGCCTCATAACCCTCATGGACAACGAGATGCTTGATCAATTCACAAATAGCAACCTCATCATCAACAATCAGAATTTTATGGTCAACACTGTTAAATGTCATATTGTATATATTTAAAATTACTTGTTTAAACCTCTAATGTAAGCGCTCCATGAACACCCTGAAACGCTTACCAGATAATAACCAATAACCACCGGAGCAGTTATTTGAATTATTCTATTTAATTTTTCAGGATAAGTCAAAATATTACCCCCAGAATTACAAATCTGTAAACTCGCAACACCCCATGTCCGGGCAACCTTTACAATGTTTCCCTTTCCGCAGATATTTCTCACAACATATCTTTTTCTTCTTTATTGATTTCCCGCCCTTGCCCTTTACCCGCGGTTCTTTATTTTTTCCCATCTTATTCCCTTATTTAAAATTAAACAAAACGCATAAAATACCTTTCCGGGCGCTTGATTATTGACTATAATAAAAAGTCCGCCCCTTATCTGCCGTTTTAAGGCTTTTTTCACTCCTTTCAGGCGTATCCGGGCTTATCACGTAAAAACTATACTGACCTGTAAGAGAATAACCACAAAATGCCATTGAACCGCCCCGCATTTAATATGCCTATAACCAGTTCGCCTTTAAATAATTTTACCCGGATATATCAAAAATTACCGCCCTTTTCCCGGCTTGTTCTGCAGTTAGCCTCTGTTATTCATGAGCCCATAAATCTATCCACCCTCTTAAAATGTCTTTATGACTGCGAAATATCCACGGATGTCCCCAGAGCGGATTACGCCCGCCAGATCCACCCATGCCTGGCCCATCTGCGGGAGAAAAACCTGCTTAACGCCCGCTGCCAATGCCGCGACGATATCGCGGAGATTGTTGCCCGGCAGGCGGTAGAAGAGGGGCATTTCAACACCCTGGCCCAGGCGGTACGTGCCGTTCTGCCCTCCATTCCAATATCCTACAAGGCCGACAAATCAGCCAGCCGCCGTGATATACGTGATTTACGAATCGCCCTGTATTCCAATGACACAACGGCTTTTCACCAGCACCTCATCAACTATTATCAACGCTCTCCTGCCGCCAGCAGTCCACATCCCATTGTTAACATCTGCGGCCGGGCCTTCTCCGCCTCCTGGATGGCAACCATGCCGGATCATATCCAGTTTCTGGCCCTGCATGAAATTTTAAAGGATCACCAGGGCCGTCTGCAGCCCATTACCGTTCATCTTAATTATCTTGAGTACGGCATAGACGGGGAGCGTCCCCCCATGCTCAGACACCCATCATTTATGTATCTTCTGGTTTCTTCCCTGTTGCTGTGTGGAGAATTTGAGCGGGCAGAGAAAATCCTTGCCGCCCACGGCGGACAACTCACAGGCTTAGGGCTTGACGGCTGGCTGGCCGTACTCAAGGGCAATATGGAAGAGGCCCTGACCATCTTCATGGCTGACCTCCAGACCTTGCGCCAGATCAATAACGATGAAGAAGCCTATTTTACCGGCTTCGAGGGCGTATTGTTTTTTTTAGCCCTCTTGCAGTCAAAATCGCCCGAAGCCGCCAGCCTGCGTCATAAAATTTATACCGACCGCAAACCACTGAAGGGCAGCCGTCTATATCGCCAGACCTACCAGATTCTCTTTGATGTCTTCATCTGCCGCCAGAAACAGGTCACCGACCCCCAGCTCCGGGCCATTGATTATTCACCACCGGCCTTTAACAGTATATCCTCGCTGTTTGCCGGTCTTGCCGCCTTTTGGTTAGAGGGGAGAATGTCCCCGGAGCTGCAGGCCGCGCTCACCGATAATTTTGAGCGGGCCGCACTGAACGGTTACCACTGGCTGGCCCAGGAAATGGCGGAAGTGCTCTATCTTGCCTCAGGCGACAACGGCTATCAAGAGGCCGCCGCCGCCTGGCGTAATAACTGGCAGAGTCAGCCCCTGCTTAAGGCCATCCACCACGAAGAGCCCTGGCAGCGGGCGGTGAGAGGACTGCGGTCAATTATTAATCATGCCGCCGCGGTGAACGAGCAGAGTATCCGCCTTATCTGGCTTCTGACCATCGACGAGACAAGCGGGGCGGTAATCGCCATTACCCCCAAGGAACAAAAATTTTCCCATCAGACCGGCTGGAGTAAGGGCCGGGTCTTATCCCTGCAGAAATTAGCCCTGCCCAGCGCCCTGCGGGATTTTAGTACCCAGGACAAAAACATCTGCGCCGCCATCCACAAAAGGACAGGCAACAGTCGTAACCTGGAATATTATTTTGATATCGAGCAGGCAGTTCTAACCATGATTAATCACCCTCTGATCTTCCGGGATCACGAAGAATTAATCCATTTGGAAATTATCCAGGCCGAACCGCAGTTACGAATCAAAAATGAACGCCGCAATGTCGCAATAAAATTCACCCCCTTTCCCGCCGCAGATGAAACAATTATCACCCGTTTTTCTCCGCCGGGAAGGATTATGGTCTATCAACTAAGCGAAACAAGTCATAAAATAGCCGCCACGATTGGCGCCGGCGGGCTTCTGGTACCCGAAAAAGCCAAGAGCAAGGTGCTGGATTTATTAGCAGGTATCGCCGGGCATATCCCCGTTTATTCTGATTTTTCAGCCCCTGCCGCCACCTTAAGGAATATAACCTCAGACAGCAAAATATACTGCCAGATTGTCCCCAATCGCGGCGGTTTCGATATTTCTTTTAATATCAAGCCATTAGGAGCAGGCGGCCCGACACTGAAGCCCGGGGCCGGAGCCAGAATAATCATTGCCGATATAGATGGAGAACGTCTGCAGACTATAAGAAATCTCAGCATGGAAGAGGAAGCCGCCCATGATATAGTAAGCGCCTGTCCTTCCATGAGCTGTCTACCGGATGACAACTGGCACTGGTTACTGCCCGACCTCCAGGACTGCCTGAATTTCCTGCTGGAATTACAGCCTCTGGCCAATAATCTGGTTATTGAATGGCCCCAGGGTGAGAATCTGCGGATAAAACAGCGGGCCGGGGTTGAACAATTATACCTCAAGGTAAACAAACATAAAAACTGGTTCGCCATCAACGGCAAACTGCAGGTAGACGACAATCATCTTATTGAAATCCGCCAGCTTCTGGATCTGGTGAAACAGCACAACAGCCGTTTCGTTCCTCTCTCAGACCAGGAATACCTGTCGCTAACCGAAGATCTTTTCCAACACCTGAATGATATAAACGCCATAACCAGCCGCCAGGATGACCTTCTGCGTCTGCCGCAGGCGGCCGCCCCTCTGCTGCATAATCTAACCGCGAATCTTGGGAAATTAGAAAGTGACGAACATTGGCTGGACGCCGCCAGAAGGATTGATGAGGCCGAGGCCTACATACCGGACCTGCCATCCACCCTGAATGCCAGTCTGCGTTCCTACCAGAGGGAGGGCTTCACCTGGATGGCCAGACTGGCCTATCTTAACTGCGGTGCCTGCCTCGCCGATGAAATGGGACTCGGCAAAACCGTGCAGGCCCTGGCCCTGATGTTAGACCAGGCCGCCCATGGCCCCTGCCTGGTGCTGGCCCCCACTTCAGTGTGCTATAACTGGATCAACGAGGCCCAGCGTTTCGCCCCCACCCTAAATTGTATTTCACTGAACCCCACCGACCGTCAGCAGACCATTGACGAGCTGCGCCCTTTTGATCTGCTTATTACCAGCTACGGCCTGCTCCAGCAGGAGGCCGAAATGCTCACCGCGCGGCAATGGCAGGTAATTGTCTTAGACGAGGCCCAGGCCATAAAAAATATGGCCACCAAGCGCTCAAAAGCGGCCATGCGTTTAAAGGGCCGCTTCAAGATGATCACCACCGGTACGCCGCTGGAGAATAATCTTGGAGAGCTCTGGAATTTATTTAATTTTATAAATCCCGGTATATTGGGCAGTATAACCTCTTTTAACCACCGCTTCGCCATCCCCATCGAACGAGATAAAAGCCGCGAGGCCCAGCAGCGGCTTAAAAAGATCATCCGTCCTTTTATCCTCCGGCGTCTTAAATCACAGGTTCTTGATGACCTGCCGCCCCGTACCGAGATTAATCTCCACGTCAAATTAAGCCCGGAAGAGGCCGCCTTTTACGAGACCTTACGCCGCGAGGCCCTGAACATTCTCGAAACCGCCCCGCAGCAGCACCGCAATATGCGTATCCTGGCCGAGATTATGCGTCTGCGGCAGGCCTGCTGCAACCCGGCCATGGTGGAGCCTGGAATTCCAATTAAAAGTTCCAAACTGGCTCTTTTCGAAGAACTTATTGACGAATTATTATTAAATGGTCATAAGGTACTGGTATTCAGTCAGTTTGTCGGTCATTTGACCATTCTGAAGAATTTTTTAGATCATAAAGAGATAAACTATCAATATTTAGATGGCAGCACCCCGGCCAGGGAACGCAAGAAGAGAGTAGAAGCATTCCAGGCCGGTGAAGGAGACATATTTTTAATCAGCCTCAAGGCCGGCGGCCTGGGCCTGAACCTGACGGCGGCCAATTATGTCATTCACATGGACCCCTGGTGGAATCCAGCCGTTGAGGATCAGGCTTCTGATCGCATTCACCGCATAGGACAAAAACGGCCGGTAACCATTTATCGTCTCATTACCAGAGACACTATTGAAGAAAAGATAGTTACCCTGCACAAAGAAAAAAGGGAACTGGCCGACAACCTTCTCCAGGGCACCGATCTTAATCATAAAATTTCCGCAACTGAACTACTGGCTCTTTTGCAGGACGACGACGGCCCAGTCAGACAGACCTGAGCCGTTACAGTTATCAGGATTAAACGGAGGAAAAGTATGAGCACCATGAAAAATCTTATTGGACTCCTGCTGTTTATCACTCTTATCTGGCCGGGAAGCGCTGTCCCGGCAGCAGCAGAAGCACAACCCGAAACCCGTTATATAAGTGACACCCTCATTGTCACCCTCCGTGACGGCCCAGGCCCCTCATACACCCCCCTAAAGGCCTTGAAAACAGGCACAAAACTGACCGTTTTAGCCAAACAGAACAAATATTTACAGGTGCAGACAGAAAATGGGGTTACCGGCTGGCTCAAGGCTCAATACACCATTCCCACCCCCCCTGGAGCCATTGAGGCCCCTAAGCTGAGAGGCGAATTAAACCGCCTGGTGCTGACAAATAAACACCTTAGCCAAAAAATTAAAAATTTAAAAGATGAATTGGCCCGGCAGCAGACGGAACTGCAGGCTGCCAACAGCAAGCTGACCGCGCAGGACACTGCCGCACAGGCGGCCAGCAAAGAATTACAGGACAAATCAGAGGCCATTACCACCAAATACAACGAATTACTGGCCCAGTCTCAGGATGTAATTAAACTTAAAAAAAGCCATGACCTCCTGAGTAAGACTTATAACAGGCTGCGTCAACAGGCCGACAAACTGCGGCAGGAGAATCAGCAGCTCATAAGCAATACAAGAATTTACTGGTTTCTGGCCGGCGGCGGGATATTCCTCATCGGCTGGCTGATTGGCAAAAGCTCGTTGAAGAAAAAACGATCTTCCCTGTCTCTGTAAAAATTAAAACCCCGGCAGGCCGGAGCCTTTCGCCTGATCATCAGAGAGTGCCCGAAAAATGAGACTGGTTTTCTGATCATTTTCGGGCACTCTCCTGCTCCTGAACGTACGACATAATCAGGCTGCCTGGATGGCAATTTGTCTCGGTTTCGCGTTATCTGATTTCGGAAGATGCAGATAGAGAACCCCATCCCGCAGCTGCGCGTTTACCTTGTTGACGTCAATAGCCTGGGGCACCGAAAAGGAGCGGCTGAATTCCACATCACCAAACTCCTCCCAGTTAACGGCCCCGTTCGTAACCAGCCGGCGCACCCCGCTGAGTTCCAGTTTTCCATTGTCGATATTTACTTTGATATCATCCTTTTCAACTCCCGGCATATCGGCATGAAGCAGTATCTCATCGTCATTTTCATAAATATCCACTGCCGGAGTTACCACCGGAATACTGTGCTCCGGAACCCTCTCCTCACGTTTAACAATATCTTTTCTCTCGCTCATAATCAGCCTCCTGTAATTCACCTGTTTTTACAGTTTAAAGAATATTAAGATAATTTATTTTTTTAACCAACATCAATACGACGGGGCTTGGCCGCCTCCGCCTTCGGCAGGGTCATGGTCAACAGGCCATTGCGCAATCTGGCCTCTACTTTTTCAGCTTCAACATCAGAGGGCAGAGTAAAACTACGGTTAAAACTAATTTCTCCCCTCTCCCCGCGATGCACCGCGTAACCTTCCGGCACCTCTGCCTTCCGGGTACCGCTGATTTCGAGATAATTGCCTTGAATCTTGACGGCCAGATCCTCTTTACTGAGTCCAGGCAGCTCAACCTGAAGTTCAAAATGATCACCAGTATCATAAAAATTTGTTAACGGCAGCTCACCACCGCTAAGCACCCGGCCACGACCATGAAGACGGTCATAGTCCTCAAAATATCTACCCATTCTTGAATGAAGCAGATCCATGGCACTAAACATACGATCAAAATCATTAATTCTTGTCCACATAGCCGACCTCCTGTTTTAAATTTTAGTAACTATTCAACGGCACCTCACCTTCGTCCACTTAAAACTTCTCAAGGAGCACATCCAAAGTCTGCCCTTACCTGAACGATTACGCTTTCGAGTTAAAGACAATTCGTTGCCTATGGTAAACAGTTACAATTTTCATTTATAAACAGTCAGTTACAGTTACAACTGTTAACTGCTGCCCATCCCTTTTCCTCAAAAGATAATTACTTATCAGCCCATGTCAACTGCCACATAATTATTTTTTCACTTCAAGCATCTTTGATTACTATTTACAGTTTTCTTGACTTAGTAATTAAATAATATTATTAATATATAAGTAAGCGACAAACAAATAAAGGTAAGCGCGCACAGCAGGGCGCCCCTGAAAGGCTCGCATTCCGAGATGTTATAAAGTAAAGAGTGTGGTTTATGGAGCACTTACGTTCATTGAGCGCTAAGGGGAAAAACAGGAAAAGAAGACGATGACAACCAGAAAAAAGCATACTCCGGCCGTTCTTTCGGCTGAAACACTAAAAGGAAGACAGTCAGTACGGGCCACATTCAGGCTGCCTGATGATATTATAGCCCTTCTGGGGCTGGCGGCCTCGCAGCTTAACTTGAAGCAGAAATCAATCTTTGACCAGTTATTTGAAGACGAACAGGCCCTGGAAAAAGCCGCCGCCTGCGCCAAAGGCTGCCAGGCGCTCAAGAATGGCCGGCGTCCCAAAACCTTCGTTTTGAGCAGAAAATCTCTTCTATCCCTTAACATTATTGCCCGGCGCGAGAATGTTCCCCGTGATCTCATCGTTGAATTTTCCATTCAGCGCCTCTTACCCATAATCAATGCTGAGCAGGAGAAACACCAGAAGAGGGAAAAAGTCTACGATGAAACCATTGAGCATCTTAGACAAGGACAGGTAATTTTACATCGAGCGGCCGGCCGGTTGGGAGAAAATGATCAACTTTATGAGATTTTCCAGGGGATTGTCAATCAGTATGAAGAAAAATTTCGAGAGATGAACGGTATTATTAAAAAAGGCAGAGAGATAAGCAACATCACTATTCGAGCCAACAAAGATAAAGACACCTCTCCCGGCGAATAATCTAACAACGGTCAGCCGTTCAGTTAAAATCGGCCTTCCCGGACTTTTCATTGCTTGACGAAAAATACTTTACCTGATAGGTCTCAACAGTGCATCCCGGCTGCCGCCAGGCCTCGGCGGCTAATCCAGCTTTAAGGCACAGGTGGCGCATAAATTCATCAACCCTGGGAAGCTGCTCCCATACCTGAGGCAGAAAGGTGGCGGTGGCCGCTCCCCGCCGCAGGATCACCCCGTCGATCCCGGGCCGCAGCCGGTCTAAGAGTTCATCAATATTGGAAAATTGCAGAGGACGAGGTTCGGTCAGGACACTTATCTCAATATCGACTTTCGTTAGTTCAGAAACCGTCAGGGGCGGAAAACGATGATCGTTGAAAGCGGCATTCACGGCGTGGCGCTGCACCCCCTGACGGACAGACTCACAGGCCGCGAGACTGCCGATACACCCCCGCAGCGCCCCGCCAATGGTCAGGGTAACAAAAATCCCGCGTTTAACATCAAAGACTGGATCGGTCAGGCGGGCGGCAAGCTCCTCTTCTTCAGCAGCCGGCGGGGATAGATTCAGATGCCTCATAATGGTAAAACGGGCAAGTTTAAGCAGATAAAGGCCCTGCTCCTCAGTAAATTCGTATCTTTCTTTCACCATAATTCACAACTCACTCTTGAGCCGACTCGGAAATCACCGCTCCGCAGATCATACATGAACGAAGTGCCGGCAATCCGCACCCCCTGACCGTCAAATTCCACAGGAGCGGCGCTTTTCACCTTGTCGAATTTAGTCAGGTAACGCATAACAGAAGTCCGCAGGGTTTCATGGCGCGGAGTTTTTACCACCACGTTATCCAGCAGGGTCAAAATACCTTCAAAACGATCATATACCGCGCTGCCGCTGGTAATTAGAACTGGTTTACCCGCACCGAGACGGGCCTCAGTCTCCGCGAGATAGATGAGACGCTGATTTTCGCGGCTATACACCCGGGGAGTTCGCAGCCACAGATTATCCTGCCCCCCGGAGCTCTGTACCAACAGAACTCCACGCATATAAAAACTGGTTTTCGGTATGCGGCTGTTCTTCGCCGCCATGGGCAGCCGAACCTTTAAAAAATCCACCGCATAGGGACGCCATAAAGGCAGAGCCATAAATACAAGCAGCGGTATCTGCCACAACAGATTACGACGCTTCATCTTCTGGTTATATATTCAGCCAGTAATCCAGCCTTCAGGCCCTGAGCCTGAAGAATTAAATCACAGACCTCCCGCACCGCGCCGCGGCCGCCGGGATTAATAGTTATCAGATGAGCGGCATCCCTCACTTCCGGCACTGCGTCGGCTACGGTAACGGCCAGCCCCACCATTCCCAGGAGAGGCAGATCAAGCCAGTCATCACCCATAAAGGCCGTATGCCGGGCATCCACCCCCACGGCTTGACTAATCTCCGCGAAGGCCTCCACCTTGTAACGTGCCCCCTGATGAAGATGAACAATACCAAGATCAGCCGCCCGCCGAACCAGGGCCTCTGATTTACGGGCCGTAATCAGCCCCACCTCTATACCGGCCTTACGCAGCAGGTTAAGCCCGAAACCATCCCGGCTGTTAAAGGTCTTAATTTCCTCACCTGAAGCGGTATAGGGAATAGAGCCGTCGGTAAGAACCCCATCCACATCAAGCAGCAGGAGCCTGATCCGGGCCGCCTTTGCGGTAAGCTCTGTATCAGACTTCTCAGCTTCAGCCTTACTGCGTAAAAACTGAGTCAATTCACAGTCTCCCGGATAATGTTCATGAGGCGCCATTTTCAACCGCCTCATGAATTACCAGCAATTGTTTCAGCAGGGCCTCCACCTTATTCAGGGGCATGGAGTTCGGCCCGTCACAGAGGGCCTTATCCGGCTCGGGATGCACCTCCATGAAGATACCGTCGAGGCCCGCGGCCACCGCCGCCCGGGCCAGAGTGGGAATAAATTCCCGCTGACCGCCGGAGCTGCCGCCGGCACCACCGGGAAGCTGCACGGAATGAGTAGCATCATAAATCACCGGGCAGCCCAGTCCCCGTAAAATCGGAAAGGAGCGCATATCAACCACCAGATTATTATAACCAAAAGAAACCCCCCTCTCCAGGAGCATCAGGCGTCTGTTACCGGATTCCTTAATCTTGGCCGCGGCATATTCCATATCCCAGGGTGACATGAACTGCCCCTTTTTCAAGGAGACAGCCCGCCCACTTTGAGCCACAGCCACCAGCAGATCAGTCTGCCGGCAGAGAAAGGCTGGTATCTGGATAATATCCAGCACCTCGGCGGCCTCTGCCACCTGAGCGGTTTCATGGACATCGGAGACCACCGCCACCCCCTCCT
This sequence comes from Desulfobacterota bacterium M19, assembly GCA_048820955.1. GTDB lineage: Bacteria > Desulfobacterota > Desulfobulbia > Desulfobulbales > VMSU01 > JAADIV01. Next base: position 66,231 of record JBMERE010000007.1, on the reverse strand, counting down.
GCTCTTTTATCCGGGCCAGAGTTCGCATCCCCCGCTCCAGACCAGGCCCCCGGAAGGAGTTAAGCGCCGTGCGGTTGGCCTTATCAAATGATGATTTAAACACATAAGATATACCCAGACGACGGCAGATAAGCGCCAGTTCCGCCGCCACCTCGCGCGCCAGGCCCTCAGACTCCAGTACGCAGGGCCCGGCTAAGAGCAAAAAAGGCCGGCCGGGGCCGACCTCTATCTGTTCGTTAATCCTGACTGCGGCAGTTTTATCAACCATTATTCTTGCTCTGCCATTTGGCATGCTGTTTCAGAGCCGCCTTGATAAATTCCCGAAAGAGAGGGTGCGGCTTCATGGGCGATGATTTAAATTCAGGATGGAACTGACAGCCTAAAAACCAGGGATGATCGCTTAATTCAATGATCTCCACCAGACTGTTATCCGGGGAGGTACCGCTGATAATCATCCCATTTTCCTCCAGCTCGGCCCTGAATTCATTATTAAATTCATAACGATGCCGATGGCGTTCCTCAATATCCTCCTGACCGTATGCCTTATAGGCAAGGGTATCCGAAGCCAGTTTACAGGGATAAGCTCCAAGGCGCATGGTACCACCCACCTCGGAGGTCTCGTCCCTGATCTGCACCTTACCGCTGCGGTTATCAAACCACTCCTTCATCAGATAAATAACGGGATAATCGCTGACAGAGGTAAATTCCATACTGTCAGCATCCACCATCCCGGCCATATGGCGGGCTATTTCCACCACCGCCAGCTGCATACCGAGGCATATACCGAAGAAAGGGATATGCCTTTCCCGGACGTAGGTAATGGCGTTAATCTTACCCTCCACCCCCCGTTTACCAAAACCACCGGGCACCAGAACCCCGTCACAACCATGCAGAAGCTCAGCCGGATCCTGATGCTCCAGATCTTCGGCACTGACGTAACGTAAATTCACCTTGGTGTCATTAATCACCCCGCCGTGAATCAGAGATTCATGCAGACTCTTGTAGGACTCGGTGAGATCAACATATTTACCGGTTATGGCAATGGTCACCTCATGAGCGGGGTGTTTAATCTTACGGACTAATTCCTGCCAGGGTTCAAGATGCGGGGCACCGGTCCACATCTTGAGGTGTTTTAATATCTTCTCGTCAAGCCCCTCACTGTTTAAGCAGAGCGGCACCTCATAGATAGTACCCACGTCCTGGGCTGTAATCACATCCTCGGGCGCGACATTACAGAAGAGGGCAATTTTGGCCTTGATATCATCACTTAAGCTGTTCTCGGTGCGACAGATCAGAATCTGGGGCTGAATACCGATGGCCCGCAGTTCCCGGACACTATGCTGAGTAGGTTTGGTCTTTACCTCACCAGCGGTCTTTAGATAAGGTACCCAGGTGAGGTGGATATAAAGGACGTTTTCCGGCCCATGATCGGTTCTGAACTGACGGATAGCTTCCAGAAAGGGCTGCCCCTCAATATCACCGATGGTTCCACCGATTTCAATAATCGCCACATCCACCGTACCGTCAAGCTGCATAATAGCGGCCTTTATCTCATCGGTAATATGGGGGATAACCTGCACGGTACCGCCGTTATACTCCCCGCGCCGCTCTTTACTGATCACCGAGTGATAGATACGGCCGGAGGTATAATTATTATCCTGTCCCAGTACCGCGGAGGTATAACGTTCGTAATGCCCCAGATCAAGATCGGTCTCGGCACCGTCATTGGTGACATATACCTCACCATGCTGAAAGGGATTCATGGTTCCGGGATCAACATTGATATATGGATCTAATTTCTGAAAAGTAATAGTCAGACCACGACTCTCTAACAAGGCTCCGATGGCCGCCGCCGCCAGTCCTTTACCAAGCGAAGAGAGAACGCCGCCGGTGACGAAAATAAACTTAGTATTCTGCTTGATTTTTTTTGTCATTGTCAATTCTTTGCTTATATGATTTTTTGCTATATAATTACGGAGTTAAAAGATATCTGAACCGTTATAAGGTTCTCTGTTTCCGAAGGCCGGAAATACCGACAAAATGTTAATCTATCATTGGTCAAAAGCATAGCATTTTTCCAAAATCTAAATTATCATAACTTAATGCAGTCAGAAAAAATTTCCCATATAATTATTTTAATCCTGCTGATTTTCGTACTGCCGGCGGCCTGCGTCCAGACAGAACAAGGCAAAAATAACTACCTGCCGCCCGCCAAAAAACCCGAACTGAAGATCAAGAGCTGCCGGGACTGCCATCCTTTCAGGTTAGACAGGAATCATAATTTTTCCTGCCATCAATGTCATGCCGGGCAAAACGGTTCCAGCGCAAAAGAGGCCCATAAGGGGATGATAGCCGCTCCTGCCAGCCCCGCGATGATGGGCAAACGCTGCGGCCCCTGTCATGCCGGGGAGGTTGCCGCTCTGCGCTCCTCACTCCATTTTACCCTGCGCCGGGCCGTAAATCTGACCAGGAGGGCCTTTGGCGCCTCCCGCGATCTGGCCTCCCTCACCCATGTTCCACCGGCCGCCAGACCCGCAACACCGCTGCAATTAGCCGATGACATGCTGCGCCGCCGCTGTCTGCGCTGCCATCTTTTTTACAGCGGCGATCCCTACCCTGCCACCCTGCACGGCCTGGGATGTGCCGCCTGTCATTTAAGCTACCGAAATGACAAACTGACTTCTCACGCCTTCCTTAAAAGTCCCGGCGATTATCAATGCCAGAGCTGCCATTATGGTAATGTCGCAGGAGCCGACTATTACGGCCGTTTTGAACATAACTATAACTGGGATTACAGAACACCCTTCAGCACCAGCGACAATTACCAGCCGCCTTACGGCATCAGGTATCATCAATTGACCCCGGATATCCATCAACAGCGTGGAATGGTCTGCCTTGACTGCCACCCAGGCAATCAACTCATGGGCCGAGCCAAAGGGCCAAGCTGCAAGGCTTGCCACCTCTACCAAAAAGGCAGCTTAATGCCCGCCAATATTACCATTAAAAACGGCCTTCCCTGGTTGACAGAAAAAAAAGACGGCAGAAAACACCAGATTCCCCAGGCTGTAAATCCAGCCCATAAAATTAAAAAAACGGCCTGTCAGGTATGCCACGCCCAATGGAGTTTTAATGACCGGGGCATCAGCCTGCTGCGCCAGGACAACGATAATTTTAATGCCTGGCTGGCCCTGACCCGGCAGGGAGACTTTGAGGTAGAGCAGCAGCTGGATGCCAATCTCTTCCAGGACAACGGCCAGGGCGGGGCAGTAATGACCGACAAACTGAACGGCAGTGAACAGCAGGGCATCTGGCTCAAGACCTATCTCTCAAGACGCTGGGAGCCGGTAAATATCTGCCGTGATTCCCACGGTGTCCTCCAGGTCTGCCGCACCGTTCTTGACCTGAGCCTCTCATACGTGAACAAAGACGGCGAGGTTATCCTGGATGCCGTAAAACCAGCCGCCTCCTATTCGGCCCCGCGGCCCTATACGCCGCATACCACTGGCCGGGCCGGGATATTTTTCCGCCAGAGATTAAAAGTAAATTAACAGTAAGCGTTTCGAGATGTTACAATGTCAGCGGTACGACTATGATCGTATGCGAGAGTGTGATTTATGGGGCGCTTACAATTAATATCAGCCATGAAATTTATTAAACCAGCCGCCGTCCTGCTTATTTTTTTATTAAGCGGCTGCGCCGCCAATCATGTCCCCTACTCAAGGCTGCCGCCTCGTTTCACCTACCCCGCCAAACAGCTGCCGCCCAGGGCCAGGGTACCCGGTACTCAAAGGCCCTACCGGGTGCATGGCAGAACCTATTACCCCATTCCCTCGGCCTACGGTTACAGTGAAACCGGCATCGCCTCCTGGTACGGCCCCAGATTCCACGGCCGTAAGACCTCCAACGGCGAAACCTATAATATGTATGAAGAAACCGCGGCCCATAAAACCCTGCCAATGAATACCTACCTGCTGGTGACAAATCTCGACAACGGCCGTCATACAGTTGTCAGAATCAACGACCGCGGCCCCTTTGTCCGCGGCCGCATTATTGATCTTACCAAGGCGGGAGCCATGAAATTAGGCATGCTGCACAAAGGCACCGCTCATGTCAGAATAACCGCCCTGGGCGAAACAGCCGCCATTCACAGCGGCCGAAGAGACGGCAGGCGATTCCTGCCCTATAAAAACTTCAACCGGGGTAATTTCTTCGTTCAGGTAGGGGCCTTTGCCAACCGCAGGAATGCCAGACGTCTGCGGGACAGCCTTTTAAGCCAGGGATACAAGACTATAAGCCTCCTGGACAGGCACAGCGGCAGTCTCTACCGGGTTCAGGTACGGGCCGGGCGGCGCCTCAAAACAGCTAAGGCCATGGAAAGACGCCTGGCAGGCCGTTTCCCCGGCGCCTTTGTTATCGCTCATTAAGAATTGATCTGATCTTAGCGGCAAGAATGGCCGAGGTTATGGGCTTCTGCATAAAAAATTCCTTCCCAGGCAGCCATTCTCCATAACGAGACAAGGCCTCTTCCGGATAACCGGAGATATACAGAATTTTAATATCCGGCTTGATATGCCGCAGCAGCAGCCCTGTTTCCTTGCCGCTTATATCAGGCATAATGACCTCGGTTATCAACAGATCAAAGCTGTTTTTACTGCCAAAGGCCACGGCATCGCTGCCCTTAGACTTCAACGTAACGCTGTAGCCGAGAGCATTAAGAATATCACTGAGCATTGTTCCCAAAAGCGAATCATGCTCAGCTAATAATATTTTCCCCCCGCCCCCGGGCAGCACCGGCACAACAGCGGATACTCCCGGCAGCACGTCCTCTTTGCCGCGCGGCAGATAAACTATAAATGATGTACCCCGGCCTATTTCGCTCGCCACTGAGATACCGCCCTGATGCTGCTCAATAATCCGCAAGACCGTCGCCAACCCCAGACCGGTTCCCTTCCCCTCCTCCTTGGTTGAATAAAAAGGCTCAAAAATATGCCCGATCTGCTCAGGCGCTATTCCCTCACCGGTGTCACTCACGGTCATCCGAATATACCTGCCGGCCCGCAATATGCCGCTGTTTACCACTTCATTTCCCAGGGCCGCGTATTCATCAACAACAATGGACAACAGACCGCCGTCGGGCATGGCGTCTCTGGCGTTCACCACCAGATTCATCACCACCTGTTCTATCTGGCCGGGATCGGCAAATATCGGGCTTTTCCCAGGATTCAGCTCCAAAGCAATCTTGATATTATTACCCAGCATTCTGGTCAGCATCTTCACCATATTCTCGGCCAGAGTACCAAGATCAGCGGCCTGCTTTGTTGTCTGTTTCTTGCGGCTGAAAAGAAGAAGCTGACGCGCCAGGGTTGCCCCCCGCTCCCCCGCTTCAAGAATAATACGAACCTTCTCATATAAATCAGGCTGTTCAGACAGCGCCAGGGCCAGCAATTCGCCATAGCCGAGAATAGCACTCAAGACATTATTAAAGTCGTGTGCCACTCCGCCGGCGAGACTGGCGATGGCCTCCATACGCTGGGCCGTAACCAGTTGAGCCTGAAGGGCCGCCTCTTTAATCTCCATAAGTTTTTTTTCGGTTACATCGGCAACCACATGCATAACCCCAAGCAGGTGCTGATTTTCATCGAAACGGAGCCAGGATCTGATTTCGAGGTGTTTGTTAAGCTTCGGATCAACAGCCCCGACCTTATCCTTAACCTCTCCGCCGTCAAGCAGCAGTCTGCCGCGTTCGGCCAGTATATCCGTCACAACACCATACCGGAAAGACTTGGCCGCGCTGTTTTCCTTTATTAAATTACCAGCCGGGCCATAAATAAAAACGGCATCAGTCATGCTGTCAAAAGAATCCTGCCATTCCCGATTAGACAGGAACAACTGCCGACTTACAAGTTCCAGCCGCAATACCCATATACAGATAAAACCGGTCAGGCATGATAAAAGAAAGGGCGCCGGCCCCATCCATAAATAGAACCAGCGATGACCAATAAACGAAAGCAGAAGTACCAGAAAAGCCAGGGTCACAAAAAAGGCCAGCCCCTGCCGGCGGAAAAAGAACGCGCCCCATAAAGTCACAATATAAAACACTATGAAAATACTCAGGGCCTGCCACTGTGGTACTTGAACTATTCCACTATGATCAAGGATATTATTCAGGATAGTTGCCTGAATAACAACACCGGGCATACCAGCTCCCGCAACAGATACCGGGGTCAAGAATCTTTCTTCCAGACCGGATGCCGTTACCCCGACCAGCACCAGTTTATGGCTGAAAAAGGCCTGGGGGAAATGATCACTGTCAAGCACATCATCCAGCGCCAGCCGTTGAAAGACATCACCATAATAATTAATCCCCATCCGCTCTGACTGACGAAGAGAGGCGTTTACCGCCGCTGGTTGAGGGAAATAGCCGCCCGTCCGACGGCCCAAATCAGCCATGGCCATGGCCAATGACGGCAATTCACTGCTGCCCAGGGTAATTTTATTAAAGACATAACGAGCCTCGCCATCCACATCCAGATCAACATGCACATGGCCAATGCCTGCGGCATCACGATAAAAAACCGGGAGTTTGACCTGCAGATAACGATTGACATGAGCGGCAAGAACTACGCGGCCCTGACGGCGGACAGCGGCCCGAAACTGCGCGTCATCCTTACCCGGCTCATCAAAAAGAATATCAAAACCCACCACATCAGCCAGTTTAAGCCGCTGGAGAAGCTCGGCATAATATTTCCGCGAAATCGGCCAGCGGCCTAATTTTTTCAGACTTCCTTCATCAACCGTAATCAGGACTATACGCTTGTTGACTGCCTTTGTCGGCTGGAGGCGGAAATAAAGGTCATAGCAATAGTTGTTAAGACCTTCAAAAAAACCAAGATAATCAAAGGCGACAATAAAGAGACCCGACAAAAAAGCAAGCAGCAGGAAACGATGCAACGGCTTACCATGGAATCCATTTTTCCCCATAATTTTACAAAGTTATGGCAATTAAGGTTACAAAAAAGGTTCCAAACGCCCAGCCTTCCCAGCTATGGCGAATATTAAAAGACTGCGGTGCTGACCAGTTACCGGTATAACCGTCCGGATCAACGGCCCTGGTACGAACATAATAAGTGGCGGCCTTTTGGGGGCGGGCAAAAGATAACTCCGCTTTTTTTACCGTCTTGTCTAACCAGAGGGTTGTGAAATCAGGCTGCCTGGCAATCTGAACCTGATAGGTGATGCCAGAGCCGATATTCCGCCAGCGGATATGAACATCCCCGCCTTTGCCAAGTTCCGGCGGCTCAACAGGTGGAGCGGGCGGCGGAGGAATAAGGGTAAAACAGCCGGTATCCGACCATACTCCCTCATAATTGTCATCGGCAATAGAACTGAGCCGGAAATAATAGGTACCATAAGCCAGCTTCGTGGTCTGATAAGCAGTACCGGTAATATCTTTCGCGTCAATAACAGGAGAGCTAAAAGCCTTATCGGCTGCCAGCTGGAGATGATAGACCACCGCGTCACCAACTTTGAGCCACTGCAGTTTAATCTTCCGCTCTTTAAGAGCGGCCTGGGACTTGGGGTATTTAACAAAGGGCGGCAGGGGATTAACTCGAACCTTTACCCGGACAGGCTTATTAAAAGACCCCTCTAAACCAAAACGGTCAACAGTGCGACAACCAAGAAAATATACGCCGTCTTTAACGCCGACAATCCGCAGGACAGCGGAGGGGGAAATGGTTTTCTCTTTAACCACATCTTTAAGGGCCGCGTCCCTGGCTAACATAACCCTGAAGGAGGCCGCTCCGGCAAGCGCGGAAAAGGAAAATTCCAGCGGCATCTGCCGATAAAGAGATTTAACGCCCAGGGGCCGGGGCGGCGGCAGAAGTGCCGCTAATTGCGGAGCGGCCTCCTTTGGTCTGACAACTGCTCCATGACCGGCCGCCACCTCAAGCGCTCTGCCGTCGGCGGTAACATTAACCGCCCCCTTGAGGACCTCGACCCTGGTGACATCGTCCCCTTCCACCCTGGTGCGAAACTCCGTACCACGGGCCGCGGCAACCGCCGTCGGGGTACGCACCCGATAACGGACTTTTTTGCCGGTGGAACGTCTGATGGTATTGATTGCCCGCCCGGCCTCCAGAAACATCTCATATACACGGTTGTGACTGGTTCGAGCCCTGGCACTGTCAATACGCAGCCTGGTATTATCACGTAAAAACAAAATATCCCCGTCATGATAGGATATCTGCACCGCGCTGTCCTTAAGTGTCTTGATGACCTCACCCGGCATAAGGACGGCATTAAGTTTCAGCGACATCCAGGAGGAGCCGCCGGCAGGCAGAAATTCGGCCGTCCCTTTTATAAAGGTGACAACCCCGGCCAGTGGAACACCTTTGAGTAAATCAACGGGAAAAACAAGAACATCACCAGGATAAATCCGCGCCGGGTTGGAGAGATGATTGAGGCGGGCTATTTTAGACCAGTCATTGGCAGGGTCATCAAGATATTTTTCGCATAGACAAATCAGACAGTCTCCCCGACTCACCGTAATGTCGATTGTGTCAGCGGCATGGGCAAGCACGGCCGTCATGCAGATTATTGCCAGAGCCGCGCATACTGTCATTTTGCACATGACTTTCCCCCCATTATTTACCAGTTTTTTTACGACAGTCTTTTATTTTATCATATCATCACAAAATGGTATTTTTGTCAAATTCTAATCCCTGTTAATGAAAAAGCGCCCCATAAATCACTCTCGCTTGCTATAATGGCGTTCAGCCGTCATTCAGAAGACGGCGGGCATTACCGCCCAGAATCCTGTCCTGTAACTCTGAATCTAATCCCAGGCGGCTCAACAGGTCAAGGGTTGCTCTCTGATCCGTCCAGGGTGAATCACTGCCAAAGAGCAGAAAATCAGCCGGGTGTCTGATAATAATATTCCTGGCCTGGGCCGGGGTCAGAAAGTCCAGGGCGAAGGAAATATCCATATAAATTTCCCGGCCGCAGAGTATATCACGTACCTCATCCCACAGACGCCAGGCGCCAAGATGCGAGGCAACTAATTTTAATTCGGGAAAACGCTCAGCCACCTGGACAATCCGGGCCGGATCTGCCCGCCGGATCCGCGGAAAGGCCAGATCAAAGCCGGTATGCAGAAGAAGAATCAGACCATGGGCACTGATGCGCTCATAAACAGGAAGTAAACGGGCCTCGTCCAGATAAAATTCCTGGTAATAGGGGTGCATCTTGATTCCCTTGAATCCGGCCTGTTTAATCCGATCAATCTGGCGCAGGCAGTCAGGGGCGGCGGGATGTACTGAAGGAAAGGGGATGAGACGTTCATCCGCGAATGTCGCGGCCCAGTTCAGAATAGACTCAAATTGCCCGGGGCGGGTGGCAATGGTGCAGACTACACTTTTATCCACCCCGGCCCTGGCCATGGAGTCTAACAAGCCCTGTCTGGTACCGTTGGTATGGGCCGTGATGCCGCCCGCCTTCGCCAGTTTCGGGATGGCCGCGGCGGCCACCTTATCGGGGAATATATGGGTGTGAAAATCTATTATCATATTGCTGGACAGAGCGTACGACAATACACTCCTGCGTCCCTGCCTTTGAACGTTTTCCGGTTGTGCCGGGTCTTTTGGGATTTCCCTTTATTGATGGCGTCGCAGCTACCATAAGCGAAAAACCTGCATACAGAGAAGGGCGTAAGCAGCGGCCAGGACATCATCCAGGACAATGCCCAGACCGCCGTTCAGGTGACGGTCGGCCCAGCGGACGGGGAAGGGCTTCCAGATATCAAAGAGGCGGAAGAGCAGAAAGCCCGTGGCCCAGGCCAGGGGGGTGAATGGCGCGCCAATGAGGGTGATGAGCATACCGATTATCTCGTCAATTACCACCACCCCAGGGTCTTTACGGTCAATAATCTTCTCCGCTGAACCGGCGGTGGCCACGGCCAGAATAAAGATAATAACAAGAGCAATGGCGTAATAGGGCGTGCCTAATTTGAGGAGCAAAAAATTAAGCGGCAGAGCCACCAGTGAGCCCCAGGTACCGGGAGCCGCCGGCAGATAACCGCTGTAGAAGCCGGTGGCGATAAACATAATCAGATTATTCATCCGCCTCCTCCCGCCTGAAATCAGCCGCTGTCCGGCGGCCGGCCTCCTCATAGACCGCCCGTAAGGATATCTTATGCCGCCGGGCCAGTCGTTTACAATCCTCATATTCCGGACTTATCCGGCTGCCGCCTTCCGGAGTTGTTACCCTCTTGGCCCGGATAGAACCCAGGGCGCTTGCAAGCCAGCCGCTCTCCCGCTCCAGGGTAAAACGTTCCTCACGCCGGAAACGGAGACCGATGGCCGTAGTCTCACTCAGGAGGATATCCTTCAGGGCCGGGACGGCCGCGGACTCCGCCATGACCTCAATAATGAACCCCGGCCGTCCCTTCTTCATCTGAATGGGAATCAGAATAACGTCCAGAGCTCCGGCATCCAGCAGCCTTGCACTTAAGAAGGGATAACCCTCCGGCGGCCAGTCATCAATATTAGTTGCCATGACTACCACCTCCTGGGCCTCCGAAACCCGGCGTTCCTCACCGATAATAAGGCGGAGCAGATTTGGCTGCCCCGAGGCTAACTCCCGGCTTCCCGCCCCATAGCCGATCTTACGGGGACGCATGGGAGGCTGGGGGCCAAAATCAACCGCCATGGCCTTGATAATCGCGGCCCCGGTGGGAGTAACCAGTTCCTGGTGCAGATTAACCCCGTAAACAGGAACATCCCTTAATATCTCGCAGACCGCCGGCGCGGGCAGGGGCAGACGGCCGTGGCGGCACTCCACCCAGCCTGAGGGCATGGGCAGGGCCGAGGCGGTAAACTTCACAATCTGAAAATACTCCAGACCAATGGCGGCCCCGACAATATCAACAATACTGTCCACCGCCCCCACCTCATGGAAATGCACCTCATCTTCGCTCTGACCGTGAATATGAGCCTCTGCCTGAGCCAGAATTTTAAAGATGGCTTGAGCCCGTTGTTTAACCGCCGCTGTTAAGGCACTGCCAGCGATCATGGCCTTGATTTCCAGCCAGGTTCGAGCTTTCTGAACCGCAGCGGTCCGCACCTCAAGACCATGGGCGGCAATGGCGCCCATGGGCCGCTCAACGGGGCATAATTCATAGCCGGAGAGATTCAGAAGATCAAGCCCGCTCTGGAGGATTTTTAAAGGCAGGCCGGCATCCAGCAGCGCGGCGAGAAACATATCGCCGCTGATCCCGGAAAAGCAATCGGCATAAAGAATAGCGGGGGTATTGTTCATAGCGATACGGCCTGGCTAAACGCCAAGCATCTTCCCGGCCGGCAGCGAACGGCCCTGAATGAAAGAGGTCACCGGCATCCGTTTGCCGCCGTCTAACTGCACCTCCTGAATGAGGAGGGCGTCTGAACCGCAGGCGACCAGCAGACCCCTTTTGTCGGCCGTTATAATTGTTCCCGGCTGCCCCCTTTGCCCCTTGATAACCCGCGGTCTGAAGAGCCGCAGACGTTTATCTCCCAGCATGGTATAGGCCAGGGGCCAGGGATCAAGCCCCCTGATCTGGCAGCTGACAGCCGCCGCCGGCCGCTGCCAGTCGATAACGGCCTCTTCCTTCAGGAGGGGTGGAGCCAGGGTGGCCAGTTTATCATCCTGGGGCCGGGGCGTTAGAGTACCGGCCTCCAGGGCGTCCAGGGTGTCGGCTAAAAGGCCGGCGCCTAAATCAGCCATGGCCGTGAACAAAGTACCAGAGGTATCATCAGCGCCGATGGGCAGGGAGGAAGATAATAATATATCCCCGGTATCCAGCCCGGCAGCCATAAGCATGGTGGTGATTCCGGTTTCAGTATCGCCATTCAGAATGGCCCGCTGAATGGGAGCCGCTCCCCGCAGCCGGGGCAGCAGGGAGCCATGAATATTGATACAGCCCCGGGGCGGCAGTTCCAGAACCTCCTCCGGCAGAATCCGGCCGTAAGCCGCCACAATAATTAAATCGGGCCGCAGGGGGCGCAGTAAACCGGCCAGAACCCCCTTGATTTTTTCGGGTTGTAATACGGGTATTCCAATCTCAAGGGCCAATTTTTTCACCGGCGGCGGGCTCAGCTTACGGCCGCGCCCCCGGCGGCGATCAGGCTGAGTCACCACCGCCGCCACCTCCTCCCCCCGTTCCAGCAGGATATGAAGGGCGGGGACAGCGAAATCCGGGGTACCCATAAAAACAATCCGGGGCTTTTTCATTTCTCACCTTTTTTCTTTGCTTTACATTCACGTTCCGCCAGGATTTTTTTCAGTTTCTTTTTATATAAACCGCGCTTTAAAGAACTTATCCGGTCGATGAAGAGCTTGCCCGCCAGATGATCACATTCATGCTGAATTACCCTGGCGAAGAAGTCCTCGGCCTCAAATTCAATTTCCTTACCGGCGGCATCCAGAGCCTGGACGGTTATTTTTGTAAAGCGTTTTACCTTGGCCGAATAATCAATCACCGACAGACAGCCCTCTTTCTCCGTCTCCGAACCTTCTCCCGCCGTAATCAGCGGATTAATGAGGGCAATGGCCTTTTTATCGGCATCCTCCTCCTGCTCGGAGGTGTTGATTATCACCAGCTGTCTCGACAAACCGATCTGAGGAGCGGCCAGACCGGCGCCGGGGGCATCGAACATGGTCTCCATCATATCATGGATAACCCGCTTTAATTCTTCATCAAAAGTGGTTATCGGAACAGCTTTTTTTTTAAGAACCGGGTGCGGGTAAGTTATTATTTTTTTGATCATGGCCGTGAATTAAAGAAAAAAAGAAAAGTGAAAATTTATTCAGCCCGATTACCCATAACCGGGCTGAATCGTTATCCGCTTTTTATAACATATTTTCGGGATCAACGTCCACCGTCATTTTTACCCCGCCGGGGAAACCGGCTTTCCTGGCCCGCTGCTGTAAAAAGGTACTTGCGGCATGCAGAGCACCGGCCTCGCCCTTTAACAATAACTGCCAGCGATAGCGGCCCCGAAGACGCACCAGAGGAGAAGGGGCCGGACCCAGCATGGTCAGCCCATTTCGGCAATGAGGCCCGGCCGCCTCGGCCATGAGCATGGCCGCCTGCCTGACCTTTTCCTCCCGCTCGCCGCTGAAACGCAGATTAATCAGGCGGCTGAAAGGCGGATATCGCAGAGTACGCCGCATGGCAAGCTCCGAATTAAACATCGCCTCATAATCGTTATCCCTGGAGTTCAAAATACTGTAATGCTCTGGATGATGGGTCTGTACCAGCACCCTGCCCGGCCGCTCACCACGGCCTGCCCGGCCGAAGACCTGGGTCAGGAGCTGAAAAGTCCGCTCCGCCGCCCGATAATCAGGCACAGACAAAGAGGCATCAGCCCAAATCACTCCAACCAGGGTAACACCGGGAAAATGATGCCCCTTGGCAATCATCTGAGTGCCGACCAGAATATCAACCTCCCCCTGATACACCTCACGCAGCACCTTAATATACCTGCGGCGGTCAAGGGCGGTATCCCTGTCTAAACGGGCAATCCTGGCCCTGGGCATAATACTCCGCAGCTCATCCTCTACCCGTTCCGTACCAAATCCCACCTCCAGTAAATTAACGGCCTGACATTTAGGGCAGAGAGCGGCGCTTTTTCTCCTGCTGCCACAATAATGACAGATCAACTGCCGTTTTTTACGATGCAGGGTAAGGCTTACCTGGCAATGCTCACACTGGAGGATATAACCGCATTCCGGGCAGAGCATCATGTTGGCATAGCCGCGCCTGTTTAAAAAGATAAGACTCTGGGCACCGTTCTTGAAATTTTCCCGCAGAGCACGGATAAGCTGATTGGTAAACATGGGCGGCCGGCCGCTGGTGGTTTTCACGCCCCGCAGATCAATAATCTCCACCGCCGGCAGCTGCCGGTCCGCCACCCGGCTGGGCATCCGCAGCAGATCATATTTACCGTTCAGGGCGTTATTATAGCTGACAACAGAGGGAGTAGCCGAGCCTAAAAGCACCACCGCCCCCGCCATTTTAGCCCTCATAATGGCGGCATCCCGGCCATGATAACAAAAACCGTCCTCCTGCTTATAGGCCCCGTCATGCTCTTCATCAACCACAATCAGGCCGATATTGCTCAAAGGGGCGAAAAGAGCCGAACGAGCCCCGATGACGATACGGGCGGCACCTGAGGCCACCCGCTTCCACTGGTCAAGGCGCTCACCAGCGGAGAGTCCGCTGTGCAGCAAGGCGATACTCTCCCCGAAACGGGCCAGAAAATTTCCTTCAATCTGCGAGGCCAGAGCAATTTCAGGCACCAGCAGCAGGACATCACGGCCCAGCCGCAGAGTCTCTTCCGCGGCCCGGAGATAAATCTCGGTCTTACCGCTGCCAGTCACGCCATGGAGAAGACAGGCGCGAAAACTCCCGGCCCGTAAAGCCGGGCTTAATTCAGCCATCACCTTTTGCTGCTCAGAACTAAGGAACTCCGGTTTCGGGTAAAAGGGCGGCCGTTCACCAAAGGGAGTACGGTAAACCCGGCGTTCCTCCATAGTCAACATTCCCTTGTCCCGCAAGGCACCGAGAACCCGACCCGCCCCGGCATAAACCCGGTTCAGATCCCGGCGGCTCACCCAGGGGCGCTCTGCAGCGGCGGTCTGCTCCAGGATGAGATCCAGAGTCTTACGTTCAGAGGTCTTCAAGGGAATCTCCGCCGGCTTAGAGGAAAGCGCCCGGACACAGAGTTCCCGTTTGTCACGTACCCTGTCCCGACAGACCTCGAGACGAATCTCCACCAGCCCCTCATTATGCCAGCGGCGCAGCAGAGTACTATCAGCCCGGCGACGCCATAACTTACGAGTGGCGGCAATTGACAACGCCCCCCGTTCAAGAAGCACACTGCGCCAGTCCCCGGCCGCCAGTTCTGATGCCGGCAGCCCGGAGAGAAAAGAGCGGCCGGCTTCGGTGAGTAAAATCCGGCGGCCGCTCTGACAGTTCAGGCCTCCCGGCAGAGCGGCCCGGATAATTTCCCCCAGGGGGTATTGATAATATCCGGCCAGCCAGCGGAAAAAAGGAATCATTACGGCCGGGAAGAGGGGCTCAGTATCAAGAATATCCGCTGCCGGCCGCAGGGTATAATCACCGCTGGGCGGGCTGTCGCCCACGGCGAGCAGATAACCGGTCAGCAGTCTCGGCCCGAGAGGCACAAGGATACGCAGACCGGGACGCAGATCCACCGGACAGGGATCAGGGGGAAGATAGGTTAGGCATTCAGCAATGGGCGAGGCGACTGCCACTTCAAGATATAACATTCCCAAACGCTCACAGCCCCCCGGCCACCTCCAGCAAATGCTGACGAAAGCTGTCCTTTAGCAGGGGATGGTGCAGAGCGTAGGCGACCACGGCCTTCAGATAGCCCATCTTATCGCCGGCGTCATAGCGGGTACCTTCAAACTCAAAGGCGTACATGGTCCTCTTCAAAGCCATAGCCAGCAGGGCGTCAGTAAGCTGAATCTCACCACCATGACCGGGAGTGGTCTGGGCCAGCATCTCAAATATATCTGGCTCCAGAATATAACGGCCGATAATGGCCAGATTGGAATCCGTAGTACCGGGGGCAGGTTTCTCCATCATTCTTGTGACCTCATAAACCCGTTCCCGCTTGAGTTTACCCTCAACAATGCCGTATTGAAAGGTCTGATCCCGGGGTACAGTCTGCACCGCGACGATGGACTCACCCACCTCCTCGTAGAGATCAAGCATCTGCCGGCAGCAGGGACGGTCGGCCAGCACCAGATCATCACCCAGCAGAACCAGGAAGGGTTCATCGCCCACCACATTACGGGCCGAGAGAATGGCATGCCCCAGCCCCAGAGGTTTCTTTTGGCGCACTGAGACAATATCAATCAAATCAGCCAGATGCTGCACCTCACGGTGCAGCTCGGTCTTGCCCTTGGCCTTCAGCACCATATCAAGCTCATAATCATAATCAAAATGGTTCTCAATGGCATCCTTACCGGCGCTGGTGATAAAAATAATCTCCTCAATACCTGAGTCCACCACCTCTTCCACGATATACTGGATAGTAGGACGATCAACAATAGTCAGCATCTCCTTGGGAATAGCCTTACTGGCCGGCAGAAAACGGGTACCCATACCAGCCACCGGGATAACCGCCTTGCGTATACGTCTGTTTTTTTTCATGGTCATTTTTTATTTCTCTATGAATGATGGACTCGCAGTTAACATGAATAAATTATGGCCGTTGACCTAAGTCAAGGCCCCTCTTGGCGGGGTGATGTATATTAACAGAAAAGGCACGGTATCGACTTTCCCCCCCTTAACAGGTATAATAACACGACAATAACAGCCACCCCCCTAATAAACCATGATAACAGGAGAGCCGCAATGAAGAAAATAAACCTGTCCGAGACCAGGAAGTTTAATCCCATCGCCATGAACAGCTCGCTGCTCCACGACTCTCCGTATTTTAAGATTATCAATTTTAATCTCAGTGCCGGTCAGATTTTTCCGGTTCATTCCCATGATATTGAGGGCCAGCTCAGCATTCTCGTTATTGAGGGCGATGGTAAATTCCTGGGCCAAGACAGCGAGATACCAGCTCAGACCGGCGACCTGCTCATCTCCGATATCAGCGAACCCCACGGGGTCATGGCGGTCAGCGATATGCGGATAATTGTTACCATCGCACCGCCCATTTGATTTTTTTTTTTTTTTTTTTTTTTTTGGGGGGGGGAGGATAACTATTCAGAGTTTAGGGTAATTCCCATCCCTCACAGAGAGGGTTACCGAATTTTTACTTTCTAACAAGGAGTCATATTATGCAGAATTTCAAACGCTGGGACGATTATCTCATTGCCGAGCATGAACTCATTGAACGTAGTATGGCAGTCCTGCAGAACTGCCTTGAGGACATTGAACTAAGCGAGGATATCAACAAGGTGCAGATGGGCCGTGCCCTTGATTTTCTTCTACAGTTTGGCGATAAAGTCCACAATAAAAAGGAGGAGGAGATCCTCTTCCCCCGTATGGGCGACAAGGGTGTCCCCGTTGAAGGCGGCCCTCTCGGAGTAATGCTCATGGAGCATGAGGCGGAGCGCGTCCTCCTTGAAAAAATGGTGGCCGCCCTGCCCGGTCTTGAGACCATGGATCTTGAGGCCCGTCTCCAGTTCAAGGCCGAGGGCATGGATTATCTCAAGGTGCGGGCCGAGCATATCTGGAAAGAAAACGATGTCCTCTACCCCATGGGCATCAAGCTGTTCAGCCCGGCAGATAACGACCATATCCTGACGGAATTTAACCGTATTAACCGCGAAATATACGGCGAAGGAGCTTTTGCCAAATTCCAGGCCATGACCGAAGAAGTGGAGCAGGGCGGCAGCGGGGCCGGAAAATTAATTGAAAACCTGTCATACAAAGAGCTGGATGCCGTCATGGAGGCCCTGCCCTTTGAGGTTACCTTTGTCAACGCCGACGACGCGGTGAGTTATTTCAATCGTCTCGACAAGGAAAAGATCTTTCCCCGCACCCGTTCGGTTATCGGCCGCCAGGTGGAAAAATGCCACCCGGCTCACAGCGTGGAGACCGTCAAGAAGATCGTCAGCGGCTTCAAGGATAAAACCCTGGACAAGGCGGAATTCTGGATTGATTTCCGGGACGACAAGGTCTTAATCCGCTACTTCCCGGTCTATGGCGATGACGGCGAATATCTCGGCGTGGTGGAGGTAACTCAGGAAATCGGTGCCATTCAGAAATTAAAGGGTCAGAAACGCCTGCTTGATGAATAATACCGACAATACCGACAATACCGATAATACCGATCTCCGTGATCTGACCAGGGCGCAGTTAGCCGGGTTCCTGCTTTCCCAAAACCTGCCGCCGGAACGCGCCCCGCAGATATTCAGCCAGTTACAGCAGCCCGGCCTCCATAATATCGAACAGTTAGAGCTGAAGAGGGATATTCGCAAGCGCTTAGCCGTTCATTCCCGCCTCAGCCGCTTACGGATTAAAGAAATTGAGATATCCGCCGACGGCACCCGCAAGTATATCCTGCGCCTGGAAGACGGGCTTCTCATCGAGAGCGTCCTCATTCCAGGTCATGGACGGCATACTCTCTGCCTCTCATCCCAGGCCGGCTGCGCCATGGGCTGCAGGTTCTGCCTCACCGCCGGTCTGGGGTTCAAGCGTAACCTCCGGCCCGCCGAAATTATCGGCCAGGTTCTGGCGGTCATGGAGGATATGCTGCGCAACAAGATGGGTAACGGCCGCCTCAGAGAACTCATCAACAACCTGGTTTTCATGGGAATGGGAGAGCCCCTGGCCAACTACGACCACCTGCTCACCGCCCTCCACATCCTCATGGATCAACGTGGTTTAGAGTTCACCCGGCGGCGGATAACCGTCTCCACCTGCGGCCTGATTCCCGCCCTTCAACGTCTGCCGGGTGCCGTAAAAGTAAACTTAGCCATCTCCCTGCACGCGGCAGATAATGACCTCCGGGATCAGCTCATGCCTGTCAACCGCCGCCATCCCTTGGATGACCTCCTTGCCGTCTGCCGGGCTTACCCCCTGCCCCGCAAGGGGATAATTCTCTTTGCCTACCTTATGCTGAAGGGAATTAACGATCAACCGGCCGCCGCCCGCGCTCTGGCCGGTAAATTAACCGGTATCCCCTGCCGGATTAATCTCCTGCCCTTTAACGAATCAAAGGAACTGCCCTATAAACGCCCCGGCAAGGAGACCATAAACAAATTCAGGATCATCCTCCAGCAGGCCGGTTACACCACGATGATCAGGGACAGCCGGGGCAGCGACATCTCAGCCGCCTGCGGCCAACTGGCCCTGCGAGAGGCAAAAGCCGGGGCCTGACAGACTGCCGGCCAAGTCCGGAAAGAGTCCTTGTCTCTGCTTTGTTTTTATCATATAATTATCCAAATTCAACCGAAGACCCGCCGCCAATAAATTTCTGCCATGAGGACGATGCGATGTTAACAAACAGATTTGGACAATATCTTATCAGCAAAGGCTTAGTTGATGAAGAAGCGGTTTACGAGGCCCTGAACATCCAGATCGGTCAGAATATCCCCATTGGTAAAATTGCCTTAAATGAACGGCTGCTCAACGTAAAACAGGTCTTCGCAGTCTTGAATGCCCAGATTGACACAAAAAAGCTCTTCGGTGAAATTGCGGTAGATCTGGGCTTCCTGACCAATGCCGAAGTTAACCATATCCTGCATATACAACAGGAATGCGTTTTCCCCCTGGGTACGATATTAGTCTCAATGGGGGAATTAGATGAGGAAGTTATGCAGAATATGCTGCGCCAATTTAACGAAAATAAACCTGACAACAACAGCAGCACGTAACCAGTCAGGTTCAGTCGGTTTTAACAACCAGGCCTGATTACATTTCCATACTGCAGCCCGGCAAGCGGAATGCAGACAAATGATAAAACGTAAGCGCTCCATGAGCACTCTGTTGCACGCACTTAAATTTCCCAATATACAAAGGTGTTATCAGGGGGCTTACGATAAAACCAGTTCACAATTATCCCACCGCCTATGAAAGCTGCCGATTTATTCGTCAAATGTCTCGAAAATGAGGGTGTAAAATATATATTTGGCCTGCCGGGTGAGGAAAATGCCAGCCTGATGATGGCCCTCGATAAATCCCCCATAATTTTTATCCTCTGCCGTCAGGAGCAGGGAGCCGCCTTCATGGCCGATGTCTATGGCCGTCTTACCGGCAAGGTGGGGGTCTGCCTCGGCACCCTGGGGCCGGGGGCCACAAACCTGGTCACCGGTGTGGCAAACGCCAATATGGATCGTTCGCCGCTGGTGGTCATAACCGGCCAGGCCGACAGCCACCGCCAGCACAAGGAAAGCCACCAGAATATGGACGCAGTGGGAATGTTCAGGCCGCTGACCAAATGGGCTCAGCCCATCCGTCATTCCCTGAATATTCCCGAGGTCATCCGCAAGGCCTTCAAATTAGCGCTCTACGAAAAGCCGGGGGCCTGCCACATTGAGCTGGCCGACAACATCGCCGCCTACGAGGTGGATAACTCCCCGATACCACTTCACTTTTACCGCCGCCCAGTTCCGGACGACATCGTTATTGATGCCGCCATGGAACTGATCAGCAAGGCCGAAAGACCGATCATTCTGGCCGGTAACGGTGCCATCCGCACCAAGGCCGCTCACCAGCTCCGCCTCTTTGTCCAACGTACCGGTATCGGAGTGGTAACCACCTTCATGGGCAAGGGAGTGATATCGCGCCGTGACCCCCGCTATATGTTCACCATCGGCCTCCAGTCCCACGATTACACCTGGGATATAATCAATAACGCCGATCTGGTCATAACTCTGGGCTATGACCTGGTGGAGTATCAGCCTAAAATCTGGAATCAATGCGGCTGTAACCCCAAAAAGCTCATTCATATCGACACCATGCCCGCCGAGGCGGATGATCATTACCGGGTGGATATCGAAGTCGTGGGCGACCTGCCCCACGCCCTGTGGATGCTGAACCAGCGTCTTGACAAGCAGCCGCTCAGCTATGATCCATCCAGCCAGACCAGGGTACGAGCCTTGCTGTTAGATGATTTCGCTGCCCACAAGGACGATAAGACCAGAGGCAGCATCCGACCTCAGAAAATTTTATGGGATACCCGCCAGGTCATGGGCCCGGAGGATATCCTGATCAGTGACGTGGGAGCCCATAAGATGTGGATAGCCCGTTATTATCACTGTGACGAGCCCAATACCTGCCTGATTCCCAACGGCTTCTGCTCCATGGGTTTTGCCATGCCGGGAGCCATTGCCGCCAAACTGATCTATCCAGAAAAAAAAATCCTGGCCATCTGCGGCGACGGGGGCTTCCTGATGAACCTCCAGGAGCTGGAAACCGCCCGCCGGATCGGAGCCAATATTGTGGTGATGATCTGGGAAGATCACGAGTACGGACTCATCAAATGGAAACAGGAAAACCACTTTCACCGTCATACCGATCTGCATTTTAACAACCCCGATATCATTAAACTGGCTGAGTCATTTGACTGCCTCGGCAAGAGGGTGGAAAACGCGCCTGACCTGCTCCCGGCCCTGGAATGGGCCTTTGAGCAGGACAGGCCGGTATTAATCAGTATTCCCATCGACTACCGGGAAAACGCCCTGTTGAGTGAACGGCTGGGAAAGATTCAATGCCCCATTTAAGGCGGCTGTAATTAAACCACACGAGGCCCGTTATGCTTAATAAACAATACCCGTATTATCTGGCCAACAAAGCGGTACAGGCCAACCTCGATTTACCCATAGTTGATAAATATTCCGGCCAGGTTGTCAGCCGCGCCGCTCTGGCCGATGAGGAGACAATCTCCCGGGCCATCGACCGGGCCGTCGAGGCTGCTGAGGCTATGCGCCGCTTTCCGGCCTATAAACGTCAGGAGGTCTTAAACCATTGCGTACAGCGTTTTACGGCCCGCGCCGAGGAACTGGCCCAGGCCCTCTGCGTTGAGGCCGGCAAGCCTATTAAAGACAGCCGGGGAGAAGTCACCCGGCTCATTGAGACCTTTAAGATTGCCGCCGAAGAGACAGTACGCCTGAATGGTGAATTTATCCCCCTGGACCGCAGTCCGCGTACCAACGGTTACACCGGAATCACCAAGCGCGTCCCGGTGGGCCCCTGTTCGTTTATTACCCCCTTTAACTTTCCTTTGAATCTGGCCGCCCACAAAGTGGCGCCTGCCATAGCCGCGGGCTGCCCCTTTGTCATGAAACCCGCCAGTCTCACCCCGGTCGGAGCCTTAATTATCGGCGAGGTTCTATCTGAAACTGATCTGCCGGCCGGGGCCTTCTCCATCCTGCCCTGCCGCCGCGAGGGAGCCAGGCTGTTCACCGAGGATGAACGTCTCAAGCTGCTGAGTTTCACCGGCTCCCCGATTGTGGGCTGGGCCTTAAAGGCCAGGGCCGGCAAGAAGAAGGTGGTTCTGGAGCTGGGCGGTAATGCCGCCTGTATTATTGACCACGACACCGATATTGCCGATGCCGTGTGTCGTGTTGTCTTTGGAGCCTTCTATCAGTCAGGCCAGAGTTGTGTCGGGGTTCAGCGTATCCTGGTACATGCCGACATCTACGAGCCATTCAAAAAGGCTCTGGTCACAGCGGCCCGGAGCTTAAAATCCGGCGATCCAGCCAGGGAAGATACCTTCATCGGCCCCATGATCAGCGAGAAAGAGGCCAAACGGGTAACGAGCTGGATCAACTCAGCCCTTGAACACGGGGCCAAACTGCTCTGCGGCGGCCGCCGCCAGGGCGCCATTTTAGAGGCGACCCTCCTTGAGGATGTACCAAAAGAAGAAAATCTCTGCCGTGAAGAGGCCTTTGGACCAGTGGCGGTTCTCTCGTCCTTCACCGATTTCCGCACCGCCATCAAGGAGGTAAACGACTCGGCCTTCGGCCTCCAGACCGGGGTCTTTACCAGAGATATATACAAAATGAACCTGGCCTGGGACACCCTGGAGGTAGGCGGGGTTATCATTGGCGATGTGCCATCCTGGCGGGCTGATCAAATGCCCTACGGCGGCAGCAAGGACTCCGGCCTGGGACGGGAGGGAATCCGCTACGCCATTGAAGACATGACCGACATCAGGCTTCTTGTCATCCGTAATTTGACGGTATAAAGACAAGCAGCCCATGCCCCCCGGTTGTGCGTGATCGAGGCATCCGATAATACCCCTGTATATCCGGGGGCTTACGAAGCTCTTGCTACAAAGACCGTCAATAAGCGTAGTCTTGAACAATTTTTACATGTCTACTGTTCAAGTATGGAATATGCATTGTGCCTGCTAAAATTAGCATTCGGGAAAACAAAAATCATGGAAGATGATAATATTTTTGATAAAGATGATGCACTTGACTATATAATATACGATGAATTGTCCCAGAAAGACAAAAATAAAAAAAACGGTGGGTGCCTGTCCGTACTCATTGCATTTACCATACCTGCCGGCAGTATTATCCTCTGGCTTGCCAGGCATATAACTACTTGATACTGCGCTGAAAGCTAACAGTTGGAATCAAGCGGCAGCCGTTTGCAAGGGGGCAATTTCAGCCTCTATTTTTGCCATACTTTGTCTGGCAATTTTAAGATCATAACTGATTTGCAGATTCAGCCAGAACTGGGCAGTGGTGTTGAAGTATCGCGCCAATCTGCAAGCAGTATCAATGCTAACACCCCGTTTTTGCCTAACCACATCATTAATTCTGGATGCTGGTACATGCAGGGCTAAAGATAGAGCATTAACACTCATTTCTAATGGTTTAAGATACTCTTCTTTGATAATTTCTCCAGGGTGGATTGGTCGCATATTATTCATGATTTGTTCCTCCTAATGGTAATCGGTAATTTCTACATTGATAGGTTCGTCAGACCATACAAAACATAAACGCCATTGTTTGTTGATTCTTATACTGTACTGGTCTTGTCTGTTACCGCCTAATTTTTCAAGTTTATTTCCGGCAGGAGATTTTAAATCAAAGAGTTCCGCTGCACTGTCAAGCATTTGCAATTTACGTTCTGCCTGCGCCTGAAAAGATCTGAATTGCTTAGGACTTTTCCCCTCGTATAAGGCTTGCGTGTGCTTACATTTGAAATTCTTTATCATGTAGAATATTATATAACGCCTCACGTTAAACATCAATCGTTATGCGGATAAAAACAAAAAAGACAGGGGACGTTGTTGTTTTATTGACTTATAGCCGTCACATTACTGCCCCCTGTAGAGACAAAACATACCTTGCCTAAAAGAATCTCGATTGTATTCCGCAGTTGTCTATTTGCGTAGTTCGGGGCCTACCCTCACCATAAAAGGAAGTATTTGTCTTTTTAAACCTTGATTTGCGACATAAAACCCCATATAGTACCTCGTATGAAAACAAGTTTACAGGTAGAAGAATTTAGCAGAGAACTGGGGCTGCGTCTTCGCAAGGCCCGAATCCGCAGGAATAAGACTCAAAAAGAACTTGCGGTTATGGCGGGGGTCTCCGCCAAGGTTATTGGACGGATGGAACAGGGCGGGCTCTCTGTCTCGCTGACGAGGTGGCTCAATATTTGTGAAATATTGGGGGTATTTGACACCTGGCAGGAGGTTCTTCATATCAGGGAAGACCCTTTTGAACAATATGATTTGGAGCAGAGGGAAACCACTGATCTGCTTAAAAAAAGGGTTCGACACAGTAAAAAATGAAATCGACGGTCAATCTCTATGTAAGCGCGGTATTTCCCGACGGTCAAATTGTCAGGGTGGGTCGTATTCTATCCCGTAATCTTGACAGCTACGGGCGCTATGAAGGATTTTTCAGGTATGCCCCGGCGTATCTGAAAAATCCCCGCGCCTATGCCGTTGATCCGGTTCATTTACCTTTGCGGGACGAAACCTTTGCCGCTAAAAATCACGATACCGGAATCCATATGGTGTTCGATGATTCCCTGCCGGATGCCTGGGGACGGCATATTCTGGCCAGAAAAGGGGGCCTCGACAAGAGTCGTTTTGCGCCTGCCCATCTGCTTTGTGTCTTGCGGAACAGGGGACTGGGGCGTTTTCTGTTCAGTGAGCAGGAGGGCAAATGTTGTTGTGATGACGGCAGTATCCCTTTTCAGAATATTGCCAAGGCGATTGATGAAGCCGGAAAACTTGAAGATTCGGTGGATACCGCAACAGCGGAGCTGCGGCATCTGCTGGCGTGTGGAAGTTCTGCCGGTGGAGCTCGCCCCAAGGTGCTTACTCGTAAGGACAATAAAAGCTGGCTGGCAAAGTTCGCCAGCCGGAAGGATATACATCCGGAACTGTTTGTGTCATTGGAAGAGGCCGGCATGAGACTGGCGGGTATGGCCGGGTTGAATATCCCTGAACTGCAGCGGATTAAGGTCGGCGGCAGGGATGTTTTATTAATCAAGCGTTTTGACGTGGCGCATGAAACAGGACGCAATGCCATTATCAGTTTCCAGACTCTGCTGAATATTGAAGATCATTACTCGGCTCATTATTCGGATATGGCGGCAATTATTCGCCTTCATTCAAATAATCCACAGCAGGATCTGCACCTTTTGTTTCGGCAGATGGTGGTAAATATTTTGTTGAGAAACTGCGACGATCATTTACAGAATTTTGCCATGATTCACACGGAAGAGGGCTGGAGACTATCTCCGTCCTATGATATTGTACCCAACATTTATCAGACTGAGCAAATTATTCAGGTAAACGGCAGGCATTCACGGATAAGCGCCGATGATATTATTCGGGAAGGCAGCGCCTTTGGCCTTTCGTGTCAGAAAAGCAGGCAGTTGTTGCGGGATGTATTGCAAAAAATATCCGTCTGGCAGGATGTTTTTGATAATTGCGGGGTACCCGTCTCCCATACTGGGAAATTACGATCTGATATTGCCCGAAGGTTCAGCGATATAGGCGGCTGGTGAATACTGTGCGAGAGTGTGGTTTATTGAGCGCCATCTTTTTACAGCATCATCAAAATTACATTAAATTATCTTCACAATCCAGCGTTTACTCCCGTCTATTTTTTGATAATAATTATTATTTTTTCATTTGACTTTATACTTTTTTTGGTAAATAATATTCAAGAGATGTGTCCAGAACTACGGAAATTCAAAAATATTTTTACAATCAAAAAGAGAAAAATAGAATGTTAAAATGAAATCCCAAAATCATTTAAAAAATATTTTTTCTTTCTACCTTGACGGCTTCCGGCGGATGACCGTGGGCAAAAGCCTGTGGAAGATCATTATTATCAAGGTACTCATCATCTTTGGGGTAATAAAAGTTTTCTTTTTCCCCGACTTCCTGCACACCACATTTCATAACGACAGACAACGAGCCGCTTATGTCCTCAGTGAGATGAGCCGGCCCGCCAATGTAAAAATAAAAACCTTAAATCTGGAGGCTGACAGATGATTGCAAATCTTGATTTAAACATGGTGAACTGGGCCAGGGCACAATTTGCCCTTACCGCCCTGTATCACTGGATTTTTGTCCCCTTAACCCTGGGGCTTTCATGGCTCTGCGCCTTCTACGAATCAATTTATGTCAAAACCGGCAACCCGGAATGGCAGCGTCTCACAAAGTTCTGGATGAAACTCTTCGGCATCAACTTTGCTATCGGCGTTGCCACCGGTATTATTCTGGAGTTTCAATTCGGTACCAACTGGGCTAATTACTCCTGGATGGTGGGCGATATATTCGGAGCGCCGCTGGCCATTGAGGGCATACTGGCCTTTTTCATGGAAGCTACCTTCTTCGCCGTCATGTTCTTTGGCTGGGATCGGGTTTCCAAGCGTTTTCATCTCCTCTCCACCTGGCTGGTGGCCATTGGTTCCAGCCTGTCAGCCATGTGGATTCTGGTGGCCAACGCCTGGATGCAGCATCCCGTGGGTATGGCCTTCAATCCCGATACAGCTCGTTTTGAGATGCATAATTTCTGGGATATAATCCTCTCTCCCATCGCGGTCTCCAAATTTACCCATACCACCAGCACCAGTTTTATGGTTGGCTCCCTTTTTGTTATTTCCATATCATCTTATTTTCTCCTTCAGAAGCGTCACATAAAAATGGCCCGCCGCAGTATCATCGTGGCGGCGGTTTTCGGCCTGCTGGCCTCTATGTTAATGGGCTTTACCGGTGACGAGGCCGCCTTTGAGGCTGCCAGATATCAGCCCATGAAGCTGGCCGCCTTTGAAGGACTATATCAAGGTCAGAACAACGCCGGACTGGTGGCGGCGGGGATCATCAATTTAAACAAAAAAGTTGGTGACAATAACAAGGCCTTTGACTTTGAAGTTAGAATCCCCGGTCTCCTGTCCCTCCTTGCCAACCGGGTACCAGGAAGTTTCGTACCCGGCATCAGAGATCTGGTTTATGGCAACCCCGGTCAGGGCATCATGTCCACCGCCGACAAAATGAGCCGGGGACGCCTGGCCGTCAAGGGACTGGCGGCCTACAAAAAGGCGCGCGCCGCCCACAACGAGACAGCGGCGGCCGCGGCCCTGACCCAGTTTAACCGCCATAAAAAATACCTCGGCTACGGTTATCTAAGCAGTCCCGAAGAGGCGGTGCCGAATGTGGCTATATCATTCTACAGCTTTCATTTCATGGTGGTATTAGGCAGTATATTTGTGGCCGTTTTCCTGGCCTATCTCTTCTTCAGCCTCAGGGGTAATATAGACAAACAGCGCTGGCTCCTGTTCCCCGGCACTATCATGTTTGTCTTGAGCATTCTTGCCTCTCAGTCCGGCTGGGTAGTAGCGGAGGCCGGACGCCAGCCATGGGCTATTCAGGGATTGCTGCCGGTTACCGTGGCCCGCACCAACCTGACCACCGGCACGGTGCAGACCAGCTTTTTCATGTTCCTGATTCTCTTTACCCTGCTCCTGATCGCCGACCTGGGGATAATGAGTAAACAGATAAAAATCGGCCCGGAGGACAAATAAGATGATTGGCAATCTTGATACCACAACTCTGCAACAGATCTGGTGGCTTATCTGCTCACTTCTCGGAGCCCTTTTTCTCTTTTTAACCTTTGTCCAGGGTGGCCAGACCCTGCTCTGGCAATGCGCCAAAGACGATACCGAAAAAAGCCTGATCATTAACTCCCTGGGCCGGAAATGGGAGATAACCTTCACCACCCTGGTTCTCTTTGGCGGCGCCCTCTTTGCCGCCTTCCCAAAATTCTACGCCACCAGTTTCGGCGGCGCCTACTGGGTATGGATGCTGATTCTTTTCACCTTTGTGGTGCAGGCGGTGAGCTACGAATACCGCTCCAAACCTAATAATCTGTTAGGTCGAGGAATCTATGAATTATTTCTCTTTATTAACGGTTCCCTGGGCATATTACTCATCGGAGCGGCAGTGGGTACCTTCTTCACCGGTGCCGACTTCCGTCTTAACGAGTATAATTTCGTGACCTGGGCCAATCCGCTGCGTGGTCTCGAAGCGGCCTTCAGTCTCTTTAATCTGGCCCTTGGTATCTTCCTGGTCTTTAACGCCAGAGTCCTGGGCGCCATGTATCTGATTAACAATATTGACTTCAAAGGCCTGAGTAAATTCGAAGGCCGCCTGCGCCGGGCCGCCCTGAGTAATTTCATTATCTCCCTGCCCTTTCTGCTCTACTTTCTGATACGTCTCGTCACCATGAAGGGCTTCGGGGTCAACGCGGCCGGGATAGTATCCATGGTGCCGGGTAAATATCTCAGTAACCTGCTGGCCAGCCCTCTTACCCTTGTTCTCCTGCTGGCCGGTCTATTGTTAGTTATCACCGGGGTAATATACGCGGCCCGCTCAACGGGCAGAGCGGCCATCTGGATGGCCGGCCCCGGTACCATCCTGGTGGGACTGGCAGTATTCTTCACTGCCGGCTATAATAACACCGCCTTCTACCCGTCAAAGGTCGATCTCCAATCCAGCCTGACCATTTATAACGCCTCCAGCAGCCATTACACCCTGACAATTATGACCTATGTGGCTCTGCTGATCCCCTTTGTCTTAGCCTACATCGGCCATGTCTGGAATGCCATGGACAGCAGAAAATTGAGCGCCGATGAAATGATCTACGACGATTTATACTGATTCAGGAGACAGGGCATAAGGCTCATGAAAAAATTATCAACAAGGAAAATTATATGAATATCATATTACTGACTTCCTGGGCAGCCATTATATTCATTTCGTATAAAGCAGCGGTAATTTTACTGAACAAAACCGGCAACCTGTAACAGCACAAGAATAAGCCGCTGCCGGACAGACAACAGCCGATTCCGCCCTCTGTCCACTGTCCTCTGCCTGACAAAGAACTTGATATTTTCCGCGCTCTGCGATATTAATCACACGTTTACGGGGCTGTAGCTCAGTTGGGAGAGCGATACGTTCGCAACGTATAGGCCGGCGGTTCGATCCCGCCCAGCTCCACCACAAAATAACAAGACCCGCCTTTTCATATCAGGGAAGGCGGGTCTTTTTCGTACCACAGTACATTAGAAGAACAAGGGAGAACCGGCCGATGAACAGGGCGGGAAAGGAACAGTGGCGCAATATTGCAGGGGGCAATGTATTGGCCTTTGGTCTGGTAAGTTTCTGTAATGATCTTTCCAGCGAAATGATTTACCCGCTGCTACCGGTTTTTTTCAGCGGGTTCATGACATCGGCCATGGTTGCGGTCTATATCGGCCTCATGGAAGGTATCTCCGAGAGTACAGCCAGCCTCCTTAAATTATATTCCGGCCGTCTCAGCGACCGCCTGCGCCGCCGTAAACCTCTGGCTTTGGCCGGATACATAATATCAAATATTATCCGGCCGCTCACCGCCCTGGCTGCGGCCGGCTGGCAGGTAGCGGCCCTCCGCTTAGGTGATCGAATCGGCAAAGGCATCCGTACCGCTCCCCGAGACGCCCTGCTCAGCGAATCAATAACCGCCGATATCAGAGGGCGGGCTTTCAGCTTTCACCGCCTGATGGATCATGGCGGCGCGGTTGGCGGCCCTCTGCTGGCCGCCGCGTTTTTATACCTTGTACTGGGCAAAACCCTGCTCTGGCAACAGGGCATTGTCCAGGCCGGGCCGCGGGAGATGCACGCTCTACGCTGGTTATTCGCCCTGGCCGCCCTCCCGGGCCTGGCCGCCACTATCTTTCTATGGCGGCTGGTCAAAGAAAAATCCACTCCACTCTCCGCTCCACAGGCCTCTGCGTCCCAATTAACCTTCTCCGGCAGACTGCCGCCGCGTTTTTTCCTCTTTCTGCTGGCAGTGGTCATCTTCACCCTGGGTAACAGTTCCGACTTATTCATTATCTTCTACGCTCAAACCAGATTCGGCCTAGGCCTGGGATGGATAATCACCCTCTGGATATTATTACATATCGCCAAAATCATCTGCAGCATGCCGGGAGGCTGGCTGGCCGACCGCCTGGGACGCCGGGCGGCAATTATGAGCGGCTGGCTTGTTTATCTTATTGTCTACACCACCATACCCATGACCACTCATCTTGAAGCCCTGTGTGGCCTCCTGCTCCTCTACGGCCTCTATTACGGATTGACAGAAGGAGCAGAACGAGCTCTGGTGGCAGACTTCACCCCGTCTCAGAGCCGCGGACGGGCCTACGGATGGTATCACGGCGTGGTAGGATTAGCCACCCTGCCAGCCAGTCTGCTTTTCGGAGTATTCTGGGCCAGACTCGGGGCCGAAAACGCCTTCTTCATCGGAGCAGCGCTGGCCGCCTCCGCCCTGTGCCTGTTATTGCTGACTCCTGCAAAAATCTCAACAAACCATCAACCAACAGATTGATATTACAGCTAATTATCCTCTTTTATCACACTAATTTCCCGATTAATTTGACAACGCGCTCTTCATTAGTTTATACTTCTTAAATATATAACTTCGACTTGCAGCATTTGAGCCATAAAGCAGGTAATCAGCAAATATTTTCACGATTAATCTCATGAAGAAAATATCCGCCTTAACCACTCTCTGCCTTGTCATTCTTCAAGCTGTTCCTGCCCTCGCGGTACAGCATCATGGCGGCACCGAGGGCCTGGTGGCTCACCAGACAGGGCATCTGCTCTTTATAGCCGGCATGGCCTATCTTTTAATCAGTACCTGGCGCGAACGCTCTTCCGCCTCTGGCTGGCCGCAATTCACGACCTTTCTTATCTTCATCCTGCTTTGGAACCTGCTGACCTTCAGCGGCCACTGGCTGGCCGAATATATCCTCCCCAGCCAGTTTCAAAACCATGCCGGCCATCATATAGCCTTTACCATACACTCCAGCGCCGATATGCTGTTCTACCTCTCCCGCTTAGATCATCTTCTTCTTTTACCAGCTCTGTATTTCCTCTTTCTGGCCCTGAAAAAATGGCGGCGGCAGTCATGATCGTTCCCTGGGCTCCGGTGGAAATTATTGACAGTATCGGTTCTGTTTTAGCTCTGTTACTGGCCATAGGCTGTCTGCAACAGGCCTGGGGATGGTATAGGGTGCGCCGCGACGATATCTTCCGCCACTACATTCTGCTCTTCACCCTCGCTATTGTCGTCTTTGCCGTCTCCCGTTCCTGCGGCCACCTTATAAAACAAATTCTCATCCTGAGCGGCCGCGAGCATATCTGGCACATACTGTCGCCCTTCAGCGGAGCCATAAATACTGCCACTTTTTTTATCATCTTCGCCTTCAGTCTCTACTATCAGCGGGTTAAGATCATTCATATCAAACTTGAGGATTACAAAAACAATCTTGAAGAGATGGTAGCCCTGCGTACCGCCGAACTTGAAGAGACCAATTTTTCCCTGGAGAACGAGGTTACGGAACGTCAGGCAATTCAAAAGGCTCTGGAGACCGAGAGAGAGCGTCTCGCCGTTACACTGCGCAGTATTGGTGACGGAGTTATTACTACTGATATTGAAGGCCGGATTATCCTCCTTAACCGTATAAGTGAACAGCTTACCGGCTGGACTCAAGAAGAAGCCGCCGGACATCCCATAGAAGAAGTATTCAATATTATTGACGAATTAACCAGAACCCCTCGAGAAAATCCGGTACCCAAGGTACTGAAACACGGCCAGATTGTTGCTCTCGCCAACCACACCACCCTCATTGACAGAAACGGCATGGAACGCAGCATTGCCGACAGCGGCGCCCCTATCCGCGATCGTAAAAGCCGAATCATCGGGGTAGTCCTGGTCTTCCGGGATGTTACCGAGACCAAACGGCTTAATGAAGAATTAAACAAGGCCCAGAAACTTGAATCGGTTGGGGTTCTGGCCGGAGGTATTGCCCATGATTTCAACAACATACTAACTGCTATTATGGGTAACCTTAATCTGGCCCAGCACCTCATGAACCCCGAAGACAAGGTTTATACTCTCCTGGAGGCGGCGGATAAAGCCTCCAGGAGGGCAAAAAGTCTTACTCAGCAACTGCTGACCTTCGCCAAAGGCGGTAATCCGGTCAAAAAGACGGCCAATCTGGGCCAAATTATCCGGGAAACAGCCGATTTTGTCCTGCATGGCAGCTCGGTGCAATGCCATTATGATATTCCAGATGATCTCTGGCTCGTTGATCTTGATCCCGGCCAGATGAGTCAGGTTATTCAGAATCTGATAATTAACGCCCGTCAGGCCATGAACGCCGGGGGCCGGATAAAAATCAAAAGTGAAAATATCAGCACCCCGGCGGCGGAGATGTTCCCCGTCCTCAACCCGGAGGGTAAGTATATCAAAACCACGATCAACGATGACGGCCCTGGCATCCCGGCCGGCATCATTGAACAGATTTTTGATCCTTATTTCACCACTAAAGAAAAGGGCAGCGGCCTGGGCCTGGCCATTTCCCACTCCATAATCAGCAAACACGGCGGTTTTATTAAGGCTGACTCCAATAAGAGCGGTACTGTTTTTACCATTTATCTGCCTGTCACAACCGGGGAAACGAGTCATAATCTTCCCAGTATAACGCATTCCCCCATCAAACCGGCCGCCGGTGAACTGATTATGATAATGGATGATGAAAAAATGATCCGTGATATTGCCAAAATGATGCTGGAGACCAACGGCTTTGAGGTTATCACCGCCAAAGACGGGGTAGAGGCCATCAAGATTTATCAACAACATCAGAAGGCCCGGAAAACGGTCAGTGCCATAATCATGGATCTCACTATTCCAGGCGGCATGGGCGGTAAGGAGGCAGTAACCAGGATCCTCGCCCTTGATCCGCAAGCCAGGATTATAGCCTCCAGCGGCTATTCCAATGACCCGGTGATGACCGACTTCCACTCCTACGGCTTCTGCGCGGCCATAACCAAGCCCTATCTCATCAACGACCTTCTCTTAACCATCACTCAAGCCCTGTCCTGAAGCCGTTAGCTGTATAGATAATCACATCCTTGCGTGAAGAACTGTTTTGTCGTCCAGATATCAAGTTTTTCAGATACATCAGACCTTGTTCCTGCGGGGGAGCATCATAAAATTGGCGCTTACTCTTGTTGATCCCGGTAATATTTGGTATAATTCATTTGAGCCTTTCCTTTTTGATTTTATTGAACTTTTCACAAAATCCAATATATCAGAAAGCGAAAGGCTTTTCACATTAATATGTAATTATTTTAGATAGTTAATGTGTTTTTCTATTGATTAGAAACAACTCCGAAACTTGAGTAATATTTAAAACAGAATAAGGAGAAATAGCATGAAGACAGTAGATGCAATACGTTCACGTCGAGCTGTTAAGCATTTTGATGCAAGCCATAGGATGACCGAAGAAGAGATAAATGAGTTTCTGTCTTTGGCCATACTTTCGCCTACGGCATTTAATATTCAAAATTGGCGCTATGTTGTGGTCACCGACCAAAAGCTGAGAACACAAATCAGGGAGGCAGCTTGGGGCCAGGCACAGGTAACAGATTCGTCGTTATTTATCATTCTATGTGCCGACCTGAAGTCATGGGAAAAGCAGCCTAACCGATACTGGGTTAATGCCCCAAAAGAAGTCCAGGAATTTATGGTTCCAGCTATCGACGATTACTATCGAGGCAAAGATCAGGTTCAGAGAGATGAAGCAATGAGATCTTGTGGTATAGCTGCGCAAACATTAATGCTTACCGCAAAATCAATGGGGTATGACTCATGCCCAATGGATGGTTTCGATTTTGAAAGAGTTGCTGAACTTATTCATCTTCCTGACGACCATGTGATTGCAATGTTTGTTGCAATTGGCAAGGGTACAAAGCAGGCGTGGCCACGGCCAGGTCAGTTAGAGTTAGATGAGGTAATCATCAGAAACAGGTTTGCTTAGCACCACAACATAACGAATAAGTATAGTTATCACCCCCCCCACACCCCTTTCTCCTTGACAATAAGACAATATCGCCATATAGTAATATAAAATATTGCGAAACAGGAGGTGAGATGAAAAATTTTATCCGGGTCATGAAGGCCCTGTCTGATCCGGGCCGGATCAGAATATTGAAGATGCTGGAGCAGAAAGAGATGTGCGTATGCGAAATCCAGGCCGTACTCAACCTGGCCCAGCCCACCATATCCAAACATTTAAAACTTATGGAAGATGCCGGACTGGTCGAGAGACATAAGGACAAGGTCTGGGTAAACTACAGCCTTGCCCGGAACGTAGACTGCCAATACGCCGCCACCATGCTCAAACTCCTGCCCCAATGGTTTAACGACAATCCGCAGGTAATCGACAATCTCCGCCAGGCCCGCGACACCAACCGGGAAGACATCTACCAGGAGAAATAATCATGGAACCGGCGAAATGCGCCTGCGCGGCTGATAACAAAAAGACAAATACCCGCCAGGCACCCGGCATAATCAAAACCATCAGCGCCCTCCTCGGCGGCCTGCTCCTCTGGTTCATCATCTACCAACAGCTTCTGCCCCTGGCCCGCTTTCTCACCTATGGCCTTCTGCCGCTGGCGAAAGGCAGCCATGGCGGCTCAGCTCTGGAGTTCTTTCTCTACGAAAGCCCCAAGGTTCTGATGCTTCTCATTCTCGTAGTCTTTGGGGTTGGCATAATCCGCAGTTTTTTTACCCCAGAAAAAACCCGCCGCATTCTGGCCGGCCGCCGGGAGAGCATCGGTAATGTTCTGGCGGCCATGTTAGGCATTGTCACCCCATTCTGTTCCTGCTCGGCGGTACCGCTGTTCATCGGTTTTGTAACCGCTGGTGTACCCCTTGGAGTAACCTTTTCCTTCCTCATCTCGGCCCCCATGGTCAATGAAATTGCCCTGGTTCTCCTTTACGGCCTTCTGGGCTGGAAGGTAGCGGCACTCTACCTTGGCACCGGATTACTGATAGCCATTATCGCTGGCTGGACCATGGGCCGTCTCCACCTTGAGCCTCATATAGAAGACTGGGTATTACAGATCAGAAACGATGCCGAGTCTGTGCCCGATGATAACCTGGGCTGGCCGGATCGGCTCCGCATGGGCGGCGAAGCAGTGCGAGACATAGTAGGCAAGGTCTGGCCCTATATGTTAGCCGGAATCGCCGTGGGGGCTGGAATACACGGCTTTGTCCCGCAGAACTTCATGGCCGCTCTCATGGGTAAGGCGGCCTGGTGGTCGGTACCGGCGGCAGTGGTCATAGGTATCCCCATGTATTCCAACGCCGTGGCCATTGTCCCCATCGTCCAGGCCCTGTTAGAAAAGGGAGCAGCCCTGGGCACGGTACTGGCCTTTATGATGAGTGTCATCGCCCTCTCCATGCCGGAGATGGTAATTCTGCGTAAAGTTCTTAAACCCCGCCTCATTGCCGCCTTTATAGGGGTAGTGGGCTGCGGCATATTGTTAGTGGGTTATCTCTTTAACGCAATTTTATAACAAAATCAGACAGGAAGAACATTATGGAAATTATGGAAATTAAAATAATGGGCCCCGGCTGCCCCAATTGTGATAAGCTAACCGCCCTGGTCAATGAGGTCGTAGCCGAAAGCGGAGTTACAGCCAGGGTCAGTAAGGTCACGGATTTCCAGGAAATGGCCATGGCCGGAGTTCTTTCCACCCCCGCCCTTACCATTGACGGTGAGGTTAAATGTGTCGGCCGCCTGCCGGGCAAAGATGAGATAGCGGCATGGCTGAAATAGATGACGCCCCCCAGCAGCGCCAGTTAAAAATCGGCAAAGCCGTCATTGGCCTGGTGGGCCTTGATGTGGCTCTCAACCGGCTCATGCAGAAAAATCCGAGCCGGGAAACAGCCATTGACGAACTGTTCCGGACCGTGGCCGCCCATAATTATATACCTGCCGGAATGGCGGATAAATACCGGCAGGCCCTGGCGCGGGAGTATGACCGGCTAAAGGTCGGCGCCCCAACAAACGACAACAAAAATACCCTGACCATCAGGATATTAGGCCCCGGCTGCGTGAGCTGCAATAATCTCCAGAAACTGATTATTGAGATCATGAACCGCCTGCGGATAGCCGCGGATATTTTCCAGGTTCACGATTTGGATGAAATCGGACGCTACGGGGTTATGCAGACCCCGGCCCTAATTATAAACGGGCGGCTTAAATCAACCGGCCGCCTGCCGACCAGCTCCCAGATTGAAGAATGGTTACGCCAGGAAATAGACAGTTAACCCCGTAAGCGCCTCACAAACCACACTCTCGCATACGATCAGGTCGTACCGCTGACTTTATAACATCTCGGAATGTAGCGGTACGACAAAGATCGCATGCGAGCGTTTCAGGGACGCCCTGCTGCAGAGCTCTAAGCAAACCGCATTGAATATAACTTGTATTTTTACAAGTTGCTTTGTAGTATATTTTTTTAATCCGGCTCAAAACTCTCTAAAAAAGACAATGAACCGGGGCATCGGCTTCTCCGCATTCTATTCACCACCACTTTTAGTACAGTTACGGATATCCGGCGCGACTTACAGAGGTTCAAAGATTTTTATGCGCACATAACACGGTGTGAGGTAATCGAACCATGAATGATGAAAACATGGTCACTCAATCACATTTCAATATGCCTGAAATCAACATGGCATTCAGCCAGGAGCTCCACTCTTTGCCTGCTTCATATGGCGAAACCAGTATTTTTTTAATGGCTGTTGATCCATATTCTGCTCATATAATCTGGGAATTCGGCGCCGACGACCTGAGCCGGATGAAGCAAAGGGGAGGGAGGCCGGTTATCAGGCTCCATGATATTACCACAAATCTTTCTTATACCACTATACCCCGCACTTCGTTTGAAATTAAGATCAACATAGATGATAAAAAAAGCTATATCACCCTGCCGGAGGCCGGCAGGGTATATTCCGCTGAACTGGGATTTAAAAACACGGCAGGTCGTTTTTTCTCCCTGGCCCGCTCAAACTCGGCCGAAGCCCCCCGCGATACGGCGGCGGCAGAACTCTACCCCGACGATAAATCGGCAGACAACGCTCCCGGAACACCGGAAACGGCTGTCCCTGAGCGGCAGACCCCCGGCGATCATATCGCGGCCACAGAGGTCAAAACCGAAGAATTAAACCTGGCCGTACCACCTTCAGGGAACAGGATACAGATTAACGGAGTGACCATCGACAAGTATATCAATGCCATCGAAATCATCAACAATCCTCCACCCGGACTCTCATTTTTACCATTGGAGCCAGAGCCCTTTTTCAGCCCTCTTGATTATTCCAGCCGCCATGAAAATCCACCGCGGAGAACATCTCATCACAGGCATAGTGACGACCTGACTGAGTTTAATGAAATAAGGTTTATTTCCGGCATCTCATCCAGATGAACAATACCATATACAACGGGGGAACCAGACAGCATGACCGGGGATATCTGGCCCTGGTTCTTCACGCCCACCTTCCTTATGTAAGACATCTTGAATATGACGATGCCCTTGAAGAACGCTGGCTTTTTGAGGCTGTCACCGAGACATACATCCCGCTTCTCCTGTTGTTCGACAAGCTCATAGAAGACAAAATAGATTTCCGGCTGACCATGTCGATTTCGCCGCCCCTGGCCGCGATGTTAGGAGATTCATTACTGAAGTCACGCTATTTAAAGCGGCTTGAAAGCTTAATCCAATTATCCCGGCAGGAGATAAGCAGAACCAGAACACAACCAAAATTTCACGCCTTAGCGCTCTTTTATCAGCGGCATTTAATGAAAACGCATAATGCCTTCCTGAACCGTTATGACAAAAACCTGATACAGGCCTTTAAGAAATTACAGGATCTCGGCCGGATTGAGATTATCGCCTCAGCGGCCACCCACGGCTACCTGCCGCTGCTGGCCGCTAATTCATCCACCGTTCGCGCCCAGATCCAGATTGGCACTGAATACTATCAACAGCTTTTCGACCGCGCCCCCAAGGGTTTCTGGCTGCCGGAGTGCGGCTACTGCTCGGAAATTGATGAATTACTTGCCGGACAAGCCATAGACTATACTGTTATAGAAACCCACGGACTGACACGATCCCGGCCCCGGCCCAGATACGGCGTATTCGCCCCCATTTCCTGCCCGGCCGGGACTGCGGCCTTTGGCCGGGATCCCGAAGCATCACAGCAGGTGTGGAGCTCAGAAGGCGGCTATCCGGGTGATTATGATTACCGGGAATTTTACCGTGATATCGCCTATGATCTTGATTATGAGTATATCCGGCCATACATCCATCGTGACGGCGTCCGCACGGATACCGGTTTTAAATATTACCGGATCACCGGCAATACGAATCAAAAAGAAGTTTATATACCGGAAGCCGCGAACCGGAAAGCCGCCCGGCATGCGGCGCATTTTATAGCCGCCCGCCTCAAACAGATTGAATACTTAAATACCGTCATGAACCGGCCGCCAATAATCGTGGCTCCCTATGATGCCGAGCTCTTTGGTCACTGGTGGTTTGAAGGGCCGATATGGCTCGATTCCCTTATCAGACAGGTCAGACAATCCGATAAAATCAAACTTGTCACCTTGTCAGAATATTTAGAAGAATATCCCGAACGGCAGACCGCCGCGGCATCCGCTTCGAGCTGGGGCCACAACGGCTCACACGAGACCTGGCTTAATGACCGTAACGACTGGATTTACCCTCACCTGCACCATGGTGCCAAAGTAATGGAGGGGCTGGCTCGCAACCACCCTCAGGCTGACGGCCTGACCTTGAGAGCGCTAAATCAGGCCGCCCGGGAACTGCTTCTTGCCCAGGCAAGCGACTGGGCCTTTATGATAAATTCCGGTACAATGCCGGATTACGCGGCCCGCAGGCTCAATACCCACCTCAGCCACTTACACCGCCTTGAAAGAGAAATCGACAAACAATCAATAGACGAGAACTGGCTGTCGATGATAGAATACCGGAACAATATCTTCCCGCACCTGAACTATCGCGCCTTTAGCTGAAAAGACGCGGCAGATACTTCATAAACTATGACAATGAAGGGCTGACAGCATGTATATCATAATGGTAACTTCCGAATGTGCCCCTGTCGCCAAGGTTGGCGGGCTGGCCGACGTAGTTCAGGGCCTGAGCCGTGAACTTGAAATTCGAGGCAATGCGGTAGAAATTATCCTGCCGTTCTACGACTGTATGCGTTTTGATCAGATCTGGGGACTGCAGAAGACATACAGTAACCTCCGGGTACCCTATCATGACCAGCAGGTTCCCTG
Organism: Desulfobacterota bacterium M19; assembly: GCA_048820955.1. Classification (GTDB taxonomy): domain Bacteria; phylum Desulfobacterota; class Desulfobulbia; order Desulfobulbales; family VMSU01; genus JAADIV01. The sequence continues at coordinate 27,014 of JBMERE010000007.1, read as the reverse complement.
TGATGTCTATTTTGGTTTTGTCAACGGCCTGAAATGTTTTTTTATAAAGCCGTATTTTTATAAAAATTTCTTTGATCGCGGTATTCTTTACGGCCACCACGATGACCCTGAACGTTTTGCCTTTTTCAGCCGTGCCGCCCTGGAATTTATGCTTAAGGCCAACAAGCACCCTGATATTATTCACTGCCATGACTGGCAGACAGGCTTAGTTCCCGTCCTGCTTTATGATATATACAAGTATCAGGGCATGACCCATCCAAGGGTCTGCTATACTTTGCATAATCTGATGCATCAGGGCTTGTGCGGGCCGGACATTCTACGCCAGGTCGGCCTTGATCCAGCCCGTTATTTTAATTATCACCAGCTGCAGGATGATCACGTTCACAGCGCCTTTAACTTAATGAAGGGCGGCATAGTTTTTGCCAATTTTGTGACAACTGTTTCTCCCCGATATGCCTGGGAGATAAAAAATTCGGATCAGGGTTATGGTCTCCAGAATACGCTGCATGTGCACGCGGCTAAATTTGGCGGTGTCCTGAACGGCATTGACTATAATGTCTGGAATCCGGAAATCGATCCGCATATCAGCCGTCAATACTCCTTAAGTCATCTTGAAGATAAATATAAAAACAAAGAAGCTCTCCGCCACCGCCTGCTGCTGAGACAGGAGATGAAACCCGTTGTCGCCGTGGTCAGCCGCCTGGATCAACAGAAAGGCGTCAATCTGATTCGGCACGCCATCACCTATTCCCTGGCCCACGGCTGCCAGTTTGTCCTGCTTGGTTCAAGTCCTGATCCGTGTATAAATCATGATTTTCAACAAATAAAACATAACCTGAACGATAACCCGGACTGCCATCTTGAGATCTCCTACAACGAAGAACTGGCCCACCTCATCTATGCCGGTTCCGACATGCTGCTTATTCCCAGCGCCTTTGAGCCCTGCGGACTGACCCAGTTGATTGCCTTAAAATACGGTACCGTTCCCATAGTACGCAACACCGGCGGCCTGGCCTGTACGGTTTTCGACGCGAACTATGCCAATCGTCCATATCACGAACGAAACGGCTATGTGTTTAATGACCTGAACAATGAGGGCCTGGAATCCGCCATGCGGCGGGCCATCGGCATGTGGTATATTTACCCGCAGCATTTTCGGGAATTAATGGAAAACGGCATGCGCTGCGACTATTCCTGGAATCGGCCGGGCAGTGATTATACAAAAATATATGAGTATATCAAAGAATGATGGAGGGGAATCATGGCCGTACTTAAAGATACCCGGCTCGTCGATGGCTATACGGTCACCCGCGGCAAATCTTTGCCCTTTGGCGCCACTATGCTCAAGAGCGGGATTAATTTTTCGATCTGCTCCCAACATGCTGCTTCAGTCAGTCTGATCCTGTTCCAACCGGACAGTGATGGCGCGCAGCTCGAAATACCACTTGATTCTCACCTTAATCGTACCGGCCACATCTGGCATCTGCTGGTTCATAATCTTGCCCCGAACATTCAATACGGCTGGCGTGTCGATGGCGCCTATGACCCGCAGCATGGTCAGCGTTTTGACCCGGATGTTATTCTGCTTGATCCGTACGCCAGAGCCTTAAGCGGCGGTTCTGTCTGGGGCGAATCAGATATTTTCCACACGATTACCCCGGAGGGGGAAAAAATAGTTCACCACCGGCTTGGCTGTCTGACGACCGAGGATTATGACTGGGAGGGTGATGTGCCGCCCCTTACGCCCCTCGGCGAGACCATTATCTATGAACTGCATGTACGCGGTTATACGGTACATTCTTCTTCCGGAGTCAAGCATCCCGGCACCTACCTCGGCTTAACGGAGAAAATCCCCTATCTTAAAAAGTTAGGGGTAACAGCGGTGGAACTTTTACCAGTCTTCGAGTTCGATGAGAACGAACATGTGCGGCATCACCCGCGTACCGGAGAGCGGCTGTATAATTTCTGGGGATATTCGCCCATTGCCTTCTGGGCCCCCAAGGCCAGCTATGCCTATAACGGCAGCGATGGCAGCCAGGTTAATGAATTTCGGCAAATGATCAAGGAATTCCACCGGGCCGGAATCGAGGTCTATCTCGACGTGGTCTTCAACCACACCGGTGAGGGGGACGAACAGGGCCCGACTATTTCCTTCCGCGGTATTGACAACAGTACCTATTACATGCTGGACGAGAAGGGGGCTTACCGGAATTACAGCGGCTGCGGCAACACCATGAACTGTAACCATCCCCAGGTTCGTAACATGATAATCAGCTGTCTGCAATACTGGGTGTCGGAGATGCATGTCGATGGCTTTCGTTTTGATCTGGCCTCTATACTGGGCCGTGGAGTCAATGGAGAAGTCCTGGAGAACCCTCCCCTCCTGGAGCAGATTGCCTTAAATCCCGTGCTGGCCGATACCAAAATCATCGCCGAGGCCTGGGACGCCGCCGGTTTATACCAGGTCGGCACCTTTCCCGCCTGGGGGCGCTGGGCCGAGTGGAACGGCTATTATCGTGACCATGTTCGGCTCTTCTGGAAAGATACCAGAGGTTTTGTAAGTAATCTCGCCAGCCGCCTCTGCGGTTCTGAAGATCTCTATAAAAAATCCGGCCGCTGTCCATATCACAGTATCAACTTTATCACTTCCCATGATGGCTTTACCTTAAACGACCTGGTTTCCTACAACGAAAAGCATAATGAGGATAACGGTGAGGATAACCGCGACGGAGAAAACAACAATAATTCGCTGAATTTTGGTCACGAGGGACCATGTGATGATCCGCTGATTAATCATAAACGCTTTCAGCATATGAAAAATTACTTAGCCACCCTGCTCTTGAGCCAGGGAGTACCGATGATTCTGGCAGGAGACGAATTCCGCCGTACCCAGCAGGGCAACAACAATCCCTATTGCCAGGACAATGAGATAAGCTGGATTAACTGGGAATTTGCCGATCAGCACCATGACATGCTGCGTTTTACCCGGCTGATGATCGCCTTCCGCAAACGGCACCACAGTCTGCGGCGGAAACATTTTTTCGGCGGCAACGGCGGTATCCGCTGGTTAAGTGAAAAGAATACTCCAGCAGACTGGTCTGATAATGCCGGCTGGCTGGCTTTCTTGCTGGAAGGCCATGCTGCCTCCAGAGATCCTGATAATAATATTGTGGTGATGATTAATGCCTCGGAAGAGGGGCGCCATTTTGAGGTACCGGATGTCGGCCGGCCATGGCGGCGGGTAATTGATACTTCACAGAAATCCCCTGATGATATCTTTGAGGCAGAGTCAGAAGCGCCTCTGGTGGGGAGCTATCACCCGGGATACCTGGTGGGGCCGAGAAGTTTGATTGTTCTCACAGCCTGACAGCAATTAAGGTGTAAGCGCTTCATAAATCACACTCTTTACTTGTAAGCACTCCATGAACACCACCCTGCACACGTTAATCGTCCGCAGGTAACTATATTCAGCGGACTGGTATTAACAGAAAAATCTCTGGTAAATTCAAGCTCATAGCCATCAATTAAGTTCCATGAACAAACCCACGGCCAGTTCCTGAGCTTAATCATTATATCTTAATCCAGCTATTTCTTTACAAATAGACTATAGTACAAACTTCTTCTCCCCCCCCCTCAAATAAAATTTGTAAAATATTACAACAGGATGGACTTTTCGTTTCATGACAAGCATGTTAACTACGGCGCCATCAAACAACAAACAAAGGCATAAACTTGACATATAGCGTCCTCCATAAAAAACCTGTGACCACAGCATTACTTCTTGCAGCCGGAATAGGCAGCCGCCTTTATCCATTGTCGAAGAATGCCCCTAAATGCCTGACAACAGTCAGCGGCATATCAATGCTTGAACGCTTAATCGCAAATCTGAGTCAGCATGGTTTCAAGCGCCTGGTAGTTGTTACCGGGTATCTGGAAAAGTGTATTAAGGATGTTCTGGGAACTCAAGCAGGTAACATTACAATCGACTATGTTTTCAGTCCGCTATACAAAACTACCAATAATATTTATTCCCTCTGGATGGCACGTAAAATTATCAATGAATCATTCATGCTGCTGGAAAGTGATCTTGTGTTTGATGGATCACTTCTTAAACCCATGTTGTATCCTAATAAAATAGCTGTTGCAAAGATGCAGCCGTGGATGGATGGGGCATATGTTACAATCGACAAATCCCAACAAGTTAAAGCATTTTTTAAGGATAACAACGCCCACCTTGCTGTAAACCCATACAAGACGGTTAATATTTACAGTATTTCGTGTAGTTCGTGGTGCAGTATTGTTAAAAGATTAGATCAGCATATTTCAGACGGCAGAAAAAATGACTATTACGAAATTGTATTTACAGAAATGATTGCCGATGGCAGCCTCTCTTTTGATATGGTCTCTTTTGACAGCAAGCCATGGTATGAAATAGACACTATCGAAGACCTGACAAAGGCTGAGAAATTATTTCCATTATACAGTCATTAAGCGCCCAATAACAAGAATTTCATATGATACAAAATAATTATAAAAGACAAGCGGAAAAGTACGAATTCATTTGTGGACAACACGGTGGTTATTATCGATATAATTTTGTGGATCATGCCTACCTTTATAATTTATATTTCCCGCCTGAGGAGGTTTTTACAAATTTTAAAGATCAAATTCACGACCTTGTTCTTAATTATCCAGTGGCGCAAAATGCCTTAGCCGGACTTATCGGCAAAATCATCAACCAACCTGCTGAAAGGATTGTAGTGGGAAATGGCGCGGCTGAACTAATAAAAATACTATCAGGTCAGATATCAAACAAATTAATCGTTCCCGTGCCTTCTTTTAATGAATATGTCAATGCCGCCCCTGCAGATAAAGTGGTTGAATTCCCGCTTGAATTCCCATCCTTTAAGATGGATATTGACAAATTTGCCGCGGAAGCGATCAAAGTTAAAGCTGATACAGCTGTTGTGGTAACGCCTAACAACCCGACATCCTTGTTAATTCCCAAAGATGATCTCATTCGTCTTGCAAAAAAACTTGAAAGCAATAACTGCATGCTGATTATTGACGAATCTTTTTTAGATTTTGCAGATAATCCTGATCAGACCAGCATGGAACAGGAAATCGAAAAACATCCAAATGTCATAATTTTCAAAAGCATGAGTAAAGCTTACGGTATCTGCGGACTCAGGATTGGTTATATGCTGACCGCGAATTCGCAATTTGCTGAAATTATGAGAGACGGCGTACATATCTGGAATATTAACGGATTTGCGGAAGAGTTTTTACGGCTTTTGCCAGATTACAAACAAGAATTTATTGAAAGCTGTAAGCAGGTGCGAACTGACAGAAACAGCCTGTATAAAAAACTTTGCGGCATTGACGGCATGACTGTTTTTAAACCCGCGGCAAATTTTATTTTCTGTCGTTTGCCTGATTCCGCGCAAAGCGCCCCGGAAATAACGAAAAGATTATTTATCGAACATAACATGTATATAAAGGACTGCGCCGGCAAAACACAACCTGATTCAGATCGTTATTTTCGAATCGCCAGCCGTACAGAAACAGAGAATTGTAAATTAGTTGAAGCATTGATAAATGTAATGGGCTCAAAAAGCTGATAAGCATATAAATAATGATAAATCCGAAACCACATGTCCCTACAATGCTCTATTTCGCCGGGGATCTTCCTAACATCTGCTCCCTTACCGGCCTGTTGTGCGCAGTAATTGGTATTTACTACGCGATTCTGGGCATTTTCCCCATCGCAATAATTGGAGTTTTATGGGCAGTTTTATTTGACTGGACTGACGGAATTATTGCTCGACAAATTAAGGGGCGGACGGATCACCATCGAGCCATAGGGGGACAGCTTGATTCGCTGATTGATATTGTAAGTTTTGGAGTATTCCCAGCTGTTTTTCTCTTAAGTTATGGCAAATTCAATCCATGGTTCCTGCCAGGAGCATTTCTTATTATTGCCGTTAGTGCTATCCGATTAAGTTACTTCAATGTTTTCGGCCTGATAGACAACAAAACCTACAGTGGACTGGCGTTAGATAACAATATTATTATTCTTGCTTTTGTGTTTTTATTTGAAGGTTATATTAATTATAAAGTATTCTCAATAATCATTTACGCACTTTTGATGATATTACTGATGTTTAATTTAGCTCCCGTAAAAACCCCCAAGTTCGCGGGAAAATGGTTTTATGTTCTTATCGCCTACACATTAGTATTGACAGTTATCTACTATTTACGATTTGCTGCTGCTTAGACGAACATTGAAGAGGATTGCCATGGAAAAATCGGACTCTGTAAAATTAGCCGGAGGTCTTTATCTACAGATCAAAAAGCATAAAACGGCCAGAAGCCTGATGGTGACCATAGTACTCAACAGCAAGGAAAAATGTCTGCTGCACTGGGGCGTGGTATCCGACGGCCCCGAAGCTGCATGGCGGCTGCCGCCTGAGGCAGTATGGCCGCCGGACACCAATGCCGTCAGCCATACCGCCGTCCAGACGGCCTTTTCCGCCCGCAGAACAAACAGCCGAATACAGCTTAAATTTCCAGCCGCCCGTGACTTTTCAGGTCTTTCCTTTGTACTCTTTTTCCCGGACAAAGACCGCTGGGACAACAATAACGGTAAAAATTACTACATAAAACTACCCATGGCCGGCGAGTCATTATTTTCTGCCGCTGAGGTTCTGCGCAAAGAACTTAAAGACCGGCAGGTTCTTTTCAGACAAACATATCATTTTGCCGGTAAGGAGCTGGCCACGGCCGTAATTCTGACCGATGAATCTTACCAGATTAAACTCTACAGTGATATCCCTGGCCGCCTGGCCATGCATTGGGGGATAAATAAAAAATCACGTTATGAATGGCTGCTGCCGCCGGAAGATCTCCGCCCCCAGGGCACAATCATTGTCGATGATAAGGCGGCCCAGAGTGATTTTATCCCGTTAGACGGCCTTAACCGGCTGCAGCTTGAATGGCCGGCCGATGAAGCGGTGGCAGGCCTTACTTTCGTGCTGCATCAACTTGACAGCGGCCAGTGGTTTAAGCCCGAGCATAATATCTTTATCCCGGTAAAGAATCTACCGTCAGAGAAAACGGCCTTTGCGGCACCAGAAATTGCCGAGATTGCCGACCAGATCATTCAGGTGGAGACAGGGGGCAATTCATGGACCCTGATGCACAGGTTCAACCTGAGCCATGATTTGCTGGATCGTCTCGGCTCTGATTCACAGGGCCTGGCTCTGCTCTTTGTCTGGCTGCGCTTTTCCGCTATTCGACAGCTTGACTGGCAGCGTAAATATAATACCCAGCCCCGTGAACTGGCTCATGCCCAGCAGCGCCTTACCCTGAAACTGGCAGACTGCTACCGCCGCAACACCGAGACTGACCGTGAGATAATCCGCCTTATCTTATCCACCGTCGGCCGGGGCGGAGAAGGCGGCCGGGGGCAGCGTATTCGTGATGATATTCTCCAGATTATGCATCGCCACAAGATAAAGGAGGTCTCCGGCCACTTTATGGAGGAATGGCATCAGAAGCTCCACAACAACGCCACGCCGGACGATATTGTTATCTGCGAGGCATATTTAGCGTTTCTGCGCAGTAACGGGCAATTAGACGTATTTTACAAAACTCTTGCCAAAGGCGGGATAAGCAAAAAACGTCTGGAGACTTTTGAACGGCCCATAGTGACCGCCCCTGATTTTGTGCCGTATATCAGGGACGGCTTAATCGCTGATTTTGAAAAATATCTGCAGCTTTTAAAATCCATCTATTCCGCCACAGACCTCTTCAGCGCCGCTGAAGCGGCCGGCCGGTGTCTGAACGACCAGTTACGGGACTGGCTGTGGCGCTTCTATAAAGGCCGGGATGATCTGAATATCAAGCTCAGAGATCAGGTGCGGTCCCTCACCGGCTTACGCCACGGCTTAATTGACCGCCTGCACACCGATCTTGATACCCGGTGTCTTCGTGACCTGCTTTATCTGGATCTGGCCCTGGAGGAATTTCTGCGCCTCGTAATTGAGCGCCGTATTGAGCTTGAATGCAGTCAAGAAGACCTGATTGACCTGATCAGCCTGGTTCTTGATAATCTCATAATCAGCCATAATGACGAATCCCTGCTCAGTTGTTTCCACCATTGGCAGAGGCTGCAGAAATCAAGTCGGCCGAACCGGGACTGGATACTCCATGTCAGCTCAGTACTCGACCGCATTACAGAAGCCTTAGGCGGCTTTGTCGACTATTACCATACCCTGTTCCAGGCCAAAGCCGAGCATCTTGGCAGGGCGTTTCAAGCGAGTGAATGGACCATTGAACTGTTTACCGAGGAGATGATCCGCGGCAGTTCAGCCTATGTCCTGTCAACCCTGATCCGCCGTCTCGCGCCGCTGTTGAGGGCGGCCGCCCACCTTGGAAACTGGCAGGTAATCAGCTCCAGAGAGGTATCAGGTAAAGTAGAAATTGCCGATTTGTCGACAGTTCAGGGGAAGGTATTTAAAAAACCAGTTATACTTTTGAGCGAGACGATTAAAGGTGAAGAAGAAGTGCCAGAGGGGGTTACGGCGGTTATCACTCCATCCGAAGTAGATATCCTGTCCCATGTATCGGTACGCTCAAGGAACGCCAAGATCCTCTTCGCGACCTGCTACAAACATGAAATTTTTACCAAACTGAAGTCATACCAGGGCAAAGACATAGAACTGACGATAAAATCATCGGGAGAGGTAGAATACCAGCCGCAGAAAAGCGGCACGTCCCGAAAAGAAAACAGCCGGAAAGCAAAGCTGCCTGCAGCCTGCGCCCGCCAGGTTAAATTTACCAGCTACGCCGCGGCAAGTAAAAATTTCACCAGTAAGATTGTGGGCGGCAAATCCCTCAAGCTCCAGCAGCTCAAAGGGAAAATACCGGCCTGGATCCATATACCACGCTCCGCGGCCATCCCTTTCTGCAGCTGCGAGAGGGTGCTGACCATAAAGGCTAACAAGCACCTCCTGAAAAATTATAACGAGCTGACACAGGTGCTTGACCGGAATCCCCCCCGGAATCTCCTTAAACTAAGGCAATGTATTAACCAGCTCAGCGCCCCGCCGACGCTGCCCAAATCTCTGCGGCAGGCCATGGCGGATGAGGGCCTGGCCTGGCCGGATGACTGGCCGCTCCTCTGGTCACGGATAAAACAGATCTGGGCTTCAAAGTGGAATGAGCGGGCCTACTGGAGCCGCAAAAAATGGGGCCTGGAGCATGATAAACTCACAATGGCCGTTCTCGTCCAGGAGGTCATCGCGGCCCAGTACGCCTTTGTAATCCACACCGCCAATCCCTTTACCTTTGACAAAAATGAACTGTACGCAGAGGTGGTTCTGGGGCTGGGAGAAACCCTCTGCAGCGGCAATTACCCAGGCCGTGCCTTAAGCTTTACCTGCCGTAAGGATCAGAAAAATCTTGAACCACGTATCATCTCTTATCCAGGCAAAAGTCTGTCTCTGACGGGCGGCGGCCTCATCATCCGCTCCGATTCCAACGGTGAAGACCTGGAAGGCTATGCCGGAGCAGGCCTGTATGACAGCGTCTTACTGGTGCCGCCCCAGGAAAAACGACCCGACTATATTAACAGCCCGCTCTTATGGCAGGATGATTTCAGAACAAAGTTAATGCGGGATATTGCCCGGCTTGGTATTGAGACTGAAAAAGCCATGGCCGGATGCCCCCAGGATATTGAAGGCGCCTGCGCGGATGGTAAATTTTATATAGTCCAGACCAGACCACAGGTGGGAAGCTGAGTAAGCGCTCCCCAAACCACACTTTAGCATACAAAGCTGATAAGTCGTAAACAGTCACAGAGCCTTGCGGGGCTATCTGGTTTGTGATAGAGTCTCTTCTTAATATTTTTTGTTATATCACTGAGATATTTGGTGTTACAAATTAAAATCAAGAAGGGGATTTATCATGAGTTTAAAACCAGTACTTATCGCGTTTACCTCTCTTGTTATAGTATCTCTGCTGATCTTCTCCCCTTTCGCCGGATATTACGGTGACTGGCTGTGGTTCAAGAATATCGGTTTCGGCGCGGTATTCGCGACGACTCTCACCACAAAGTTCCTGTCCTTTTTTGTTTTTTTCTTCCTGTTTGGAATTTTTGCCTGGCTGAATATTGCCATTTCAAGGAAAAGAAGCGGCCACCTCCGCTCCTTGAAAACGCTCTCACCCGAGCAGCCCACGACGCTTTTTGATATCATTTTCTGTGATAAATACGCCAGATATTCATGGGCCGCAATTATCCTGTTTTTTTCATTTATCATGGGTTCCAACGCCGCCAGCTCATGGGAAATTTTCTTACAATTCCTGCATGCCAGTAAGTTTGGCGTAATCGACCCGATTTTTGCAAAAGACTTGGGATTCTATGTCTTTCAGCTGCCGCTCTATGATTTTATCCAGCAGTGGTATTTGTTGTCTGTGGTGATTGTTTTATTAGCGGTTGCGGCCTCCTACTTTATGGATCAAGCTGTTGGCGTCCAGGAAAACCGCTTTTACATAAACCAGAAAGTACGCTCTCATCTCGTGGTTTTAGGCGGCCTGTTTTTTTTAGGTATCGCCCTGATTTTCAGGCTGAAACTCTACGGCCTGATGTATTCGGGCTCAGGTGTGGCATACGGGGCCTCCTATGCCGATGTCCACGCCCGGATTCCTGCCTACTGGGCGGTATTCACCATGGCTCTGCTGGTGGCAGTTCTTTCCTTTATAATGCCCTTCATCAAAAAATGGAATTTACTCCTCTATTCCATTATAGCTTTTTTTGTGGTTCTCATAGGTTTTGCCTGGCTATATCCCAACATCATTGAACAATATATAGTTAAGCCCACGGAATTAAGTAAAGAAAGCCCTTACATCCGTCATAACATAAAATTTACCCGTCTGGCCTTTGGCCTGAACAAAATCAAAGAGAAATCGTTTCCAGTACGCCAGAACACAACCTACGAAAACATAAAAGAAAATCAGGCTACTATTCATAATGTCAGACTCTGGGATACCAGACCACTGATCGAGACATACAGGCAATTACAGGAAATCAGGCTTTATTATAATTTTAAAAATGTGGACATTGACCGCTATCATTTCAAAAATAAATACACCGAGGTAGCCCTTGCGGCCCGGGAATTACCTCCTTCAAGGCTCCCCGCCCGCGCCCGCACCTGGATTAACATACACCTGAAATACACCCACGGTTACGGCCTGGTCATGAGTCCGGTAAACAAAATCACCAAGGACGGCATGCCGGATTTGATTGTCAAAAACATCCCTCCCAGCTCAATGGTCCTGTCGATTAAACGCCCGGAAATCTACTATGGTGAACAAACCGGCCAATACGCCATTGTCAACACCAAAACCAAGGAGTTCGATTACCCCAAAGGCAACAAAAATGTCTACACCTCTTATAAGGGCAGAGGCGGAGTTCAGCTTTCCAGCCTTTTTCGTCAGCTGGTTTATGCCTCTAATTTCTCAGACATAAATATTCTGCTGACCCATTACGTCACCAATAAGAGCCGTATCATGTTTCATCGCCTCATTACAGATCGGGACAGGACAATAGCCCCCTTTCTGCAGTATGATTCCGATCCCTATCTGGTAGTGGGTAAAAACGGCCGGCTCTACTGGATTCATGACGCCTATACCACCTCAAATATGTTCCCCTACTCTCAGCCTCTTAGCCAGTCTCAAGGCCGTAGAGGCTTAAATTATATTCGCAATTCAGTAAAGGTGGTCATTGACGCCTATAACGGGGACATTTCTTATTATGTAATTGACCCGTCAGATCCAATAATTCAGACCTATGAAAAAATATTCCCCACCCTCTTTAAACCCATAGAAGAGATGCCCGCCGACCTGAGAAATCACATACGTTACCCCATGGATCTCTTCCGCATTCAGGGAGAAATGTATAATACCTTTCACATGACAACTCCCCAGGTCTTTTATAATCAGGAAGATTTATGGAGTTTGCCCACCGAGGTCTACAATAAGAGTCAGCAGACCATGTTACCTTATTATATTATTATGAGGTTACCGGACACCAGATCGGAAGAATTTATTTTAATGCTGCCCTTTACACCATCGAAGAAGAACAATATGGTGGCCTGGCTGTGCGCCCGCTGTGACGGCAAAAACTATGGCCAGTTAGTGGAATACCGGCTCTCCAAGGAAAAGTTGATCTACGGGCCATTACAGATTGACGCCCGGATAAACCAGAAACCCGAAATCTCTTCCAGGTTAACCCTCTGGGGGCAGATGGGGTCCAGCGTTATCCGCGGCAATCTACTGGTTATCCCAATTGACCATTCCTTTCTGTATGTGGAACCGGTTTACCTCCAGTCGGAACAAAGCAGAATGCCGGAGTTAAAGCGGGTCATTGTCGCGCTGGGAGATAAACTGCAAATGCGCGATAATCTCGATGATGCCCTGCGGGCCGTCTTTGCGATGGAATCCGTCCCTGCCGGCCAGGTACAAAAAGCCCTTCACAGATCGCCGGCGGGGCCGTTGTCCAATATGGCCGAAAAAGCTCTGAAATATTACAACAAGGCCCTGGGTTATCTGAAACAGGCGGACTGGACAAAATACGGTCAGGAATTAAATAAGATTAAAAATATTTTACAGGAAATGAGCAATAAGACACCAGGGCCTGTAGAAACAACAAGGCCCTGAACGGATGCCGCCGGAACCCCACCTTCACATCCTGGAGTTCCAGCAGGCCAGCCTCCGAGCACAGCAGGGTGTTCATGGAGCGCTTACTTATGAGGCACTTACTTACCTGGAGCGTCTGGAGCGGAAGGAACCGCCTCCGGGCCTGGATGTAGACCTGGCCGCCGGCTTACTGCCGGCTGGCCGTTGCTGTGATCGTGCCGGTTTAGTCTCGGCCGACGAAGTTGATCGGGATGGCTTTGGCCCCGTCTTTTTTTGTCTATGAAGTGATTTATAACGGGGAACAGGTTTACGGGGCGGCCTGGCGAATTCCTGATTATTTTTAGGTGCTGGTATATCGTAATCAAAATCATCAACAACCTTGCTTTTAATCCTGGCGCCAAGAACCCGCTCAATTCCTCGAACCATATTTATATCGTCATCCGTAACTAAGGTAAAGGCCTCCCCGGTACAGGCAGCCCGGCCGGTTCTGCCAATCCGATGAATATAGGCATCCGGGGTATTGGGAATATCATAGTTAATCACATGCGAAACTCCAGAGACATCAATGCCGCGGGCGGCAATATCAGTCGCGACCAGAATCTGATAAGTTCCGTCACGAAAACCATTCAGGGCCTCCCGCCGCCTGTTCTGCGACAGATTGCCTTGAATAGAGGCGGCTTTAAACCCCTTTTTAGCTAATTGTTCTCCAATACGCTTGGCCCGATGTTTGGTACGGGTAAAAATCAATACCGATTCAGTATTTGTATTCTTCAAGAGTTCAAGCAGAAGCCTGGTTTTCAGATGATGCGCTACCGGGTAAACAGCATGAGTGACGGTATCAGCCGGAGCCGTGATACCTATCTGAATAGTCACCGGCTGATACAATACCTCCCTGGCAAGATGAAGAATCTCCCTCGGCATGGTGGCCGAAAAAAGAAGATTCTGCCGCCGGTCCGGAAGCTGCTGCATAATTCGTTTAATATCAGGGAAAAAGCCCATATCAAACATATGATCCGCCTCATCGAGAACCAGTACCTCAAGCCGGGAAAGCGAGACTGTCTGCTGTTTAAGATGATCAAGGAGCCGCCCAGGGCAGGCGACAATAATCTCAACTCCCCGTGCAAGTCTGGCGATCTGGGCCTTGATATTCACCCCGCCATAGATCGAAATACTGCGAAGACCGGTTTCTTTACCAAGAGTGCAGATATTGTCGTTAATCTGCTCCGCCAGTTCACGGGTAGGAGCAACAATCAAGGCCCGGACAAAGCCCCGTCCACCGTTGAGCAGCCGTTCTAAAATGGGCAGAACAAAAGCCGCTGTCTTCCCGGTGCCTGTTTGGGCCAGCCCCATTATATCCTGCCCCTTCAAAACTGCCGGAATTGCCTTCCGCTGAATAGGTGTGGGCGTTTTATAGCCTGCCGCTTCAATGCCGGTGGCAATTGAAGAATGAAAATTAAAGGTTTTAAAATCCATAAATTCCTTTTGTAACTCCGTCATGGAGTTGGTTAATAGTCAACGACTATATAGCTAAAGCCAAATAGAGAGGCTGCAAGAAAAAACACAGATAGAAAGCGCACAGATAAAATAGCTGACAAAAATACCGTTTTCCGTTTTTAGACAACGAATCAACGAATCAACGAATCAACGAATCAACGAATCACGTTTAAACCGGCAATTATCTATACGTAACAGGGAATTGATACTTCCAAGAACTGTGGGAGAAAAGAATTATACAACAATTATATTTAAAAGGCAAACTGTATCGCCGTAAAAACAACGGTAGGCTGAAAATAAGTAAATAACAATACCAACCGAACTGGAGTACTACTGAATAGCTGCACTGAATCAGCCCAGAATCTTCCTTACCTGCTCACAAAGTTCCTGGAATTTAAAAGGCTTGGCAATGGCCCCGCTGAAACCATAGGAGCCGTAATCAGCCATTACCGGGTCATTGGAATAGCCGCTGGCCACCAGGGCCTTGACCCGAGGATCAAAAAGACGCAGCTCACGAACCGCCTCCCTGCCACCCATGCCGCCGGGAATGGTGAGGTCCATAACCACCAGATCAATTGGTTTACCTTCTGCCGCTGCCTCACGGTATATTCGCACCACTTCCTCACCGTCAACGGCCTGTAGAACCTCATAACCGCAGCGGGAAAGCATCACAAACAACATAGTTCTAAGCATCTCCTCATCATCCATAATCAAAATCCGGCCCTTGCCTCTGTACAGTTCGGGGGCGGCATCCCCCTTCTCCGATGCCTGCAGCTTAACACGCTCAAGAGCGGGCAGAAGGATGATAAATTCAGTCCCCTTGCCCAGCCACGATTTAACCCTGATCTCACCGTGATGTTTACGAATAATAGAGTGGGTAATGGCCAGTCCCAGACCGCTGCCGATCCGTTTGGTGCTGAAGTATGGATCAAAAATCCTCTCAAGCAGCTCCGGTTTAATCCCGATGCCGTTATCCGCCACCCGCAGACAGACATAGGCTCCAGGCGGCAGGGTTTCAGCCGCAGCAGAGGTTATATAATAATTTTCCGCCTTAATCCGGATAAGACCGCCGGCCGGCATGGCATGTACGGCATTAATGATGAGATTCCTGATAACCTGACTGATCTGACCGGGATCAATCTCCAGGGGCAGAAGATCAGGGGCGATAGCATATTCAACGCCAACCTTGCTGCCCCGCAGAACAAAGGCGGATGAATCACGAATAATATCACCAATGGAAGATAATTTCTTCACCGGTTCGCCGCCCCTGGAAAAGGTTAATAACTGCTGAGTCAGATCCCTGGCTCTATGCGACGCCTTTTCCGCTTCAGCGAGCAGAGCACATATATCATCATCCTTTTTGCTCCGCAGCATAGCCAGGCTGATATTACCCATAATACCGGCCAGCAGATTATTAAAATCATGGGCGATACCACCGGCCAGCACCCCCACCGACTCCAGCTTCCTGACCTTAAACATCTCTGACTCCAGCCGCCGGGACTCGGTAATATCCCGAAACACCAGAACCACCCCGATAATCCGGCCACTGGCATCCCTGATGGCGGCACCGCTGTCACCGATCAGAATCTCCCGGCCATCTCTGGCTAAAAGAACAGTATTATTATCCACCCCCCGGACTTCACCAAACTTCATAACCCTGTCAACCGGATTTGCACATAATTTGCGGCTTTGCTCATTAATGATCCGGAATATCTCCGTCAGGGGACGTGATCCGGCCTCCTTCATCGACCAGCCGGTAAGCTCCTCGGCTACCTTATTCATCAGGACAACCCGACCCTCGATATCAGTACTGATCACCCCGTCGCCAATGCTGGCCAAAGTTACCATCAGAAGTTCCCGCTCCTCATTCAGCTCCCGCTGGGCCTGGCGGCGGTCTAAGATTTCCCGCCGCAACTCTTCATTAACCCTGGCTAACTGCCTGGTACGCTTAATTACCTTCTGGTCAAGTTTTTTGTTCAGCTCCCCCAGACTGTCAGCAAGGAGCATATTATCAATCCGGGTGCAGATTATCTCGGTGATCCGCTCCAGCAGAGAGGCCTTTTTGCGCAAATATGATTCCGGAGTGCTGCTGTCAGCGGCAAAAAAGAGGTAGGCGGGGTTTAAACTGCTATGACAGGCAATGAGCATGACGGCCCCGGGAGTAAATTCAAAGTCGCCGAACATGAACGGTTTACACGAAGATTTAAGTTTTTCACCAGCACAGCAATGAACCGTATGCTTAGTTGAAAAATCACTGGGAAGGTTGATCTGCCTGGCACTCAAAGAGACGTCGGAAAGAGAAAAATAATATTCCCTGAAGAGCAATCTATCACCGGCTTTTACACAATAGGCGCAAAAAGGGATACCCTGGAGCAGGCATATTCTCTCCATAACTCCACCAAGGAGATCGGCAAGATTACCATGATGAGTATTCACCAGCTCGGAGATGGCAGCAAGGAGAAGATAATCCTCACAGGTCTCCGAGAGCAGGATGTTTTTGCTGCTCAGGGCCTGAACTCTGGCCTCCAGCTCCTCAATTTCCCCTTGCCTGCCGGCGCTCATATCCTTAACAGCTCAGTCTGGATCTAAATTGACAAAGCTCATTCTCTCCATGGCTAATTCCATATAAAAACGCATCTGATCCATCTGAAAGACAACGCGCCGGTTGTCCAGCAGAGCATTGGCCATATCCATGGTACCCTGGGCCAGCTCCGGGGTCAGACTGATAGCGTGATTAAGATTAAGGGCCTTGGGCTGGCCGCGCTGGGCGCTTAGATCATATTCGATCTCAATAAGCTGCTGGGTTTTGCCCATAACCTGATTAATAAGCTCTCCAATAGTATCAGCAACCTCCACGGAAGTGGCATTCTTGACCAGATCCGCGGCGGGAATACCCATGGTAATCATATAATCCTTATAAATAGCCAAAGCGACATCGCTGGAAAAATTCATCACCGCCAGCCCGTTATAATCACCAAAAAGTTCCACAAAACCACCCATATCCGGGCGAATACTTATTTTGGGAATAGTCAAAACAGTATTGGAATAATTAACCTCCCGGCCGGTACATTGCTCCAGAGTCTCCTTGGCGCCCTGACAAAAAAGCGGTACCAGCAAATCAATCCCAAGTCGGGAATAATCCATATCAATCTCCTGTTTTTTTTATAAGCTGTCACCGGGCTTACAACAGCCGGTTCAGTATCTTATGGACTTTTCTGCCAGTCCATCATTTATTTTATTTCATGCGCTCCAAATCCAGCAGTATGCGGCAGTCGGCCACCGAGCACCCCCGGCCATGGGGATGAACCATCAAAGGGTTAATATCAAGCTCAGCAATCTCCGGGTTATCAACGGCCAGGGCGGAGAGCAGAGTAAGACAACGCTCCAGCTCATCGGTATCGCAGGGTTCTTCACCCCTGGCTCCGTTCAGTATGGGATAGGCCTTGGTGGAACGAATCATGGCCCGGGCAGCATTATGACGAATGGGGGCCAGACGGAAAGTAACATCCTTGAATATCTCCACGAATATACCGCCCAAACCGAACATCAGAAGTGGTCCGAAGGTTTTATAGCGGTTAATCCCCAGAATCACCTCCACCCCTTTGGGGGCCATCTGCTGGACATACACCCCTTCTATATCGGCTTTCGGGGCGTTTTTGCTCACCGTACCGACGATATCGGCAAAGGCGGCCCTGGCTTCTTCTTCAGTTTCAATACCAATCCGCACCCCGCCCAGGTCTGATTTATGTACTACCTGCGGTGAGACAATTTTGAATACGGTTCTGCCAAATTCCGACACCGCCGCCGCAGCCTCATCCGGAGTGGTCGTCAGGCGGGCGGGCAGGATAGGAAAACCGTAAGCAGCCAGAATTTCATTACCTTCCACCTCACCGAGATAAGTTTTACCGGTGTCCAGGGCGGCCTTGATAAGCTCCCTGGCCCGCTGCCGATCCGGGGAAATTTCCAACTCGATTAAATGCTGGCGGTTAATCCAGCGGGCATGTTTATACATAGCCCCCATGGCCCGGGCCGCCATCTCCGGGAAATGATAATGAGGCATATGGTTCTGCTCTAAAAAATCAATGGCATCCCGGACATCCATCTCACCCATAAAAGAGGTCAGCACCGGCTTGCCGCTGCGCCGGGCCAGGTCAGGAATAATCTGAGCCGTCGCGTAGATATCGGTCATGGACTGCGGAGTAAGTATAAAGATAACCCCGTCTACATTCTCGTCCCGCAGCACCGCCTCAAAAGCGGCCCTGTAACGGTCAACTCCGGCATCCCCGATCACGTCCACCGGGTTATGGATGTTGGCGGTGGGGGGCAGAGCGGCGGCCAGAACCTCTTCAGTTTCAGGGGTAAACTCAGCCAGAGTAAGCCCGACGTTCACGGTAATATCAGTAGCGATTATCCCTGGCCCGCCGGCGTTGGTAATAATTGCCACCCGGTTCGAGCGTGGCAAAGGCTGAGTGGCAAAGGCGATAGCATAATCAAAAAGATGACCGATGGTCTGAGCCCGATAAATGCCGCTTTGATGAAAGATCGCCTCGTAAATGGCCTCGGAACCAGCAAGAGAGCCGGTATGGGAGCTCACCGCCGCCGCCCCGGCTGCGGTACGACCTGATTTAACAGCAATAACAGGGGTATGTCTACTGCCGCCGGTAATCTCCCGAACCGCTTCAATAAAGGGGAAACCGTGCCGCAGGTCTTCAACATACATCATGATAACCCTGGTCTGAGGATCATCATGGAGGTATTTCAAAAGGGCCAGCTCATCAATATCGGCTTTATTGCCCACCGATATAAATTTGGAAAAACCAATATTTTTGCGGGCAGCGTAATCCAGCACCGCCGTGCAGAGGGCACCGGACTGGCTGATAAAACCGATATTACCGGCTAAAGGCGGACGACGGGCAAAACTGGCGTTTAAGCCGAAAGCGGCATCAGTATTAATCGCCCCAAGGCAGTTGGGCCCCACGAGACTGATCCCGTACTCCCGGCAGACCGCAGTTAAATCCTCTTCCAGAGCCAGTCCGCTCTTACCCACCTCCCGAAAACCGGCCGAGATGACAATAATGCCCCGGGCTCCCTTTTCTCCGGCCTCCCGGGCCACCCCAGCCACGAGAGGGGCGGGGACAATTATCACTGTAAGTTCCACCGGCCCCGGAATTTCGGCCAGGTTTCTGTAAGCCGCCACCCCGCATACCGAACCGCCCTTGATATTTACCGGATAAAGAACCCCGGAGAAATCGCCCTCAAGAAGATTTTTAAACACCGCCCGTCCCACACTGCCCGGCCGTTGCGAGGCCCCCACCACAGCCACCGAAGTTGGCTCAAATATAGCCCTGATGCCATCATTAGTCATTTTATCAGTCTCTTTTTCACAATATTCCAAAGCGGTCATGTCAACCTCACAGTTAACTACGAGTCAATAATACCCTCGGCAGAATTAAGAACAGTTTGCTGCCCCGGCCGAACAGTCATAAAAATTGTATAAGGTTATTAAGCCCCATGTCAAATTTTAATTTAAAAAAGCACATAATTTAATAATTATTTTTAAGCCGTTCAGTTACATTTTTTCTTGACTTTTGAAGTGGATAGCAGTCAGATTTATTTTAGATAACAGGAGAAAATCATGACCAGCATAACCATAAGCCCCATAGGTATCCTCCATTGCGATCTCCAACTCCGCCGGGAGACCCCGAGAAATTACGATATATCTTCAGAAGAGGGAATTATTGAGCTGTACCCCCAATATATCCAGGGATTAGAAGGTATAAAGGCCGGTGATGATATATTGGTTCTATTCTGGTTCAACCAGTCCCGGCGTGATATTCTCCGGGTTCATCCCAGGGGTGACACAAACCGCCCCATACGGGGAGTCTTCGCCACCCGCAGCCCTGTGCGTCCCAACCCCATTGCCCTCTCCCGGCTGCGGGTACTGGCCATTGAACAAAATCTGATCACAGTACGAGGCCTGGATGCCATGGACAAAACCCCGGTTCTGGATATCAAAATGACCCTCAGCAAAAAAGACTAAGCGCTCCATGAGCACCCTGAACCCCTCACGAACGAGCCTGATCATACCGCTACATTCCAGGATATTATAAGGTCAGCGGTACAACCATGACCGTATACGGGAGTATGGTTATCAAGCGCTTACAAAAAGGAAGCCACAAAATGAAGATACATTACTTACAGCATGTTCCCTTTGAAGGCCTGGGCAGCATTGAGATCTGGGCCAGACAGCATGGGTCTGCTATCAGCAAGACCCGTCTCTTTAACAATGAGCCTTTGCCCAACCCCGGCGATATCAACTGGCTCATTGTCATGGGCGGCCCCATGAATATCTATGAGGAGGATAAATTCCCCTGGCTTAAGAGAGAAAAAGACTTTATTGCCAGAGTCATCAAACGAGGCGGCCGGGTACTGGGTATCTGCCTCGGAGCTCAGCTCATTGCCGATGTCCTGGGCGGGCGGATTACAGCCAATGCCGAAAAAGAAATCGGCTGGTGGCCCATCATTCCAGATCCCGGCCTCAGCCCCGGTCTGCGAGAGGTGTTCGGTCGGGAACTTACCGTTATTCACTGGCACGGCGACACCTTCTCCCTGCCCGCCGGAGCCTCTCGTCTGGCCCAGAGCAAAGTCTGCCGTAACCAGGGATTCGTTTATCAAGAACGAGTGCTGGCCCTGCAATTCCATCTCGAAACCACCAGAGAAAGCCTGGAGAAACTTATTGCCAACAGTGCCGATGAACTAATTGAAGCCCCCTACATCCAGCAGCCGGCCGAGATGCTGACCGACCAGAGCCGCTTCACTATGATTAACGAGACCATGGCGCGGCTCTTAAACTATATGGCGGCCCTGAAACCCTTACATTTCGAGATGTTATAAAGTCAGCGGTACGACCTGATCGTATGCGGGAGTGTGGTTTACAGGGCGCTTACGACATAAGTATTGACAAATAAAGGCAACTCTATTTTGATGGGCTCGTAGTTAACATGCCTGTCATGAAAGGCAAAGCCCCTCACCGGCCGGGAAACTGCACAATTTCCCGGCCGGGAGAGGCTCTGAATTTAATCTCACCAGAAAATCAACAATCCGAGATGACAACGGACAAACAACAATTATTACGCGCCATTCCCAAGGTTGACGAATGCCTGGCCTGGTTTGTTGAATCCTCTGCCGATCAAGCTGTTGAAGCGGCTCCCCTTGTCCTAATAAAACGGGCCATCAGAGAGGTACTCGAACAGAGGAGAAACGCCATCCTGACTCAGACTCTAAAGGGAAAAGATGAGTTGAGCATTCCCGTCTTGAAAACCGCTGTCAGCACCCGTATCCAGGAACTTACCAGACCCCGTTTTCAACGGCTCATCAACGCCACCGGAGTAGTGGTACACACCAATATGGGCCGTTCTCTGCTGCCGGAGGCCGCCTTAAAAAATCTTGCCGAAGTGGGGGGGCATTATTCCAATCTGGAATTTGATTTAAATACCGGCAAACGAGGCAGCCGTTATTCTTTGGTAGAAGATATTCTCTGCGATCTCACCGGCGCAGAAGCCGCCCTGGTAGTTAACAACAACGCCGCCGCGGTTCTCCTCTGCTTGAGCGTCCTGGCCCAGGGCCGGGAAGTGATTGTCTCCAGAGGCCAGTTAGTGGAGATTGGCGGTTCCTTCCGCATTCCAGATGTGATGACAAGAAGCGGAGCCCGCCTGGTAGAGGTTGGGGCTACCAACCGTACCCACCTCAAAGATTATGAGACTGCCATAGGGCCCGATACGGCTCTCCTCCTCAAGGTGCATACCAGCAATTACCGGCTCATCGGTTTTACCTCCGAGGTCGGCCTGCCGGATCTGGTAAAACTGGGAGCCAGACACGGCCTGCCGGTTATGGAAGACCTGGGCAGCGGCTCGCTGATGGATATGGGAATCTTCGGCCTGCCGGCCGAACCAACGGTGGGCGAGATTTTAAAGGGCGGAGTTGACGTGGTCACCTTCAGCGGCGATAAACTTTTGGGCGGCCCCCAGGCCGGACTGATTTTAGGCAAAAAAGAAATTATCGCGGCTATAAAAAGTGACGCCTTAAATCGAGCCCTGCGGATCGACAAATTCACCCTGGCGGCTCTGGAAACAGTCTTAAGACTATATTATGACCCAGAACAGGCCCGTCGGCAAATCCCCACGCTCGCCATGTTAGCCACCCCCCTGGCAGTCACCCGCCAACGGGCCGTCCGTCTGAAACGACGGCTTGACAGCCAGCTTGCCGGACTCTGCAACCTGTCATATCTCGACACGGAATCAAGAGTGGGAGGCGGCGCCCTGCCGGAACGGGGCATGCCCAGCCGCGCCCTGGCCCTGGAACCAGCCACCATGACGTTAAACGAACTGGAAACCGGCCTCCGTCAACTGCCCCTGCCGGTCATTGGCCGTATAGAACATAATAAATACATCCTTGATTTACGGACAGTAAGTGACAAGGAAATTCCACAACTGGCCGAGAGTTTATTGCTGGTTTTCAATCAACGCTAAGCTCTCGGCCCGACAAACCATCAGCCCTTTACCAATGAAGCCTGAAATTACACCCCTCCCCTTTTATTTCCCCAACCTTGACCTCAATGAGGCCGATTTTTACCGTCATGAACCACTTTTGTGCCAGACTATCAAAGATATATTTAGCTGCCGTCAGGTAGCCATTGCCCATATTATCGCATCAAACGATACGGTTAGACCACTGGACATTCACGATTGGCCCGAGGCCGTAAAGACCGGTATAGATCTGGTTCTTAAAGAGCGGCGGGTAATCATCAACAATGGAAATCAGACCGCGTTTCTACCTCTGGCCGTTAAGCGGCAACCAGTTATTGTTGCCGTTATCATCGGCGGCCCACCCACCCTCTACGCCAACTCGCCATCCTGGTTTATCGAGCGGGGCAGACAGGTCAGGCGTGAACTGCGCCTCATTAAGACCTGGTCGATGGATCCAATGTCCGGCCTTTTAAATGCCGCTCATCTCCGCCAGAAAATAAATTTCCTCGCCAACCCGACATCCAGACCGGACTGGCTGCCGTCACCCGCGGATCAAGAAGCCGAAGATCAACTGCTGCTCATTGAAATAGCCCACCGCGGCCAGGATGCCAGCCAGACCCTGGCCAATATCAGCCGCACCGGGGCCTATCTCGATTCATTATTGGGCGGGATATCCCCCCTGCACCATCTTGGAGCCGGAATCTTCGCCCTGTCCTGTCCCGGAACGAATGAGCCCGAGGCCCAGAAGCTGGGTTACTCCATCCTCCGAAAGCTTAAACGCCACAATATTATTAAGGCTCATATCGGCATTGCCCCGATTGATCCCATGGAACAGAACATAAAAACAGAGACAGCCTGCCAGCCACTGTCCCAAGCCTGGCAGGCCCTGCGAACAGCCAAAAAACGCGGCGTTTTCGCCCTCTGTTCCAGCGCCGCCCTGAGCCCCAAAAACAACCAGCTGCCCCCCATAGCTCCGGAGACCATGAGCGCCCTGAAAAATTTATGGCGCGGCGTTAATCAATTCTCCATTATTCTCCTCAAGCATGAGATAATCAGAGAAACCTCCTTCCCGGAACGGGTTCTCTCCCTCATGGGGGCTGACGCCGTTGCTATCCCCGCCGGTACGGATAAATGTATAATTTATCTCGCCGGTTTTGATGACCAGGAAGCCGAAGAGTGGGCCCATAACCTAAGCGCCAGACTCAAAAAATTGCAGCTTGGCACCTTCTCTCAGGGACTGGCCAGCTATCCCTGCCCCGGCTTTAAAAAAATAGACATTCCCATGAACGCCGAAAAGGCCCTGAGTCACGCCTCCTTTTACGGCCCCGGTGCCATTACCGCCTTTGATTCCGTAAGCCTTAATATCAGCGGCGACATATATTATAATGAAGGTGATATAAACAGCGCTATCCGTGAATACCGTCTGGGACTGAACCTGAATCCGGACAACATCAATCTCTTAAACAGCCTGGGAGTCATTTATGCCCAGATTGAACGTTACAAGAAGGCCATTCCCCTCTTCGAGCAAATTACAGCCATTAAGCCCAGAGATTTCATGGCCCTGTTTAATCTTGGTTTTGCTCATTTACGGGGTTCCGACAACGTAACGGCCCTTAAATATTTTGAAAAAGCCCTGGCCGTAGATGATTCCTGCTTTGACCTCCTCCTGCAACTTGGCCAGCTTTATTGCGCCCAGGGCCAGTACAAAAAAGCCATTAAGGTACTGCGCCGGGCCGAAGGAGAAGCCGCGGGCCACACAAGAGAGGACAACCACCCCTGGGAGTATTGTGAGCCCTGGCTGGAATCAGGCAACGATCTGGGCCACGATCAGGTCTACCGTTATCTCGGTCAGGCCCTGCGGGGAGAAGGACAATACCGGGAAGCCATTACCTGCCTGCAGCGGGCTATTGCCAGTAATAATCGAGACGCATTGTCATTAAGTATGCTGGGTGAACTCTATGCCATGGAAAAACAGGGGATTAACATTGCCGTTGATCTCTGCCGCCAGGCTGTTGAAATAAACAATGAAGAAGCCGGGAACTGGCAGCGGCTGGCCTGGGTACTGAGTGAGGCGGGTACTATTGATGAAGCTATAAACGCCGTCCGCCAGGCCCTTGATTTAGCTCCGCGGGACACTGATATTCTACTGTTAGCTGCCACTCTCTATAAATCCGCGAACCGCCTCGCCGAGGCCAGGGCAATATTAGCCCGCCTCCTGAAAATACATGGCACCAACCGGAAGGCGGCCCAACTTCTAAAACAGATTAACCGGCAGAATTAAAATTATCCCATCAGGAATTTACAACCTGACGTATAAGCGGCATGCTGAAAAGTCGGCAATCCCCTCTCTAATCTAAAAACTGGAGAATAAATGCAGAAAATTTCCAATAACCACCTTGAGAAACAGCAATACTGGCTTGATAACTTCAATGTCGGTGATTCCTGGCGCCTGTTCAAGATCATGTCGGAATTCGTGGACGGCTTTGACAGCCTGTCCGAAATCAACCAGCCGGCGGTCTCCATCTTCGGCTCAGCCCGTACCAGGCCGGAAGATAAATACTACGGCGTTACCGAGAAAATAGCCCATGGCCTGGCCGAAGCCGGTTACGCCATCATCACCGGCGGCGGCCCCGGAATTATGGAGGCAGCCAATAAAGGAGCTGCAGCAGCCGACGGTGTTTCCGTGGGACTGAACATAAACCTGCCCTTTGAACAGGAGGCCAATCCCTACTCCAATCTGCCTTTAAGCTTTAAATATTTCTTCGTCCGCAAGGTCATGTTCATAAAATACGCCATGGCCTTTGTCGGCATGCCGGGCGGCTTTGGCACACTTGACGAATTATTCGAGGCCGTAACCCTGATTCAGACCAGGAGAATAAAAAGTTTCCCCATTATTTTGGTGGGCAGTGAGTACTGGAGCGGGATGGTTAAATGGATCAAGGATAGTCTGCTGGCCTCCGGCAATATTAAAGATGAAGATCTTTTTTATTTCAGCATAATAGACGACCCGGAAGAGGTGGTCCAGACGATCAGACGCACGGTGATTATTTGACAACTCAGGTATCTAAACAGTTACCATCATTCAAACGGCAAGCAAATATTGCCGCTCACAGGTGAAAATTCACCAGCACCTCATCTTCTATTCGTTTTGGACTCCTACTCCTCATATACAGGGGCGTATAGATTCGGGATTCATCCAAAACAAACAGAAAAGCGCATACTCCACATCTGAGGTACTGGTAAAATGAGCCTTCAGGGCTTAGGGTTACTCTAAATTTTCAGTTGATAACTTCCAGCTTGGTGAATATAAAAAAATCAGACGATTACCGAATATTTATCTTTTGGGATCTGCTTCATTACAATTAATTACACTCAATGGCAATTCCTTTGCGCAATTTCCGTCTGATATCCTTCATTGAAGCCAGCAACCTGTTACTATCAGCCTCAACCTTTCCTAAACGCAAGGCATGCAGGTCATCAATTATGGTTAAAAAGCTATTGGCTAACCTGTTTTTAACCTGCTCTGGAATCTTGTCATGATGCTGAATAATTAAATTACTGTACAGACTTTTAGCCGCCGCGTATCTTTCCAAAACGACATGAATACGTTTTGGTATATCCGGATAATTTCCGGTTTTATAATTATGGCAGATTTTACATGAGGCGATTGCCTTGGCCATTAAATTATTACCTTCAGAGGCACTCATCCCCATATCGTGACAAGTCACGCAATTTGCCCCCCGCATTTCCAGTAAATTATCCTTACTAAGATACTCATAATGTTTACTTTTTTTATAATTACTGACAATTTCCCTGTGACATTTACCACAGGTATTGGGAATATTACTATAATAAACAGCTGACAAGGCAACATCAGCCCCTTTAGCACTGTTTCCATGAGCCGCGGCCTTATCAGCCTTATCCGGATGACCGGCATGACAGTCAATACAGGTAACTCCCGCATGGGCATGAACAGAATTTTCCCAACGCAAATAATAGGTGTACAACTTCTTATTAGTAGTGACGAACTTAGGGTTGGAGTGGCAATCAACACAAGAGTTAGAAGAGGCCACCGCCTGTCCAGACCAGGCGAATAACAGACTGAAACAACAAATCAGAATAACATATTCCGGCAGGGATGAACTTTCTTGCAGATTTTTCATAATAAAACCTCCAATAAAAAGTGTTATACAACTTAACCCGAAGCGCTCATAATTTAAGAATATCATTAATTACCGAACAAATCAAGAAGATGGAAGCCATTAAAAAAAAGATAAAAAAAGATAAAAAAAGATA
>JBMERE010000006.1:0-209600 GCA_048820955.1 Desulfobacterota bacterium M19 | reverse complement strand
CGTCTTTTTCAATCTACTGCTGTCAGCTGGTTAAACGTTTTTTCGTAAGTGCCCATGAATCACACTATCGACTCCCCTCTATTTTATATATTTGCTTGTTGTAATCATTGTTAATGCTTAAGTTCATTTCAGTGTAACAAAAGTCCCCGCTCATATCTGATTCCATGAAGGCCTGGGAACAGATTAAAACCGCTTAATTTTATCACTATGGTAGTGTAGTTACTGCTGTTTTACTGTTTTATCGCCGAGAACCAGTGGCTTCTAAGCGAGGCAGTGAACGTATGCGAAGGAGATAAAAGTGAACAAACTATCCAGTCTGGCTCTGAACGAAGAAGGATTTGTTTTTGACCCCACCACGGGTAACAGTTTTACAACTAACGATATTGGCCTGTCTATTATTCGTTATCTCAAAGATGGAAAAGACAGTGAAGATATCTTACAATCTTTACTTGGTGAGTTTGAGATTGACTCTGATACCGCTCAAAGAGATTTGATTGATTTTATGGCTCAATTGCGGGTCTACCGTCTCTTTGAAAGCAGCTGATGCGTAAGCGCTCCATGAACACCATCCTTGAACAAATACTGCGGGGAATATAAATATAAATGAATGAAATCTCAATTGCCGTCTCCGGCATCAATGCCGTGGATAATCCCGGTCCAGGCGTCGGGGTAGTCAGAAGTATCAAAGAAGATAAAGACTTGCGGGTTAAAGTCTCAGGTCTGGCCTATGATGCCATGGAACCGGGTATATATCTTGACTGGTTGATGGATCGTTCCTTTGTCATGCCTTATCCATCCAGCGCCGGAGTCGACTATCTTGCCCGTCTCCTCTATATTAAAGAGACTGCCGGTCTCGATGTGGTCATTCCCACCCTTGACGCAGAACTGCCCTTTTATATCAAGAATGAGCGTGAGCTTGCCGGGCACGGTATCCATACCTTTTTACCCGGTAAGGAACAGTTCGACCTGCGTTCCAAGGAACATCTGACTGATGTCGCTGATAAAATCGGGCTCTCGGTACCGCCCACCGAAATAGTTACTTCCCACTCTGATCTAACTGCCGCCCTCGACCGGGTTGGTTTCCCCGCCATGATTAAGGGGATCTTTTACAAGGCTTATCGGGTTCATAATCGTCTTGAGGCTGAATCTGCCTTCCATAAAATAGTCAATGAATGGGGCTATCCGGTGCTTGTGCAGAAAATTGTTCAGGGGGATGAAATTAATGTAATCGGCGTGGGTGATGGTGCCGGAGGATCTCTTGGTAATATGGCCATTAAAAAACTCTGGATAACAGATATCGGGAAGATCTGGACGGGAGTGACCATTGACAATGAGCCTGTTAACCGGGCAACCGGGCTATTTCTAAAAAAATACGCCTGGCGCGGTGCCTTTGAAATTGAATGTATCGCCGTCGGAGACAAAATATATCTCATTGAGATAAATCCCCGCTTCCCGGCCTGGGTTTATTTTGCCACCGGGGCAGGGATAAATCTGCCTGTCCGCCTGCTCAGGGCGGCACTTGGACTGCCCTTTGAACGTAATTCAAGCTACAAACCGGGACGTCTCTATATTCGTTATACCTATGATATGGTAACCGATGCCGACACCTTTCAAAAAATTATTACCCGCGGCGAAACCTGATTAAGAGGAGATGAAGGTGAAAAAGTCTTACGAAAAACCATTTATCAAAAAGATACAAGTCGGTCTGATGAACAAGTTTGGAGCCGCTTATGGCCGTCATATCCGTTCTGAAATAGACGGCGTTCCAGTGGCCGAATTAACGGCAAGGTATGGCTCTCCGGTTTTTGTTTTTTCTGAACGCCGGCTGCGGGACAGATATCAGTCTATCCATCAGGCCTTTGCCTCCCGCTACCCCAATGTTAATTTCAGCTGGTCCTACAAAACCAACTACCTGGACGCGATATGCGCTATTCTTCATCAGGAAGGGGAAGGGGCTGAAGTGGTTTCGGAGCTTGAGTATCAAAAGGCGCGCCGTCTCGGCGTACCCGGTTCGGAGATTATCTATAACGGCCCCTATAAAACCATGGATTCGTTAAAAACGGCGGTTCAGGAGGGAGCTACTATTAACATTGACCATTTTGATGAGATATATGATCTCGAAGAGGTGGCCAAGGGGCTTGAACGGCAGGTGAAGGTCGGGATCAGACTCAATATGGATACCGGTATCAGCCCGCAATGGACGAGGTTTGGTTTTAATCTGGAGTCTGGGCAGGCCCTTGATGCCGTAAAGCGCCTGGTCTCTGGCAAAAGGCTTATTCTAAATGGTATTCATTGCCATATCGGCACCTTTATTCTTGATCCGCAGGCCTATAGCCGGGCTGTTACCAAGATGGTGGAGTTCAGCTATCAGGTTGAAGACGCCTTTGGACTTAAAATGGAATATCTCGATATAGGCGGCGGCCTGCCGTCAGAAAATCGCTTGAAGGGTATATACCTGTCCCCCGATGTCGCTATTCCTCCCATGGATGACTACGCTGAGGCCATCTGCAATACCCTGCTCAGTAAACTGCGTCCCAATGACTTTCCCACCCTGATTTTAGAAAGCGGCCGTACAATGGTGGATGAAGCCGGCTTTCTAATCACCACCACCCATGCCAGCAAAAGACTCCCCGATGACAGCAGGGCTTATAT
The DNA here is from genome assembly GCA_048820955.1 of Desulfobacterota bacterium M19. GTDB lineage: Bacteria > Desulfobacterota > Desulfobulbia > Desulfobulbales > VMSU01 > JAADIV01. Next base: position 206,948 of record JBMERE010000006.1, on the reverse strand, counting down.
TCTTGATGCCGGAGTCAATGCTCTCTTTACCGCCTTCTGGTATAATTTCAGGGTTGAGCTGGAAAAGGATATCCCCGGCCCCCATGAATCCTGCACCCTGTTCGGCCCCCTCTGCATGAATATCGACGTAGTGGCAGATCAGGTTATCCTGCCGCCGCTGCCCCGGGGTACCCGTCTGATCTTCTCCCCGGTGGGGGCTTATAACATCACTCAGTGGATGCAGTTTATCCGCTCCAGGCCAGCCATAGTTCTTATCAATAATGAGGGCTTCCCCGAAATTATCCGCGAAGCCGAAGGTCTGGATGATCTCATTCAGCGTGAAAGACTGCCGAAACACCTCAAACTTTCCTGAAAAAAACAAACACCGCCTGATGAAAATTATGCCGCCGTTCCTGGACAAAACGGCTTTTTATCTGCATATGGTGGCCAACACCTATACCGAGATATTCTTTTTTGAGAATTATCTGCTGGGATTTTTACTGCTGGCCGCCACCTTTATTAATCCAAACGTGGGCTTTGCCGGCCTCCTTTGCGTGATTTCAGCCTATGAACTGGCCCGTTTTCTGGGCCTGAAAGAGGTTTTCCGGGGGTCCGGGTATTACACTTACAATCCACTTCTGGTTGGACTTTCCATCGGTTTTCTTTTTAAGTTTTCTGCTCTTACCGCTTTTTTTGTAGTGACAGGCGGCTTGCTCACCTTTATAGTCACTCTTTCCCTGGCCCATATATTTTATCAGTTTTTTCGGCTGCCGGTTACCAATCTGCCCTTTGTCTTTGTCAGCAGTATCATGTATCTTGCCGCCTATCAATACTCCAATCTGCTGGTTAATGATTTTTACCTTAACCACCATTTTTTAGACGGTCTGGAGCTGCAGTTCCCGCTATGGCTCACCGGGCTTTCCAAATCTCTCGGCTCCCTTTTGTTCAGCCCCCATATTCTGGGTGGACTCATTTTTTTACTGGTACTATTTCTGGCCTCCCGGATTCTCTTTTTTCTCGCTGTCTCCGGTTATGGTCTTGGAGTTATGATTCTTGCCCTTATGAAGGGCTCCTCCTATCAGGCTCTTACCAATTTAAGTGCCTTTAATTTCAGCCTGATTGCCATGGCCATCGGCGGGGTATTTCTTATTCCCAGCCCCCGCAGTTATCTGCTGGCGGCAATCGCCGTGGCAGTTTCTCCCTTTCTGCTTGAGGCCTCGGGCTTTTTCTCAACTCATTACGGGATTCCGGTATTTACCCTGCCGTTCAATATTGTCACCCTCTTTTTCCTCTATGCTCTGGGGGTAGGAGAGTACCCATATCTGACCCGGTCATATAAGGGAACGCCGGAACGAACCCTGGATCATTATTTGTCCTATCAGGCCCGTTTCCCCGGTACTCTGCGCACCCTCGCGCTGCCATTCTCCGGAGAGTGGACGGTATGGCAGGGGTTTGACGGAGCCTGGACACATCAGGGAATCTGGAGCTATGCGGTGGATTTTTTAATCAACGACGGTGCTGGAGAAACCTGCAGCGAGCAAGGAGAGTTCCTGAATAATTATTTTTGCTTCGGCAAACCGATTCTGGCTCCTGTTCGGGGCCGGATTATTACTGTTGTTAACAGCATTGAGGATAATATTCCAGGTCAGATTAATGAGATAGATAACTGGGGGAATCATATTATTATCTATGATGAAAGGGGGTTCTATGTCCTTCTGGCCCATTTTAAACAACAGTCAATCAAGGTAGTGGCCGGTGACTGGGTAGAATCCGGCCATTTACTGGGGCTGTGCGGCAACTCCGGATACTCCCCGCAGCCTCATCTTCACATTCAGATTCAGTTATCAGCCGAACTTGGCGCCGCGACAATTCCTTTCAGCTTTCTGCACTATGCCTTACTCACAGAAGGACATTGTCATTTTGTCGCCAACGATATTCCCCGGCAGGGCTCAGTCCTCCAGGCCCTGCATCCCGAAAAAGGCTTGAAATCCCGCTTACTGTTTGTCCTTGATGAGGAATTCAAGTATAATGTAACGATTAACGGAGAGACGGCAGATGACTTGCGACTTAAAGTCTGCATGGCGCCGGACGGCACGTTCTATCTTAATTCCGGAACAGCGAAGCTCTATTTTTCCAGGGATCACGGTACCTTTTATTTTCTTCGCTTAGACGGGGACTCCGAGGCTCTGAGATCGTTTTTTCTGGCCTTACCACGACTGCCCCTTACTTACAAAAAACATTTGAAATGGCATGATAACCTGCCCATGGAGACTTATTTTGGCCGTCTGCGGCGTGCGGTTCTTATCTTTGCCGCATCTTTTAAACAGGATCTGGCCCTGGTGACAGGAAATTATAAATTTGTGGCCCCGGATACGGTCAGCGGCGAGATTACCGGTGGTGGAACAGGTAAAATATTGACTGATCTTCAGCTTGATCCATTAAAGGGCATCTCGCGGCTGAAAATTATTACTACAAAAAAAGAAATTATTTTAAGGAGAGTATAATGAAAAAAATTTATCTTTCTCTGCTGGCAATAATCTTAATGGCTGCACCAGCCAGCGCCGCAGTCTGTTCTTACGGTTCGGTGTATGGTTCCTATCTGTCTTATGGCGGCTCAGATCTCAAGGATGACGGCTGGTCTTCCACGGCCTATCTTAATGTTGGTGATTGTAATGCCAATGCTGTTGAAATCGGCCTCGGTACCACAACCATTCATTATAATACCCTGCCTGATCTTGATCAGAAGGACTTGACCATCGCCTATACCAATACCAATCAACTTCTCAGAAACCAGACACTGCGGGCCGGATTTCACTATATTGACAGTGATGACGTGCTGACGGACAGGGGTAAAATTTATTTCTTAAAAGATACCTATACTGTTTATGATGACTGGAATGCCGGCCTCGAAATTGATTATTCCAGTTACCGTCACAGTTCAACAAAACTTGGTGTTATTCAGTTTACTCCTCATTACGGTGCATTTTTATCGGCCTTTAACCGCCGTATTTACGCAGAGACAAAGTTCCATTATATCCATAAAGATGCCAAAGTCGGTGAATCGATAGATAATTTCTATTCCATGGAACAGGTATTGTCACTTAAAGAAGGGGATATGGATTACAAACTCGACGGCTGGGCCGGGCAACAGGCCTTTGCTGTGAAAAATTCCGGTTTTGTGGTCTATAATCTCGCGGATCGTTATCTCGGAGGGCTGGGAGCGGAAATAGGCTATACCTTTGCTGATCAGATGCGTCTTGGACTCAATATAAACAGACAATGGCTGCAGCATAACGGCACAAACGACCGGGCAACCCTGACGATGACAACATTGAGCCTTGGCGGGAGATTTTAGAGTTTGAAGAAAAATATCTACCTTTTTACTGCCTTCTTTTATCTTCTTCTGCCGCCGCTCTGCGCTCTGGCATCCGATGGAGCCTTACAGGTTTACGCCGATTCATACCGTTATGAGAAAATGGCGGATTATAATGATGCCGTAAAAGCAATAATTCCCCTTTATAAAAAAGAACCGGGGAATTATTTTCTCAATCTGCGGCTTGGCTGGCTCTATTATTTAAAAGGTAAATATGGTGATTCTATTGCCTGTTACCGGCGGGCGGTGGAAATTAATCCCCAGAGTATCGAGGCTTTACTGGGTCAGTCTCTCCCTCTCATGGCGCAACATAACTGGGGAGAAGCAGGACGGCTGATGAATCACGTCATAAAAAAGGATTATTATAATTTTTACGCCAATCTCCGCCTGGCAATTGCCCTGCGCTTACAGAACAAGGCCTTTCTCGCCGAAAAAATAGATCGAAGAATGCTGCAACTTTATCCCGCAAGCCTGGATTTCATGTCGGAGCTGGGACGCGCACTCAAATGGCAGGGCAAAAACAAAGAAGCGCGCCAGGTATTTATAAACATCCTCCGTCTTGATCCCCAGAATGTTATGGCCAGGGATACCTTAAAAATAAAATAGACATTCCATTCATTATGTCTCAGGTTAACAGACAACAATTTACAGTAGAGCGGGACTGCCATGTCCATACCCGCCTTTGTCACCATGCTGAGGGAGAGATGGTGGAGTACGTTCAGGCTGCCCTGCAAAAAGGCCTGAAGGGGCTTGTTTTCCTGGAGCATTTTGAGTCCGGTATAAATTATTTTGAGCCGACCTGGTTGAATGAGGACGATTTCGCCCTTTATTTTGAACAGGGCCTGAGCCTGCGGGAGGAATATCGCGGCCGTTTAGAGATCGGCCTGGGAGTGGAGGTGGGCTATAACCCCAGCCGCGTTAATGAGATAAAAAAATTTTTAAGCCGTTATAAATGGGATCTTATTGGCCTGTCTTACCATTATTATGAGCATGAAGGGCGGCATGTAAATATGTTGAGCCGCCAGCAGCAGAATATGGCCGAATTTTCCGTGATCGGGGTGGAAAAGGTGATACGGGATTATCTCCGGGGACTGTTAGAGGGACTGCGGCAATTACCGGTAAATGTAGTATGTCATCTTGACGCGGCGCTTCGTCATCATAATAAGGTTATTTTTAACAAGGAGCATATTGAGCTGATTCGACTTATTCTCTCTGAAACAGCGGCCCGCAGTCTGGCACTGGAAGTTAACACCTCGGGCTTTGACCATCGCGGTGAACCTTACCCCAAAGGATGGATTATCAGACAGGCGCTTAAAATGGGAATCAAAACAACTGTTGGTTCAGACGCTCACCGCCCCGCAGAGGTGGGCCGTTATTTTGAGCGTTTGAACCCCTGGTTTTTACAACTCAATAATAAACGGGATGCTGTGACGGGAGTTTGAATGCTGACGGGTCGCTCCTAAGTGCCAGTGTTTTTCAGCCTCGGGATGGTTTATCATGCTGCCTATTTCAGCGGCTATTCCCTTAAGATTCAGTACCGGGTGCCGGGAAAACACCTGGGGCAGACCACGGGTCAGACTGCAGACTAAACATTGACCGGAGCGTTGCTGCAGGAGAATGGCAAAATGCAGGCTCTTACCCTGATCATGACCTTCAAATTCAAGGCTTATATCATAGGCTCCTTCCGAGGCATCGCCGAATAAGGCTTCAAAGAATTCGTCTGTCCGTTCCGGCGGCAATAATCTCTGCAAGACCTCAACATTAAACAACTGGTCAAAATTCTGGGCTGACATTTTTATCTCCTGAAATTAAATCTGTAACTTAACTGTCTTAGCAGCAAACTTTCACTCTGATTCCACTGCTCAGGAAACAGCGTGAAGAATATTTCATAAGCGTATAAAACGATAGACAAAATACTATGTCGATTTGGGTTGGTCAAATGTTTTATGACCAGGTATATATTAAGGTTTCTGGTGTCTCATATCTGAAAATATTCTTTTCCAACACCTGGCAATATAACACTATGGGGCTCGAACAGGAAAATAAAAAAACATTGCGTCTGCTAAAAAAGCCGGATAAAGATATTCGATTCCTGATCTAAATTTTTTTATTTTTTTTTATTTTTTTTTTTAATTTGTTCAACAGACAGTACGTTGCTGCCGGTTCGACAATTTGAGGCTTGATGCTCCTAACTTTTTTACCATGACAACTTACGATGAATCAAAGATAAAAACTCTGAGCTCATTAGAGCATATCCGTATGCGGCCGGGAATGTATATCGGCCGTCTCGGCAATGGCTCTCATCCCGATGATGGAATCTATATCCTCCTTAAAGAGGTTATTGATAACGCTGTTGACGAATTTATAATGGGGGCCGGGAAACGGGTTGATATCAATATAGAGCAGGACAGCAGGGTACGGATACGCGATTACGGCCGGGGAATTCCTCTCGGGAAGATTGTAGCCTGTGTGTCAATAATTAATACCGGAGCTAAATATAATACCGATGTCTTTCAGTTTTCCGTGGGACTCAACGGGGTGGGCACCAAGGCGGTTAATGCCCTCTCACAGGAGTTCAAGGTTACCTCATACCGGGAGGGGCGTTTTGCCAGCGCTACTTTCAGTCGTGGTAATTTATTAAATGAAGAAGAAGGTGAAAGTGCTGAGAAGGACGGTACTCTTATTGAATTTCTTCCCGATTCAAAAGTCTTCAAGGACTATACCTTTAATCAGGAATATATCACTAAACGTCTCTGGCGTTACGCCTATCTCAATGCCGGGCTGAAATTATACCTCGGTAGCGAGTGTTTCTTGTCTCAGAACGGTCTTCGTGACCTTTTAGAGAAAGAAATAAAAGGAGCACAGCTCTATGATGCCGTTCATTACAAGAGTGAGACCCTGGAATTCACCTTTTCCCATACCGACGGCTATGGCGAAAATTATTTTTCCTTTGTTAACGGTACCTATACCAATGAGGGCGGCACCCATCTTTCGGCCTTCAGAGAGGGAATTCTGAAAGGAGTAAACGAATTTTCCAAAAAAAAATTCGCCGGTGAAGACGTGCGGGACGGAATTGTCGGGGCGGTGGCCGTAAAGGTTAAAGAGCCAATCTTTGAATCTCAGACCAAGAACAAACTTGGTAATACAGAGATCCGTACCGCCATTGTCGCCAAGGTCAGGGAACAGGTCAGCGAGTTTCTTTATAAAAGCGAAGAAACGGCAGAAATCGTTATTGGTAAGGTACAGCAGAACGCCAAGTTACGTAAGGATCTCCAGAGTGTCCGCAAAGAGGCCAAGGCCAAGGCCCGCAAAGCGGCAATTAAGGTGCCGCAGCTCAAGGACTGTAAATATCACCCGACCAAGGGCAAACCATCAAAGCCGGGCCGGGAAAATATGATATTTATTACCGAAGGCCAGTCGGCCTCAGGTTCCATTGTAACCGCCCGCGATCCCATGACGCAGGCGGTGTTTTCCCTGAAGGGTAAGCCGCTGAACGTCTATGGCCAGTCCATGACCCTGCTTTATAAAAATGATGAAATGTACAACCTCATGCGCGGCCTGAATATTGAGGATTCTATCGGCGGCCTGCGTTACGATAAAATTATTCTGGCCACCGATGCCGATGTGGATGGCTTGCATATCAGAAACTTACTGCTTACATTCTTTCTGCATTATTTTGAAAATCTGGTCAAACGGGGCCACATATATATTCTGGAGACCCCTATTTTCCGGGTTCGTAACAAAAAAGAGACTATTTACTGCTATTCCATTGCGGAGCAGAAACAGGCGAGCCGCAAATTAGCCGGCCGCGGCAAGGTTAAAAAGCAGGTTGAGATTACCCGTTTCAAGGGGCTCGGTGAAATTTCCCCCAGGGAATTTAAGCAGTTCATCGATTCGAATATACGCCTGCGCCAGGTGGGGATTGACGTCCTGAATGAGGTACCGGATATTCTTTCTTTTTATATGGGGAAGAACACTCCCAGGCGTAAGGCCTATATTATGAAACGCCTGATTTGAGCATGAAATACGTAAGCACTCCATGAACCACACTTTAGCATACGATCATGGGGCGCTTACTGAAGCACAGCAGTAAAGAATCGCATTAACCTTGACTTACGATTAATAATGGAAACTGATATTAACTCTGAAGACGATGATATAACTGTACCAGTTGGGGCTCTCCATCGTCTATTTGACGAAAACTTCCTTGAATATACCTCTTATGTTATCAAGGAGCGGGCCATTCCTCACCTCGGCGACGGCCTGAAGCCGGTACAGCGTCGGATTATGCAGACCCTGAAGAATATGGATGACGGCCGCTTTAATAAGGTGGCCAATGTGGTGGGGGAAACTATGAAGCTTCACCCCCATGGCGACGCTTCCATCTTTGCGGCCCTGGTCAATCTGGCTAATAAGGGTTATCTCATTGACCGCCAGGGTAATTTCGGCAATATCCTCACCGGTGATAACGCCTCAGCGCCGCGCTATATAGAATGCCGCCTTTCACCCCTGGCCCGAGAGGTGATATTTGATAAAGATCTTACCGAATATGTTGATTCCTACGATGGCCGGATGCAGGAACCCGTTGTTCTGCCCGCCAAAATTCCTCTCCTCCTCATGCAGGGTGCCGACGGTATTGCCGTGGGCATGGCCACCAAGATTATGCCCCATAATTTTGTCGAACTTTTAGAGGCCCAGAAACATATTCTGCGAGGGGAGCCTTTTACCATCTACCCTGATTTTTTTAAGGGCGGCATTCTGGATGTCAGTAATTATAATAAAGGAAACGGCCGCTTAAAATGCCGGGCCCGTATTGAGGAAGTGAATGACAAGACCATTGTTATCCGCGAGATCCCCTATACTACCACCACCACCTCCCTGGTGGAGAGTATTGAAAAAGCCGTGCGCAGCGGCAAATTAAAAATCATATCCATTAACGATTATACCGCTGAAGAGGTGGAGATTGAGATAAATCTTCCCCGCGGCATCTACGCCAGAGATACCATCAGCGCCCTTTACGCCTTTACGGATTGCGAGGTTTCCATAAGCCCAAATCTCACGGTAATTCAGGATGATAGGCCGGTAACGTTAAATGTTAATGAGATTTTGCGGTATAACACGGAGAAACTGCGGGCTGATCTTGAGCAGGATTTAAGAATTGAACTTGGCCGTCTGCGGGAAAGACTGCATGCCCATCTTCTGGAACAGATTTTCATTGAGGAACGTCTCTATAAAAAGATTGAAAACTGTAAGACCTTTGAACAGGTAATCAGTACTGTTAATGAGTCCCTGCTTCCCTTTATCGATCAGCTCTTCAGAGAGATAACCCGTGATGACATAATCCGTCTTCTGGAGATTAAGATAAAGCGTATATCCCGCTATGATATTGAGCAGAAAAGGCGGGAAATTGAAGAGGTCAGAGCCAAAGCTGCCAAGGTTGAAAAGCACCTGGCCAATATGGTGAAATACACCGTCGCCTTTATTAACAGTCTGCTCAAAAAATATGGCAGTCAATATCCACGTTGTACCGAACTTACTACCTTTCATGAAGTAGAGGCGCGGCAGGTTGCTATTTCCAACCTGACCTGCGGTTATGACCGCCAGAGCGGGTTTTTAGGCTATCAGGTCAAAGCCGCGGCAGAGAACTCCTTTCTCTGTTCCGAATACGACCGTATTCTCCTTATTGTTAAGGATGGCAGCTACAGAATTATTAATGGCGGTAACAAGATATTTGTCGGTTCAGAGCTGATGTTCTGGGGTAAGGTGGATAACGAGCTGCTCTTTAATATCATTTATCGCAGCGGGACTGAACGCTTGTCCTATGTAAAGCGTTTCATGATGCCCAAGTTCATTCTGGAGAAAGAATACCGTCTGTTTCCAGCGCACAAAAATTCCCGTATTCAATATCTTTCTCTTGGTCGGGATGCCCGGGTAAAGGCTTATTTTGTACCTGGTAAACGGGCCAGGGTTAATTCCCTGGAGATAATTTTTAATAATTATCTTATTAAAGGCGTCTCGGCCAAAGGCCGAAGAATCGGCAGCCGGGCTTTACGACGTCTTGTACCTTTAGCCGATAGACCGGTGGTGGTGGAAGAGGGACCAAATGACCTGCTGCCCGGTATTTCCGACAACCCCATAGCAAAAAAGGAGTAAAGCTGATGCCTGAAGCCACGGAGAAAACATCAGGCGCAATAGTTCAAGGGCTTGCAACGGCTCTGGTGGCGGCAGTATTTTTCATACTTCTCTTCTGGGGAGTGCCCCGTTTTGTCCATCTCCCCATTAAACCAGAGCGCGAGGGACTATGTGCTGCCCTGCAATGTAAAGAGGTAGAGGTTAACTCGGCAGCGCAACTGATAGAAACTCTTCATCGTTATGGCCTTCTACCTTTAGAGCAGGGGCCGGTCACGGCTGTACTCTTTGACGGCTATCCGGCTGATTTACGGGCAAAGGTGGAATTTAAAGAGAGGAAAAGGGTGTTTATTAATACTCTTCTGCCCTCCGCTTTGCTGGTCAGAGAAGAAATCAGGCGGGACAGCCGGTTGTTAAACAAGCTGGCAGCGGCCCTCGACGGGAATATTAACATAGACCTTACCCATGAATACCAGGCCTGGCAGCATAGGATATCCACTGAGGGAACTCAACGGATTCTGCAGTTAACCCAAAGATACAAGACCAGTTATTTGATTGAATTATTACACCGGGTGCGGCCTGTTCCAATAAGTCTCATTCTGGCCCAGGGCGGCATAGAATCGGCCTGGGGTACTTCACGCTTCGCGGTAGAGGGGAATAATATATTCGGTATCTGGACCTGGGACAAAAACATTCCTGGTATGATCCCAGGCAGGCGGGAAAAGGGGAAAAAACACCGGGTGCGGATATTCTCCTCCCTGCTGGACTCGGTACGGCAATTCTGCCTGATTTTGAACTGCCAGCCTGCCTATAGACGTTTCCGTAATATCCGCCGTCAGACCGACAACCCCCTTGACCTTGCTGCCGGTCTTCTTAATTACTCCGCCCGACGGTGGGCCTATGTCCGCTCTATTCAACAGGTAATAAAAAGAAACAATCTCCGGCGTTATGACAATATGGAGTTAACGCCCCAGCGAAGACCTCTGTAAAAGGGCTGAGCTGATTTTTACAGAGGTATGTCACGCGATGCTGGTGAATTTCTGCCCGACTTTTAAGGTGTCTTGTCTCACTCCCTGTGGTATATAGCAGGCCATGAATGAATTATTCTCCCCGAGAACCAGCCTCTCCACTGAGTATGGCCATTCTCTCGTTAATCATAACAATTTAAATCAGGCCCAATATGAGGCCGCGACCACCCTTGACGGCCCGGCCCTGGTTATTGCCGGAGCAGGCAGCGGCAAGACCAGAACGCTTATCTACCGGGTCGCCTATCTTCGCGAACAGGGAATAGCGCCTGAACGTATCCTTCTCCTTACCTTTACCCGCAAGGCGGCCCAGGAAATGTTATCCAGAGCCGCGGATCTGCTGGATCATTCCTGCGGCGGGGTAAAAAGCGGAACCTTTCATGCCGTATCTTCCGGTATTCTGCGCCGTTACGGCCATCTTCTTGGCTATACTCCTCAATTTACGATTCTTGATCGAGGCGATACCGAAGGCATTATCAATCTTTTAAAGTCCTCCATGGATCTAAGCGGTGCGGGACGTCAATTTCCCAGTAAGCGGGCAATCGCCAATATTTTCGGACAGGTGGTCAATAAGAATCAGAGCCTGGATGAAATAATAAATGAGCGCTACTGGCATTTAGCTGTTTTTATAGATGAGCTGAGCGCTATCCGCCGTGATTATCAGCAGTTCAAGCTGGCCCATAACCTGATGGACTATGATGATCTGCTGGTTAATCTGCGCCGCCTGCTGAGTGAATTTCCCGAGGCCGGGGCCGATATTGCGGCTCGGTTTTCCTATATTATGGTTGATGAGTATCAGGACACTAATCATATCCAGGCCGAGATTATTCGTCTGCTGGCCAGACCACACGGTAATATAATGGCGGTGGGCGATGATTCACAGTCTATATATTCTTTCCGGGGCGCTGATTTCAGGAATATCATGGAGTTTCCGGAGGTCTTCCCGCAGGCCAAAATAATTCGTCTTGAGGAAAATTACCGCAGCACCGAACCTATTCTGAACCTGACCAATAATATTATCGAACACGCCAGTGAAAAATATACCAAGAACCTCTTTACCTCCATTAACGGCGGTGAAAAGCCCATTATCTACGAGGCTAAAAACGATGGCGATCAGGCCGCCTATGTTGGTCAGCATATAGCAAAACTTATGGCAGACGGGGTAGCGGCAGAGGAGATTGCCGTCCTCTTCCGCTCTGGATTCCACTCCTATAAGCTGGAGCTGGAACTGAGCAGGCGGGGGCTGGCCTTTGAAAAACGCGGCGGTTTGAAACTTACCGAAACCGCCCACATTAAAGACGTCATCTCCTATCTGCGAATAGTTTATAACCCCAATGACAGCCTGGCATGGCACCGAATTCTACTTCTTTTAAATAAGGTTGGTGCCAAGACCGCCCAGCGTATTGTAGATACTATTACCGGGGCTGACCCCTTCGGAGCCCTGGCTGCCTATAAGCCCGCCAAATCCTGGCAGGCTGGTTTTACGGCTCTCAAGGATATGTTGCTGCAGCTTATGGAGCTTGATGCCCCCGTCGACCAGTTTGATCTGATTATGGCCTATTACCAGGATATATTCGAGCGCGTCTTCCATGATGATTATCCCAAACGGCTGCCTGATTTAGAACAGTTACGGGAAATTATTGCCGAATACAACGATCTGGAATCCTTTCTGGAAGATTCATCCCTTGATCCGCCAACGGCCGATCATACCCCGCGCGCCAGGGAGGCGGGTAAACTTATCCTCTCCACCGTGCATTCAGCCAAGGGCCTGGAGTGGCAGGCGGTCTTTATCATCAATCTGGCCGAGGGTAAATTCCCTTCGGGTATGGCCAAGACTTTGGAAGAGATCGAGGAGGAACGCCGTCTGTTCTATGTGGCCTCCACCAGGGCCAAAAAGAAGCTATATTTAGTCTACCCGCGAATGGCGGCAACGCCGGGCCGCTACCAGGAGCCAGTATTGATCTCCCGGTTTCTGGATGAACTGGCTCCTGACCTGACCGTGAGGGCTGAAAAGGATTTTCGACCGGCACCAGTCATTGATGCTGCCTCACTGCCTCCCGACCGCCCCCGGAGGATTAAGGCCGGCAACGATAATGATTTATTACATAAACATGTCCGGCACCAGTTCTTCGGCAAAGGTGAGATTGTAAAAATTATCAAATCCCGCACGGTACAGATATTCTTTGCCCGGCACGGCCAGAAAATTATTAATCTGGATTATGCCAAATTAGAGATTCTTGATTAATAAACAATGAAGAAAGAACTTTCCTACGCCGAAACCTGGCGTTTTTTAGATAATCTGCAATTCTTTAAGATAAAACTGGGTCTGGATTCCATGACCGACTTCTTAGGCCGTCTGGGACATCCTGAGAATAATTTACGTTTTATTCACATAGGGGGAACCAATGGCAAGGGCTCAACGGCTATATCCCTGCGCACCATTTTGAGCCGGGCCGGACTCAGGGTGGGGCTCTATACCTCTCCGCATCTATCTTCGGTGCGGGAGCGTTTCCAGATCGACGGCTCTCTGATCAGCAAAGTAGATTTTGCCCGGCAGGCCGCCCGTATCATGGCGGTTATGAATGAACAGCAGATAACCTATTTTGAGTTCACCACTACCCTGGCCCTGCTCTGGTTCGCCGAACAGCAGGTGGATATTGCTATTCTTGAGGTGGGGATGGGTGGACGTTTAGACGCTACTAATGTCATTACTCCGCTTGTCAGCATAATAACCAATGTCTCCATGGATCATGAAAATTATTTAGGCCGGACTCTGCCCGAGGTGGCAGCGGAGAAGGCCGGGATTATCAAATCCGGAGTACCACTGATTTCCGGTGTGCTCAGCGCGGCAGCCCGTAAGGTAATAGAGCGGCGGGCCACGGAACTTGCCGCGCCTCTCCGGCGTCTGAAACGGGATTTTGTCATGACTCAGGAGAAATCCGGCCAGGGCTGGCACTACAAATCCGCGTCACGGGATATGGCGGGTCTTGAACTTGCCCTGCGCGGCAGTTATCAGGGCGAAAACGCCGCTCTGGTCATAGCCGCCCTTGACAGCCTTGCCGATCATGGCGTCAGGGCAGGTGACAATGATATAAGGGCCGGACTTAAAGCAGTACGCTGGCCGGGACGAATGGAGTTTCTTAATGTGGCCGGCCGGGACTATTTACTGGATGGAGCCCATAACCCGGCCGGAGTAGAGGCCCTGATTGAAGCCCTGGCGGAATTTCCCGACCGCCGCCTGATTTTGATCTGGGCCTCCATGGCCGACAAGGATTATTCTCTCTGTCTGCGGCGTATTGCCCCTTTATGCCAAAGTTTGATTTTTACGAGACCCGAAGAAAATCGTTCTGCTACTCCAGCTCAGTTGCGGCAGGCCTTAAGCCCCGACAGCCCGTCATGTTACAGTTCTGATTCCGTTGAGGAAGCCTTGAAAACCGCTCAGTCTTTTATTAAGGACGGCGATCTCATTGTCGTGGCCGGCTCCTTATATCTTGTGGGTAAAGCCAGGAAAATTCTCTTAACTTAACTGATAATGAAGAGTGAATACAATGGATGATTTTTATTCACCCTTGGACGGGGTTGACGAATCCCTGATCCGGCAGGAAAAGGACAAGGCCCGCAAACTGCGGAAAACCGCCTGGTGGCAGCGTAAGACCGGACAGGGGAGATGCCATTATTGCGGTCGTAAGTTTAAACCATCCGAGTTGACCATGGATCATATTGTTCCCCTGACCAGGGGCGGTCGCAGCGTTAAGGGCAATTTAACCCCGGCCTGTAAGGATTGTAACAACAAAAAAGAGGCCATGCTGCCCATGGAGTGGGAAGAGTATGTCAGCCGTATTACGGATTAACAGTTTACCTCCCTTGAAACAATTAGTTATGAGACAAAGTTAACAATGTTATCAAAAACTTACAGTGGAGCTGTACAGGGGGTTGACGGTCTGCTGGTGGAGGTGGAAGTTGATATCGCCTTCGGGCTGCCTGGGTTCGCCACCGTCGGCCTGCCTGAGGCAACGGTACGGGAAAGTAAGGACAGGGTACATGCCGCCATTAAAAACAGCGGCTATGAGTTTCCCACTAAAAAAATAACTGTTAATCTTGCTCCGGCCGATCTTCGAAAAGCCGGTACCGGTTATGACCTTCCCATGGCGGTGGCTATTCTCGCGGCCTCCCAGGTCTTTAAAAGTGAACTTTTGAGCCGCTATCTGCTCATTGGTGAACTATCGCTTGATGGCAGCCTGCGGCCGGTGAACGGTATTCTTCCCATTACCATGGCGGCGGCAGCTCAGGGGCTGTCGGGCGTTATTGTCCCGGCCGCTAATGCCGCCGAGGCCGCTGTAGTGGGAGATATTCCGGTAATTTCAGCAGTTAGTCTCCCGGAGGCGGTGGAATTCCTGGCTGGTTTAAAAGAAATTAAACCCTTTATTATTGAGCATTCACAATTAACCCTTTCAACTGACTTCGAGATTAATCTTGATGAGGTAAAAGGTCAGGAGCAGGCCAAACGAGCCTTGGAAATTGCCGCGGCCGGCGGTCATAATCTGCTGTTTGAAGGCCCGCCCGGTTCCGGCAAAACCATGCTGGCCCGCCGTCTGCCCACCATTATGCCGCCCCTGAGCCGGGAAGAGGCCCTGGAGACCTCAAAGATTTACAGTGTCGCCGGCTTAAATACCATTAGCGGCTTGATCAACTGCCGCCCATTTCGGGCTCCGCACCATAATATTTCCGAAGCCGGGCTTATCGGCGGCAGCTCCATGCCCCGGCCGGGAGAGGTCTCCCTCGCCAACAACGGGGTTCTCTTCCTTGATGAACTGGCCGAATTCAAGAAAACGGTATTAGAGGGGTTGCGCCAACCCCTGGAGGATGGGGCGGTAACCATCTCCCGGGCCGCCGCCGCTCTGACCTTTCCTGCCAATTTTATTTTAGTAGCGGCCACCAATCCCTGTCCCTGTGGTTATCTTGGCGATGACAACCACGAATGCCGCTGTCTGCCGGCTCAGGTTCAGCGTTATAAAAATAAAATTTCCGGCCCTCTGCTGGATCGAATTGACATGTATGTCGAGGTCTCCGCTGTACCCTTTAAAGAACTCTCCTCCCGAAGGCAGGGCGAAAATTCAGATATTATCAGAAAGCGGGTGGTAATGGCCAGGCAAATTCAGGAGACCCGCTTTAAAGATATTCCAAATCTCTACGCCAACGGCCGGATGGGTCAGAGACAGATAAGACTTTTCTGCCCCTTAGATAAAAGCTCAATCCTGCTGCTGGAAAACGCCATGCGCAAGCTGGCACTCTCCGCCCGGGCCTATAACAGAATCATCAAAATTGCCCGCACTATTGCCGATCTTGATCATAGCTCCGCCATTAAATCAAGCCACGTGGCCGAAGCCGTGCAGTACCGACGGCAGTAATATCTCATTTCCTCTCTTTATACCCCACATTTACCCCATAATTAAAATTGCATGTTTTTCGCATCTTGTTATCCTGATAATTCCAGTTCGTTCTAATTTATTTATAATTGATGGCGTCGTAGTTAACATGCCTGTCATGAAACGAAAAGTCTGATTTTTTTACGATGCCATCGCAATTCACCCGTAAATGTTCAGCTATGGCAGATAAACTGCCTTGAACCTGCGGCCGGTAACGTAAGGTAAACGTTCCGTAAACACCCGCTAATAATGACTACCCGTAAACCATCCATACCACCCCCCGGCACCGGCCCCCTGCTGAGAGCGGTTTTTATTACCCTGGCTCTCCTTTTTATCGTCTTTATTACCGCCTTTTCCTATTTCAACCATTTAAACACCAGACTTTCCGAGGTTATTGCCGAGCAGAGCCGCATGACCAGGGTCAACGCGGCTTTGAATCGTTCTCTCATCGATCTTGAGCTGGATATTAAAGTCCTGATGGCCGATATTATCGCTGACCGTAAGCAGGAAATGAATAAATCATGGCCCCAGCTCCTTGAGGACTTCAACCAGAATATCCAGCGAGCGGCTGCCAACATACCTGGCGGTCAGACCGCCCTGGTTCGGGTACTCACTGATTATCGGCAATTATTAATCCTGGTCAAAAATGATTACGGTCATTTGACGAGACAGAAAAAACGGCTGCAGCAGATGGAAGGCCAGTATATAGATCTTTTAAATAAAATGAAAACTGCCGCCGGCAGTCTGCTTATGCGGGAAGCAGAGGGCGGACATAACCGGGAAACGAGTCAGCAGACCTATGCCATGGCCTCTTTCTGCCTTAAAGAATTATATCACGCTCAGACAATCGTCAAAACCGCCATGGCGGCCTTGATTCCTGCCGCTCTGCTTGGTAACGAGGCCGCTTCCTCCGACATTCCAGACAGTCTCCAGACAAGCGCCCTGGGTCATTTAGAGGTATTAAAAATGAGTTTACACACCATAATCTCGGCGTCCCCCTCTCTGGGAGACAGGGCAAAGGAGCTGCTGCGCCTCCTGCCGGCCTATGAGGAGGCGATTCAAAATCTGGCCCGCCAGATGAAAACTATAAAAGTCGATCAGCAGGCTTTCTGGGATCAGAGCAGGAGTGTAATGATGGTATCAGCTCGTATTGACAGAGTGGTTAACAATTCACTGCTCAATATCCGCCGGGTGATGAACAGTAATAAAGACCAGGCGAATGCTGCCATCTGGTTTATATCCATATTCACCCTGTTAATTCTAACCTGCGGTTTTCTCCTGACCAGACGTCTGGGGAGACAATTAGTGGCCAGTACCACAGAGGCCATCAAGGCCAGAGAGGAGCAGTTAGGGGTTAATATAAGGCTCCAGGAGGAGATTACTGAGCGCCAACAGGCCCAGGACGCATTGGCCAAAAACCGTGATGAGCTTGAACTGCGGGTCGTGGAAAGAACCAGCGATCTGGCCGCGGCCAACGAGATGCTCCAGGCCGAGGTTGAAGAGCGCAGCGCCGTTCAGGAGGCCCTCTACGAAGAGAAAGAACTTCTCACCGTTACTCTGCACAGTATTGGTGACGCGGTTATTACTACTGATATTAAAGGCCGTATAGTCATCATGAATCCGGTAGCCGAAGAGTTAACCGGCTGGTCGTGGACAGACGCGGTTGGCCGGCCCCTGGATGAGGTCTTTAAGATCATCAACGAGAAAAGCGGTAAACCATATCCCAACCCGGTAGACAGGGTATTGGCCCTCGGTAAGATCGTCATTCTGGCTAATCACACGGCGCTCATTGCCAAAGACGGCCGCCGGAGAATAATTGACGACAGCGGGGCGCCCATTATTGAGAACGGCAATATGCAGGGCGTGGTCCTGGTTTTTCGGGATATCACAGATAAACAGCGGTTGGAAAATGAACTCGTCAGATCACAGAAATTAGAATCAGTGGGCGTATTAGCCGGTGGTATCGCCCATGATTTTAATAATATCCTCACCGCGATTCTGGGTACGATTAATATGGCCCGGGAGCGGGAGGCGGTAAAAGCCGATGACACATTGAGTTCTCTTCTGGCAACTTCAGAGCAGGCTGTTTTCAGGGCTACCAGCCTGACCCGGCAATTATTGACCTTTGCCAAAGGCGGTTCACCGGTCAAAAAGATGGCTTCTCTGCCGGAAACGATCAAGGAATCAACGGATTTCATCCTCCGGGGCAGCGCTATAAAGGCCAATTATCTCATTCCGGCCAATCTCTGGCCTGTAGAGATTGATACCGGCCAGATCAGCCAGGTTATCCATAACCTGATTGTAAACGCCCAAAACGCCATGCCGGAAGGCGGTACCATTAACATTAAATGCCGGAATTTTGAACATGACGGCACAACAGTACCGGGACTGATTGACGGCCCTTTTATAAAAACCATGGTGGCGGATAACGGCTCTGGTATCGGGCCGGAGATTATTGACCGCATTTTCGACCCGTATTTCACCTCAAAGGTGGAAGGTAACGGCCTTGGTCTGGCTGTCTGTCATTCTATCATTAAGAAACATAATGGTTATATTACCGTCGAATCCACCCCGGGACAGGGGACTGCATTTATTTTCTATCTGCCTGCGACCCCTGATAAGCCCGTTGCCCCGTCAGAGGAGGTGAGAAGTCCCTCTGACGACAGCAATAAAAGCGGCAGAATAATCATTATGGATGATGAGGCAATTATCCTGGAATTAGCTGCCGGCATGCTCAGTATGGCTGGGTTTGAGGTTGAAACCACCCTCAACGGTGAGCAGGCCGTTGCCCTGTATAAACATGGCCAGGCAAATGGCCGGGCCGCTGATGTCCTGATTATGGATCTTACCGTTCCCGGGGCCATGGGCGGCAGGGACGCCGCGATAGAAATACTGCGCCTTAATCCCGCGGCCAGGATCATAGTATCCAGCGGTTATTCTAATGATCCAGTGATGGCTGATTATCATGATTATGGTTTCTGCGCCGCCATTGCCAAGCCCTATCGCCAGCAGGATCTCTGTGAGGCGGTGCGTAAAGTTATGCGCTCGTAAGCGGATCATCAGCCTTATCTGTCACCTGAGCATCTTTCCGCTGTTCTTTAAAATAATCCATTGAATCTATCTTGATTCGTGTCATAATAACTTTTTGATGACGGCTCAAATTTACGCCGCCGATTATTCTAATCAATCCCTTAAACACATGGAGGATATTATGTCTAAAGCTGATATCGGCCTTATCGGGCTGGCGGTTATGGGGCAGAATCTGGTTCTTAACATGAACGATCATGGCTTTACGGTGGCAGTATTCAACCGTACGACCTCCAAGGTAGATGATTTTTTAGCCGGCCCGGCTCAGGGCAGTAAAATAATCGGTACTCACTCCATTGCCGAGTTGATCAGTCAGTTAAAAAGGCCGCGGCGGGTAATGCTGATGGTCAAGGCCGGAACGGTGGTGGACAGTCTTATCTCTCAGGTCACTCCCTTATTGGAAAAGGGGGATATCATCATCGATGGCGGCAACTCTCTCTATAGCGACACCGAACGCCGCTGCCATGATCTGACCACTAAGGGCATTCTCTACATAGGCACCGGTATTTCCGGCGGTGAGGAGGGAGCCAGACGAGGGCCGTCTATTATGCCCGGCGGTGATCCGGCGGCCTGGCCCCATGTCCGTGATATACTCCAGAGCATAGCCGCTAAGGTAGACGGAGCGCCGTGCTGTGACTGGGTGGGAAACGGCGGGGCCGGTCATTATGTCAAGATGGTGCATAACGGTATTGAGTATGGCGATATGCAGCTTATCTGCGAGGCCTACGACTTCATGAGCCGGGGCCTGGGCTTGAGTGCTGCTGAAATGCGGGATGTTTTCGCGGACTGGAACAAGGGTACTCTTGATTCTTACCTCATTGAAATTACCACCAATATTCTTGGATTCAAGGACGAAGACGGCGAGCCGCTGGTGGAAAAAATACTTGATACTGCCGGTCAGAAGGGCACCGGTAAGTGGACGGGCATTAACGCCCTTGACCAGGGTGTGCCCCTGACCCTGATTGCCGAGGCCGTCTTTGCCCGCTGCCTGTCGGCCATGAAGGAGGAGAGGGTGAGGGCCTCCGAGGTGTTGAGCGGCCCGGCTGCCGCCTTCAGCGGTGAACGGCAGGAATATATTGCTTTTCTCCATGACGCCCTTTATGCCGCCAAAATAATCTCCTACGCCCAGGGCTATGCCCTTATCCGCCAGGCGGCTAAAGTCTTTGACTGGCAGCTGGATTATGGGGCTATCGCTCTCATGTGGCGGGGTGGCTGTATCATTCGCAGTGCCTTTCTCGGTAATATAAAAGAGGCCTTTACCCGTAATTCCGCTCTGGAGAATCTCCTGCTGGATGATTTCTTCGGGGAGGCCATTGGTAAGGCTCAGGCGGGATGGCGGCGCATCGTTTGCCAGGCCGCTGAACTTGGGATTCCCATGCCGGCAATTTCCGCCGCCCTCAACTATTATGACGGTTACCGCAGTGCCCGTCTGCCCGCCAATCTGCTGCAGGCTCAACGTGATTATTTTGGCGCCCACACCTATGAGCGTTTAGACCGCCCCAGGGGTGAATTTACCCATACAGACTGGACAGGCACTGGTGGCAAGGTTTCCTCAAGCACCTATAATGCCTGATAAAAGTACCTTTTTGAATTATTTAAGATGAATATAAAAGATACCCTGCAGGACAACAACCTGGCTCCTAAAAAGCGCTTTGGCCAGAATTTTCTGGTTCAGCGGCAGATGGTAGAGGCTATTCTCAATCGAGCCGCCCCGGAGATTAGTGATACCATTCTGGAATTAGGGGTAGGCCTGGGAGCCATGACCATTCCCCTGGCCGCCAGGGTTAAAGGAGTAATCGGCCTGGAGATAGATTCCGGCCTGGTGCGCTGGCACGAAGAAGAGGGTGATCTGCCGGCCAATGTCAGCCTGCGTCACGAAGACCTCCTGGAAAGCGATTTCCGGCAGTTGGCCGCGGAGTGCGGCGGCCAACTGCGGATCATCGCCAATCTGCCCTATTCCATCTCCAATCCGCTCCTGTTCAAACTCCTGGACTGCCATGAGGTGGTGGATTACGCTGTTCTCATGCTCCAGAAGGAGGTAGCGGAACGGATCAGCGCTCAACCGGCCACCAGAGAGTATGGTGTACTCTCCGTACTCCTTGGTTCATGCGCCGTAGTGGAACCGTTATTAAAAATCGGCCCGGAAAATTTTCATCCCCGTCCCAAGGTGGACTCCATGGTGGTACGAATAAGATTTAATCCGCTGCCCCCGGAGATCAAAGCCCTTCCGGCTCATAATCTTAAAATTTTAAAGATGCTGGTCAAGGCCGCTTTCGGCAAAAGGAGAAAAACCCTGCTGAACGCGCTCACCGGAGCGGGCGGCCGTGATAAAAGCGCTGTACGTCTCATTTTACATAAAGCAGAAATCTCCGGGCAGCGGCGGCCCGATCAACTGACGGTGAGAGAATATATTGAATTGGCCCGTTGCTTTGTAAGCGCTCCATGAACACCCTGAGATGTTATAAAGAAAGGGTGTGGTTTGTGGAGCGCTTACAAAGCTTTTGCGCGGCACGACAAGGGAGTTAAGCAAAGATGGAAAATTTTGTTCTTGAATCACCCACCAAAATTATTTTTGGCCGGGATACTCTGCCGCTCCTGGGCCGGGAAACTATCGCCCTGGGTCGTAAGGCTCTGCTGGTTTATGGCCGCCAAAGCCTGAAACGCAACAATCTGCACCAGCGGATCTGCGGTTATCTGCAAGAGGGCGGAGTTGAGATTATTGAACACGGCGGGGTAACTTCAAATCCAGTTCTCTCTCATGTCCGGCAGGGGGTTGAACTGGCCAAAGAACACGCGGTGGAGGTCATCATCGCCGCCGGCGGTGGCAGCGTGATTGACAGCGCCAAGGCCATTGCCGCCGGAGCGGTGGTTAAGCACGATGTCTGGAAATTCTTCAGTGCCAAAAAGGGGATCACCACTCCTCTGCCCGTGGGCTGCGTCCTGACCCTGGCCGCCTCTGGTTCGGAGATGAACGGCGGTATGGTACTGACCAACGAAGAAAAACACCTCAAGCTGGGGGCCGGGAACAAAAAAATCTGCCCCCGCTTCTCTATTCTTGATCCAACCCTGACCTTCAGCGTCCCGGCCGATTACACGGCCTACGGGGCGGTGGATGCCGTCGCCCATATTTTAGAGGCCTATTTCAACGCCTCCGGCCGCAATACCGCTATTCAGGATCGTTTCATGGAAGGCCTGATTATCAATATTATGGAAGCCTGCAAGGCAGCCCTGATCAACCCGGACAACTATGAGGCCAGGGCCAACCTCATGTGGGGCGCCACCCTGGCCTTAAACGGCTGGGCCAGGGCCGGGCTGGGGATCACCGGTTTTCCCATGCACCTTATTGAACATACCATGAGCGCTTTATTCAATATCCCGCACGGGGCAGGTTTAGCCGTGGTAATTCCGGCCTGGATGGAATGGCGCCTGGCACAAAGACCGGAAAAATTCGCCCAATTCGCGGCCCGGATATTTAATATTACGGAGAGCGAAGTTACGGAGCGGGCCCGGCAGGGTCTCCAGCACCTGCGGTCCTGGATCAGCAGGACAGGGTGCCCGCTGACTCTCTCAGAGCTTGGGATAAACGAAAGTGCCATCCCCGAGCTGGCAGCTAACGCCCAGCCTCAGGCCAGGATATGGCGGCTGCCGGAATACAGCCCGGATACCATCTGCGAGATTCTACGTCTTTGCCGCTGAACGTGATCAATCCCACCCCCGTTAATTAAAAGATTGAAAAAATAAAAAAATAAAAAATAAAAAAAATAAAAGCTGGTACTTTTGTACCCAAGCATACTGAAAATAAACTGTAATGAGTCTCGAGAATCAAAACCAAAAAGATAAAATTACCCGTATTATCGTCTTTGAATACCGCCATTCCGGTCAGGATAAAATCGCCGGTATCAAACGCTATGGTCATGATATTGAAATCAGCCGAACAATAAACATAGATCAACCCTTACCTGATTTTATCCCTGAACCAGAGGATTTTATTGATGATGATTTCAAGGCTGATCTCGTACTTTGTTTTATCAAGCATCCTGATCTGGCCGATTATATAGCCTCCATCTGCCGCCGGAAGGGGATTCCCATTATTGCCTCCGGCACCAAGACAGAAAATGCCCTGACCCCTTTTACCTGCTGCGGCCTGGGGCGGCATACCGGCCTGGGGGCCTATGGTGACCAATTCGGAGTACCTGAATTCGAAGTGGATTTAGAGGATGGCCTGATTACCGCTATCCGGATAGAACGGGGGGCCTCCTGCGGAGCCACCTGGAAGGCGGCCGCCAAGGTTATCGGTCTGCCGGTGGCTGAGGCCATGCCGGTAATCGGCCGGGAGGTACAATACTTCTGTGCCGCAGATCCCAGCGCCTTTGACCCCATATCCGGGAAAAGTTCTCTCCATTACGCCGGTCATGCTCATATCAAGGCCCTGCGTAAAGCGGTGAATAATGCCGAATCATAATCATACCCCTATGCGTCAGGCCCTGATTACCGGAGGCGGCGGTTTTGTGGGCCGGGCCGTTGTCAGATGCCTGCTCACCTTGAATATTAAACCGGTTATCCTGGGCCGGCATTATTACCCCGATCTTGATACTCCCGATATCAGGCAGGTGCAAGGTGATATTCGCGCGCCAGAAACAGTTATTAAGGCGGCGCGGGGTTGCGATACCATCTTCCATATAGCCGCTAAAGCGGGAATCTGGGGCTCGAGGCAGGAATATTATACCGTAAATCTACAGGGTACCAGGAATGTTATCAAGGCCTGTGAGGAAAATGGTATAAAACGCCTTATTTATACCTCCAGCCCCAGTGTGGTCTTTGCTGAACACGACCTTGCCGGGGTAAATGAAACAGTGCCCTACGGTAAAAAATTTCTCTGCCATTATGCGGCCAGTAAGGCGGCAGCAGAGAAACTGGTATTGGCAGTCAATGGCGGAAGTCTTAAAACAACAGCTCTTCGTCCCCATCTGATCTGGGGGCCGGGTGACAATCATCTTATTCCCCGGATTCTGGAGCGGGCCCGCCGCGGCCGCCTGGTTCAAGTAGGGGAGGGGAATAACATGGTCGATATAAGTTATATTGATAACGTGGCCGAGGCCCACATCCTGGCCGCCGAAAATTTAGGTCGAAGTGCTTCGGCAGCCGGACGAGCCTATTTCATTTCCCAGGGCCGGCCGGTTAATCTCTGGGGCTGGATTAACGAACTGCTGACCCAGGCGAATCTGCCGGCGGTACACAAAAAAATAAGTTTTAGAACAGCCTATACCATTGGGGCAGGGCTGGAGTTTATCTATCACGGACTAAGGATCCGCCGGGAACCTTTAATGACCCGCTTCATGGCTCTGCAACTGGCAAAGTCTCATTGGTTTTCCATCAAAGCCGCAGAAAATGATCTTGGTTACTATCCTTCAGTATCAACAGCCGCCGGCCTGCGGCGCACAATTGCGACACTTAAGAGTAACTGAAGACTGACTTCCGGGCCGCTGAATAATTGTAAGCGCTCCATAAACACCCTGCTGCACGCATACGATCATAGTCGTACCGCTGACTTTATAATATCTCGAAATGTAGTGGTACGACTATGATCGTATGCTAAAGTGTGGTTTATGAGGCGTTTACGAATAATTGCGAAGGAACTTAAATTACAAAAAATAACTACAAACAGCAGGAACAGGCTTAGAACTTGCATTAACAAAAAGCTTTTTCTAACCAGATACCATTGTGAATCAAAAAAGGAAAAGTAATGAAAAAGAAACTGTCTGTAATCGTCCTCTCCGCGGCTCTGTTTTACCCTTTATTTGCCGGGGCAGGCTGGAATCCTGTTCAGGCAGGAAGCGTTTCTCCGCAAAGCAGTAAAAACTCCGAGGTGGCGAGAACCATTACCATCTTCAAGAATAATGTTCCCAATCTGAAAATATTCTTTGATAAGGCCTATGGCTATGCAGTGTTCCCTAATGTGGGGAAAGGAGGGTTCTATATCGGCGGGGCTTACGGTAAGGGTGAGGTCTATAGGCATAATAAACTAATCGGTACTTCAAGCATGGCGCAAATCACCATTGGTCCTCAGATTGGTGGCCAGGTTTATAGCGAATT
The DNA here is from genome assembly GCA_048820955.1 of Desulfobacterota bacterium M19. Classification (GTDB taxonomy): domain Bacteria; phylum Desulfobacterota; class Desulfobulbia; order Desulfobulbales; family VMSU01; genus JAADIV01. Next base: position 181,836 of record JBMERE010000006.1, on the reverse strand, counting down.
GATCTTCTTTAAGGATAAATATGCCTTAAATCGCTTTATCGCCAACGGCTTTACTTTTGACGCTCAGGTATCCGCGGTAGCAGTAACCGCCGGTGCTTCGATTGATGCCGATTATAATAATTCGGTGGCTATATTCACCAGAGCCAAAAGCGGTTTGATGTTTGAGGCAACAGTGGGGGGACAAAAATTCACTTTTACACCACTTAACTAAACCGGAATTCCGCTTCCCGCCCACTGAAAACTTGTGGGCGGGAAGACAGTCAACGAATCTAAAAATCCTCAAAATCGTCATTGTCATCCATGGGGATGATATCATCGGGAGTTGCCGCCTTAACGGCGCTCTTACTCTTGTGGGCAGGGGAGGCAGCCGGTTTTGCGGCAGGCAGGGCCTTAACCCGGCTCTGGGACAGCGGACGGGCTGGTGACTTATCGGCTGTCCCCGCTGCTTTATAGGTTCCATGGGTCTCGAACGACCGCGCCTCACTGCCCACCAGGGCAGCTAATCTCGCCACAATCTGCCGCATGGCATCGACCTGATTATTCAGTTCCATGGCGGCGGCCGCCTCCTCCTCGGAACTGGCGGCATTACGCTGGGTAACATTATCAATTTCCGTCAGGCCGACGGTGGCCTGCTCAATAGCCTGAGCCTGTTCGTTAGCAGAGGAAGAGTTCTCTTCCAGCAAGATTCCGATCTTTGAAGCCGACTCATTGGCTTTGACAAAATACTCATTGGTATCCTGTACCAGTTTTGAACCTGTTTTAACATGCTCCACTGTAGCGGCAATGAGGCTGGCGGTATTTTTGGCGGCCTCAGCGGAACGCATTGCCAGGCTGCGCACTTCCTCGGCTACTACCGCGAATCCTGCCCCGGCCTCACCGGCCCTTGCCGCTTCCACGGCGGCATTTAAGGCCAGAAGATTGGTCTGAAAGGCAATCTCATCAATGGTTTTTATGATTTTCTGGGTCTCGTTACTGGCGGAGTTTATCTTATCCATGGAGGAGATGACATTCTTCATGGCCTGTTCCGCCTCATGAATTACCTTATTTGTCTGGCGCATAAGACTGTTTGATTGAGCCGAGTTTTCAGCGTCACGTTTGGTCATGGCGGAGATCTCCTCCATGGAGGCGGAAATTTCCTCCACCGCCGAGGCCTGTTGCGAGGCACCATCGGCCAGAGTCTGGCTGCTGGCCGATATCTCTCCGGAAGAGGACGACAGACTATAGGCGCTTTCATCCAGCTCACCGGCCAGGCCTTTTAAAACCAACGTAATTCGGCGGCTGATAAAAAAGGCAATTACAATGCCCAGTAAAATAGCAATTACGATTAAACTGATTAAGGTGGTTCGGGTAGAAGCTGCCGACTTGAGCATAATCACATCGCTTATGATATTATTTTTGGCCTCATCCCTTATCTCGTGCAGGAGATTCTGAACGTTATGGAGGGCGGGGATGGTCTGCTGACGAAAGATCTTCATGCCCTGTTCTTTACCAGCCGCATCTGAACCAGCCGCAGCAATGGCAATGGCGGTTTTATGGAGAGCCGCGTGCGCAATTTCTATTTTGCTGAATAAAGGCGCCAGGCTGGGCTCAAAATGTTCCGCCTGCCGGCGGCCGGGGCCGTAAAGCCATTTACCAAAGGCACATTTGTGATCATCAGTTTCAATATTCAGGGTAGTAATTGTCGGGTCGGTTAGATAGGAGTCCAGTTTGGTAACCCAGTTTAGGTGCTCAATCTCAATTTCGGCCAGCCTGGCATCCAGGCGGTTACTCTGAATTATCTTTTTGGCATTTTTAATAATCAGATTAATATCCCTTGGGGTAACAACAGCAACAACAAGAAAAATAATCAGCAGAGCGCTGAATCCCATGCTTATCTGTTTGCCTACGGTCATATTTTTTTTTGCCATTTTCCCCTCCGTTAAATTTAAACCTGCTCAACAAGACATCTCAAAAACTCCGCTAAATATTTTTTTAATAAAACAATGTAATTATTCAGCGTGATGCCTAACGCTAACAATAATCGCCAAACTGTAACTGGTCAGCACTGCTCCAGGTTTGTTCGTTTATTGAAGCATACTTTCGTATTCGAGAAGACCTAAACGGACGAAGATGGGGTACTGCTGAACAGCTATAAAATTATATGAATTTTTCTTCCGTATTGTAAAGAGGGAATTTAAAATTTGATGACATCGCGGGGAAAATCGATCTCCCGCCTTGTGGTATTCCAACAGATTCTACTTTCTACTTTCTACTTTCTACTTTCTATTTACCAAAGCCGCAGACTGGATAACGGCAGGTCTCGCAGTTCTGGCACAAACCTCCGTGGCCGAGAGCGGCAAGATCCTCTCTGGTGATTCTTTCACCGCATAAGACTCTGGGCAGAATAAGATCAAAGATGGTTATGCGGTGAAACATCCCGCAGGCCGGCAGTCCCAATATCGGTACTTTACCAATGACCCCGGAGAGAAACATGGCGCCGGGCAGTACGGGGGAGCCATAAACAATATTTTCGGCTCCCGCCGCCTTGATTCCTTCTCTCGTTACATCATCCGGATCAACGGACATACCGCCGGAGGTGACAACAAGCCGCGCCCCCATGCTTAAACACTTCTTGATCTCAGCGGCTATAATCTCAGTATTATCCGGGGCGAACCGTACCGTTATCACCTCAGAGCCAATTCCCTTGAGCTTGGCCCTGAGGACCGGCTCAAAGGCATCCTTGATCCGGCCGTGAAAGACCTCATTGCCGGTAATAACCAGTCCGGCCTTGATTTCTGGAATATTCACCACCCGGACGATACCTTCGCCGGGAACGGCATTCACCACTTTCTCCACTAACTCTCGTTGGGATATAAGGGGAATAAGCCGGGTGGCGGCCACCTGCTGTCCCTCCTTCACCAGCCGGTTGTTGTGCAGGGTGGCGCACATGACCTCGCCTGCCATATTCAAATTATAGAGGGCATGACTGTTAACCTTCAAGAGGCCGTTATGGGCGGCAAGTAAACTTATCTTACCCTCCACCACCTCTCCGCTCCGCCTGACTCCAGTCCCGCCGATGGCGGCGGCTAAAAGGGCGGCGGCCTCGTTTTCGTGGATTTCATCAGGGGTCAAGCTCATAACATATATATGTTCCTTGCCAAGGCGTTTTAAATGTTCCACATCCTCCGGCTGGATAATATGGCCCTTTTTAAAGGCCCGGCCTTTAAATTCATCACGTCTGATTTCGGTAATATCATGGGGCAGAACCATACCCACCGCCTCATCAACCGGCACACTCTTTCTCATCTTAAATTACCTCGAAATAGGCGCCATGGGCGCAATTTTTACATAACAATTTCCCGTTTTGCTCCACATGCCGGGAGTCCTGCACCCATTCGCCGCAGTCGGCGCATTGAACCCGGCACTTAGGACGGCCCGGCAGATCACAGTCCGGCACCTTAATTCTCACCTGCTGGACGTCAAAAAGTTCCTCTTCAGGCATTATCCTATAGGCGGCCAGTTGCTGTTGATATTTTTCCTTGATTTCGGGACAATACTTTCCGGCCAGTTTTCTTGATTCTTCTCGGGCCAGAATTCGTACCGCCCGGCCATTTTCGAGATTAACAAAGCTGGCGGCCATAATACCGTGATCCAGCCATTTCATGGAGCGTTTGCCAAGACTGCAGCCGGTTACGGTCTGAATAGCATCAGTGGCACAGCGGTCAATCTCCACCAGGACGTAGAATTTTTTGCGCTCTGTCCCGCGGGGATCATCTATACCGATAAGCTTAAGTCCCAGCATGGCTAAACGAACGCCAATGACCTGTCCGGCACAGATATGACCATGAATGGCCGTGGCTTTATTTAATAATTCATCAAAGGTTTCCATATTATTCCTCGTATTTTTACTTGACAATATGCCGTTTTTAGAAGCAGACTAATAATATTATTCTGACTACTGACAAAATAGCCCATCACTCTGTTTTTGTCCAGAATGGACTGTCAGTAAACGCTCCATGAACACCCTGTTGCACGCATCGCATACAAGCCTAATCGTACCGCTGCATTTCGAGATATTAAAGGCAGCGGTACGACCATGATCGTCTGTTAAAAGTGTGGTTTATGGAGCGCTTACGATTGTCAGGGATATTTTATGCCGCCGCGGAGTTGTTATGAAATTATTCCATACCAGGGAGCTTTATTATTTCCTGACCGCCTTAATCATTGCAGCTTTAAGTATTTATCTGACAGCTCCCTTCATTGATCATCACCAACTTGTATTCCTGCTTTTTTCAGCGATTACCGTCTTGATTTTATTAAAAAAAATAGACATTGTTATTAACGAAAAACGTGCCATAAGGCAGGAACTGGCTGCTAAAAATACGGAATTAGCGCGTGAGCATCAGGAACAGAAAGAGCTGTTAAAGAGTGTGGAACACGCCAAGCGGCAATGGGAAATGACCATCGACTGCATGGATGACATGCTCATTCTGACCAACGCGGAGCTCATCGTGCAGCGCTGCAACAACCCGGTGGCTGATTTTACCGGCCTTGACTACCCCAGCCTTCTGGGCCGCAATGTTAATCAGTTGTATCCTGATCTGAATATAGAGGCCAGAAATCTTATAGCTGAGAGCTTTGAATATAAACACGAAGCCAGCGAACGTTTTTTCTATGTCAGAATTTACGGCGTTGAGGAAGGCGGCCAGTCCATGTTTGTCGTCACCTTGAGCGATATAAGCGAGGTGAAGATGATAAACGCCAGATTAAAACTCCAGAATCAAAAAATAGAGCGGGAAAGGCAGCAGCTGCAGGAGGCCCTGGATAAAATTTCCCAGCTGATTAAATTAGCCAGTACCGGGGAATTTACGGTAGACACCCTGGATGACAAACAAAAAACCTGCTACGATGAGCTGAAATGCACCAACCCCCAATGCCCCTGCTATGGGGTTAAGATTACCCGCTGCTGGCTGGTATCAGGAACATTATGCCAATGCCACGATGAACACCCAGGCGATCCCTTAAGTAAGGAGGAGCTCTGTAATCAATGTCCATATTACCAAGAACGTATCCAGAACCCGGTATCTCAGATTAATGAGGAATTTAACAGTCTCATGCATATGCTGATCTCTAAAAACCGTGAACTGACCCGGGCCTATGAAGAATTAAAAGAGGCCGAGAGCCATATGCTGCAACAGGAAAAAATGGCATCCATAGGTCTGTTAGCCGCCGGAGTAGCCCATGAGATAAACAACCCGGTAGCTTTTATAGGGAGTAACATCAACACTATGAAAAAATACATGGTCAAGATCAACAATTTTATCGCCATTCTGGAAAAACATCTCCAGGAAAGCGGTCGGAGCGCCGAAATTATCGAGAACCGCCGTATTTTGAAGCTGGACTTCATCATGACCGACATAAACGATCTTATAAACGAATCATTAGACGGCTGTGAGCGGGTCAAGAAGATTGTCATGGATCTTAAAGGATTTTCGCGGGTGGATGACAGCGACATACAGGCGGCCGATATAAATGAATGCCTTGATACCACCATTAATATGGTCTGGAACGAACTTAAATACAAGGTGGATTTAAAAAAAGATTATGCTGAAAACCTGCCGCTCATAGACTGCTACCCCCAACAGCTTAATCAGGTATTTATGAATCTCCTGGTGAACGCGGCGCATTCTATCGCCGACAGAGGTGAAATTTATCTCAAGACCTGGGCCGAGGCCGATTATCTTTATATCAAAATCAGCGATACCGGGGCGGGAATAGCCCCGGAGCATCTGAGTCATATCTTTGAGCCCTTTTTTACCACTAAAAAAATTGGCGAGGGTACCGGCCTGGGCCTGAGCATTGTCTATGATATAATTACCAAGAACCATAACGGTGACATAGAGGTGAGCAGCAAAACAGGCGAGGGTACAACGTTTGTTATAGAACTTCCCCGGAAGATACCCGGCAGTAAAGAATCTATTGCACAAAAGCAAAAAGCAAAAAACAAAAAACAAAAAAAACAAAAAACTGGAAATAAAAACAGTTCTTAATTCTTAAGCGCTTACCGATAAACAGCAGCCAAAGAGGCCTAAAACTGAAAGGAGCCGGCAATGGCACCAGTAATTTTATTTGTTGATGATGAAGAAAATATCTTAAAGTCCCTGGCCCGGCTCTTTATAGACGAAGACTATGAAGTTCACACCGCCACCAGCGGCCGGGAGGGCCTTGATTTAATAAACAACGGTCTGCGGCCCGCGGTCATCATCTCCGACCAGCGCATGCCGGAGATGAACGGGGCGGAATTTCTGCACCGGGTCAGAGAGCTGCTGCCCGACAGTATCCGCCTGGTACTCACCGGTTACGCCGATATAAAATCCGCTGTAGAGGCCATTAACCAGGGCGGCGTCTATCGTTATATTCTTAAACCATGGGATGACGAAGAACTGAGAAATACCATTAGCGAAGCGATAAAACTGGTGGCCCTTAAAGCTGAGAATACGCGTCTCAACAAGGAATTAATGGATAAAAATATTCAGCTTGAGCAGATAAACGAGCATCTTGAGGAAAAGGTACGCCAGCGAACCGCCGAATTAGAGGGTAAGGTGCGTGAGCTTAAAGGCCGGGATCGGGTGCAGCGTTTTCTCATGACTATTCATCCCCTTGAGAAACTGCTACATGAAATTTTGACGGTGATTATAGAAGTCTGCGAAGTAAACGGCGCGGCCTTCTACATCCCGGCGGATGATACGGTTACTCAGATCACGGCGGCAATAAATTTTATTGAAAAAGAGGCCGGTGGTTTATCACCAGCCATGGCTGCCGACAAATTAATAAAAAACAATGAAGAAAAGCTGTTTTTAGAAACGGATGACACCCTTTATTGTCTGCTGCCGATTAAAAAAAATGATGAAGTACTGGGCGTCCTCGCGGTGGCAAGAGAGGCCGGCCGGCCCTTGAGTGCCGCCGAACTGCATACCCTCTCCATTTTTTGTGTACAGGCGGCTATTGGTATTAAAGATTGCCGTCTCTATGAAAGTTATGACGATATCGAATCATCCCTCGATAATATTTTGAACGATATCGGAGCATAAGACTTTGAATGCCCGCAGCGGAAAGAAATCCATTGATTCTCTTGATGATCTATATCTTGAGAGCATAAAAAAGAAGCATAATAGTGCTGATTATAAGTCTCCAGGTTTGTTACCGGAAGGGAAACAGGTTCCATCCGTCAGTGAGCTGAATCTTCAGCTCAGCGCGGATAAGATGGAGGCCATCCTGAGGGTAGGAGCGGCGGAACGGCTGCCTGCCCTGTCTGAGGTTGAGACAGCCCTGAAAAAACTGGGGGTCAATACCGGAATTGATCTGACGTCCCTGCAAAAGCTCCAGGCTTCATCCGTAGCAGGAGAGCCCAGAGCCATGATTATCGCCCAGGGCCGCCGACCGGGCCGCCGCCGCACGGTTATCTTCAACGAATTACAGAGATTGAGCGACGGCGGCTGGGCGGCCGGCGGCTTTAAGTTCGATTTTGACCGCCTGCCCGCCCTGTTAACTACCAGGGAAAAGGAGATTATCGCCCATGATTCAGTGCGGGTAATGGCCCTGAAGCCTGGCGACATTGTCGCCCATATTGAAGAGAACTTCGAGGCTGAGCCGGGCGTGGATGTACTGGGTAAGGAGATACCACCTCTGGAGGATCCAATGCCCGAGGCCGGTCAAAATATGGAGTTTGATCACCAGAATATGGTTATCCGAGCCGTTACCTACGGTTATCTTCTGGTGGAGAACGAGGTGTTTAAACTCCTGCCGCCCATCTGGATCACACCTGACAGGATGCTGGCCTTTTATATTAACCTGCCCCAGATCGGCGGCCCCCGCTATCCTGAACCGGAAGATATTGAACTGTTATTAGAAAATATTGGTGTAGTTGAAGCCTGCCGGGTCAAATTCCTTATTCATAAACTCTGCCAGAGCTTAAAAGACGGTAAAAAAACGGTTAAAATGGCGAAAATAGCCGCTGCCATTCCCCCTAAACCCGGCCGGGACGCTGAATTCAGCCTTGAGATTGAAATGGACAAAAAAGCCGGGGAACTGCGGGCCGATGGTTCCATTGATCTCCGGGAAAGAAATGCCGTGGTCAGTGTAAATGAGGGAATGCTGGTGGCCCGCAAGAGGTTAGTCAAAAAAGGTAAAAACGGTCTTGATCTCTTTGCCAGAACCATCAAGGCCAGCGACGGCCGGGATTTAAAAATAACTACTGATGCCAGTATCCGGGTTGAAATGGATGAGGAGAACGCCCTCTATTACGCCGCCCGCACCGGCAATGTAAATTTTATCAGCAATAATCTCACCATTACCGATATCTTTAAGGTTAACGGTGACGTTAATTATGAAACCGGTAACCTGGACGTAAAATCTGCCCTGGTAATCACGGGTTCAGTGTTCCCAGGTTTTAAGGTGCAAGCCCATGGGAATCTCGAAATCAAGGGCGGGGTAGAGAACGGCGCGCAGATCATAGCCCAGAGTGATCTCATTATCGGCCGTGGTATTATGGGCTCCGACAGCCGGATTATCGTCATGGGCAATCTTCATACCGCCTTTATTCAGGATGCCGAGATCCTGGTACGCGGCAACGCGGTAACCGCGAGTTACGCCTTTAACGCCGTGATCCGCGCCTTTGGCTCCATCTCAATATTAAAGGGGCAGCACAAAAAAAGCGGCCGCGCGGCGGGTGGAATTATCTGCTCATCCAAAGAGATTCAAGCCAGTACCGTTGGCAGCCCCTCCAACGCCGAGACAACCCTGGCCATCAAGCCGGAGCCGGAACTGCTCCGTAAAAAAGAGCTGATAGAAGACAGAATCAATCAGTGCCGGGAGGGTATGGCCAGAATCTCACGAACACTGCCCTTCGAGTTAACCCGTGAAGACGAAATAAAGTCTTTTTTAGCCCCCCTCACCGCCGAGAAGAAAAAACCATTTCTAAAATTGTTAGCCGTCTTTAATAAGATATTAAAAGAGGCCCAATCGTTAAAAAAAGAACGGCGGCAGATCAATGAAGAGATAGAGCGCATCTTAGAGGATGCCAGGATAAGGATTACTGAACATATCTTCGCGGGCTGTACTATCCAATTCGGTGACCTGAAATTATTATTGCGTGAGGAGATGGGCCCCCAGATTTTTAAATATCAGAACGGCAAAATAATCTCACGTTAACCTCGTGGGTTTTCCTGATTTTTCCGGTTTTCATATCCAATGCCAGCGGAAGAGACGCCGCAATAATTGAATTGAGCCGTCTAACAGAAAACCAATAATGCCGATGGCCATCACAATAGCCATCAGTCGGTCGTACTCCATAGTATCACGGGCATCATTAATCAGGTAACCCAGGCCGCTGGATACTCCCAGAAACTCCACCGGTACCAGAACAATCCAGGCCACCCCCAGGGCAAGACGCAGACTGGTGAGGATATAAGGGATTGAGGCCGGCAGGATAATCCGCCGGATAATCGCCTTGGAATCAGCCCCCTGAATACGGGCCATATGCAGCCATTGTCTGTTAACCCTGGAAACCCCCATGGTGGTGTTAAGCATGATGGGCCATACCGTGGCCATGGTAATAAGGAAATAAATGGCCGTTTCAAAGGACGGGAAGATGAGCAGAGCAATGGGCATCCATGATAAGGGACTTATCATCCGGATAAACTGAATGGGAGTATAAGAGGCTAATTGCAGTTTACGGTAATAGCCGATAAACAAACCGCTGGGCATGCCGATGATAAAGGCAATACCTATTCCAACCCCGATGCGCCGCAGACTGGCCAGCACTGAACCCCAGAACTGTCTGTCCCCCAACAGGTTAATAAAAGCTTTACAGGTGGGCAGAGGTTCAAACCCGGCGAACTGTTTAAAGTCCGGACGGCTGAAGATTAGATAACCGCCAATAATCCAGAGCGCAAAAAATACTGCCAGTCCCCACAGAATATAATAGATACGGCTGCGGCCAGATATCTGGCCGTAGTCCTCCGCCGGACAGGGGCGGCTGTGTTTAATAAAATATTGGTACCAGAAATGCCGCATATTCATATGGCAATCACTTCTTCCCGTTCCCAGGGACTGCTGAAGTCAAGTTCCCCGAAATGTCCCATACCACCTAATAATTCAATGGCCTTTTTTACAAATTTATAATCCACCAGCTCCGCAGCGACCTGTTCCGGCCTGAGACGGAACAAAAAGCTGTGATCCCCCTCAACCAGAGTATCCCGCATGGCACGGGTAATAAAGCGGGTGGCCGAGGGATAGGGCCAGGGCTGAAAGTCTATGCGGCTGCTTTTCCATTCCGGGTGCTGAATGGCGGCTGGTTTATTGGGGCGGCCGTAAGTCTTGAGATCATATCTGGTAAATACCCGGCGCAGTACTTTTTCAGATACCGGCAGATAATTACCACCCTGCCGGGAAAGAATATGGGCCGTCTCCAGACGATGCTTCTTGCTCCAGAGCTGGGCTCTGACAATGGCATTAATAACCTTCTGGGTGAACACCGGGTCATTTTTAAGATAAAAGTCCTTCATCACCACCACGCAGCAAGGGTGATTTTTCCACATATCGCCGGTGAAACGCATGATCTTAGCGTCGATTTTAAGCTCGGCTAAGGCGTTAAAAGGCTCGGCAACGATATAACCGTCAATTTTGCGGCCGGCAAGGCTGGCCGGCATACCGGGCGGCGGTAATATGAAAATATTTACCTCATTGGCGGCCAGAGGCGTGGACTGGGGTCTGATAACCGGGATAAGCCCCGCTTTTTTGACTCCCATCTGGAGAATAATATTATGCATGGAGTACCAGTAGGGCACGGCAATTTGTCTGCCGCCCAGATCGGCGAAGCTGTTTATACCACCATCGGCACGCACCGTAAGGGCGCTGCCGTTGGTATGATCCCAGGCCAGAACCTTTATCGGGGCCTTGTTCTTAAAACGCATCCAGATGGGAATGGGCAGCAGCATATGGGTAACATCGAATTTATCGGTCAAAAAAGACTCGGTGAGCGATGACCAGCTGCGAATACGGATGGGGCGCTGGGCATTGATCCCTTCAGCCTGGAAATAGCCCCTGGCATGGGCAATGAGAAGGGGGGTGGCATCGGTGATGGGCAGATAACCGATGCGCAGTGTTTTCTGGGTACGGCGCCGGGCCGGCAGAGAAAGTCCGGGGGCAAGCAGAGTACCGGCCAAACCCGCCGCGGCGCTCTTGATAAGTTTTCTTCTCGTGATAGTCATAATAAGTGGGGGTACTCCCGTTCACGGGCAGTAAAAAAAGCCTGGATAATCAAAAAAGATCAAAAAAGATCAAAAATGATCAAAAATAATCGGCGTAATTATGACGTAATTCCCCGATGATTTCGTTACGAAGTTTAAAAAAGTCCTCAGACCCCATATCTCGGGGATAGGGCAGGTCGATGTCATAGGTCTGGCGAACCTTGCCCGGATGACCGCCGAGAAAGATAATCCGCTGCCCCAGAAGCACCGCCTCTTCCAGGTCATGAGTTACCATGACAATGGTAAGATGCCTGCGTTGCCAGATATTAACCACCTCACGCTGCAGATTGCGGCGGTTAAAACTGTCTAAGGAGCTGAATGGCTCGTCCATAAGCAGAACCCGGGGCTGACCGAGCAGAGCCCGGGCCAGACAGACGCGCTGAGCCATACCGAGGGATAACTCGGCAGGGTAGGCCCCGGCAAAGTCCCGCAGACCGATCATGGCAATTATCTCTTCCAGCCTGTGCTCAAGATTATCAACCTCGCCCCGTACCCGGCAGCCGAAGGCGACGTTCTCCGTCACGGTGAGCCAGGGCAGAAGACTGGGATGTTGAAAAAGCAGGCTGCGGGAAGGGTGGGGGGCGGTTACCTCGCGGCCGTCGGCTGAAATCGTCCCCCGGCAGGGTCTGGTTAAACCAGCCAGCATATCAAGCAGGGTTGATTTGCCGCAGCCGGAGGTCCCAAGAATCACGACAAAGCTGCCGGGTTCCACCATGAGGTTAAGATCGTCGAAAACCGGCACATATCCCCCCCCCGCCATGGATAAATCTTTACGGACCCCTTTAACCTCTATCTTCAATTGTAAATAGACTCCAGAGCCGTGGTTAATTGCTGACCTTTAGCAAATTTCATCAAACTCATCAGCGGGGTTATGCCATATTTTTCACACAACTTTTCCACCAGCCAGCGGCAGTCATCCATTAATGATTCCAGAATATCTTCGTCGATATGGGAATAGATGAGATAGCCTGCTCCTTTGCGGAAAAACATCAGTTCTGATTCCCCCAGTTTTTTCTGCCCCCGGCAGCTTTCCACCAGCATATTAGCCTGAATACCTATGGTATCGATAATCTGGTCGGTTTTGATATAACCAAGCCGCTGATTAACCCGCTTCAAACCGGAGAAGTCTAAGCGTATCAGATGGTAGTGGCTGTTAGTTGGAACCAGCAGCCGCCGGTCGTCTAAAAAAATCAGGTAACGATAATTGAAGAACTCACTCAATGGCTCTCTGAAATAGGTTTTCTGACGAAATTTTTCCAATACATTCTGGTATGGTATGGAACTGTCAAAATGAACAGATAAGGGGCTCCACTCCACTGTTTCCTGAATCAGGCAGTCCACCACCGTGTCATCAAACATGCCGCGTTCCGCATCGTTACTGATTATTCCTATGGCCTTGCCGCGTTTCATGGGCTGCTTGTATGGGCGGCGGGCGATGAGGGCCTCATAAACATCCGCTACCATTACAATACGGGCCAAAGGATCAATCGCCGCTTCTTCAAGACCGTGAGGATAACCACTGCCGTCAAGACGCTCATGGTGCTGGAGAATAATATTCAGCATCCGGCTTTCGGCAAAATGACGTGAAAATATCTGGCCGCCGATCAGAGGGTGATACTCCATAATCTGCCGATCCTGCTTATCGAAACGACCAGGCTTTAATAATACATCATCTGGAATGGCGACCTTGCCTATATCGTGAACATAGCAACCCTGTTCTAAAATTCTCAGTTCCTGTTCACTTACTCCCAGCCGCCGCCCGATATGCATTGATATAAGAGCCACCCGCATGGCGTGCTCAGCGGTGTAACAATCACGGCTGGCCTGAATTTTGCTCATGGACTCAAACAGATACTTTAACTCAAGGTTTTTATTTTCAATCTGCTGGCGGGAATGACTTAATTCGGCGGATTTTTTGGCCACCATGGAGTGAAGATCATTCTGCAGCCTTTTAAGCCGCAGGTGATTTCTGACCCGCAGACGGAGCAAATCCCTTTTGATAGGTTTGGCGATATAATCCACCGCTCCTAATTCCAGACCTTTTTTCTCATCAAATTCATCACCAAGAATAGTAATAAATATTACAGAAATATCAGCCCAGCGGGGATTTTCACGCAGACGGCGGCAGACTTCAAGGCCGTCAATCCCCGGCATGATGACATCAAGCAGAATTATATCCGGCAGAGAATCGTTTTGCAGGAGTTCCAGGGCATCAACACCGGAGGCAACGGTTACCACATCGTAAAGAGTGTTTAGATGCAAAGCCATTAACCGTCTTGTTATCGGGTCGTCATCCACTATCATTACCAGATCTTTGCGGGGGGCGGCTGAGGCTTTGTTATTGTTCATTTAAAACTCTTCAGGGATATAGAAGCATGATAAAATTGGAAAATTCATTACAACCATTATATAATGTTGTATCGTATCCAGGAAATAAAAGTCAAATTTTTTTAGATATTGAAGCGCTTACCAACTTCCATTTTATAATGCCGAACCTTCACCGATTATCCTTGACTGTTGGCGCGGAATGCCTGCTCCGCGGCGCCCCTCCAGAGATAACAGCCATAATCAAAAAACGTCTCACCCTGCCTAATCCAAAATTCCTGGCCGCCAGAAAATATTCCCGCTGGGTGGGGAAAAAGTTCCCTCAGCATCTTTATTTTTACAAGGAGAGAAAGGCAGGGCTGACCACCCCGCGCGGTCTGGCTCGGGAGGTGGTTTTGACCTGCCTGGAAAAGGGCGGTATCCGTCCGGAGATAATTGATCAGCGCCGCAGTCTGCCCGAGGAAGATTTTCAGTTTCACGGTCAGCTGCGGGATTATCAGGAAGAGGCTTTACGTGACATAATGACCAGGGACTTCGGAGTCCTGGAGGCCGGTACCGGCAGCGGTAAAACGGTCATGGCCCTTGCCGCTGTCGCCCACCGCCGCCAGCCGGCTCTGATTATTGTTCACACCAGGGAGTTATTGTATCAATGGGCCGCCCGGATTGAGGATTTTCTACACCTGAAGGCCGGGTTGATCGGTGACGGTAAATTCCAGATCGGCCCGGTTACTGTGGCCATTGTCAATACGGCCCGTCGTCATCTTGCTGAGCTGCGGCCGCTCTTCGGTCATATTCAGGTGGATGAATGCCACCGGGTACCGGCCTCTCTGTTCACCGATGTCATTACCGCCTTTGATGCCAGATTCAGCCTTGGCCTCACTGCCACCGCCTACCGCAGGGAAGATGTGATGACCAGGCTGATCTATTTTTATCTTGGCCCGGCAGTCCATCGGGTGGACGGCCGTCGGCTGCAGAAAAACGGGGCAATATCCCGGCCTGAGATTATCCTGCGCCCCACCACGTTCACCTATAATTATTGTGATGACTATCCGGCCATGATGAGCGCTCTGACCTTAAATGATGATCGTAATCGTCTAATAAGCGCCGATGTGCTTAAGGAAAGCCGGCGGGGAGGCATATGTCTTGTGGTCTCGGATCGGGTAGATCATTGTCTGCGCTTAGCTGAAATTATCCGGGAAGGGGGCGGGGAACCAGCCGTTCTTACCGGTCGTACCAATACCTGGCGGCGGAACGAAATAGTGGAAGCCCTGGGGGATAATCTGATCAAAATATTAATCGCCACCGTCCAGTTAATCGGCGAGGGATTTGACGCTCCCGGCCTCAGCAGTCTTTTTCTGGCCACCCCGATTAAATTTTCCGGCCGGGTATTGCAGACTGTGGGCCGGGTAATGCGCCCCGCTGAAGGCAAAAAGGCCCTGGTCTATGACTACCTCGACCCGGTGGGGGTTCTGGAGGCATCGGCCAGGGCCAGACAACGAATATATGCGGAAAATTTCGGGCCGCTTAAATAGTGTCCCCTTTTTCGTGGAAATATTCAACTTCTGCCTGATGACGAACCGCAAGTATAACAACCGTTTTCCCATCATAGTGGTATAGTGCAAGGTACCCGCTATGGCCGTACGGTATGACATATTCTCTGTATGCCACATCCATATATTCCATAGGGCGGCCCATGTCAGGATGCTTAATGAGAATATTGAGATTTGCTCGAATAGTTTTGATGGCTTTTTGGGCCGCCAGAACATTTTTTTCTGCAAGAAATTGATAGAGCCTCCGTACGTCCTCCAATGCCGATTCAGTCCATTTTACATATGGCATTCTGGTGTTTCCGCGTTTTGCCCTTTTTCCAATTTTTGCATCCAGTTGTCAGCCTCTTCATGCGTTACGTGCAAACCTGTCATCTCGTATTCTTTCCAAACACGTATAGCATCCTGGCGTAGTGCTTCCTGCTTTTCTTCACGCTCCATAAAACTCTCAACTGCTTCGAGAAGTAAAGAATGGGTGGTTCGGCGACGTGCTTTTGCCAAAGCCTGAACCCTACTTTTTATGTTTATGTCAAGTTTGATAGTTGTGGGGCTTATTGAAGAAGAAGAAGTGGATATCATATACATCTCCAATTTGTTGTTGAGTAATAAAAAGTATTATTTAGTATTATTAGACATTGTAAAACATCTTATCTTGCTTTTCAAGCAAGAGCTTTCCTGTTATTTTTTTTACAGTCTAAATATTATGCCGTAAATCCATAAGTATCTGCGGAAACCATTTCGTCGCTGTTGAACGTTCTGTTTCACCCGCTGGCCCTTTTGAACAATCGGGGTCAGGGGCCAGGCAAACAATCAGGGCCAAAGACAAAAAGGCCCTGGTCTATGACGACCTTGACCCGGTGGGGTTTTGGGAGGCATCGGCCAGGGCCAGACAACGAACATACGCGGAAAATTTCGGGCCGCTTAAATTATATATGGCAAATTCACCATAAGAAAATTAATGCCGGGCCTCAAAGTCCCGCATGAATTCAACCAGCTTTTCAACCCCCTCATAGGGAAAGGCATTATATATAGAGGCCCTGATACCGCCAATGGAGCGGTGGCCCTTTAAACCATCCAGGCCGACAGCCGCTGCCGCCTGAATAAATTCAGCCTCTAATTCCGGAGTGGGCAGATTAAAGGTAATATTCATAGTTGAACGGGAT
Organism: Desulfobacterota bacterium M19; assembly: GCA_048820955.1. Classification (GTDB taxonomy): domain Bacteria; phylum Desulfobacterota; class Desulfobulbia; order Desulfobulbales; family VMSU01; genus JAADIV01. The sequence continues at coordinate 165,513 of JBMERE010000006.1, read as the reverse complement.
GCGACTTCAGCGTGACCACGATAAAAGTCACCGCTATCAATAATATCATAAATAAGAGCCGCCTTCTTACAGTTCAGATCGGCGATGGCCGCCACTCCTCCCTGAGCTTTGAGCCACTTCATCACCTGACCAATGACATAAATCGCGAAACAGGGCGGGGTATTGAACATGGACCCCTTGTCGGCGTGAGTCTGGTAACGCAGCATGGTGGGAGTACCGTCGGGGGTTCTGGCAAGCAGATCTTCACGAATAATAACCACCGTACAGCCTGCCGGGCCCATATTCTTCTGAGCTCCGGCAAAAATGAGGCCGAAATCCTTTACCTCAATCTCCCGGCTTAATATATCGGAGGACATATCACAGACCAGATCAGCCTTAGTCTCTGGAAAATTCCTGAACTGAGTGCCGTAGATGGTGTTGTTGGAGACGAAATAGAGGTACTCTGAGTTATCCGCCCCATGAAAATCACAATTTTGCGGCACCCGGTCAAAGCCGGTGGCGGAACTGTCAAAGGCCAGATTAACATTACCAAAGAGCCCGGCCTCTTTTATGGCCTTTTTTGACCAGGTTCCAGTATTCAGGTAGGTAGCGGTACAACCTTCAGGCAGCAGATTCATGGGGATCATGGCAAACTGCAGGGAGGCACCACCCTGCAGAAAAAGTACCTTGTAGTTATCCGGGATATTCATCAACTCTCTGAGCAGGGTCTCCGCCTCTCCGGCCACTGCCATGAACTCCTTACTGCGATGGCTTAATTCAATGAGACCGATTCCCTTATCATTGTAATTCACAATATCTTTGGCCGCCTGGCTCAAGACCTCCCTGGGCAGGGTGGCTGGCCCGGGACTGAAATTATAGATTCTCTCCGGCATTTTATTCTCCTGTTTAAATTTTTTTGTCATTATTTTGCAGGTAGGCGTTCACCCCCTGTAAGTTTTCCGTAAGCGCCTCATAAACCACACTTTAGCATACGACCATGATCGTATGCGTGCAGCAGGGTGTTCATGGAGCGCTTACCGTTTTCATAAACACATTACCGCTGCCCTTACTTATGGTTATGGGTTATATTGGCTTTATAACAAGCCCACTTCCAGGAAAATCCTCTGTATTGAGCAAAAAGGCATTTAAAAATTTTATAAAATAACCTAAAATCAAAATTTTTTCATAAATTCTTTCCGCTTTTCTTAAAAATTTTATAGCTCAGGTCCGCGAATCTTAACCCTCCACGCCATGCAAACCTCTGACGATTTATTCAATAACCCTCTGATTTTTTTAGTCGGCCCCACCGCAGTAGGTAAAACAGAACTTGCCATACTTCTGGCCCGGGAATTAAACGGCGAAATAATCGGGGTTGACTCCATGCAGATATACAAGTACATGGATATCGGCACAGCCAAACCCACGCTCCCCGAGCGGGCGGCTGTTCCTCATCATCTTGTGGATTTCATTCCCCCTGATCATTCCTACAACGCCGCTGACTTTGCTGGAGACTGCCGCAGCGCGATTAAAGAAATCAGAGGCCGGGGCAGGGTGCCTGTTTTAACCGGCGGCACCGGACTTTATTTCAAGGCCCTGACCGAGGGCATATTTAATCTGCCGGAAATCAACCCTCTGGTGCGGGAAGAATTAAGCCGGGAGCTGAACCTGGGGAACGGCAGACAGCGGCTCTTTGATGAATTAGAGCACCATGATCCAGAGAGCGCCCGCCGTATTCACATTAATGATACCTATCGTCTGCTGCGGGCTCTGGAGATATTACGGGCTACCGGGCAGAGCTGGACATCCTTCATTCATCAGCAGCAGGCTGAGCGCAAAAAAAGCGGGGAGGGCAGGATACTTAAAATAGGTCTGTACCGTGAACGACAGGAATTATACAAGCGCATAAACCAGCGGGTAAATATTATGGCCGAAGCAGGACTGTTAGACGAGGTTAAAAGCCTGCTGGCCAGGGGCTATGATCCCGGGCTTAAATCAATGCAGTCCTTAGGATATCGACATATGATAAATTTTCTTAATAAAACATGGTCATGGGATGCGACTCTGGAACTCCTGGCCCGTGACACCAGGCGCTATGCCAAGCGTCAGTTTACCTGGTTCAAGCGGGGGGGCTTCACCTGGTTCCAGCCGTGCCGGCAGAAAGAGGTCATAGATACGGCCCGCAATTATATGGCTCAAAACTGGAAGTATGAAAAATGCTAAGCGCTCCATTAACAAAGAATGTGGTTTATGGGGCGCTTAAGAAGTGTGCAGGGTGGCGTTCATGGATAGCTTACTGATAAATGAAGACAATAAATGAGCATATAACTGCGGGCGATCTGTCTGTCACGAGTTACAAAGGACGGCGCTGGCAACCACCCCGGACAGATGGAGAACAATGCCGGCGCCTGGCCCGGGAACTGCGTAGACCTCTCTGGCAGGTTGAGCTCCTTTATCAGCGGCAATTATATGATGTCGGGCGGATTAACGATTTTATTCATCCCAGTCTCCGCAATCTGCCGTCACCATTTGAATTTAAAGCTATGCGGTCGGCTGCCCGCTTGATATGGGAGATGACGGCTAAAGGACGGCCTCTGGTTATTGTGGGAGATTATGATGTTGACGGGGTAACCAGTGCCGCTCTCCTTGGCCGTTTCCTTAAACACCTGAGCCCCGAAATCTTTCGCTGCCATCCCGACCGTTTTAAGGACGGCTATGGCCTCAAGGCCAGACTGGTGACCGACTGCTGTCCTGATTGTCAGGGCCTGGTCATTACGGTGGACTGCGGAATTTCAGACAGCGGGGAGGTCGCGAGTCTTAAAGAGTCGGGCTGGCAGGTAATTATTACTGACCATCATCAACCGCCGCCAGGCCTGCCGAAGGCCGATATTATAATTAATCCCTGGCTGGCCGGTTGTTCATTTCCCTTTAAAGAACTGGCTGGAGCAGGGGTGGCCTTTTACCTGATCATGGGAATCAGAAATTTTTTAGTGGCAGAGGGATTCTGGTCAAAGGCGGAGGCTCCTAATCTTAAAGAGCTGCTTGATCTGGTTGCAGTGGGTACGGTGGCCGATATGGTGGATCTTAAAGGCCCTAATCGAATTATGGTCAAGGCGGGGCTGGAGATTAGAGGCCATAAACAAAATATCGGCCTTCGCAGCCTTATGGCGGTCAGCGCCGGCCGGGATAAAGCGCTGGATACCGAGTATATATCATTTCAACTCGCCCCGCGCCTGAATGCCGCCGGTAGAATGAACCATGCCGAATTAGCCTCTGAACTGTTGACCACTGATGACGAATCGGAAGCAGCCCGGATGGCCCGCAGCCTTGACTTGGAAAACAGCCGCCGTAAGGAATTAACCAGCCTGATCAGCAGCCAGGCCCTGAAAATGGCCTCCTCTGATCAGAGCCGCTGCCTGTTGATTCATGGCCGGGACTGGCATGAAGGACTTATAGGTATAGTAGCCTCCAGGGTGGTTGAGCAATTTGCCAGGCCGGTAATTGTCATGGCCGGAAAGGGGCAGTTGCGTGGTTCAGCCCGTTCTGTACCAGGAGTAAATATGTACGAATTATTAGTAAGATGCGGCGATTTGTTAACGGCTTTTGGAGGCCATGCCGCGGCGGCTGGTATGGCGCTTGCCGAAGATAAACTGCCAGCCTTCAGGGAGCGCCTTGAGACAGAGGCCGGCGAGATGATGAGAAATCTTGACTGCCAGCCGGTTCAGACCCTTGATCTATATATAAATCAGGACATGGATCTTAAAGAACTCCTGAGCTTTAACGAATTGTTGCAGCCCTTTGGCCGGGGTAATCCTGAGCCGATATTTTTTACGGACTGTGCTTTACGGAATATACGCCTGATAGGCAAGGACAAGAATCATCTGCGTTTTGAGGCCTTATTTAATCATAAATGGTATAAGGGCGTTGGTTTTGGGTTAAATGGCCGGGCCGTCCAAAGTCTTGCGGACTGCCATAATCAATGCGCCATTGCCTTTAACCTGCGCTATAATCAATTCAGGAGACAGAAAACCATAGAGCTTCAGTTGTTGGATTTTCTAATACCACCGGCAACAGAATAAAATAGCAACTATAGAAAACCAAACCGGGGAGGCGCGATAACCCCCGGTTTTTATTGATTTAAACAAAACTAAACATAATATACATTATGCGACATTGGCAAACAGGGCCTTTTAAAACAAAAAACAGGTTGATTGGCCGCCAGAACAGGCTAAGATATTATTTTTTTACAGACCCTAATCGTTCTGGTTAAACAAGACCAATAAGTTTTGTTTATATCTGCCTGAAATAACGTTATTAGTTGTAAAATCATTACTTAATAAAGGAGTTTTTATGAATCACAATATTTATCAGGAGCCACTGGTCAGTCGTTATACAAGCAAAGAGATGCAGTTTATCTTCTCCGAGCAGAATAAATTTGCCACCTGGCGGCAATGCTGGATAGCCCTGGCTGAGGCTCAGTATGAACTTGGTTTAAGCGATATAATCAAACCTGACATGCTCAGTGAGATGAAGGCAGCAGCCCGGGATATTAATTTTGAAGTTGCCGCCGCCAAAGAAAAAGAAATCCGCCACGATGTCATGGCCCACGTCTTTGCCTTTGGCCAGCAATGCCCCAAGGCCGAGCCAATTATCCATCTCGGTGCCACATCGCAGTTTGTCGGCTGTAATACCGACTTGCTGAACCAGAAAAAGGCCCTGGCCCTTATCAAGAAATCACTGGTGAATCTTATTGCCAATCTGCGTAATTTCGCCCTGCAATACAAGGATCAAGCCACACTGGGCTACACCCATTATCAACCGGCCCAGCCCACCACCGTTGGCAAACGAAATACCATCTACCTGCAGGACTTACTGATGGATCTTGACTATATCGAACATCTTGAAACTCAGATCAAGGCCCGTGGTGCCAAAGGCACAGTGGGTACTCAGGCCACCTTTCTGGAATTGTTTAAGGGCGACCATGAGAAAGTCCGACAACTCGATGAACTTGTTGCCGCAAAGCTTGGATTCAACGATATTTTTGCAGTTACGGGGCAGACATATACCCGCAAATTAGATATGAAGACGGCCGAGACCATGGCCGGTATCGGAGCCACGGCCCATAAATTTGCCGTTGATCTGCGCCTGCTCTCCAACCTCAAGGTACAGGAGGAGCCCTTTGCCAAAAATCAGGTGGGCAGTTCGGCCATGGCTTACAAGAGAAATCCCATGCGGGCTGAGAGAATGACCGGCCTGTCCCGCAAGCTCATGGGACTTTGGGCTGATTTTGCCGCCACTTACAGTAATCAATGGTTTGAACGTACTCTGGACGATTCCGCCATTCGCCGCATGGATATCCCTCAGACCTTTCTATTGGCTGACGCGGTCTTGAAATTATTTATTAATATTACAGACGGAATGGTTGTTTTTACGAAACAAATAGAACGCCATCTTATGCAGGAACTCCCCTTTATGGCCACTGAAAAAATATTAATGGCCTGCGTTGAGCAGGGAGAAAGCCGCCAGCATGTCCACGAAATAATCAAGCTCCATTCACTCGCTGCCGGCCGGCTGGTTAAAGAAGAAGGGGCCGACAATGACCTGCTGAGCAGATTAGGGGCTGACACCGGTATACCCTTTACAGAAGCCGAACTCTTAAATATGGTTGGCGAGACCGCTCAGTTTACCGGCCGGGCCCGGCAGCAGACCGAGGAGTTTATTTCCGAGGTGGTTGATCCGGTTCTGGATCGCCACCGACAGTTGTTAAGCGATGTGCATGAGGATATAAGTGTTTAAGAAAAGTAAAATTAATCTGGAGAGTAATCAGGAGAAAGCCTTTGAGGGTGTGGAACTTACTATTGCCCCCCGTCGTATAGCCTTTTTTAAATTTATTCTTGAAGGGTATGACGGGCTGGCGGTATTATCTACTCTTGACGCGGGCAGCGGCCGGGTTTTACTGCGTTTTCCAGCCTGCCGTGAGGCTGAAGTTTATAAGCTGACAAATGCCCTGCTCCAAAACGGGCAATTGGGAAAGGGGTGCTTCATAATCAACCGGACATAGCAGGTGCCCCACCCTTTTGTTAAATTACAGGTAAGCGCCCCATGAACACCCCCCCCTGCTGGACGACATAGGATTATCGTCGTGTACCGCTGCATTTCGAGACGTTTACAATTACTTACAGCGTATGTAACATAAAATACAGTGCTATGGCTAAAAAGAAGGCGGCATAGCCAATCATAAGAAATTTTGCGGTAAACATAGCGGCATTATCTGTATTATTATGCGTGACATAAATTTTATAGGCAATCAGATTTGCCAATGAACCAAATAAACTGCCAAATCCGCCGACATTCACTCCCCACAGCAATGCCTCCCAATTAGTGGTAAACTTTGCGAACAATAGTGTTGTTGGCACATTACTTATAATTTGACTGGTCAAGGCGGAAAACAGGAAAACATGGCTGGAATCCCTTATCTTCGCGGCCAGCAGTATTTTCATGTTATCCGCCAGGCCGAAAAAGAAGAAAAAGCTGCATAAAAGAGCATAGTCAACCAAAAGTGCTTTTCGGTCAAATAACAGCGCGTAAAAAATCACCAGAAGGCCGGCAGCAACCGGCAGTACATGCAGAATTGATAAAAGGACAATTAAAAGCAGAATCCCATAGGCGTAGGCAGAATTATTAACTCTTTGATTATTTGGTGAATTATTAACCGTGCTCCTGGTTTTAATAATAAATGACCAGTTAACCAGGATGCTGAGGAAAACTAATGAAAAGGGAGCAATAGTTTTAATAAATATTGCCGGATGTAAATTGTAGAACCAGTAGATAAACAGGTTCTGCGGGTTGCCGAATGGTGTTAAGGCGGCCCCGGCATTGGCTGCCAGAGCTTCAAATATAACCAGAATATCCTTGCGGTTGATATTAAGAGCCAAAGTTAACGGTACAATCACAACTAAAGCCACATCATTCGTAACCAGCATCGAGAGAAAAAATGTTGTGGCTACCAGATTGAATGGAATAACTCTTCCATTTTCAATCCGCCGGGAAAATTTTGAAATAAAGCCGCTGTCCTGAAGCCCGTTGACTGCGATAAAAAGCGTAAACAGGATAAATAATACCTGTAACTCAGGAATCGAGTAAACAGGTAAATGCCTGGTATAAACTGACGACAAAATAAAACCAAGGCCAGAAACAACTAACAGCCATTCTTTCAGGATAAAATCAATCAATGGACTTTATTCATTTTCTTCAGGTTCGTTTTATATGAGGGCCAGACTACCATAAAGATCAGACTCTTTACGACACCATCAACCCTGGATAAGGGCGGCAAACTGGGCCAGCGGCATAATTTTAGCCTGCTGCCGGCGGGCCTGGCTCTGAAGTTCCCGGTCATCGGTGATAACGATACGCGGCATATCCCGGTTACTACCAGGCGGCAGGGATGATAAATAATCAATTATAGCCCGGTCTGCCCGGTTAACTACCGCGCGGCTGCCGCCGCCTGAAAACACCTCACGTACCTGCGGACTGAAATTCCTTTGTCCCGCCTCCTCACCATCAAAAAACACCTCGGCAAGGCAGGTTGAGTCATGAAGCATTTCTGCAATTATTCGCAGAAGATGACAGCGGGATGCCGTCCCCGGTTTACCGTCAGCTTCATAATCAGCTCTGAAAATTTCTGACATGCTGAGAATAACATTATAACCGTCAACCACCAGAACAAATGTTTTTTTTATCTTATGCCAATTCTGGATTAATTGAAGAGGGTTGGTTGATTTTCCGTAAATGGCAGTCCTGGGGCTATATTTTTCATAGAGCCTGGCCAGGCAGTTGTGATAGAGATTATGCAGCCGCTCTGCCTCATTATTTAAGAGATCAAAAGCCGTAAGCTGTTCAAGCAGCTGGTTGATAGCGTTAAACTCGGTTTGAGTCGCGGCCTGATTTATTTTCAACTCTAATTTAAGGCACCAGTTATCCTCAACATCTGACTCACCGAGAAGCTTTTTTAGCGCCCGTATCTCTGTTTCCAGCTCTTTATTTAAAACGCTAAGCTCCGGCAGTGGGTTCAAGGACTCCCTGCCGGCCTGACCTACCTGCTCTTTCAGGTCTGTCAGCTCTCGCAGGCGCTGGCGTAAAACACGACGATTAGCATAATGCCGATCAAGTTTTTTCTGCTCCTGCAGTATATTAAGCGCCCTTAACTTAATATCCCGGCCATTATCATTACTGAGTTTTTTTACTGCTGCCGCGATTTTTTGCGGTTCGATCAACCAGCTCCGGACATTCGAACTCATTTTCTGCTCTACCTGCCGCTCAACTTTCTCCTCTGCCTGTTCAACCTGTCTGGCAAGTTGCCTGCTTAATAATTTAACCTCTCTGTCCAGCTCCAGCCGCCGCCTCTTCTCCCGGATAACCTGATCTTTTAAAACCCCAAGCTGTGTGTCCTTCTTGGTGATCTTGGTATTAAGGGTCTTCTCCAAACGCTGCCGCGCCCTTACTTCTCGGTTAAGTTCAGCTGTTAACTCATTAATTTTACGCTTATTACCTTCGCCAATCTTTTTTTGCTCCGCAACAGGTGCTGGAGCACTGTCATCCGCCACCAGATTTTTAATATGGCTTAAAAATGGGCCAAGCTCAGAGATCAGACGGTTGAACCCAGCCGATGTTTTGCGCCCTGTCGGTGGCTCAGAGACGGAATTTAAAAAATTAATAGCCATAGTCCGCACCGGTTGACGTTCGTCAACCAGCATGGCACCCATGGTTTTAGCGGTTCCAAAAACCGCGGCCAGATCAGGCCCGAAAAGGCCAAGCACCCGGATTGAAAGAATAGCAATAAACTCAAGATTAAAACCGGAATTACGCAGAAGATAAAATAAACTTTTGGCAAGCGGCCCCTTATCTTTTAACTGTACAATTAGACGTTGACGAATAATCTTGACATTGGCGGGTGAAGGCCGGATGCCACGGGTAAGTTCTGGATCCATCCGTCCCAGAGCCTGAATATCGGCCGCGGGAACAGCATCCACAAGGGCCATGAAATGGTTACAGATAAAATCGGGGATAGGAAAGTCGTCGATAGTCGGCATAAAGTAATAATAATTTTAACTGGGGAATTTTAGTTTTTTTCAAGGCTAATTATGATTATAAAGGTAGAGTAAGCCTCATAAACCACACTCTCGCATACGATCATGATGTTCATACCGCTTTGCCGGAGAAGTAAAAATAAGAGAATCAAACCTAATGTTTTCATACCAGAAAAACAACCGCTTTTTTGCCCAGATTGCCGATGGATTCACCGAGGCTGCGGCAGCAGAATTATCCGAACTTGGTGCCTCAAATATTGATCCAGTCTATCGAGGTCTGCACTTCAGTGCCACTAAAAAGGCCTTGTATCGGATTAATTATCAATCTCGTTTATGTTCACGAATAACTGCACCACTAATCACCTTTGACTGCCACAGTGCCAGATATCTTTATAAAACCGCTGCTCAGATTTCCTGGCGGCAATTATTGGATATCAGTAACAGCTTTGCGGTTAAGGCCACGGTCAATAAAAGTAAAATAAACCACTCCCAGTTCGCGGCCCTCCGCCTTAAAGACGCCGTAGTTGATTATTTTAAAGCGGAGAGCGGACTCCGTCCTGATATTGACCGGCATAACCCTGATCTCTGGCTTGATCTTTATATAAACAATAACCGGGCCACCATCAGCATGGATTTATCCGGCGGCTCACTGCATCGGCGGGGATATCGCGCTGACGCGGTTGAGGCGCCCATGCAGGAGACCCTGGCCGCGGCTATTATTCGACTCAGCGAATGGCAGGGTGAACGCCCTCTTATTGACCCAATGTGCGGTTCCGGGACCTTGCTTGCTGAGGCGCTCATGCATTATTGCCGCCTCCCGGCCAGCCTCTTGCGGACCCATTTTGGTTTCGAGATGATGCCTGACTTTCAGAATGAAATATGGCAGGAGGTCAGGCAGGAGGTAAATAATCATATCACTCCCCTGCCAACCGGTCTAATCGGCGGTAGTGATATATTTAAACCTGCCTCGGATGTGGCACGTGCTAATCTGGCCAATTTGCCCGAGGGCGACAAGGTAATTATCAAAACCATGCCCTTTCAGAACATTGAGACCCTGACCAATACCACCATTATCTGTAATCCACCTTACGGAGTACGCCTGAAAAGCAGTACCGAAGCCGCTGCCCTGATTGAAGAATTTGGTAATTTCTTAAAGCGTAAATGTACCGGCTCCACCGCCTATATCTATCTCGGCCGCCGGGAATTATTAAAATCAGTCGGTCTGCACCCCTCCTGGAAAAAGCCCTTAAAGGCCGGGGGACTGGATGGAGTTCTGGCTAAATATGAACTTTATTAATACCTGAAACCGGGGTATTCGCTTGCCTCAGATCAACACAATAAGTGTAATACCACATAAACATTCTTTATCACCTCCCCGCACCACTCTGTGGTATTAAGTTACATAACCCCCTTTATCCATTTTTATTACTATGTGGGACATTGACATTTTATCAGCCTTATGCCAGACTAATAGAATATATTGGTTATCTGACATATTTTATTTAAATAGAGGGAGTTTTATATGAGGTTGTCATTACGGCTTAAAGTTATGGTTATTCCCCTGGTGTTGATGACGATGTCCAGTGTTTTCCTGATAGGAATGTCACTGTGGGTTGAAAATTATCTATGGCAGGAGAAAATCAATGAGCTCTCAACCAGCCAGGCCGCGTTGGCTAAAAACAGTCTCGACAGCGTTAAAACCCAGGCCCTGACTATTGCCGCTATGGCGGCAGCAATTCCCGGTGTTCAAGAGGCCTACAAAATGGCCCGAAACGGTCGGGAGGCGGAAGGACGTACTCTTTTACGTAAAAGCATGGAGCCGATTCACCAAAGTGTTACCTCCACCTTAGGTATTAAATATTTCAAAATTCATTTTCATCTTCCCCCTGCCAAAAGTTTTCTCAGAATTTGGCGTAAGGCTGGTAAAAATGATGGCGGGGACGACCTCTCCAGTTTCCGAAAAACAGTATTGGAGGTAAACAAAGAAAAGAAACCTATCACCGGCATTGAAATCGGGCGGGGCGGTTTTGCTATCCGCGGCTTAGTTCCGATCACCAACCCTGACGGTATTCATCTTGGTTCCGTAGAGTGTTTGTTTGATTTTAATAAAATTTTTAAAACCGCCCGCTTTCTAAGTACCGATAATGTCGCTGTTTATATGGTTACCAGGGAACTTAAAATTGCCCGTAAACTTAAAGCAAAGAACTTGCCTCAAACTGATGATCTGGTTCGTGTCTTTTCTTCCAATGCCAAGGCAACCGATCCTTTTATCAAAAAAGACCTGCTTGCTAAATCATTAAAGGAAAAAACATTTATTCAATTTAATGGGCACCTGCTTACCGGTCTCCCCATTAAGGATTTTTCAGGCTCCACGCAAGGGGTTCTGATATTTGTCCGTAATGCAACAAAACAGCTGACTATAATTACAAGAATAAGGTGGGGGCTGGTTATAGGCGGCGGCATCCTGTTAATTCTGGTCTGCTTTTTCCTTTACATATCCAGCTCATCTATTGTCAACAATCTTAAAAATATTATTAACCAGCTAAAAAAAAGCAGCGGCAGTATCGCCAATGCCTCCAGAGAAATAAGCAGTTCCAGTCAGGCCGTTGCCAACGGGGCATCAGAACAGGCTGCCTCCCTCGAAGAAACCTCCGCCTCTATGGAAGAAACGACCTCAACGATCAAAGTAAATGCCGATAATGCCCAGATGGCGGATCAACTTATGTGTCAGACTAAGGAAGTTACCAGTCAGGCAAGTGGTTCTATGAAAGAATTGGTTTTTTCTATGGCGGATATATCTAAAGCAAGTGAAGAAACATCAAAAATAATCAAAAGTATTGACGAAATAGCCTTTCAAACGAATCTACTTGCTCTTAATGCCGCCGTAGAAGCAGCCAGAGCCGGTGAGGCTGGGGCTGGTTTCGCTGTAGTGGCGGATGAGGTACGAGACCTCGCTTTACGATCGACGGAGGCGGCTAAAAACACTGCTGAACTTATTGAAAGCACTATTGGAAAAGTGAGAAATGGTGAAAAAATAGCCAACAACTCAACTGATACTTTTAATAAGGTCGCGGACTCAACCAATAAAGTAAGTGAGTTAGTGAATGAGATTTCTATTGCTTCACAAGAACAGGCCCATGGAGTTGAGCAGATAAATCACACCTTAGCAGAGATGGAAAGTGTGACTCAGTCAAATGCGGCCTCTGCCGAAGAATCCGCTGCGGCCTCTGAAGAAATGAAATTTCAGGCCGGGCAGCTGGAAGAAATTGTTGAGTCATTAACAAATATAATTATCGGAATAAATCATATTTGATAGAGTCATAAAAGCTTAAAGCCTCAAAATTAACATAACAATTTAAATAGGTTAGCTGTAACAGAAAAGTCAAAACCGGATTTTTTACGAAGCCTGCCTGTTGTTCCAAGGCAGAATATCTGAGGGTACAGCGGCACTTGAGATTATTAAGAACGCCACCGCAAAATTGGAGTTGAGCTTATAGAAGAGAGAAAAATATAATTAAAAACAGTGTAATTTCAACATTCACTAACCCCGTTTATCCAGATAAAACAGTCTATAAGGAATCTTTGTTGATCGGTTATTTGACCGAATTTAAAACAGCGTCGTCTTTTAACCTCGTCAGAACTGGAAACGATTAAATCCGCAACCATGTTTACCGGCATATCGCTGAGACATGAGTCATTGGCACCAAAAATCATATGCTGCTGTCCGTCGTCCACCGGCCATGGTTCTTTCGACCTGTAAACCACAGAAAAACCGCCGGGGCTTATATCTACCATCTCACCCATCTGCGGCCAGACGGGATTAACCACAAAAGAGGTATTCTGCTTAACGAGAAAACGTTTATACTGACGCTGTTCATCGGTGTTTTTCTGCATAATAGCCGTCTCCCCCCTGGTAACTGCGGAACATAGAATTATACCTCATCTTGAATTTTATAATTTTCTATAAATTCAGACAAGTATTTTTTCTGCTCAGCTGATAAATTTACAAACTGGACCCGTCTTTCATGGACGAATATATTGGACAACGAAGAACGCCGTGGTATGACACGATCGGCGATAATACGACATTTCAGGCCGGACAGGCAACCGCCTTCCCGGCCGTAAAGGGTCATGGATTCAGTCTGCGGTTCTGGTTGGCCAAGGCCTAAGTAACGAAAGGCCAAACCATTAATACTTAAATCTGCAATTTCTCCTACACAGGGATAAGCTCCGGCAAAGTTTTCTTCAGATAGCTTGTAGCGATGAAATTTGCGGCGTTCTGGCCTCATAGTCTCAATCCATATTTTTTATTTCTTTTATTTCTTTTATTCTTTTTAATGATTAAAATTAACTGCAAAGTTCATACCCTGTTGCTAAAATGCGACAATTTTACACCAGTCAAAATACAGCACCAGGTTAACAGAAATACTTTATAGTCCACGAAATCACGTTTTAACTGACCTTTTAATCTTTAGATATGGCCAAAATAAATTTTATAAAAACCTTTTATTTTTTATCTACTACTCTGTTACAATCTTTGCTGATCCAGCTATAAAAGGTTAAATGACCCAAAATGCGTAAAATGGCCAGTTTTTCACCATTTATTTTTTGCTTCATCACGGCCATTTTCTGGCTTAACTGCTTAACCCCTGGACTGGCTGCCTGTAAATCGGCGCTGCCTTTCAAGAACGGGGAACGGCTTGAGTTCCAGATAAAATGGCTCTTTATTCCCGCCGGTCGTGCTGTTCTGCAGGTATTGTCGCCATCCAGAGACATCCCTGGAGCGGCCCATCATTTTGTCCTTACCGCCTCGACTTATCCGGCCATTGATCTTATCTATAAATTCAGAGAGAGGGTCGATTCATATACTTCCGCTTTAATTGAGAGAACGGTCTTCTACAAAAAACGCCAGCAGGGAAAAACGGAACGTGATATAACCATAAGATTCAATCTTAAACGCAATACCGCACAATACACCAATTTTAAGGAAGTTCTGCCGCCTGTAAAACTTCCCAAAGGCACACTCGACCCTCTTGCCGCACTCTATTTTATCCGCTGCCAGCCTCTTATACCGGGGCAGACCATAGAACGTCCCATCACCGATGGCAAAAAAGTGGTCATAGGACGCTTACGGGTCATAAAGCGTGAATCCATAAGGCTTGCTGGTCATTACTACAAAACCATCAAGCTGGAACCGGAATTAAAGGAGGTAAAGGGGGTATTTGAGAAGAGCAAAAACGCCAGGATGTATGTCTGGGTTACCGCTGATAAGAGAAAGATATTGGTACGTCTGAAGAGTAAGGTAATAGTAGGCAGCTTCACCGCTACCCTGATGAATCTGGAAATACTTGATAAGAAAAACCGGCGGAATAAAAATAAAAAAGCGGAAACATCAACAGCTGCCGACGATTATATATGATACACAGAACGAGGATGCAGAGGCGTATTGAATGTGCTTAACAGCAGCAGGCCCCGCCGTATGTACCGCTCTCGACCTTCTCTGTCGCCGAACCGCAGGCAAAGGGCCCAAAATGACGGGAACGGTCACCAGAGACTATAAAATGAGGAGCCAGGCGGGTCTGGGAAAGCATGGAGGCGGTATTCCCGCAGATCAGCATTGGTTTATGGGCAATGAAACGATGATGGTCGTCTAAGTCAAAAAAATGCGGGGCATCAGGGATAGTACCCTTATAGACAGCCGTCTGACCGTAGTCCTCACACAGATCCTCAAGGTCATCAAGTTTAAAGGCCCTGATTGTTTCTGAATAGAAGGCCGCCATCCCAATCCTGGCCGCTATCTCCGAGTTATCAAGCTCAACGCGCCGGCTGCTGAGGCACCTGAAATCCCGGCAGCCTATATTAAACAGCAAACGCCTGAAATCTTCCCGGTACATGGCACCAGAAAGGCATTCTCCCCTCAGTACCGGATCATCATACAAAGCGGCCGGAATTCGGCAACCGGCAAAAATATCAGCGAAAAAGAGTTCGCCACCTGGCTTTAAAACCCGGAAAATCTCTGAAAAAACTGCCTCTTTATCCGGAGAAAGATTAAGGACACAATTGGAGATAACCACATCCACCGAGTTATCCGCCACCTCAAGGGCCCGCAAGTCCTCAATATACCCCTGACGAAAATCGACGTTGGCCTTTTCATAGCCAAATCTAACCATCTGACTATCAAGATTACGACGGGCCACTGCCAGTTGTTCACTGGTCATGTCCACCCCGATCACATAGCCCTCAGGACCGGCCAGACGGGAGGAGAGAAAGACATCCCGCCCTGCCCCGCAACCTAAATCGAGAATAGTACATCCTTCAAGCAGCGGCGGCAGAGGTGAACCGCAGCCATAGAATTTTTCCAGGACTTCGTCGTTAATCTCGCCCAACACGGCCTTAACGCGGACTGGAATATTGTCATCACAGCAACAGGCACTGGTCTGAAGGTCTTTATTATCCTTGAGAATACGGCCGTAATATTCTTTTATCTGCTCAAATTCCATGGCTTGTGGCTAAAGTGTGGTTTGTGGAGCGCTTACGTTACAATGAATCGAAGAGAAACCTGCAATAAATAGTACGTAATAGCTTACTATGCCCGGAAATTATTCCAGACCGGCGTTTATGGTCTTGGATAATTTGGCATCTACAATTTCCTTGATCCACTCCGGCGTGATCTGCGGCCCCTCCTTACGCATAGCCTTGGTCACATTGCCGAAAGCCACCCGCAGTTTACGATCACTAAGCAGATTAATGGCCTTAGTTAACCGCTCTTTAACCTCTTCTGGACTCAGCCCTTCACTCTGGCCCAGGGGGCCAAGTTCCTTCGTCCGCCTGGTGAAATCAGTAATCAACTTCACAAAGCGCGGAGCCTCAGCGGCAGAG
The DNA here is from genome assembly GCA_048820955.1 of Desulfobacterota bacterium M19. Taxonomy (GTDB): domain Bacteria; phylum Desulfobacterota; class Desulfobulbia; order Desulfobulbales; family VMSU01; genus JAADIV01. The sequence goes on along the minus strand of JBMERE010000006.1, from coordinate 149,572 downwards.
GCCCAATGGAGACCAAAGCGTTCCGGATTTATACCAACCTCAGTTAAAACCTTTTTGACCAAGGCGTTAACTCCCATAGCGTCATAATTACCAACCTGGTAATGGCATTCACCGAGTTGTCAGCCGCCGGTAAATATAGCATCAGTGCCCTCAACAAAGCCCTTGAGGATAAAAGCGGCATCCACCCGGCCAGTGCACATAACCCGGATAGTACGGAGATTAGGCGGATACTGGTATCGCGAAACTCCGGCCGCGTCAGCAGCGGCGTAACAGCACCAATTACACAAAAACCCAAGTATTTTGGGATTAAACTCGTCAGTCATGCTTACTCCTCAATTGAATTACCAAAGGCCTCAATCTGGGCGATAATTTGTTCGTTTGTAAAGCCCCCCATTGAAATAGCAAAGGTGGGGCAGTGAGAGGCGCAGATACCGCAGGCCTTGCAGGAGGCCACTATGGTCTCGGCCTTGCGTTTCTTATCTACCTTAATAATCTGGATAGCCTGGTAGGGGCAGAGACTGGCACACAGGCCACAGCCGATACAGGCCTCCTGGTCAACATGAGAGACTATAGGCTCCACGGAAACCGAACCTTTAACCAGGGGCATGGCCGCCTTGGAGGCCGCAGCCTGAGCCTGAACAATAGTTTCATTCAGGGGTTTAGGCGAATGAGCCAGGCCACAGACATAAACTCCGGCCACCGGCATTTCCACGGGCCGCAGTTTGACATGGGCCTCCATAAAAAATTTCTGCTCAGTTACCGGCACCTTGAGTAATTTACTCAGGATCTCAGTACTTTGAGGCACAATACCCACACTGAGAGCAATAACCTCGGGCTGCATCACAACATCTTCCTGTAGCAAAGGGTCATGGAAACTGATTTCCACCTTCTGACCTTTTTTGATGATCCGGGGTTTGTTATCAACCTCATAGGGAATAAAGACCACGCCCTTCTCCCTGGCCTGCTGATATTTTTCCTCTGCGTAACCATAGGTTCGGATATCACGATAAAGAACAAATACCTGAGAATCAGGATTTATCTCTTTGATATGCAGGGCGTTCTTAACAGCATGATTACAACAGACCTTACTGCAGTAATTCAGATCGTCACCCCGACTGCCGGCGCACTGCACCATAACTACTGAGGCTGGAGCCCGTTTTTTGCTCTTACCGGAGAGTCTGGTCTCTAACTCCTGCTGGGTAATTATCTGTTTTGATTTCACCAGTTCCCGCCCCAGTACCTGGGCCGGTTTATGCTCCCGGCCGCCGGTGGCAAGAATAATTACTCCGTGATCAATGGTATGTTCAGCGGTTTTCCTGCCTTCCTGTACCTTGAGTACCGAAGAAAAATTACCTACAAAACCGTTGATTGTAAGCAGCTCGGCCTTGGTTATAACCTCAATCAAGGTGCTGTTTTTTACCCTGGAGATGAGCTTCTTCAGAGTAGCAGCCGTCTCGACTCCTTCAATGGTCTTTTTAATGACCAGGAGATTACCGCCCAACTCCGCTTCTTTCTCTACCAGAGTACAATGAAATCCCTGTTCGGCCAGAGTCAGAGCAGCAGTCAACCCTGCCACCCCGCCCCCTAAAACCAGAGCTTTATCTGTTACCGGTACCGTTTGCTCGGCCAGCGGCTGAATGCGGTTGGCCTTGGCCACTGCCATGCGGATTAAATCCATGGATTTCTCGGTGGCCGCCTCGGGCTCATTGGCATGAACCCAGGAACATTGATCGCGGATATTGACCATCTCGAACAGAGAACGATTCAGGCCGGCGTCCTTCAAAGTCTCCTGAAACAGAGGCTCGTGAGTCCGCGGCGAACAGGCGGCAATGACCACCCTGTTAAGTCTATGCTCTTTAATTATCTTCTTCAGCATTTCCTGGGCATCCTGAGAACAGGAATACATGGACTCGGAGTGATAAACAACATTTTCCATCCCATCGGTATATTTATCAACCCTGGGTACATCCACTACCCCGCCGATATTAATACCACAATGGCAGGTAAAGACCCCGATACGAATGTCCTCTCCGCTGATATCATGTTCGGCGGGATATGATTTCACCACATAGCCTTTACCCCGCTGTTTCTTCAAAAGACCAGCGGCAATACCAGCCGCAGCTGAAGCCTGAGTAACACTCTCTGGAATATCACAGGGTCCCTGAAAGGCACCGGCTACGTAAATTCCCGGCCGGGATGAATCAAGGGGGTGAAAGGGGTCGGTCTGGCAGAAATCAAACTTATTAAGCTCCACATCAAGGAGTTTGGAAATTTTCCGGGCATCTTTGGGAGCATCAAGACCAACAGAGAGTACCACCATGTCAAATGGGTCAAAACGATGCCGGCCGTCCATGGTGGAATAGGTAAGTCTCAGTCCCTTGGCTCCCCATGGGGTCACACCTGCTACCTTGGCCCGGACAAATTTGATTCCAAACTGCTCCACGGCCCGTTTCTGGGCCGCGTCAAAGTCTTTACCCTGAGTCCGCATGTCCATATAAAAAATAGTGATATCCAGCTCGGGATCATGCTCCTTGGCAACCATAGCCTCCTTGATGGCATACATACAGCAAACCGAAGAACAGTAACCATTACCACAGCCCAGATCCCTGGAACCCACGCATTGAATAAAGGCCAGCTTCCTGGGATGACGTTGATCCGACAGGCAGAGAACATTACCCTGATAGGGGCCGGAGGGATTTAAAAGACGCTCAAATTCCAGACTTGTAAGCACATCGGCATGAACGCCATAACTGTATTTGGCCAGAGTACTGTCCGGCACCTTGCCGAATCCCGGCGCCAGTACCACGGCTCCAACCGCGATCTTTTTAACCTTAGGCTTCTGGTTAAAATCAATGGCGTGACTACGGCATACCGGCACGCATATCTGGCAGGTATCCTCAGTAACATGCAGACAGGCAGCAGGGTCAATATAATAAGTAGCCGGCACTGCCTGCGGATAATCAATATGAATGGGGCGGGTCAGATTTAAGCCCTCATTAAAAGTATCCTGCAGGTGGCGCGGGCAGTAAGTAGTACACAGACCGCAGGCCGTGCATTTATCGGCATCAATAAAGCGGGGCCGCATATTAACCTTGGCTGTAAAAGCCCCCGGCTTACCTTCAAGTCTTGTAAAATCAGTGTTACTTAAAATTTCAATATTGGGAGACCGACCGGCCTCTACCAGCTTGGGTGCCAGGATTCAGAGGGCGCAGTCATTGGTGGGAAAGGTCTTGTCAAGTTGCGCCATCACTCCGCCAATGGCCGGACTTTTCTCCACGAGATAGACATAATAACCTAACTCGGTGAGATCAAGAGCGGACTGCACGCCGGCAATGCCGCCGCCCAGTACCATGACCGCCCCGGAGGAGGTACCTTTATCTGCCTTTTTATTTTTTACTGCCTTTGCCATATTACAAACTCCACGTTATAAGAATGGGCGGTCAATTAAACATGACCGCATTGTTCAAAAATCATATTTTTTACCTGTACTGCGTAAGCGCTACACAAACCACACCCTCGCATATGATACGCTCTGCCCCACTTAGAGCTATACCAGATCATTATGATGTCTTCTGTCCTCCGAGCGCTGAACTTCAACCCGGATGGCGCATATTTTGTATTGCGGACTGCGGGAAAGACGGTCAAGACTGTTCAAGGTCAACTGATTGACCGGAACCTCGGCAAAATGATAGGGAATAAATATTGTCCCGACCTGCGATCTGTCAGTCAGAGCGGCCCGCACCTTTACCGAGCCCCTTCTCGAAATCATCCTGATCCAGGTTCCTTCTTCAATACCAAGGCGTTGGGCATCAAGGGGGTTTATTTCAGCCATGGCCTCGCCATATATCTTACCCAGCCCGGCGGTCTTCCTCGTCATACTGCCAAAATTATATTGCGCGTAATGGCGGCCGGTGGTGAAGAGCATGGGGAACTCATCATCGGGCATCTCTTTAGGCGGGGTATAATCCTCCGGGATAAAGAGGCCGCGCCCCCGGGTAAACTTTCCGACATGCATAACCGTGGTGCCGGGATGGCTCTTGTTGGGTACCGGCCATTGCAGACCGGTTTCCTCAATTCGCTGATAGGTAATTCCTTTGTACTGCGGGGTAAGAGAGGCAATCTCGGCAAAAATATCCGCCGCCGATTCATAATTCATCTCATAACCCATCTTCTTAGACAGCTCGCAGAATATCCGCCAATCGGCCTTGGCCAGTCCTGGAGGCTCAACGGCCTTCCGAACCCGCTGCACCCGTCGTTCGGTACTGGTAAAGGTACCATCTTTCTCGGCAAAACAGGAGGCCGGCAGCACCACATCCGCCATCTTGGCGGTATCGGTGAGGAATATATCCTGCACCAGCAGAAAATCCAGTTTTTCCAGGGCCTGCACGGCATGATGAGCATTGGGATCGGCCAGAACCGGATCTTCGCCCATGATATAAAGTCCGCGGATATCACCCTCATGAATGGCATCCCAGACCTCGGTGGCCGCCTTACCGGGCCGCCGGGGCAGTTTAACGCCCCACATCTCTTCATAACGATCAAAGATATCATCGTTTTTAAGGCCGGCATAACCGGGCAGGGTATTAAACAGAGCGCCCATATCACAGGCACCCTGCACATTATTCTGCCCCCGCAGGGGATTAACCCCGCCCCCGGCAGTGCCCATCTTGCCGCAGAGCATAGCCAGATTGGCCACACATTTCACATTGTCGGTACCAGTAGCGTGATGAGCCAGGCCCATGCCGTAAAAAATAGCGCATTTTTTACCGGGGCTGGCATACAGACGGGCCACGGCATGGAGCTGCTCCGTGTCTATTCCGGTAATTTCCTCTACATAAGACGGGGTATATTTTTCGGTAACAATCAGCAGCTCTTCAAAATTCTCGGTACGCTGTTCAACAAATTCCTTATCAAAGAGTTCTTCCTTGATAATAATCCGCATCATACCGTTTAACAGGGCGACATCACTGCCCGGTTTATTGCGCACCCACTGCTCAGCCCGCCGGGCGAAATCAGTACCCCGGGGATCAACCACAATGAGCCGGGTGCCGTTATCCAGGGCCTGATGAATCCGCAGGCCAATGGTGGGATGCCCGGTGTCGGCGTTGGAGCCAATCATGAAGATTACATCAGAGTCTTTTATGTCGGCAATGGAATTGGTCATTGCGCCGCTGCCGAAGGAGATGGCCAGACTGGCCACCGTGGGAGCGTGTCAGAGCCTGGCGCAGTGGTCGATATTATTCGTCCCCAGCGCCGTACGCATAAACTTCTGCATTATAAAATTATCTTCATTGGTGGCCCGGGCGCAGGAGAATCCGGCAATGGAATCCGGCCCGTACATGGCCCGCAGGTCAAAAAAGTGTTTGGCCACATGGTTCAAGGCCTCCTCCCAGGTGGTCTCCACCAGTTGACCACCCTGGCGAATGAGAGGAGCGGTTAGACGGTCACGATGCTGCACAAAGTCAAAACCGAAACGCCCCTTAACACAGAGGGCGCCATAATTAGGAGCCAGCTCCGGATCGGCGCTGACCTCCATGATAGTATTGTTCTTAATCCTTAAAATCAACTGGCAGCCAGCGCCGCAATAGGGGCAGGTAGTTTGAACCTCACGAATTTTTTCATTAATAACCGGGACATTGGCCGCTGTTTTAGACAGAGCCCCGGTGGAACAAAATTCGGCGCAACGACCGCAGGCCACGCAATTATCATTAAAGGTGAGCTTGATTCCCTGAGCCCGGCCGGCCTCATCAAAACCGGCCGCCGTCAGTTCCAGCGCCTTGTATTCACAGCTGTTCTGACAACGCTGACAATATATACATTTATTGAGATCAACGCTCAAGGTGGGATGCGTTGTGGTATCTCTGGCATAAAGCGGAATTTTGCCCATGCCGGTTTTATTAAGATTGATCTTATGCTCTATTGCAAGGGCCTTCAGGTCGCAGCGCTCAAAGGCCGAACAGCCGCAGGACAGGCAGCGGTTAGCCTCTTTCAGAGCCATCTCCTCGGTGAAACCGAGTTTAATCTGATCAAAATCCTGAATGGCAATTTCAGGCGGCCGGGTGGGCATTTTCTCACGGAGCTTGACCTTGATGCCTTCAAAATTACGCATATCGACATCATCAAAGGAACGCCCCCGGCTGAAATTAAAGCGCTCGTCAGTCTGTTTGGCCGTCCCCATTAAATAGCTGTGGATATTTTCCGCCGCCCGCCGGGCGGCAACTACCGTCTGAATAACCGTTCGCGGCCCTGAAACCACATCACCGGCAGCAAAAATTCCTTCCACATTGGTCGATGAATTCCGGACATTAGCCTTCAAACAGTTTTTTTGAGAAAGCTCCAGAGTTTCCTCAATACCGGTGGCTGCTATTTTGCCCTTTTTAAAGGCCATCTGTCCCATGGAGTGGACAATACAATCCACCTCAATGTGGTTGGAACTGCCGGGAATGGCCTCGGGATGACGAACACCACGCTTATCCGGCTCGGTTAGACGCATACGAATGAGTTCAATATCCAGGCCGTGTTCGGAACTTGATATCTGCACCGGGGCGGCCGCCATGAGAAACTGTACCCCCTCATTCTCCGCCTCATGAATAACCCGCTGGTTGGCGGTCATTCCGGTGCGGGTTTTGGGATAGATAACCGTCACCTGCTCCACCCCGGAGCGCAGCAGGGAGCGGGCAGCCTCAAGAGCAATATTATTACCGCCGAAAACCGCCGCCGTGGCCCCTAATTCTAATTGATTACCCTCAGCGATGCGTCTTAATAAATCAGTCGCGGAATAGACACCGGGCCGGACAGCGCCAGGTACATCCAGAGGCTTAGGTACCCACGAACCGGTACCGATAAATATGGCGTCAAAGCCCTGCTCCTTCAAATCCTGCAGCAGAAAATCTTCTCCCCAACGCTGCTCAAATCTCACCGAAATTCCCAGCCGTAAAATAGCCGAGGTCTCATAATCCAGAATCTTAGGGGATATTTTGTAATCCGGAATCCCATAGCGCAGCATACCGCCCAATTTGGGCATGGCCTCAAATACCGTGACCTGATGCCCCTTGCGGGCTAAATAAAAGGCATTGGTAAGACCGGCCGGGCCGCCGCCGATAACGGCCACCCGTTTACCGGTTGCCGGTTCACGGCTTAACTTGAGGTCAATCTTGTTGGCCATACACCAGTCAGCCACAAAACGTTTCAGATGATTAATGGATACCGGCTCATCCACCAGAATCCGCCGGCAGCGGGTCTCGCAGAATCTCGGGCAAACCCGGCCCACGGAAAAGGGAAAGGGGTTGCGCTCCATAATCAGACGCATGGCCTCTTCATACTGGCCCCTGGCAATATGAGCTATATAACCCTGAACATTTATCTGTCCCGGACAGGTAAGATTACAAGGTGCCTTACAGTCACCAAAATGAGTGGCAACCAGAGTGGTTAAGCGTTTCTTGCGCTGTTCAATCAACTCATCAGAGGAGGTAATCACCCGCATCCCCTCTTTTACTATCGTCATGCAGGAACGAAGAGGAGTTTTGTCCCCGTTAATCTCTACAAGACATAATTTACAAGGCTGCTCGGCATTTTTATCACCGATCCGGCAGAGGGTAGGAATATGAATTCCAGCCCGCCGGGCGGCAGTGAGGACGGTTATCCCCTCCTGAGCGGTGATTTCCTGACCATCAATTGTTAAATTTATCGACATATCGTGAATATAGGAGATCGGTATTAGCTCAAAAAAGTAAGCGCTCCATGAACACCCTTACATGCCGAGATATTATAATGTCAGCGGTACGACCATGATCGTATGCGAGAGTGTAGTTTATAGGGCGCTTACCCAAAAAACATCATTCAAAGGAACGGTGATCAACTTTATAAAGCAATTCTGCTGTAAACAAATTTAGTTGGCTTGCAACAGAACAGGTACTTAAAAAAATATGCTGAATTACTCAGCTACGCATCTAAACGGTTACAATTACGAGTTGAGGGGAGTAATCCCCAGCCTCGTTGAATAGTTACGCTGAATGTAAAAAAAAATCAGCTGGGTTTCCATTCCTTCAGAAAAGCTGGAATATGCCCAGCCTCGCGGGGACCGATGGTAATTGTCCATTCCGGCAGTTCCTCTTCCAGCTCACCCTTAATGTTGGCTAAATAACCGGGAATCAAGAGCTCACGATGTTTAACCTTGTCTTCAATACCGGATTTTTTCATAAACTGGGCAATGAGATCAGCGCCGAATTTACCAGCCGCCCAGGCGGTAAGAACCGAAAGTCCTTCAGTGTCCTTAATGAGCAGCCAGGAGGGAACTTTGGAGCCTTCTATTTCGCCGGAGACAATAAAATAGGTAAGTGAGAAGTTACAGGTGATAATAACCGGTGAATTCTCATCCGGGCCGTTCAACGGGTAAATATCCTCTTCCACCACCATGGGACGCTGAGGATCAGTGAAGAGATTCATCCGTTCCAGGAACAGAGGAAAGAGGGTATCTCCCTGGAGATCAGAGAGAATAATCATCCCGGCGTATTTGGCTACCAGAACAGAGGAAATCATGGCCTCCATCATCAGATCATCACTCATTTCACAGGGAAAAGCGATGGTTGGAAAACCAAGAGGCTTGTATTTTTTATTAATCGCCGCCCGCCGACAGACGATATTATCCTCGAAAGCGGCCCGCAGGGTACGTGCCCCGGAATCAATAATCAGGTCTTTTAAACCAGCCTTGTTTAATTCCTCCGATATATGCACGGCATCATCAAGATTAACCCCCTTAACCGTCAGCGGACACTTGAAATCTTTGGCAAGAGCGGCCATGTCATTATAGTTGTCAGCAGTAGCGGCATAGATAAGGGGCCGGCGTTCAGAACATATCTCCAGGGCCGCCTTCATATTGGCCGCTGATTCCGACATCAGAATAATATTGGCGCCTGGAGCCTTGTCAATTACCGTTTTTATCAGGGAAGTAAAGGCGGCCGCATCGGTGAGGTCTTTAACCGCCACCAGATCAGGTTTCATGATTACCCCGACTCGTTCGTAACTTAACTTATTATAATTATCGAGACGACTGCCAACAGCCGCATCATCCATCTCGGTGGTAAGCAGAACCCCGATACCGGTTTGATGCTCAAAACGCTTTTCGTGCCGGGCCAGACAGGTCTCACCGCCTACGACAAAGGCATCATCACCAGTACCAATTGTTACAGTCCTGATCGGCGGCGCTGAAGCCTCACCAATAGTGGCCTTAACCTCATCATCGACGTAGGGACACTCTCCAATCTCCATCTGGCCGGCCGCCACCTTCATGGCAAAGGCCAAACAAGTTGGAATCTTGCATTCCCCGCAATTCTTTTTGGGAAGCATTTTTAATATCTGTATGCCAGTTAAAGCCATTTTCTATTGTCCTCCAATACTATCGTAAAAAAACCAGTTAACGAGTGATAGCTAATATTTCTTAGACTGCCATCTCCATCTCCAGCGCCGGATGCCCCTTCTCCTTCAAAAAGACCATAATCTCCTCCTCGGTGGAGCCCTGTTCTTCGGTGGCAATCATATCGTATAATTCCGGCATACCCAATTCTTCACAACGCTTAATCAATTTTTCCTTAAGCTGCTCCTTCAAAGCCTTGGGCAGCCATACCAACCTCTTTAAGCCGCCTTCAGCCAGCAATAATTTACGGCTGGTGATAAAATGTTTGGAAACTCCCATAAAACCTGGGGTTTGCGCTCCGCCGCCAGCCATACCGGCCAGGGTGGTAAATTTCATGCCGGCCGGGGTCATGCCGCGATAATCACGATCAACAATCATCACCCCGTTACATTGGGGCAGCATGGCGGCTATACACTCAAAACAACCGCAGGCCGTCATGGGATTGTTCATCAGCGAGTAACAGGAAACCGCCGGAACCGCACCTCTGGAGGCCTGATTGACAAAAGCATTAATACCGCTGAAATCACCCATAATGGGATCAAGACACTCACCCTTCTCAATAGGCTGATTGGGGCCGGTGGGATTAATCTGGTATGAGGCCTTGCCATCCAGCCAGTTATAAGCCCCGCACATCCCTACCCGCTCCGGGGTTATAACACAGACATGACTCGGAGCAAAGGACTGGCACAATGTGCATGAGTAGAAGATATCCTCGGTTTCATCGGTCATATTGCCAAGACGGAGATCACGTTCACCATAGACCTTCAGGGCCAGATCCATTACCTCCTCCACCTTTTCCTGAATGGTATAAATTTTGACCTGAACCTTATCAAGAATAGCCCCGAACTCCTGGTGCAGCTTGCCATGCAGTACGGTGCCGATATGTTTAAAGGAAAAGCCTTTTTCCACAGCCCCCTTACCGATCCGTACCCACATGATATTACGCTGACCAATATGCATAATACCTTGAATATAATTAGTCAGATGATGGAACTGCCGTTCAAGAATAGGCTCAAAATCAGACTGCATCTCACGACCGGCAACCTCTACCAGAATAGCGATGGGCAGATTTTGGCCCTCCTCGATATCTTTAATATCAGGGCCTTCCACGACCACCAGGCCATCCTGTACCTCATCCATGGCTTTAGAGACCAGGACCTCAACGCCGGTAGTACGCCCGCCGCCACACTCCATATAGAGATCATCCTTGCGAATCCGCTCACCCTCAAAGGCCGGACCGAAAGCCATGGGTATATCAATCTTGCTGACATTAACCTTCAGACCGCGCACCTCAATGGCTTTCTGTACCATATCCTCGTGCGGCACATTACTTACCACATGCTCATAGGTACATATCCCGGTGGGTAGAACCTCGGGTATATCATAATCGGAGATAGTGGGAAAACCCCAGTTGATGGCTCCGGCAGCATTGGCGTACCACTCGTCACAGACCGGGCCGAAAGCCATTACAAAGGCAAAGGTCCGATCCTTATTATATTTCAGATTGGCCTGGTAATCGCCCGGTTTAATACCACCGAAGGCCAGAGCCACCCGGCAGGCAAAGCCCAGGGCGAATACGGCGCTGGTATAGGTGGGGCCGAAGGGAACCAGGCGGGTATTCCAGCCTACCTGTACCCCGCTCTCGACCAGTTGTTCAGGCATACGTATATCGCCGGAGTGGTCATGCATGAAGATATAGAGATTTTTTTCCTGCAGTTCCAGGGCGATTTTACTGGCCACCTCCTTGTCCTTCGGGGCTCCCATGATAACCGCGAAACCAGGGGCGGTTCCATCAACAAATTCCACTCCGCGTTTCCGGAAAATAACGTCATCAGCCGCCCCGAGCCAGATATTTTCAGCAGTGGGGTCTTCGGTCATGGTATAGAACTTAGGGTCTTTTACATAGCGGATTGCCTCGTACATCTCCTCGGCAAAAATAGTGGCCATACCGGCATCCAGAGCCTGCCCCAGATAGGGCAGCCAGACATCATTGCTGACATTAGCCGGCAACAGCTGCCGGCATTCGGTGAAGATATCACGCATATCACCCAGAGTCTGAATCTTGGCGCCCAGCATACTGTAGATAACCGGCAGGTAATAGGTGGTGTTAGGAAAAGACACTTCCTGCTCCATGCCGTATTCCTTGATGGCCGCCTCAAAACTCTCTTCGGCCATATCAATAATTTTATGGGCCCCCCTGATGGCGGCAGAACAAATAATTTTAGACATGGGATAACTCCTTTAAATTACACGCTATAAAAATACTTCTTAATACTTTTTCAGCCCAACAGACTGCTGATTAACTCCTTGGCAAGATCCACGGCCCTGGGGTGCCTCATAATCAAGACTTCACCACCGCAGAGGAGCATACAGGCAGCGGTAATCGCCTCCATCATTACCCCGCGCCGTTCCTGATCGCCTAACAGTTCATCCGAGGGCAGGCGGCATTCCTTGGCCTTCCAGACCTCACGGCCCAGATTACAGATAATCGGTACCTGCAGTTTTTCATCCTGCTGAGTCAGGGCGGCGAGGCGAATCCGCTCCATGACGGAATAAGTGTACTCAATACCATATCCCAGAGCTCCGACAGAGGGGTCCATCATTACCGTGTCTAAAGAAACACCAAGATTTTCCAGAAGAATATTAAGCTGTTTCGCAAGATTGACATCAATGGGGGAAGCGGCGACAATCGGATGCTGGAAGGCCATGGCCGTGGCCCCAAGAGAACGGTAATTGGCATCGGAAAGAGGAGCCAGACAGACCTTTTTGTCACCAATGGCAGCGGTTAATTCCCGCAGGGTATCAGTATCCTTATCGGCGTTGCCGCATCCCCAGACGATTATAGGTACATCCACCGCCTGGATAACCTCGGCGGCAGTCCTGGCAGCTTCTGCTGAATCTCGGTTTAAGCCATTGGGATCGGTACTGGCCAATGAAATGCAAAGGGCATCGGCACCATACTCTTTCACGCATTTCTGAGCCCAGGCTACAGGATTACCAAGGACATCGGCAAAATGACGGCTCAAAGGCTCAGGCCATTCCTCATAACCGGCATCAACAACATCCATGGCAATTAACTGTCTGTGAGGAATATCACCCTCAAAAAGCTGAAAAGGTAAAGCCCTGGAACCGCCCACGGTAATACTGTTGTCACCGTTACCAAGCACGGTTTCACGAATGACACCGTTATAAGCCTGCGTGTAATTATCCGGTGCTATACTGGCAGCACGTTCAGCAAGCTTTACTTTTTCAAGTTCCAGAGTCGGAACGGCAGGAGTAGCCGCTTTCGTATCGGCTGCCTTTTTGGCTTCCTCCGCCGCTTTTGCATCGGCTGCTTTTTTGGCTTCCTCTGCCGCTTTTGCATCGGCCGCTTTTTTGGCTTCCTCTGCCGCTTTTGCATCGGCTGCCTTTTTGGCTTCCTCTGCCGCTTTTGCATCGGCTGCTTTTTTGGCTTCCTCTGCCGCTTTCGTATCGGCCGCTTTTTTGGCTTCCTCTGCCGCTTTTGCCTCGGCTGCCTTTTTGGCTTCCTCTGCTGCTTTTGTATCTTCCACGGCGGGTGAAGGCGTAGATGCCGGGACTGCAGGTGAAGGAGGAGTTGAAGCCACCGGAGCTGGAGTAACCGGCGGAACTGTATTTACGGCCGGGGGTTCCTTAACTAAAATTTCCTGGGCGCTGATAAACTTCACCAGGGCATTAAATTGATCATCATTTAAGCCGTAGGCATGTTTAAGGGCATCAAGACCCATTTTTACCGACTCAAGGGCCATGACCCGTTCTTTTTCATTCATTATATGTTCTCCTGCATCATCTGTCGTTTGTACCATTTGACGGTCAGTACCAATTTCAGCAGCCTGAGTCCGGGCCGCAGCCACAATTTCACTGGCCTCCTGACGCGCCCTGGCCAAGATTTCCTCTCCAATATCAGTCGCCTCAGGCGCCTCTGTTTCCGTAACTTCTTCAACCACGGCAGCAGTCTCAGCACCACCTTGTACCACAATGGTCTCCGGGGTGGTGAGATTGGGTGCAATAATCATATCCTCAATAACGGGGCGTTGATCAAGCCCGGCCCGGCTGACAATCTCCGGCACGGCACTCTCCCACTCTATGGCCATAATATGCACTCCGGCCACACCTTTTATTTCCTTTACCTCGTTGATAATATCGACACAGATATTTATGCCTTCATCTTCTTTATCCGCAGCACCACGCAAGCGGTCGATAATGGAGTCAGGCACGTCCATACCCGGCACGAAATTCTTCATATATCGAGCCATTCCCAGAGAACGGGGCGGCGTAACACCTGCCAGGATATAGGCCTTTTCCGGCAGTCCCAGATCACGGGCCATCTCCATGAAACGGGCAAACTTCTCTACATTATAAACAATCTGAGTCTGGATAAAGTCGGCGCCGTTGGCAATCTTTTTACCCATTCGGGCAGCCCGGAAATCAGGGGGGCCGGCGAAAGGATTGGCTGCGGCTCCGAGGAAGAGACGAGGGGGACAAGTCTTAATTTTCTCACCACATTGAAATTGCTGCTCATCACGCATGGAGCGCATCATACCCAGCATCTGAATGGAATCCATATCAAAGACCCCCTTCGAGCCGGGATGATTGCCGAATTTCTGATGATCGCCGGTGAGGCAGAGAAGATTTTTAGCCCCGAGAGCCGCGGCACCGAGAATATCACTCTGCATACCTATCCGGTTCCGATCCCGGCAGGTCATTTGAATAACCGGTTCAACCCCTTCCGCCATAGCAACTAACCCGGCGGCAATACTACTCATTCTTACAATTGCCGTCTGACAATCGGTGATATTAACCGCATCCACATGACCTTTTAAAAGCCGTGCCTTATTACGTACCACCTCAATATCACTACTCTTAGGCGGGCCAAGTTCGCCGGTTACAGCGAAATGGCCGCCTTTAAGAACCTGTTCCAAGCGGCTGGCTGATTTCATTCCTTATAATTTCCTTCTCTTGATTAGGTAAATATGAACACTTTTAAACAAAGCCGATAATCGTTCTAAAGAATCAGCTGCCTGGCCCGGCGCAACCTACCCCTGTTAGGGCTCCGCCCCCCAGATCCCGGCGCATATCCATATCAAACAATACCCGATCCTGCTTTTTGTTGATTCCCAGGGCCTCACGTTTTTCATCAATATGAGCGATCATCCTGTGCGCCAATTTAACGGGATCGGGCTCGATATCCCATTTACCGCCGGTAAGCTCCTCATGACCTTCCATGATGTATTTGGTCATCTTTTTGGAACCGGTGACAGGTAAGGCGTTAAATATAACATAGAGACCGCTGCCCACAAAATACTGGCCGATAGCCACCGCCTTTTCACTCATCCAGATAGGTGAAGTTCCTGCCACCGGCAGATCGGAGATATGATCCCCAAGACCGCCCTCGGCCACCATCTGAGTAACGGCAAGCAACAGGCGGCTGTTATCAACACAGGAACCCATATGTAGAACAGGTGGTGTCCCCAGAGTTTCGCATATTTCAGCCAGCCCGGCACCGGCAAATTCCTGAGCCGCTTCAGGGCGCATAAGTCCTGCCCGCCCCAGAGCCGTGGCTGAACAGCCGGTGGCCAGTACCAGGACATTGTTCTTAATAAGTTCTCTGGCAATGATCTCATGAGTCTCGTCGGAGTATTTATAATTATCACAACCCACCATGGCGGCCACTCCACGAATCCGGCCGTTAATTATATTATCATTCAGGGGGCGATAGCTGGCCCGAAAACGGCCGCCCATAATATAATTAACCGTCTCGTGACTAAACCCGGCAACCACGTCCAGTTTCTTGTTCTCCGGGATATAGAATTTGCCACGCTTCTTATAGTTGGCAATGGCCTTGGTCAGAATTTCCTTGGCACTGCTTATGGCATTATCATCGTCAAACTGAATATGAACGGCGCCTTCCATTTTGGCCCGGTAATTGGTGGTAATAATATCTGTATGAAATGACTTGGCGACCTCAGCCACGGATTGCATGATACACTGAATATCGACAACCATAGCCTCCACCGCACCGGTAGCCAGAACAATCTCCTGCTGAATAAATCCGGCCGCCACCGGAATACCACGGCGCATGAGAATTTCATTACCCGTACAGCAGACACCAACGAGGTTGATCCCCTTAGCTCCTGCTTTTTTGGCCAGAGCCAGCATGTCATCTTCCTGAGCCGCCATGCACAGAGCCTCGGCCAGCAGCGGTTCATGCCCGTGTACGGTAACATTTACCTGATCTTTCTGCAGTACACCGATATCAACGATGGAGCGGATAGGTACCGGAGTACCAAACATGATATCAGTCAGTTCTGTTGACATCATGGAGGCCCCCCAGCCGTCAGCGAGAGCGCAGCGATTGGCCTGGAGCATGAGGTTTTTATATTCCTGATCAACACCCATATGGGTACGATGCATTAACTCAACAACCTCACGGTCAATGCCCCTGGGCTCAACCCCGATCTTCTTCCACATGGCCTGCAGGGTATCCGGAGCCCGTTTCAACATGGTCAGAAAACCATTCTGCTGGCCGAATTCCGCCAGGCATTTTTCCCCGAGTTCCAGGGCGATTTCATTCTTGTCCCGATCCTCGATCTCAATATCGAAGACCCTGGCCAGGGTATGCAGCTTGGCAACGTCTTTGATTTCATGTTCGGTTTTACCCTTGGCAGTGGCGATAAAGCCCTGCACCATCTCCCTGGCATGATCTGTATGAGCCGCAGAACCAGCGGCAACCATCCGGCTGAAATTACGGGCGGCCACTGTTTCGGCAGTAGCTCCGCAGATTCCGACCATCTCTGCGACCCCGTCGATAATTTGACACGGCCCCATATTACAGTTACGACAGCAAACCCCGCCGGAACCGAAAAGACAGGCCGACATTCCCCGGTCATCAACCCGGTGAAAGGCGGTTTTAACGCCCTTGGCAACATCCTGGGCCAAAACCTCCTTGGTAGAGGGACAGGTTATATTATCGCATCCTTCACAGCCAATTTTTCGCATAGTCATAATAATTCCTCAAATTATCAGGCCCTGAGCCATCTATACGGCATAGGTGATTATCTAAACCGCCTTCCCTGCCTGTCTAAACATTTACTTTACAGCCACAATTTACCGTTTTTTCATTTTTTTATTTTTTTTATAAAAGGCCGGCAGCGGACTTGGCGGACTGTACCGTGTTCATCATCAACATGGTAATGGTCATGGGGCCAATACCGCCCGGTACCGGCGTAATGGCGGCGACCTTATCTTTAACCGCCTCAAAATCAACATCACCCGCCAGGATTGATTTACCCTCAGCGGTCTTGCCAATCCGATTCACCCCGACATCAAGAATTACCGCCCCCTCTTTTACCATATCGGCGGTAACCATCTTAGGTACCCCGACCGCGGCAATAAGAATATCCGCCCGCTTAGTATGAAAAGCGGTATCTTTGGTGCGGGTATGACACAGGGTAACGGTGGCGTTACCGCCTTCCCGCTTCTGGAGCATGAGGTTGGCAATGGGCTTACCGACAATATTACTGCGGCCCAGGACAACGACCTCTTTGCCGCTGGTCTCGATATTATTACGTTTCAGGATTTCAAGCATACCGTGTGGAGTACAGGGCAGGAAACATTTTTCGCCCAACATCATTTTGCCGATATTAACCGGATGAAAGCCATCCACATCTTTATCCGGATCAATAGCATAGAGGACATTGGCCTCGTTAATATGCTTGGGCAGGGGTAACTGCACCAGAATGCCATGCAGTTTGTCATTTTTATTACACTTGTCGACCAGGGCTAAGAGATCTTCCTCAGAGGTGTCGGCCGGCATATCATAACGTTCTGAGTAGATTCCCAGATTTTTAGAGGTTCTTTCTTTGGCCCCGACATATACCTCGGAGGCTGGATCTTCTCCAACGAGGATAGTTACCAGTCCGGGAACCACATTATGTTTTTCCTTTAATTCCGCGATCTCCTGTTTTAACTC
The DNA here is from genome assembly GCA_048820955.1 of Desulfobacterota bacterium M19. GTDB lineage: Bacteria > Desulfobacterota > Desulfobulbia > Desulfobulbales > VMSU01 > JAADIV01. The sequence goes on along the minus strand of JBMERE010000006.1, from coordinate 132,170 downwards.
TTCCCGAATGGTTTTGGCAGTCTCTGTACCGCTTAATATCTTAGCGCTCATAAATAGGGGCTCCTTAAAAAATACAAAAGAAATAAATCATCAACTAATTGTTGTTATTAACTATTCTATAGTTGATACCATCAAATGCTTCGAGTCTGTAACCATGTAGACAAAAAACATGTCAATCAAGCGTCAACATTGGCTCAAATAGACTTTTTTATTATATATACAAAATAGGAATAATAATACTTGATAGAGGGGGAGTTAGCAATAGGGAAAAATACGTATTAATAAATTTAAGAGAGGGGCTTTACTGGCCTGAGGGCCGGGAACGACCACCGGCCAGTTTAACGATAATACCGTTGGCATGACCTAAACGAGAAGCCAGAGCCTTAAATATATGATGAGCTACATCCGGATATTTTTCAATAACCTCAATGAGTTTATCACCGGGATAGCGCTTCAGCTTACTACGGCCCTTGGAGATAATACTGGCCGAGCGCCTCTCCCCGGTAACCGCCGACATTTCGCCGAAATATTCGCCGGGCTGAACAATTTCGGCAATCTTCTTACCATCCTTGACCACCATCACCGCGCCCTGGATAAGTTTAAAAAAATCTTTATCGTTATTACCCTGCCGGATAATAAAATCACTTTCCTGATATTCTTCGACATCAGGATTAACGAGATATGAGGGCAGACTCTCTTCAGTAACCACAGTTTTTCTAAGAATTTCCGGGATACTGGTGGCTCCCTCAATCACTTTGTTAACCCCGGCCATCCGCAGAGTCTGCATGCCCTCCTGAATAGCAATCTTGCGTAATTGATCCTCGGGAACCTCGGCGTTAATGGCCTTGCTCACCTCATCGGTAACCTCCATGAGTTCGAACAGCCCCACCCGCCCCTTATAACCGCCGCCGTTGCAGTTGCCGCAACCTCTGGCACCATAAACAGTTAAATCGCCAACCCCCTCTTCGGCAAAACCCATGGCAATTAAATCCTCAGGCTTATGAGTTTTGTCCACCTCCTTACATTCCGGACACAGACGACGTGCCAGACGCTGGGACAGGACCATGGTAATTGCCGAGGCTAACATAAAGGCCGGGATACCGATATCCACCAGACGGCCGATAGTGGCCGGGCAGTCATTGGTGTGCAGAGTGGAAAACACAAGATGGCCGGTCATGGCGGCTTTGATGGCGATTTCAGCCGTCTCCATATCCCTGATTTCGCCCACCATGATAATATCAGGATCCTGCCGCAGAAAGGCCTTCAGGGCGGCGGAGAAAGTCATCCCCACATCATTAATAACATTAACCTGATTGATCCCCTTAAAGTTAAATTCCACCGGATCCTCAGCAGTGAGAATCTTGGTTCCCTCATTGTTTAATGAATTCAAGACCGAATAGAGGGTGACCGTTTTACCGCTGCCCGTAGGGCCGGTTACCAGCAGCAGCCCCTGAGGCCGGGAAATACAGCGTTGCAGAGCCTCGAAGGTAGGCTGCTCAAAACCCAGCTTGGTGAGATCAACATTAAGGGAGGCCTTATCCAGAATACGGAGAACAATGGATTCGCCAAAAAGAGTGGGCAGAGTGGAAACCCGGAAGTCGACAGCCCTGGTGCGGCTGATCCGCATTTTTATACGTCCGTCCTGGGGGATACGGCGTTCAGTAATATCTAATGACGCCAGAATCTTAATCCTGGAAACCAGGGCATTCTTAATGGTGAGAGGCAGATTCATGGCCCGGTAAAGGGTGCCGTCCAGGCGATAACGGACTTGAAGGTTTTTCTCGTAGGGCTCAATATGGATATCACTGACCCCATCCTTTACCGCCTTGATAAGGATACCGCTGACCAGCTTGATAATCGGCGCGTCAGAGGCGGAATATTGCTCCACCTCATTTTCCTCATCGCCAATCATTTCATAGTCTTCAGCCGCCTCCGAGGCCAGAGAACCAAAATCATCAATTTCGGTAACCGGCTCTTCTTCCTCCTCATCAGCCCCGTTTTTTATCCCGGCGCTGATTAATTCCTGATAGACCTCATCATTTATTTTGTAATATTTACGATAGGCCTCAATAATATCATTTTCCACCGAGATACTGACGGAGAGGCCCATTTTGACCTCGGTCTGCAGGGATTCAACCGCCGCGGTATCGGTGGGTTCCGTCATGGTAATATGCAGGGTATTACCCACGGAACGAAGCGGGAAGGCCATATACTTCACGGCAGTTTCAAAGGGCATTATCTTTAAAACATCCAGACTGGGGGGCTCGGCCGCGATACTAACCGCCGGGTAATTATGAACCCGGCTCAAAACCTTGAGAATGGTGTCTTCTTCTATATAACCGAGACGGATAAGAATACTGCCGAGACGGCCGCCGGACTTCTTCTGGAGGTCGAGGGCCTCGTTGAGCTGAGTATTGCTGATCTGCCCCTCTTTACGGAGAATTTCACCAATTTTCATCTTACCGGCCCCGGACTGATCTTTCACCGAGGCCCGAAGACTGGACTGCTGTTTATTTTGAGGTTTAGCTGGAGGCATATTATCCAAATTAAAAGTCAGTCTAATTCTCAAACGATCAGACAGAATCACCATGCACACATTGTGTAAGCGCTCCACAAACCACACTCCCGCTTACGATATTCCTCTATTCATTATCATAAGTTTACACTATGCATGGATGATATACAAAAAAAAAGGTGGAAGGCCGCACTGGCAGCCTTTCACCTTTTTTACAACAGTTTACGGCAGCCATTCAACAGCATTGCTGAATGGCTGCCGGCTTGTCTAACTTCAGCAGTTAAACATCCCGCAAATATAAAATTTAGAAGACCCCCTTAACCTTACCGGTCTCCACATCCACATCAACCCGTCTGTAAGCCGGATCAGATGCCGTACCGGGCATCAGACTGATGGCTCCGGCCACGGGAACAACAAAACCCGCCCCTTTGTAAGTAAGAATATCACTGATGGGCAGAGTCCAGCCGGTGGGCACACCCTTTCTGGCCGGTTCATGAGAGAGACTCAGATGAGTCTTGACCATACAGGTACCCATTTCTTTGAGTTCTGGGTCCGCCTCCATACGCTTGAGCTTGGTCTGGGCCTCAGGTGAGTAACTCACTCCATCGGCACCGTAGACCTCTTTGGCAATCAGCTCAATACGCTGGCTCAGAGGGGTGTCAAGCTCATAGAGAAATTTAAAGTCATTGGGCTCTTCACAGGCATCGACAACGGCATCAGCAAATTCAAGAGCTCCATCACCACCATGCTCCCAATGTCTTGAAAGGGCTACCCTGGCTCCTGCCGCCTCGGCAAGGCGGCGCACCGCTTTAATCTCATCGTCAGTATCCGTGTAAAAGGCGTTAATACAGACCACGGGATTAATCCCAGCCTTTTTAACTGTCTCAATATGATGAACCAGGTTCGCGCAGCCCTGTTCCACCCAGCCGACGTTTTCGGAATCATACTCCTGGGGCATGGGCTTCCCGGGAACAGGAATTGGCGCTCCGCCATGGCATTTCAAAGCCCGGATGGTGGCCACAACTACCGCGCAATTCGGCTTAAGACCACTGAAGCGACACTTGAGATTCCAGAATTTTTCAAAACCTATATCTGCCCCGAAACCGGATTCTGTAACATTGTAATCGGCCAATTTAAGACCAAGACGATCAGCCAGCACCGAAGACTGACCAATGGCGATATTGGCAAAAGGCCCGGCATGCACCAGTACCGGCTGCCCCTCAAGGGTCTGGAGAAGATTGGGATTTAAGGCCTCAACCATCCAGGCAGTCATGGCTCCGGCCACATCGAGGTCTTCAGTGGTAACCGGTTGATCACGGCGGTTGTAACCCACCACAATCCGCCCCATTCTCTCGCGCATGTCCTTTAAGTCACGGGCCACGGAGAGTATGGCCATAATTTCAGAGCTGACGGCAATGGCAAATTTGGACTGCATGGTCATGCCGTCCATCTTGCCGCCCAGGCCTATGGTTATGTTACGCAGGGACTGAGCGCAGAAATCCATAACCCAACCCATTTCAACCTTTTTAGGATGAATATCCAGTCTCTTTAAACCGCGTCTGGCTAAGATTTCATCGGTATAATTCGATTCGTGCTGCATCCGGGAAGTAACCGCTACCATCGCCAGATTGTGGGCGTTGACAATGGCGTTTATATCCCCGGTGAGACCGAGAGAAAAAGGAGTCAGCGGAATACACTGAGCCAGCCCGCCTCCGGCGGCACTGCCCTTGATATTCATGGTGGGGCCGCCGGAAGGCTGCCGGATAGCTCCGATTACGCTTTTATTCCGCTTGCCGAGTCCCTGAACCAGACCCATGGCACAGGTGGATTTTCCCTCACCAAGGGGCGTAGGAGTAATAGCAGTAACATCTATGTATTTACCATTCGGCCGATCCTGCAAACGCTTGAGAATAGCCCGATAATCAAGTTTGGCGACATAATGGCCGTGGGGCAGGAGTTCTTCCTTCTGCAGACCAAGTTCCTCACCAAGCTGATAAACTGTTTTCATGCGGCTTTCAGCCTCTTCAGCAATCTCCCAGTCCGCATGCTTTGTCGGATCCAATACCATCTTGATTTCTCCTTTTTGTTGAGTAATATTTAATAATTAAGGCTTTATAAGATATAATATATAATGTCAGGGGAGAACACAGCGGCTCCGGGAAGGCGAAGACTATAAATGTGCTCATTTACTCTCAAAAAACTTTCGGCAAGCAAAATAATGGATTGTCGAAAGGTTTACAATAGGTACAAACACCTATCAGTGTCTTGACCTATACATCCTGACCGGGGAATATAGCGGGGAATATTACCTTAAATTCTTCTGCCAGGGGAATCATCAACTCCCGCATGGAGGGTTCAGCCGCCGTTGAAGTGCGAAGCTTAAAGATATGCCGCCATTGCAAAAGGCTGGCAAAGACAATGATTTCTGTCTTGCAGGAATTGGGCAGCACTGTACGAGCGGCCTGAGGAGAAGCGGTCTTCAATAATTCAAAATACAGGGTCTCGGTCTCAACCATGGCTCGTTCCCAGAGCTTGTATTCTTCAGAGCCTTCATCAAAAAACATTGGTTTGATAAAGGTAACCTCGCTGCCGAACTGATCCTTATCGTAACGGCAATAGCGCTGACTCTCCTGAAGATAGGAACAGGGACGGTGACGGACAATCTCATGGGTAACCGCCCGGTTGGTAATAAATTTCACCGCCAGGAAACGATGCCGGACCATCAGACCGGCGTCTAACGTCTCCACCTCGGTTAAAGGAACCTTTTCCAGTGCGATACCAGCCTGAGGCAGCCAGCCGCTCCTGGGGCGCAGATCATCAAAAAACAGGGGATAACGCCCGGCCAGAACGGCGGTTATCCCCTTCACCATTTTCACAGTCGGGTGATCCATGAACAATTCCCGGAAGCCCCGCACACTGCCGGTAATAAGCAGAGTTGCTTTATCCAGGCGGTCAATAACGAGATAACGGGGCACCAATTCATAAAAATGATTAATATAGCTCTGCGTATCGGCCGTCACTTTGATGGTCAGAACCGCCATTTCGGCCACGGAATTGTGTCCCCGCTTCAGGATATTTGTGATGAAGGGCCCGGCTGAATCATCGCTGATTTTTCCTTCGCTCTTATAACATACCCGGCCGCAGAATTCTATCCGCCGGGCCATACTGCCGTGATCAAGCTCCCGCAGAATCTCAAATGATGGTGGAATTACCCGCATACAGACCTCATAATAGTTACATGGTAAATTTCAGTTTAAGATCTTAGCCTTCCCGCGAAGACATGGTTTCGAGCCAGGGCCGCCTCTTTAATAATTCAGCTTTTATCACGATTCTGCCAGAATGGTGACATCTCCCGCAGCCCGGCAATAATATCCGGCATTTTCTCTAAGACCAGATCCACCTCATCCTCGGTATTAAAGACACTCAGACTGAAACGGATTGAGCCGTGAGCGGCGGTAAACGGTACCCCCATGGCCCGCATGACATGCGATGGTTCCAATGATCCGGAGGTACACGCCGAACCGGAAGAGGCGCAGATATTATATTGATCCATATGGAGAAGAATAGCCTCACCCTCGATATATTCAAAACTGATATTACAGGTATTGGGCAGACGGCTGGTTTTATGGCCGTTAAGAATAGAATTGGGAATGCTGGCCAGCAGCCCCTCCTCCAGTTTATCACGCAGTTTCCGCACCTTGCTGTTTTCGATGGTCATCCAGGCTCCAGCCAGTTCACAGGCCTTGCCCAGACCGATGATGGAGGCGGTATTCTCCGTTCCCCCACGCCTGCCTCTCTCCTGATGACCGCCGATCAGAAAGGGCGCGTATGGCGTACCTTTTTTTACATAAAGTACCCCGACCCCCTTGGGAGCATGCAGCTTATGACCGGAGAGGGAGAGAAAATTCACCTCTAATTCCCGCAGATTAATGGGTATTTTACCCACTGCCTGCACGGCATCGGTGTGAAAGAGAATCCCCTGCTCCTTAGCCATGGCCGCCATTTCAGCGATGGGGAAAATCACTCCGGTCTCATTATTGGCCCACATAACGCTGACTATGGCGGTATCATCACTCAAGGCCTTGCGGTATTCATCAAGGTCAAGCATCCCCTCATTGTCTACCCCGAGGCTGGTGATACGGTATTTGTGGCCGGTGAGATTGCGGAGACTGGCGGCAAGATTCTTCACTGCCGGATGTTCCACTCTTGTGGTGACAATATGATGTTTATCGGGGTTTGCCCGCACCGCCGAGAGAATAGCCGTGGAATCACTCTCCGTGCCGCAGCTGGTGAAAATGATTTCCTCGGTATCCGCGCCCAGCAGTTCTGCCACCTGCTCACGGGCCTTAACAAGAGCCCGCCCTACCTGACCACCAAAGCGGTGCATACTGGAGGGATTACCGTATAATTCACTGAAATAAGGCAGCATGGTTTCAAGAACGTCCGGGGCCACCCTGGTTGTCGCGTTATTGTCCATATATATTATATCATTCACCGGTCTTCCTCCACCACCAGGGTATCAAGTACCTGCTCACGCAAGGTCTTCTCAACATATTCTTTCAAGGTTGTTGTTGACCGCGAACAACCGCCGCAGGCCCCTCGCAGAGCAACAAGCACCATATCACCGTCAACATCAATCAACTCGATATCGCCGCCGTCGTTGCGAAGAGCGGGCCTGATCTCCCGCTCCAGGACATCTTCAATCTTTTTTATCTTTTGAATGGTAGTCATGCGGGTCGGGCCCTTCATGGGTATTATACGTGACCTGGCGCTGCCTGTTACCTCATCCAGAATTTCCTGCAGACGATCCAGGCATTTACCACAACCGCCGCCAGCCTTGGTAAAATTGGTGATATCTTCCACGCTGCGCAGATTACTCTCTTCAATGGCCCGTTTAACTTCTAAATCGGTAACTCCGAAGCATTCACAGACCACCTCGCCCTCAGCCACCGGTACAGGTACGCCCCGATAATTGGCAACCGCCGCCTCCAGGGCCTCACGGCCCATCACTGAACAATGCATCTTTTCCTTGGGCAGACCACCAAGGAAATCGGCAATTTCTTCGTTGGTAATTTTTTCCGCCTCAGCCAGGGGCAGTCCTTTGACCATCTCGGTGAGAGCCGATGATGAGGCAATGGCACTGGCACAGCCAAAGGTCTGAAATTTGGCATCGACAATTATCTCTTTTTCATCCACCTTCAGCATCAGCTTAAGGGCATCGCCGCAAGACAGCGAACCCACCTCACCCACGGCGTTGGCGTCCTTTATCTCACCAACATTGCGCGGGTTCATAAAATGTTCTTTGACCTTATCCGTGTATTCCCACATTATAGCAGCAGCCTCCAAAAATAATTGTATGCCGGTCGCCACGTCAATTTTCGGCGCCTGGCTTTAATTCTTAAACAAGGCCTAAAAACATAATGACTTGCCCCCCAAATTGCAACTTAATATTCAGCTTTAGAGCCGGGTGCCATTTTTTCCGTCTCCCCGTCAATAATTACCACGCCGATCCGGTCCCGGCCCTCACAATCAGGCAGGCATACGGCCGGTTTCCGCTTTATCAGGTTATGGCACGCGAATTGCTTAAGCTCAATAAAAGACTGCAGATATTTTTAAGGAGATTACAGATGCCCATCAATAATATTCAGGCCGGGATACAGACCGCCTTTATTCAACCTCAGGATGCCCCTAACCCGCCGGACGCCGCCGCTGATAATTTTCAGAAAGTTCTTAACGACAATACAGCCCCGACCCGGCAGCCTGACAAAAAGCAGGAAAACCAGATTGTAAAATTAGGGATAATAGACAAAAACACCCCGACTGTTTCCAATCTTCTCCATAAGAATAAGAGGTTTAAAGACGAAACCTGGAATATCATTTTTTCAGCGGCTAACCGCGGTAAGCATTTTAAAGAGATAAGAACAGGCAGTGAGGTTACTCTTAACCTCTCCAACAATGAAATCAGCTGGCACCGGCCGTCCCACAAGCCTGTACTTCCAGCTTCCGTCTGGAAGGAGCAGAAACTCACTGCCGACGGCCTGGTCATAGTTGGCAGGATCAGCCGGGAAGCCCCGACGGTTTCCAACCTGTTGCGGCGCAGCAAAATTTACCATGATGAGGCCTGGAACATAATTTTATCCGGCATCAACAGTAACAAACCATTCAACACCATACGCCCCGGAACAACGATAGCCATTAACCCCCAGACATTTGAACTGTCGTTTATCCGCCACCCTTCCCGTACTGCCGCTAACAAGACAATCAGTTCCGCCGCTCAGGAGCATCTATCAACGGCAGCTAATAATTTCTTTGTCAGCAATAAAAATATTTCCCGGAAGCTGGTGGATGAGATCAGACCGTATATAGGACGTCCATACAGCGAGATAGACTGTTACGGCCTGGTAATCAGAGGATTAAAGGGGTTAGGTGTACAATATGGCGGTGCCGGCGGCCTGCGGGAGGCCCTGGAAAAAATGGCCATGGCCCAGGGGAAACCGCTTAATTCCTACCAGAACGGTGAAGGATTAATCAAGGCGGCCGGCAAAACCACCTTCGTCAAAACCTTTAATCATATTCAGCATCCGGAAAGACTGGCTGAACAGACCTTCAGCGGCCTGGAAAAAACGCTCCGTCAGGGAATGATTTTATCTTTTTCCACCCCTTCCCGGGGACACACAGGCGTAGTGGCAAGAGACAACGGGGAATGGAGTTATCTTAATTCCGGACTCATTGATCATCAGCTTGATCAGGGCCGAACCTCCATGCGGGTAGGGGAAGAATCCCTGGAAAAAGAAATAGATAACTGGTTCAAACTGGCAAAAAGCAACAACGAACCACTGGAAATAAATCTCGGGATGTTAGATAAAAACAAACTGAATGCTTTTCGTTTCCACCACACCGACGCCAACCACCGGTTGTTTTAACGTAAGCGATCCATATAAACACCATCCTTGCCGCAAGCGCCTCACAAACTACACTCCTGATATTATAACATCTCGAAATGTAAAGGTTTCATAAGCGCCCTGCTGTGCGCATGGGGCGCTTACCCCTTGCCCGCTTTAATTTTGCCTGTTATAGTGCCCCTGCGTTTTTCAAGCACACAAGTACAAAGATCAAGGCATCTTTCTAAAATAGAGGCAAACAGCAATGGCGATGATAGGATTTATTGGCGGCGGTCAGATGGCCGAGGCTCTGATCAAAGGAATATTAAAGGCGGAATTATTTTCGGCCCGGGAAATAACAGCCGCTGACCCCACCCTCGGCCGCAGACAGATATTGGAGGAGTACGGAATAAATACCTGCGCTGACGCCAATGAAATGACCGCAGACTGTGAGATCATCATTCTTGCAGTTAAACCGCAGATCATGGGGCCGGTATTAAACAGCGTGCAGGCTGGTATTGGCGTAAATCATCTAATAATTTCCATTGCCGCCGGTATTCCTTTAAGTTTTATAGAAGGTAAACTGGCCGACGGCGGCTGCCGGATAATCCGGGTAATGCCCAATACCCCGGCTCTGATTCAGGAGGGAGCTGCCGCCTTAAGTCCCGGACGCGGAGCCACCGATGAGGACATGGCTGAGGCCAAAGCCATTTTTGAGGCCGTGGGCCAGGCGGTAATCCTGCCGGAATCATACCTTGACGCGGTTACCGGCCTTTCCGGCTCCGGCCCGGCCTATGTCTTTACCTTTATTGAGGCTCTGATTGATGCCGGGCTCAAGGTAGGTCTGCCGAGAGACGCGGCTCAGACCCTGGTTCTACAGACCATATTAGGGTCAGTAAAACTAAGTATGGAAAGCGGTAAACATCCGGCCGAACTTCGAGCCATGGTGACCTCCCCCGGCGGCACCACCATTGCCGGTCTGCATGAAATGGCCAGAGCCGGTTTTCAGGGGATCATCATGGATACTGTCGAAGCGGCAACCAGACGCTCCACGGAACTCGGTAAATCCTGAGTTGCCGGTTCGGACAGACGACAATACTCCTCGGACTATGCGGGAAATCGGCATAATCAAACGCCCCGGCAATACAGAGGAGCCGGAAATGATCGCCGCTGAGCTGAGGTTATGGTTCCGGGAACGTAACATAAATGTTATGATAGATCAGGTAAAGCAAGGCCTTGATCTGCTCATTATCCTCGGCGGAGACGGGACCCTGCTCCATGTCGCCGAGCAGGCCAGTCGTTACGGAATCCCCGTGGTTGGTATCAATCTTGGGGATCTTGGTTTTCTCACCGAGGTAAGCAAAGATGAACGTTATGAAGCCCTGGAGGCAATTCTCAATAATAAATTCGCCATAGAGCACCGTCTGCTCCTGAAAACAAGACTGATCTCCAGAGGCCAGGCATCAGAGTGGCGGATGGCCTTAAATGATGTGGTCATCAGCAAGGGTAATATTGACCGCCTGATTCAGCTTGATTCCTGGGCCAACAATAAATATATAACCACTTATCGGGCCGACGGACTTATTTTTTCCACTCCCACCGGGGCTACGGCCTATAATTTATCGGCCGGCGGGCCCATAGTTCACCCCGCTCTGCAGTCAATCCTCATAACTCCCATCTGCCCATTCATGTTGGACAGCCGGCCGCTTTTAGTGGCACCGGATACTATTCTCACGGCCAGGCTCAAGAATGGCCGCCGACAGGATGTCAAGGTGTTGGTGGATGGTCAGTCAGCCTGGGATATTCATCTGGATGATACCATTGAAATTCAGGCTTCGGAGTATTATCTGAAACTAATTGCCTCGTCTAAAAAGGATTATTTTGAGATATTACGCAACAAGCTGAACTGGGGAAGCTCTATTAAAAATGGCAGAAATTCAAGCATATAACACAGATACTTAAATACTTTATTATAAAACTATGGCAGATAAAATTTTAGTAATCGCGGAAAAGCCCAGCGTTGCCGCGGATCTTGTAAAGGTATTACCGGGCAAATTCACCAAGAGCAAAACACATTACGAATCAAGTAAATATATTGTTTCTTATGCCATTGGCCACCTGGTTTCCATCTGCTATCCCGAGGAAATTGACCCAAAATACAAGAGTTGGGGGCTTAATCTCCTGCCTATCTTACCAGATAAATTCCCCCTCAAGGGCTTGAGCAACACCAAGAGCCAGTTAAACGCCCTGCAGAAACTCATCCGCCGTCAGGATGTTAAAGAGATTATCAATGCCTGCGATGCCGGGCGTGAGGGTGAATTAATATTCCAGTATATAATTGATTATGTCTGGAATAAAACCGTAGCCCGCAAGTCATTTAAACGCCTCTGGCTCCAGTCAATGACCAGAGATGCTATCCGGGAAGGCTTTAACACTCTGCGGGCCAGGGAGGAAATGGCCTCTCTGCATGATACAGCGCTCTGCCGCTCAGAATCAGACTGGCTCATAGGCCTGAATGCCACCAGGGCTCTTACCTCTTATAATTCCCGTAACGGCGGTTTTATGCTTACCCCCTGCGGTCGGGTCCAGACCCCTACCCTCTCCATGCTGGTTAAGCGGGAAAAGGAACGTCAGGGGTTTGTCCCCCGACCCTATTTTACCCTCCAGGGTTCATTCTCCTGGGGCAAAGAAGCCTATACTGGTAAATGGATTGATCCTGATTTCAAAAAGGATGAGCATGATCCCTACCTCAAAAGGGATAGAATATGGGATGAGGACAAGGCCAGAGAAATTATCAAGCGTTGTACGGGCCAGCCGGCTCAGGTTACTGAAACCAGTAAGAAATCCAGCCAGAACTCCCCGCCGCTCTATGATCTGACCTCTCTGCAGCGCGAAGCCAATTCACGTTTTGGATTTTCCGCCAAAAACACCCTGGGACTGGCCCAGGCCCTCTATGAACGGCATAAGGTCCTCACCTATCCCCGAACAGACAGCCGCTGTCTGCCCGAAGATTATCTTCCTCAGGTAAAGGAAACCATTGGCACCCAGAAGGACTGGCAGCTGAATGAATTTGCCACTATGGCAATGGAGAACAACTATATAAAAAAAAACGGGCGTATTTTCAATAACACCAAAATTTCCGATCATCACGCCATCATCCCCACTACTAAACTACCTGGCAGGCTCTCTGAGCCGGAGTTTAAAATTTACCTGATGGTGGTACAGCGTTTTATGGCGGTATTCTTCCCGCCGGCCCGTTATCTCAATACGACCCGTTTATCAATAACCGCCGGCGAGACCTTTCTAACCGAGGGTAAAATACTGGTAGATCCTGGTTGGAAAATTATCTATGGGGACGCCAGAGCTGGAAAGGATGTAATTTTAAGCCCGCTTCCCGGGGAGGCAGTAATTAACTGCCGGAAGGTGGAGTTAGAAGAGTCGGAGACCAGGCCACCGGCCCGCTTCAACGAAGCAACTCTGCTTTCAGCCATGGAAAATTCCAACAAACTGATTGATGATGAGGAGTTAGCCGATGCCATGAAGGAGCGGGGCTTAGGTACCCCGGCCACGAGAGCGGCAATAATAGAAAAGTTGATTAAGGATAATTATCTTGCCCGTGAAGGAAGGGAGCTGGTACCCACGGGCAAGGCCTTAGAACTGCTTGCTATTCTGGAGGCCATGAAGATTGAGGTTCTGGCCTCCCCGGAGATGACTGGAGAGTGGGAGCATAAACTTAATCAGATTTTAAAGGGCAGTTTCACCCGGCAGCAGTTCATGAAGGAAATCCGTGATCTCACCGGTCATATTATATCACAGGTCAAATCTTTTGAAAAAGACAGTGCTGAATCAAAAAAAGAAGCTGCCTTCAGCCCGGTTAACGGACTCCGTTTCTTTGACACCCCTAACGCCTACATCGCCGAAGACGGCAGCATTACAATTCGTAAAATATTAGGCGGCAGAGCTATGAAGGAGGCTGAGATCGTTGATCTGCTGCATGGCAAATCTCTGGGCCCGTTTGATGATTTCAGAAGCAGAAAGAGCGGCAAAACCTTTGCGGCTTCGGTGAAACTATCTAACAATAAGATAGAATTCATCTTTGCTAACGATACCGCCAATCTTGACCTGGAGAGTATTACCAGCACCTCACCATTGGGAATATCCCCCATAGACCATAGCGAAGTTTTTGAAACCCCTGGAGCCTATATGTCAAGATCGGCCCTGGAAGGGGATGATAAAAACGGCCTTAAAATAAGCAAAATTATTCTTTCCCGAAAAATTGAAGCCCACCATATTCAGCAGCTCCTGGACCAGGGACGTACCGAGCTCATCAAAGGATTTATATCTAAAAAAAGAAGGCCATTTGACGCTTTTTTAGTCCTGGACAAAAAGGGAAAGATCAGCTGGGAGTTTCCGCCCCGCAAGCCGCGTCGTAAAAAATAAGCTGACAAAACAAACAGAGTGGCTTCAGCTGTTTTTCAGCGCAAGCTGAATATTTACAGAATAAGGGGGTAATGCGGCAGGGGAATAACCCTGCCGCCCTGTCCCGTTAAATCATTACAATCAGCCCAGGCCTTGAATTAAAGATCAACTTACCCAAATAATGACATAACGGAATAACATGCCAGCCAGTACATATAATTTTATCTATGATGATTTTGGTTCCACCCAGGCTATTGAAATCAGGGCCAGGGGAATAGGAGTCCAGGTAAACAATTACCTCAACAAAGGCAGCGCCTTCAGCCGCCGTGAACGCCGGGAATTCAAACTGGAGGGACTGCTGCCTCCAGCAGTAAGAACAATCGGCCAACAGCTTAAAAACGTTATCAGCGTCTTAAACAACAAGACGGGCGATCTGGAAAAATTTATTTATGTACGCTCCCTGTTTGATCGCAACGTGACCCTGGCCCATGCTCTTATAAGTTCAGATATCAAGCGGCTTATGGGTATTATTTATACCCCGACAGTGGGGCTTGCCTGCCAGCATTACTCGTCAATGTTCAGAAAGGCCAACGGCCTGCATTTTTATCCCGGTAACATTGATCAAGCGGAGGATATTCTTGGCCATTACGGTCATCGTGACATCAGGGTAGCCGTAGTCACCGACAACCAGGGGATTCTGGGAATCGGCGACCAGGGAGCCGGAGGAATCGCCATCTGCCTTGGCAAACTAATGCTTTATACTCAGGGCGGCGGGATCGCCCCATGGCATTGCCTGCCCATCTCACTTGACGTGGGAACCGACAACCATGAACTCATTGCCGACGAAAATTATTTAGGCTGGCGCCATGCCCGTTTAAAAGGCGATGAGTATATAGATTTTGTGCAACGCTTTGCCAGAGCCTTTAAAACAGTTTATCCCGAGGCGATTTGTCAATGGGAAGATTTTTCCAAGCAGAACGCCTTTGCCATTCGTGACGCATATCTCCATGATCTCATATCTTTTAATGATGATATTCAAGGCACAGGGGCCGTAAATCTTGCAGCGATAATAACCGCCATGCGGATTAAAGGGGAGAAACTGACAAAGCAGAACTTTCTTATTTACGGGGCAGGAGCCGGCGGCATAGGTATTGCCGAACAATTACACGCCGCACTTATGGAAGAGGGGCTTAAAGACCTTGAGGCCAGAGACAGGATTTTCACCCTGGACAGCCGCGGACTGATTACCTCCGACAGAGAACTTGAGCTTTACAAACAAAAATTTGCTAAAAATCCCCAGCAGTTAAAATGGTATAAGTCAGATCAGGACGGCTTTTTATTAAACGTAATAAGGCAGGCAGGAATAAGTGTGCTGGTAGGTACTTCCGGGCAGCATGGTGCCTTCACCAGGGAGGTGGTGCAGGCCGTGTTGAATAATCACAAACGTCCCGTAATCATGCCTCTCAGCAATCCCACTGCCAGGGCTGAGGCTACACCTGAGGAAATTTACCAATGGAGTGGCGGGCAGGCTCTGACCGCCACCGGCAGCCCTTTTCCAGATATTAAGACGTCTACTGGAAGCATCAGAGTTGGACAATGCAATAACGTGTTAATATTCCCCGGTCTGGGGCTGGGCACCATTGCCTCAGGGGCCCGTGAGGTACGCCCCGCTTTTTTCACCGCCGCCGCCCGTGCCGTGGCCGGTATGGTCAGCGAGAAAGACCGTGAACAGGGAATCCTGACCCCGGACGTCAATAATCTTCGGGAAATCAGTCTGCAGGTTGCCAGAGCCGTGGGGCGGGCCGCCATTCGTGAAACAGTCAGCGGTTCCTGTGCCTACAGCAGATTTCAGCACCATAATGATCCTGAACAATTGGATATATTAATAGAAAACATGCGCTGGCAGCCGCAGTATTTACCCCTGACCTCCAGACGGAATACGACGAAGCAGATGTAAGCACTCCAGGGACACCACCCTGCACACGTTGACCGGCCGCAATATACAGGGGGTATGATTGCACCCGGTCAACGTGCACATGGCGGCGTCCCTGAGTGGTATCGCTTTTATACGACGATCGCTTACAGTTTGGAGGTGTTGCAAATGTCAAGGTGTGGTTCGTTTGTCGCTTACAATCAAACAGTTAAAGTTAAAAGGAGAAAATATCTATGTCTAACAAAAAAGTCAGAGTCGCGGTAACTGGAGCGGCGGGACAAATAGGATATGCCGCAATATTCAGAATCGCCTCGGGGCAGATGTTCGGAACAGAGACGGATGTCGAGTTACGGCTTCTGGAACTTCCCCAGGCCCTTGGAGCATTGGAAGGGGTAAGGATGGAGCTGGATGACTGCGCCTTCCCGCTTTTGAAAGATATTGTCTGCACCGACCAGATGGAAACCGCCTTTCTCGGCGCGGACTGGATTATTGCCATTGGTTCTGTCCCTCGGAAGCAGGGAATGGAACGTAGTGATCTTCTGCAGGTCAACGGCGGTATCTTTGGCCCCCTGGGCAAGGCCATGGCCAAGTACGCGGCAGCGGGATGCCGTCTGTTCGTGGTGGGTAATCCCTGTAACACCAATTGTCTGATCGCCATGCAGAATTCAGGTCTGCCCAGGGATCGTTTTTTCTCCATGACCAGACTGGACGAAAACAGATCAAGAACCCAACTGGCTCGCAAGGCAGGTGTTGATGTAACTGAAGTCAAAAAGATGACCATCTGGGGAAACCACTCCGCGACGCAATTCCCGGATTTTGCCAATGCCGAGATTTCCGGCCGTCCGGCAGCAGAGGTCATCCAGGATATAAGCTGGCTCCAGGGAAAATTTATAACAACCATCCAGCAACGCGGAGCCGCGGTTATCAAGGCCCGCGGGGCATCTTCCGCCGCCTCTGCCGCCAACGCCTGTGTTCAGAGCATTTACAGTCTCACCCATGACACCCCGGATGGGGAGAGTTTTTCAGTCAGTCTGCATTCAAATGGCGAATACGGGGTGGATAAAGGCCTGATATTTTCCTTCCCCTGCCGAGTTGAAGATGGAAAACTGCGAATAATAAGCGGCCTGAAACAGGACAAATTCGGTGAGGGTAAATTTAATGCAACCCTGGCAGAATTAAGAACAGAGCGTGATACCGTACTGAAACTGGGGCTTATATAAAAGTAAGCGATCGTCGTATAAAAGCGATACCACGTCAGGGACGTAAGCAATATGCACGTTGAGCGGGGGCAATCATACCCTCTGTATATTGCCCCCGCTCAACGTGTGCAGGCTGGTGTTCATGGATCGCTTACGAATAAAGGGAAAACTGTTGTCCGCTTATTTCTCACTACACCAGTGATAGGCATTCTGAAACATGGTGAGCCAGGGGGAAGCGGCAAGCCCCTTCATCTCTTCCGGCAGCCAGTGGGCCTGCCAGGGCAGAAAGGTTCTCTCCGGGTGAGGCATCATGGCAAGATGACGGCCGTCCGGGGTGCAGAGGGCGGCAATCCCCCGGGGTGAACCGTTCGGGTTGAAGGGGTAAGCCTCGGTGGCGGTACCATTATCATCCACATAGGTTACCGGGGTCAGTTCCTTACTGGTTAACTCGTCCAGCATGGCGGCTTCTGGAAACTCCAGCCGTCCTTCGCCGTGATCAACATGAATACCAAAGATCATATCCTCCATGCCCCGCAACATAACGGCCGGACTGCGCGTAATTTTAACCGTTGTCCATCGTGATTCAAAACGACCGGAGTTGTTTCTCACAAAACGGGGCTGACTTTCTGCGGGAATATCGAGCCATGGCACCCAGCCGAGGAGAGCAAAAAGCTGACAGCCGTTACAGACGCCAAGGGAGAAGGTGTCCGGTCGCTTATAAAAATCCAGGAACATCCCGCGCAGGTCAGAATTAAACTGAATAGTAGCGGCCCAGCCCTTGGCGCTCTCCGGGACATCGGCGTAAGAAAAACCGCCCACTGCCGCCAGTCCTCGAAATTTATTTAGCTGTATCCGGCCGTTTAAAAGATCGGTCATGGTAATATCCCAGGGTTCAAAGCCGGCGGCAAAAAAAGCAGCGGCCATTTCCCGGTCGGAGTTGCTGCCCTCGTCCCGCAGGATCGCCACCCGTGGTTTGGCGGTTTGATTTATTATATCAGCAACAGTAAGCCGCGGGGTAAAAGGCAGATTATATTTGGGGCCGCGCCGTTTATAGGTGTTCTGCCGTTCTTCAAGAGCGGATTCGGCATTCATCTGCAGACATTCAAGCTGAAAACTGGTTTCCTCCCACCACTGGCGCAGGAGGGGCATTTCCTCGTTAATAACCTTTTCCTGATTGTAGCTGATAACGATACGTTCATCATCTGTACTGCGCCCCAGCTCAACAAGGGTAAGTCCGTGTTGGGCTACTATCTCCCGGACGGCGGCCATAACCTCGTTTCCGCACTCCATAACCAGACCTGATTCCTCATTAAAGAAAAATTCCAGCGCCGGTGCCGGACTCTCTATCTCAAGGGCCGCGCCGCAGTTGCCGGCAAAGGCCATTTCCAGAATTGTGGTAATTATACCTCCGTCACTCCGATCATGGCCGGCTAAAATAAGATCACGGTCTATTAATTCCTGCACTGCCGTAAAACCGTGCCGCAAAACTGCCGGATCATCCATATCCGCCGGTTCAGAGCCGATCTGGCCCTGGGTCTGTGCCAGAGCCGAGCCGCCGAGACGGGTCTTCCCCTGCCCCAGATCGATGAAACAGAGTGTTGATTTACCGGGGGCCTTGAGATCAGGAGTTATCACCTTACGGATGTCTGCCATGGATGAATAGGCAGAGATGACCAGCTGCCGGGGAGATTTTACCGTCTCCTCCCCTACCCTGGTGGCCATGGAGAGGCTGTCCTTGCCGCCGTCCACCGCCATCCCCAGAGCGATCATGGCATCACGCATGGCCAGGGCCGCGTCGTAAAGGGCAGCCCCTTCCCCGGGGAGCTTGGGAGCCCACATCCAGTTCGCCGAACATTTTACTGTTTCCAGACCGTCAATGCGGGCCCAGACCAGATTAGTCAGGGATTCAGCCACCGCCATTCTGGCCCCGGCTTTGGGGTCGGCAATCATCTTGCCGGGCTGCTCACCAATGGCGCAGGCTGCGCCGCAGAGGGCGTCATACCCCTGAGCAATAACCGCCACATCACTTATCGGAGCCTGAACCGGGCCGCAGCATTGCTGCTGGGCGACAAGACCGCTGACCGCCCGGTCAACCTTATTAGTCAGAAACCGTTTGGAGCCGACAGAGATCAGGCGCAGCACGTCATGGACGGCCTGCCGTACTGTAAGTCCGGCGGGCAGAGTCAAGGGAGGCAGGTCCTCCTTCTGACGTTCATCTTTAAAGGTTTTAATGGGCACATTGCCCAGTACCTCATTTAATTCCAGATCGACAGGAGTGCTGTCGTCCTGCTCATCATAGACCACAAAACGTAAATCGCCGGTGACCTGGCCAAGAACTTCGCAGTTTACCTTTTCTCTGGCACATATTTTCTGAAAAGCGGCGAGATTATCAGGCCTGACCAGCAGACCGTTACGTTCCTGATACTCTGCCACGTAAATTTCCAATACCGACATGGTGGGGTCACCGGTAATTATCTTCCTGATACCAATGCGGCCGCCGGAGTGCTCCACCAGCTCCTTTAAAACATTACCCGGGCCGCCGGCCCCCTGATCGTGAATAACATCAATCAGGGTCTTACCTCCCATCTCATTACAGGCTCTGATAACCCGGTTCATTTTCTGCTCCATCTCGGCGTCACCGCGCTGCACGGCGTTAAAATCAAGCTCGGCGGCATTATCACCCTGCATCATACTGGAGGCCGCCCCGCCGCCGAATCCCACCCGGTAAGCCGGACCGCCGATCTGGAGAATATACATCCCCTTCTCTTCCGCCGCCTTGCTGGTATGACGAGCATCAATCTGACCGATACCACCGGTGAACATTATGGGCTTCAGATAGCCCCAGCGCTCACCACCGGCCAGCCGCATATCAAAGGAACGGGTAAACCCCTGAATCAGAGGCTCACCGAATTTATTACCGTAATCAGAGGCTCCGTTACTGGCCTCAATCTCAATTTCCAGGGCTGAAGCCATATTATCCGGACAGGGCATATCCTCCTTATCCGCTTCCCAGGGAAGATTATAGCCGGGGATATGGAGACCGGCTACGCAGTAACCGGCAGTTCCGGCGCCTACAAAACCGCCCTTCCCCGTGCCCTGCACGTCCCGCAACCGGCCGCCGGTACCGGTCTCAGCACCGGGAAAGGGGGCCACCCCGGTGGGGAAATTATGGGTCTCGGCAGTGAATATAATATGATAATGAACCGGCGTCAGAACCAGAGAGGAAGGCGCACCGGGCCGGGCAGGGACCAGGGCCTTAAACTGCCGCCCATGAATAGCGCTTGAATTATCATTAAAGGCGATAACGCTGTTGGCAGGCTGGGCATTGAGAGTGGATTTAACGATATCCATGAGATTTTCGGGCTGTTCCCGGCCGTCGATTATTTGCCGGCCGCGGAAAAAGCCGTGCCTGGAATGTTCACTGTTGGCGTTGTTGAGATCCATAATCTCAACAATAGTGGGATTACGGTGATGCTTTTTAACAAAATAATCGTAATAAAAGTTCCTGTCCCACTCATCCATGGAAATACCGGGGATCTCCAGAAGGGCGTCAGGCCCCTTCTCCCGCAGCGGAATATCGTAAACCGGTTCGGGCTTGATACCGGTTTCAAAAGAGGTCAGAGGCGAATCATAGCGGCATTCTGTCATCCGGTCATGATGGCGCCTGATAAAATCAGCGGCCTCAACACCAGGCGGTATTTGATAGCGCCGTGAACGCTCCACACGGCTGATTTCTGTCAGGCCGGCGGCTCGGCAGATAGAGACCATATTTGAGGACCAGGCTGTTGCGAAATTCAGACGGGGCCCGACTTCCACAACCCCGGCCCCGTTGAAATACGGCTCAGAACTCACGGTTTCGGCAATAAAGCCGTCTGCCAGTAACAACCGCAGCTGCCGATTTTCATCTTCAGTTAACGGCCCTCTGGTCTCAACGTTAAAACAATACTCCATCTCACCGGTTATCCGGCGATAAAATTGCTGTACAGTAGTCATCATCTATGCCTTTGGCTGTTTTTCTTTTATTCAGAAGTGATGAACTTTTCGTTTCATGACAAGCATGTTAACTACGAGCCCATCAGAAGTGAAAGTATTTAATTAATTACTTGACAAATGATATTTTCAGGCTTAAAAGTATAAGCATAACATTTCATGTTATTCTCTATCTCTTCTCTTTTAGGGGGCGCAAGCCCCCTATTTTTTTATCTCTTCCCGGTCAGTTTATGCATAATATTATCCAGCGGAATATTAAATTCAGGGGCCAGAGAAGAAATTGCCAGGCCGTCACGTTCCGCTCGTCTTATATTGGCAGAATCAGGGAAGGCGGCAACCATCTTTTCCGGTAAAAGCCTGTTTAAAAAATCCTCGTCTTCCTGGTCCTGAATATTATTACCAACAAAAGAGACGAGCGGTATCCCCACTTCCCGGGCCAGCCGGGCAATCTTTAAAGCGGTGCGGACACTGGACTGAGAAGGAATTACCACCACCAGCAGATGATCCACTCCGGCGACAGTTCCCCGGCCGAGATGTTCCACTCCGGCCTCCATATCAAGAAGAACGGCCTGATCTTTTTTCAACAGCAGCTTGACCAGCAGACGGCGCAGAACCGTATTCTCGGCGCAGGCACAACCGCTGTCCCCGGTCTGGATGGCTCCGAGAATCATTAATTTAATCCCCTCTTTTTCCAGCATGAAACGTTGAGGCAGATCGTCTATTCTGGGATTGATGTTATAAAATGGTGAGCCCTTCACCTTGCCGGAGCGTTCTATCAACAGATCCCGCATCTCGGCAATGGGCTTCACCTCACCGCTGACCCCCAGAGTTTCGGCCATATGGGGGCTGGGATCGGCATCTATCACCAGAACCTCGGTAAAATCGGCGGCAAAACGCCGGGCCAGAAGGGCCATTATAGTGGTCTTACCCACTCCGCCCTTACCGCTTATCGCTATTTTCATGGGCCGCATATAAACTCCTGTCAGCACTGATTACGATTTATTTACTCATATGATATGAAAAACAGAAATATAATTAAAGTCGACATAAGAGAAGTCTTTACCTTCTGGCAATGATATATACCCTAAAAAAAGGCCTGTCGAAATGCTTTTTTTCTTGCTTCAACAAGGCCCAATGGTGTTCAATACAAATTTTTTTCACAAACCTCAAAATAATACGAACCGGCAGGATGGGATATCGGCCGGATCCACCACTATGATTAAATTAGGCATTAAATGATTAAATTAGGCATTAAAAAACTAATTGACTCGCCTCCAGCCTGGCTCAATGGTCAACGACTGGGTCTGCTCTGCAATCAGGCCTCTGTGGATGAAAATTTTGTTCACAGCCGCCGGCTTATTGAACAGAACTTCCCTGCTCAGCTGACCTGCCTCTTTTCGCCTCAGCATGGTTTTTTTGCCGAAAAGCAGGATAACATGATAGAATCGGATCATGTTGTCGGATCGGATACACCGATTTTCAGCCTTTATGGCAAGAGTCGCCGGCTGGATGCCGAGATGCTGGATATGCTTGATGTTCTACTTATTGATCTTCCCGATGCCGGAACCAGAGTATACACCTTCATGTCGACCATGGCCTATTGCCTGGAAGAGGCTGCTGCCCACCATAAGCGGGTGGTTGTTTTAGATCGTCCCAACCCGGTGGGCGGAGATTTAGTTGAGGGCAATGTCTTAGAGGATGACTGCCGTTCCTTTGTCGGTCTCTATGCCATTCCCATGCGTCACGGAATGACCCTGGGGGAACTGGCCCTTTTTATCAACTCCCGGCTTCCCAGGGCCGCGGAACTGACGGTTATACCCATGGAGGGCTGGCAGCGCCGTTTTTTTTATCCGGAAACCGGTCTGCCCTGGGTCTATCCGTCGCCCAATCTGCCCAGTTTCGCGAGTGCTCTGGTTTATCCGGGCCAGGTAATCTGGGAAGGCACCAATATTTCTGAAGGCCGGGGTACTACCCTGCCCTTTGAGCTCTGGGGGGCACCCTTTATCAAGCATGAGCGCATCATGGCCGCTCTCACCGCGGATGATCTGCCCGGCTGTATTTTGCGGCCGGTATTTTTTGAGCCGGTGGCCGGTAAATGGGCCGCTGAGACCTGTGCCGGATTCCAGATTCATGTTACCAGCCGGCCTGATTTCAGGCCATATCATATTTCTCTGACACTGCTCAGAGCGGTGATGACGACCTGCGGTGGTGATTTCCAACTTAAGAAACCACCCTACGAATACGAGTTTAAGCGCACCCCTCTTGATCTTATTCTGGGCAGCAGACGTCTGCGGCAGGAGTTGGCTGCCGGACGGCCCGTTGCGGACTTAGAGGCCGGATGGCAGCCTGCTCTCAGCATATTTAAAGAAGAACGCCAGGAATTTTTATTGTATAAATGATTTTCAGACCACAGCGGCAACAAACCATAAAAACGTAAGCGACAAACGAACCACACCTTGACATTTGCAACACCCCCAAACTGTAAGCGATTCAGGGACGCCGCCATGTGCACGTTGACCGGGTGCAATCATACCCCCTGTATATTGCGGCCGGTCAACGTGTGCAGGGTGGTGTTCATGGAGCGCTTACATAAAAACAGCCTGGAACGACATCACTTCGCGGGCGTTTTCCGGATAAAAACGACGAGGTAGAACATGATAATTCAACCGGTAATTCTGGCTGGAGGAACCGGCAGCCGTCTCTGGCCCATGTCTCGGGAACTGTATCCCAAACAGCTTTTAAACCTGGTTGGAGAAGATTCTTTATTACAGGCCACAATAAAGAGAGCGGTATCGTTAAACGGCACCGCCCCGCCCCTGCTGGTAGTAGGCGAGGAACATCGTTTCATTGTTAAAAGCCAGCTGGCGGAAATCGGCATGACTGCTGAAGCCATAATTCTGGAGCCCTGCGGCCGCAACACCGCCCCGGCTATTTACGCCGCCGCTCTTTATTGCCAGCGTACACGCGCGGAGCCGGTTATCATGCTGGTCTTACCTGCCGACCATCTTGTTAAAAACCCGGCGGCCTTTGCCGCCGCGGTAAATGAAGCCGCGGCTCTGGCCCGCGACGGACGCCTCGTTACCTTCGGGATCCGGCCTGACAAGGCTGAAACCGGCTACGGTTATATAGAAAAAGGCAAGGATAATGAAGTACTTTCCTTTGTCGAAAAACCGGATATGGCGACCGCCGAAAAATATCTGAATGCCGGAAATTTTCTCTGGAATTCAGGAATGTTTGCCTTCAGCAATGAGACGTTAATGGCCGGCATGGAAGAATACTGCCCGGAGATCACCACGGCCATGCGCCAGGCGGTTGACGAAGGCCGGGAAGACGGCCCCTTTTTCCGCCTCGCGGAGCAGGCCATGCGCCTCTCCCCCAGCGACTCTATTGATTACGCCCTGTTGGAGAAATCAGATCAGGTGGCGGTTATTCCCG
Organism: Desulfobacterota bacterium M19; assembly: GCA_048820955.1. GTDB lineage: Bacteria > Desulfobacterota > Desulfobulbia > Desulfobulbales > VMSU01 > JAADIV01. The sequence continues at coordinate 107,798 of JBMERE010000006.1, read as the reverse complement.
CCGATCTGGGCTGGAATGATATTGGTTCCTGGCAGGCTCTCTATGAGGTAGCCAAAAAAGATGAGGCTGGTAACGTCACCTCCGGCGACGTAATCTTAAAGGATGTCAGAAACTGTCTTGTCCAGTCGGAACATGGCCTGGTGGCGGCCGTAGGCCTTGAGAACACCATAGTAATTGAAACAGCGGATGCCGTTCTCGTGGCCCCCATGGAGCGGGCTCAGGATGTAAAAAAGGTAGTTAAACACCTTAAGAGAGAAAAACGGGAGGAATACCGCCTGCACCGTACCGTTTACCGGCCCTGGGGCAGTTACACTATCCTTGAAGAGCAGACCGGCTTTAAGATCAAACGCATCACAGTCCTGCCGGGGGTCAAGTTGTCTCTGCAGATGCACCATCACCGTTCAGAACACTGGGTGGTTGTCAGGGGAACGGCCAAGGTAACCTGCGGCGAAAAGGTGCATCTCGTTCTGGAAAATCAGTCCACCTATATCCCCTGCGGAGAAAAACACCGATTAGAGAATCCCGGCGTTATCCCCCTGGAATTAATAGAGGTACAAAACGGCCCCTATCTTGGAGAGGACGATATTATCCGTTTTGATGACGATTTCGGCCGCTGATAGAAAGATAAAATAATAAAGTAATACAAAAAAAAATGAATTTTTCTCTTCTATCATTTTTTCGTAAAGACAGGAATAACTCCGGCATGGAGGATATCCCCGTCGAACACCGGCATGACCGGGAACAATTTCAGGAGGTTCTGCAATCTTTTCAGGCCACCAGAGTGGAAGACCGCCTGCAGGTTCTTGATTTATTCCTGTCACAGGAACATCACGTAACCCTGGCCGAATTGATGAAGATAATCGCCGACCGCCGTCCGGAGCTTCTTGACCAGGCCTTTATTCAGGAAACTATGAATATGTTTTGTCAATTTGGTTTCGCTCAGCGCCGTAATTTTGACAATAAGGAGACCCTCTATGAGCATCTCCATTTAGGCAGACATCACGATCACCTGATATGTACCAAATGCGGTTTGATTCAAGAATTTCACGACCATATTCTCGAAGAACGACAACTGACCATTGCCGAAGAATTTAATTTTCATCCTCTGCAGCATAAAACAGAAATTTATGGTCTCTGCGACAGATGCCTTTCTCATCGGCAGCCCAGCCTGCCCCTGTATATGGCGGCAGCGGGTGAACGGGTGCAGATTACCAATATCATCGGCGGCCGGGAGGCCAGACGCCGACTGACAGGCATGGGACTGACCATGGGCGCCGATATAGAAATAATCAGCAGCAGCCCATCCGGCCCCCTCGTTATAGTTGTTAATGGTACCAGACTGGCTCTTGGTATCGGCGTGGCCGGCAAGGTCATGGTTACCCATGCCTCAAAACACGACAAACATGAACAACAAAAATGCCCGCCTGCAAACGGCGCTTATCCTGATGGCAGCTGATACATGAAGGTATATATAGCCAAAAAAGCCGGCTTCTGCATGGGAGTACGAAGGGCTGTTGACTTGACCATTAATCTGGTAAACCGGGAAGGTGGAGATATTTCCACCTATGGGCCGCTGATTCATAACCCCCAGGTTCTTACCGTTCTGAAGGACAAGGGGGTTGGAGTATTAAGGAAGGTACCTGATAAATCTTCCACTCCCGGAACGGTAATTATCAGGGCTCATGGCATCCCTCCGGCCGAGAAGGAGGCTCTGCAGGATGCCGGCCTGCAGGTTAAAGATGCCACCTGCCCCAGGGTCTTGAAGGTGCAGGCCATTATCCGCCGCCACCGCAAGCTGGGCATGACTACGGTAATTATAGGCGATCGCAATCACGCCGAGGTGGAGGGGCTGATGGGTTACGCCGGCCCTGACTGCCAGGTGGTGAGTAATGAGGCGGATGCCGAAGCTCTGCACCTTGATGGCGCCTACATCATTGTCAGCCAGACCACTCAGGACGAATTATCCTTTAATCGGCTCTGCAGGATTATTCAGGATAAATATCCAGGCGGTCTGGTATTCAGCACCATATGCGATTCCACCCATAAACGTCAGCACGAGGTAAGAAAACTCTGCCAGACAGTCGACGCCCTGGTCGTGGTTGGCGGCCGGGCCAGCGCCAACACTAAACGTCTCGCCGAAATCGCCTCCGAAATGGGCAAGGAAGTTTTTTTAATTGAGACCGAGTCCGAAATTGACCCCGATATCATGAACGCCTTCAAACGCGTGGGAGTAACGGCCGGGGCCTCCACTCCCACCTGGATGATAAACCGGGTGGTACGCACCTTAGAGGCCATTCCCTGCCATGGTGATAATCCCCTGCGGGCCTTTACCTTCAGAGTTATGCGCTGGCTCATGGCAAGTAATCTCTATGTGGCCGCCGGGGGTGGGATTATGACTGGAGCCTGTTGCCTGTTACAAGGGATTACCCCCACCTGGCAGCTTATGGTCATCGCCTTTGGTTATCTGTTCGCCATGCATAACCTGAACCGCATCACAGATCAACGGGCGAAGGTCTTTAACGACCCTGTCCTGATGAACTTTTATATTAATAATCGTAATGTTTTTTTTCTGTCTTCCATTACCGCCCTTGTCACCTCCCTGGCCATAGGCTGGATGGAGGGCGGCGGCCCTTTTATCCTGCTGCTGATTATGAGTATATTCGGGACATTGTACAGCGTTAAATTTATCCCGCCCTCCATGACCGGCCTGTTAAAGGTTAAAATGCTAAAGGAGATTCCCGGTTCCAAAACTGTCTTTGTGGCTCTGGCCTGGGCCCTGGTGCTGGCGGTACTGCCAGCCATGAGTCAGGGAGGAATTACCCCGCTTACCATTACCGTATTTGTCTTCATATTATTATTGGTTATGGTACGTAACGCCGTCTTTGATCTCTTTGATCTCCAGGGTGACCGAATTGTTGGCAAAGAGACTGTGCCGGTGCTTATCGGTTTTTGTAATACTATGATATTATTAAAGATTATCATGGCCATACTTTTTATTATGTCCCTGGTATCAACGAGCGTAGGCCTGATGATCAGGCCATACGGCTATCTCCTGCTGCCCGGACTGGTTTATCTGTTCCTCTTTCTTGTTTTTTATGAAAAAGGGTATTATACCCCTGGGGTAAGATTGGAATTCGCCCTGGAGACAGCCTTTATCATTACTGGTGCCTCTATCTGGCTGGGCATGTTACTGCTGAATGGATACAATACAAATTTGTAAAAACAGCATAAATGATGGGCTCATCGCTGAACAGTTACAAATAATCTAATATAAACGAAGTCATGGAGACCAGAAAAGATGCTGGGTTGGTTTAAGAAGAAAAAAGAAAAAAATAAAGCAGCGGATACTATTGACCGGCAGCCACCTCAGGCCGCTGCCTCTCCCCCACCGGCGGCTGCGGTGAAATCTGCGCCTCCCTCTGAAGTCCAGTCGACAGGCCTTTTCAAGCGGTTAAAAAACGGCCTGCACAAGACCAGAGAATCACTGATTAAACGGGTTGACGCCCTCTTCCTTGGGAAAAAGAAAATTGATGCCGACCTGCTGGACGAGCTTGAGGAGGTATTGATTACTGCCGATCTCGGGGTGCAGACGGTTACTGAAATGTTAGAAGAGGCGAGAAGGCAGGTTGACCGTAAGGAACTGGCTGATATCAGCGCTCTGCGTACCTTTCTGCAGGATAAGATGACCGGCTATTTAAATGCAAATTATAAACCAGCCGAAAAACCTGGATCCGGTCCCTTTGTAATTATGGTATTAGGAGTCAACGGGGTGGGCAAAACCACTACCATTGGTAAACTGGCCCATAAATTCAAGGAATCCGGCAATAAGGTTCTGCTGGTGGCGGCCGATACCTTCCGGGCTGCGGCAATTGATCAGCTCAAGATATGGGGGGAACGTACCGGGGTGGAGGTCAGCGCCCAGAAACCGGGGGCCGATCCCTCTTCCGTGGTCTTCGACGCCCTGGAATATGCCAATAAGCGCGATTTTGATGTTATTCTGGTGGACACGGCCGGTCGTTTGCATACCCAGGTTAATTTAATCGAAGAACTGAAAAAAATAAAACGGGTAATGAATCGTAAATGCCCCGGCGCTCCCCATGAGGTAATGCTGGTTTTAGATGCCACCACTGGTCAGAACGCCCTCTCGCAGACCAAGCTCTTTAACGAGGCAGTGGAGCTTACCGCCCTCACCCTCACCAAGCTGGACGGAACCGCCAAGGGGGGCATTGTAATAAACATCTGTCGGGAATTTTCAGTTCCCATCCGCTTCATCGGAGTAGGAGAACAGATGACTGATCTGCGCGACTTTGACGCCCATGACTTTATAAAAGCCATCTTCACGTAAATGAAACAATATAATTATCAATATCGGAATCAACCCGGCTGCGGGGGCTGCCTGCTGTTCTTCATTCTCTTTATGCTCCTGGCCGGTAATTTCCGCGGCCTCTTTGAACTGCTGGGCATACTGCTTTCCGGCGGCATGTTTTTTCTGTTCATGCTTATTGCCGCCTTCTGGGGATTTTCTTATTTTATCCGCCGCAAGGTAGCGACCTATGAGCGTTCGCAGACTGAATCGCATAATGAATTCGTCTATCTCCTGGTTCACATTCTGATTAAGATTGCCGAAATAGACGGCCGGGTAAGCAACGAAGAATTAAGCACCATTGAGAATTTTTTTCGCGCCAGCCTGCATTATAATTATGAGCAGATGCTCTGGGTCAAGGAGCTGATAAAAGAGGCCCGCCAATCCACGATCAGCTTAGATACCCTGTTAGCTGATTTCAGAGATAAATTCGCCTATGAACCCCGCCTTATCCTGCTGGAGCTGATCTACCAGGTCATATATTCCGGCCCGAAACGTATTGAGCCAGAGCTGAAGCTGGCCGGCAAAATTGGAGATTATTTAGGGATAAACATCTATGACCAGCAGCGGATTCGCAGCCGATACGCCTACGGCAGAGACAGCGGCGGCACCGGTACTCAGGGTTATTCTGAAGAGGCCCGTTCTCTTGAGGTCTTAGGTCTCAAGCCTGGAGCCACTCCGGCTGAGATAAAAAAGGCCTATCATAAATTGAGTATGAAATATCATCCTGACAAAGTCGGGCATCTCGGGGAGGAATTTCAAAAGGTGGCTGAAGAAAAGATGAAGGAAATTAATGCCGCCTATCAATTTTTAAGCAAATTAGGTTAAAGCGGACTTTACAAAATACAAAAATACAAAACAAATTATTAGAGGATTTAACATGGCCATTGCCAGAAAAATGGAGGAATTTGCCAGAAATTCTTCCTGGATTAGAAAGATGTTTGAAGAAGGAGCTAAGATGAAGGCCCGGTATGGTGCCGATAATGTCTTTGATTTCAGCCTCGGCAACCCTGATCTGCCTCCGCCGCCCCAGTTTACCACTGTCCTGCGGCAGCTGGCCGCCGATGAGACACCGGGGATGCATAAATATATGCCCAACGGCGGCTACCAGGCCGTGCGGGAAAAGATGGCGGATAAAATTGGCGGTGAGCAGGAAGTCAAACTTGATTTTAACGATATTATCATGACCTGCGGGGCGGCCGGGGCCATTAATGTCACTTTAAAGGCCATTTTAGATCCAGGGGATGAGGTAATTATTTTAAGCCCCTTCTTTGTGGAATATAAATTTTATATTGATAATCATGGCGGAGTCAGCCGGGTAATAAAAACTGCCGATGACTTTGATCTTGACTGCGATGCTGTAATAGCGGCGGTTAATGAGCGCACCAAGGCCATAATCATCAACAGCCCCAACAATCCCACCGGCCAGATATATTCCGGAGCCAAAATCCATAAGTTAGGTCATATTCTGGAGGCAGCCAGTGCCAAATTCGGCACCATTTATCTGATCTCCGATGAGCCTTATCGTAAAATTGTCTTTGACGATTTCACCGTTCCCAGTATTTTCAAAAATTACACTAACAGTATTATTGCCTCATCCTTTTCCAAGGATCTATCCCTGCCGGGTGAACGTATCGGCTTTATAGCGGTTAATCCTGAAGCTGAGGCCCATGACTCTCTCCTGGAGGCCATGACCCTGGCCAATCGTATTCTGGGCTTTGTTAACGCTCCGGCCCTTATGCAGCGAGTGGTGGCGGAACTGGCTCAGACAAGCGTTGACTGCGGGATATATCAACGCCGCCGGCAGTTGTTCTGCGATATACTCTCCGAGGCAGGCTATCGTTTTCAGCCCCCCAAGGGAGCCTTTTACATCTTTCCGCAATCTCCGATGAAGGATGATGTGGAGTTTTTAAAAATACTGCAGAAAGAAAAAATCCTCGCCGTTCCGGGTCAGGGCTTTGGCTGCCCCGGTTATTTCCGTCTGGCCTTCTGTGTTGAAGATGAGGTGATTAAAGCCTCGGCTGCCGGTTTTAAACGGGCCATGGAGGGATTAAACTACAAAGAATGAGTTTAGAGTTTTTTATTTTTAAGTACTGATTTTTTGTAAATAACAGCTGGTTGAGAGGGATAACGGTAACAAATCCCCGTCTCAACCAGCCGCTTGAACTTCTCCTCCTCCATATCCGCTCTCCCATTCATTCAGGAAATCCTCTCCTGATTTGATATTCAGTCCGTCAACCCAATATTTTAGTAATAATTATCAATATCGTATTGACAATACCGCCATCCTCTACTACATTAAACTATTATGTAATTAATCGGGAGAATCGCATGGATTATAATACCAGGCTGAGAATCATCTTTTTCTTCGGCATTCTGATACTGGTGGCAGGCTATGAATTTATAAGCCCCAAGAGACGGCTGTCGGTATCCAAGGCCGGGCGCTGGGGTAATAACCTGAGTATTATTTTTCTGAATTCATTTATTGTAAAACTTCTTTTTCCAATTACCGCCCTGAGCCTGGCCGCAGCCGCGGCCCGTAATAACTGGGGGCTTTTCCATTATCTAAACATGCCGCTCTGGGCGGAGATCATTTTTGCCATTCTGCTTCTTGATCTCATTATCTATCTGCAGCACCTGATGTTTCATGCCACCCCGCTGCTCTGGCGGCTGCATATGGTACATCATGCCGATCTTGATATTGATGTTACCACCGGACTTCGCTTTCACCCCATTGAAATAATAATTTCCATGCTTATAAAAATGGCGGCAGTGGCGGCGTTAGGGCCGCCCGTCAGTGCGGTTCTTGCCTTTGAGATTATATTAAACGGTACAGCCATGTTTAATCATGGAAATATCAGCCTTCCCCGCTTTTTTGACCGTTTCCTGCGGCTGCTGGTGGTGACCCCTGATATGCACCGGGTACACCATTCCGTATCAATCAGAGAAACCAACAGTAATTTTGGTTTCAGTTTCCCCTGGTGGGACAGAATATTCGGTACTTACCGTTCCCAGCCCGCCCTGGGACATCAGGGCATGAGCATTGGTATTGCTCCCTTCAGGGCGCCTGAAGCAGTTACTCTGCCCCGTCTGTTAATTATGCCTTTTGGCAGAAAGATGGGGCGTTATTCCCTGCGTCATATCGGTGCTGATCCACGAAAAATGCGTCCGAAAGGGATGACAGAAGTTCCCAGATAAATATTTAACCACTTAAACAACCGTAAGCGCTCCACAAACCACACTCTCGCATACCAATAAACAGCAAAACAGCAAAACTGCAGAATGACAGGGACGACAGACATGATTGAAAACACCATTATTATCGGCTCCGGCCCGGCTGGTTACACCGCCGCGATCTACGCCGGACGCGCCAGCTTAAAGCCTCTGGTGCTGGCAGGATTTCAAGCCGGGGGACTACCCGGAGGCCAGTTAATGACCACCACCCATGTGGAGAATTTTCCAGGGTTTCCCGGAGGGATCATGGGGCCTGATCTCATGGAAAATTTAGAGGCCCAGGCCCGGCACTGCGGGGCGGAAATTATCAAGGAGGATGTGATAAGGGTTGATTTCAGCAGGCAGCCCTTTGTAATTCAGTCCACAATTAGGGAGTATAAGGCCAGGAGCGTGATTATTGCCACCGGAGCCAACGCTCGCCGTCTGGGTCTGCCGAGTGAAGAAAAATTCTGGAATGCCGGTATATCAGCCTGTGCCGTCTGTGACGGGGCCACGCCCATCTTCCGGGGAGCGCAAATTGCCATTATCGGCGGCGGTGATACCGCCGCCGAAGAGGCCGATTATCTGACCAGATATGCCTCTCATGTTCACCTCCTTGTCCGCCGGGATGAATTGCGGGCCAGTAAAACCATGCGGAACAGAGTAGTCAATAACCCGGCCATCACCATCCACTGGCACACTGAGGCCCTTGATGTCTTTGGCGATGAACGTCTGCGGGGCATAAAGCTCAAAAACAATAAAAGCGGCGAAGAAATGGAACTGGCCGTTACGGGCCTGTTCTATGCCATTGGCCATCAGGTTAACAGCGAGCTCTTCAGCGGCCAGCTTGAGCTGGATGAAAGCGGTTATATTATCACGAAACCCGGTTCCATGGAAACCAGCAAAGAGGGGATTTACGCCGCCGGAGATGTACAGGATCATGAATTCCGTCAGGCCGTTACCGCGGCCGCCAGCGGCTGTATGGCTGCCATGCAGAGTGAGCGCTGGCTCTCAGTCAAGGGACTGGCAGAGGAAATAAAACAAAATAATGAGAAAAGGCCTTTAAGCGTAGAAAGCGGCAGCCCGGTTCTTGAAGGGGCAGAGGCCCTGCGCCGCGTCTTTAATGACAGCGATAAAATAATTTTAGTCAAATACGGTTCTGTCTCCTGCGGACCCTGCCGAGCGCTTAAGCCTGTACTTAATCAGTTGCGCCAAGAGTTCAGCCCCAGACTGCAACAGGTAGAAATCGACATAAATATCGACCAGGAACTGGCCCAGGCCGCCGGGATAACCGCCACTCCAACTGTTCAGTTTTTTAAAAATGGGGTACAGTTAGCCGAAATAAAAGGCCTGCGGCCCAGGGAGGACTATCTATCTGTAATTCAAAAGCACCTCTGATGATAAGTAAGCGCCTCATAAATCATACTTTCGCATACGATTATGATCGTATGCGAGCGTTTCAGGGCGTTCATGGAGCGCTTACATTTAAACAATCACCACTTCATCCGGCAGTTCGTTGGTATCATCATCTTTAATGGGAAAATGTTCTGTCAGAACCAGGCCCACGGCTTGGATCTCTTCAATCAGAGCCTCGGCGGTTTTTTTGTTTTTGATACCTGTTGATATACCGTGGGCGTAGCCCTGCAGTTCCTCCGGAGTTATCTTCTCATAAATCCCCTTATCGGCCATAACCCTGACCCGCCGTTCAAAAAGAGAAATAAAAAACAGAACTCCGGTCTTATCCCTGGTCTTATAGAGACCCTTGTCATAGAAAGCTGTCAACGCCCGGCGGGCAACCATCTCATCTAAGCGGGATGGAGAGATAAAAGGCCTTGTAACTACAGGTACCTTATGCCCCAGCCAGTCCATCAGCAGGGTTAAAATCAGAGTCAGACCAACGGCATACCATAATGAACCGCCCAAAAATAAATCACTCACCGCGATGGCGATGAGACTACCTAAGATCACCCCCGCCCTCAGGCTGCCCTCAGGATAGTCATCGCTTCTGTCGGTAAATATAACGGCAATTTCGCCAGCGGTACGACTCTCAACGTCCTTGACAGCGGCGCTTATTCCGGCCCTCTCTGCCGCTCCCATAATTTTCTCTGCCTGTGTCATTACCATCCCCCTGAGGCCCCGCCGCCGCTGAAACCGCCGCCGCCAAAGCCGCCAAATCCACCACCGCCGCCGCCGAAACCGCCCATACCGCCGCCGTAATATCCACCACCGCCGCGGGCAAGCCCTAACAAAAGCAGGGGCAGCAGCCAGCCGCCCAGGGCCCCCACGGGAATGAGCAGTAATAACAAAATAAATCCCACCGACGGCAGCCCGAAGAAGAAGGCCAGTGGCAGCAGCAAAGCACCGGTAACCATGCCCAGCCGCTTGGAGTTACTGCCCATGAAGGCGGTAACTGCCAGACCGAAGAAAATAAGTTTAAACAGGGGCGACGGCCCCTGGGCCGCCCGGCGGGACAGGCGTCCACCCCCCTTGAACTGACCGCGAATCACCTGGATAATAGCGTTAATTCCAGCCGCGAAGCCATCATCATAGCGACCGGCCTTAAAATACGGGGTCATAATATTATCCACAATCCTGCCGCTCAGGAGATCGGTCAACTTAGGTTCCAGCCCCCTGCCGACCTCAATGCGCAGACGGCGGTCATTTTTGACCGCTAAGAGCAGGACGCCGTTATCCCGGCTCTTAACCCCTATTCCCCACTTCTCGGCCACCCGGATACTGAACTCCTCCAGATTATCCCCGGCAAGGGTGGGAACGGTGAGAATAGCTACCTGGGTTGAATCAGAGCGGTCAAGAGCCCGCAGGGCCTGGGTTATTTTGGCCTCCATGGCCGGTGAAATCATATTGGCATAGTCATTAACATAGCCATGATATGCCGGTACCTTGAGGGCCAGGGCTGAACCGCACAAGACAAACAGAAGCAGGAACCCCGCGGTGATAACAGACAGGCGGCGGAGGAGCGGAGAACTGCCGCTCCCCGGCTGCCGGGAACAGTAATGAATGGAGAGAAGGCTCAAAACTTAACCTTTGGAGCATTCTCCGCCCCGGCCGCCGCCTTGAAAGGCTGGCGGCGCGGCAGATGAAGAATGAAATTATTGGTCAGGTTATTGGGGAAGGTACGAATGGAGGTGTTAAATATCCGTACCGCCTCATTATAACGCTGGCGGGCCACGTTTATACGATTTTCCGTGCCCTCCAGCTGATTCTGCAGATCCAGAAAATTCTGGTTGGCCTTAAGATCGGGATAACGCTCCACCACCACCATGAGCTTGGAAAGAGCTGAACTTAATCCGCCCTGAGCCGCCTGGAATTTGGCCATGGCCGCCGGATTATTAATCACATCAGCGCCCAGCCGTAATTGTCCCACCTTGGAACGGGCCTTGGTGACAGCAGTCAAGGTATCCTTTTCGTGAGCCGCGTAGCCCTTTACCACCTCAACCAGATTGGGAATAAGATCGCTCCGGCGCTGGTAACTGGCCTCCACATTACCCCAGGCCGCGATGACCGCCTCATCATTTTTCTGTATCTGGTTATATCCACAGCCGGTCAACGAGAATGACATGGTCATTAAAAGCAGCAACAAGACAATTTTTTTCATTTTTATTCCTTTTTTGGTAATTATTCTGAAAGGAGCCGGGAGAGAGGTTGAGAATCCCCCCGCGCCAGTAAGTGTGATTTTAACCGGGCGTTAATTGACAGTAAGTCAGAGAAAATTTTTGTCAAGGTTAAGGCAGGATAATGGTCACCGGGCCATCGTTAATTAAAGAGACCTCCATATGGGTCTGAAAGCGGCCGGCGGCGGTCTGGATGTTTTTCCCCCGAACCTGCCGAATAAACAGGGCGTACAACTCTGCGGCCAGGTCAGGCCCTGCCGCCTGCTTGAATGAAGGCCGCCGCCCCTTGCGGCAGTCACCGTACAGAGTGAACTGTGATACTATCAGCATTTCCCCCCTGGTCTCCAGAAGGGATTTATTCATCAGGTGGTCATTATCCGGGAATATCCGCAGATTGCAGATTTTATCGGCCATATATTTTACCTCGGCCGCGCTGTCTTTCGCGCCCACGCCAAGGAGAACCAGAAGACCGGAGCCGATGCGGCCACAGATTTCGCCATCCACTGCAACCGCGGCCTCTTTAACTAATTGAATTACGGCCCTCATCAGCTGTTCCCCCTGCTGAGTCCCAGATTCCCTAACATGAACTGACAAACCGCCATTCCGGCAATGGCCGCGGTCTCGGCCCTTAAGATCAGGTTGCCTAACCCCGTCGAGCTGCAGCCATGTTCACGGGCTGAAGTAACCTCATCATTGGTAAATCCCCCCTCAGGCCCGACAATAATCAGCATTGAGCGGCAGGCGGCCGGTATTACGACGGGTAATCCATGCCGGCGCTCATCTTCCCAGAAAATAAACCGTTCATCAAATTCAGGGACTCTATCCATGAGTTCCGCGCAGGTCAAGACCCGGCCGCAGATCAGGGGACTGGGACGGCCGCATTGTTTACAGGCCTCCAGAGATATCCGCTGCCAGCGCCGCCTTTGGGAGTCAACAGGTGGCGGCGCGGCACAGTTGGCGCTAAGCAGAGGAATAAGCTCACGCGCTCCCAGTTCCGTGGCCTTCTGAATTACCATGTCCATCTTTCTGCCCTTTAAAACCGCCATGGCCAGGGTAAGAAAAGGAGGCTCAAGCCCGACCCTGCGGCTGCTGAGTATTTGACCATGGATACCGCTCCTGCTCATCTTGGTAATTTCAGCCAGACAGACCAGACCGCTACCGTCAAATACCTCAATACGGGCCCCGGCTTTAAGGCGTAGAACCCGGCTCAGGTGCCGAGCCTCACTGCCCCGGACAACCACCTCTTTCGAGGTTAAATCTTCTGGATTAACAAACACCCGGCGCATATTTTAGCGGGCGGCGGAAAAGTGCATGCCCACCCATTCGTCATCCCGGCATAATTCAACGAGAGTCAGGCCGCGGTTATTGAGATTTTTTTCAATGGCGTCGCTTTGGTCTCCGGCCAGAATACCGGAAAGCACCATATCTCCTCCTGCCGCGAGACAGCGGACAAGATCAGGCACCAGCATAGTTAGAATATCACAGGTAATATTGGCGGCTATCAGATCGTATTCACCGCCGACATCCTTTAAATCATCATCAATAATACTGTAGTTCAACAGGCCGTTATGGGCGATATTGGCCCTGGCTGCCTCCCTGGCATCCGGATCATTATCCACCCCGATGACCTTCCCGGCCCCAAAGAGTACACAGCTCATCCCCAGTATGCCGGTACCACATCCCACATCGAGAACCGTATTAGGCGGTTTACAGCCGGCAAACAATTTTTCCATCAACCTGACGGTTAGTCTCGTTGTGGCGTGAAGTCCGGTACCAAAAGCCATACCAGGATCCATCTCAATTACCAGTTCAGCCCCCTGGGCCTTAAAATTTACCCAGGTTGGTTTTATCACCAGCCGTTCGCTGAGCTTAAAGGGCTTGAAATGCTCCTTCCAGCCGGCATTCCAGTCCTCTTCAATTACTTTGGAATAACGGCAGTTTATTTGCTCAATCTTAGGCAGCAGGTTGTTAAAACGCTTCACAAATTCCTTTATCTCTTCATGGCGGGCCTCAAATTCCGGTCCGGGAGTGAGATAACAGTTAATATCCTCCCGGATCGGGGTCTCTCCGTCAGGCGGCGGCGCTGTCTGCTCAACTCCGTCAACAGGAACAGAGGCCAGAAAGGCGGCTATCAGATCGGCCTGCCGAACCGGAGCGTTAATGGTAAGCTGTACCCATGTCCTGGGAGTACGGTTTTTGATTTCAGTTTTCGGCATTGTTTTGATAAAATTCAAACTTTCAGGTTTTGTCCAATAATTCTTTAATGGCACGAAGTTCCTGCATTATTTTTTGATTAGCTCGGCTGTTTTTATAGGCCATGATAATCAATTTTACAGAAACGAGAAGTACACCAGATTCTAAAAACAGATCATGGGTAAATCCAGTGCTGAATAAGGCAACAGCAAAAAGGATAAAGGTAACCGCAATAATCACCATTGAACCAAGGTCGAAATGCTCCAGCATTTTTTTCATATCAACGGGTGCAATACAAATTTGTGAAAATAGCATAAATGGCTGTTTAAGATCAGCGTTTAAAAATTGAACGTCCAGGTAAGCGCAGACTCCGACACCGAACATTCAACATCGAACACCGAATAAGAAAAACAGCGAATACAGTTGTGCTTACGGAGATCCTAACAATATTTTGTTGGTTTACCATGTAAGTAGTTTTTGTTGTTGATTCATAATTCGGTGTTGAATGTTCGGTGTTCGGTGTTCATTTCTTTTGCGCTGTCACTTTTTTTGTATTGTACCCCATATCAAACCTCCGCACCACCAGGGTACCATAATTTCGCAATCTCCCTCTGACTTACAGCTATCTTTTGGCCGCCTGGACGTGCATCCAGTCTCTGTTTTCATTGCGGCCCAGACTGAACCAGCCCTCACGCTCCCAGGCCTCCCACCAGGCGTCCAGATCGGGATGGGCCAGACTGGCTCTGTCGCTGTCCCATTTCAGTTTGTTTTGTGAAGGATACCAGTCAAGCGCTATTCCCCAGGCATGGGTTGACCAGGCGGCTTTACTGCCGCGTTTTTTCCGGCAGTTAAAACTACCGCCGTAACGATTCAGGCCGTTTTTTTTAATTCCCTCCAGCCCGTAAATTTCGTAAACCTTCCGGAGAACATTATTCAGACTGCCACTTAATTTCTCGTGAATGGCGATTGTCGTGACAGTACTTTTGAGATCCCAGTCAAGACGCAGCGGCCAGGGACATTGAACTCTGACTAACTTTGCCGTACAGGGCTTTCCATAATATTCGTCTAACAATTCCGCCTCCTCCATGGGGAAGGCATGGGGATTCTGTTTAATCGGTATAATATCGCCAAAACCACGCGGCAGAGAACCAGTGGCGGTTAAGATTTTTAACTGCCCCAGAGCGCTTTCGGTCTGGGGCCCGTACAGCCCGTCTATCACCCCGGAATCAATATCTTTTTCAGCACATATTAATTGCATACAGGCCACTGCCTTCCGCGCAGTCGGCCAGTCCCGCCAGCCATCCACAAGTTCTGCGGCATGTTGATTCAGGTCGCTTTCAACGGCCTTATCCAGCAACGGCCCGCGTTTACCATCTATTTCCCCGTTATAAAAACCGGCGGCGGCAAGCTGTCTCTGGGCCAGTTTGATTTCACCTGTCTTCAGTCTCATTATAACTCCTCCGGTGTAAAGGCTGTTACCTCATCAATACAACAAATTCCACGGCTGATCATCAGCAGACGATCAAGCCCCATGGCAATACCGGCAGCGGGCGGCATGTGGCTGAGGTCGGTCAGGAAAGGTTCAGGCATGGGAGCAAGCTCACGGCCCCGGGCACGGATGAGTTCCTGTTCATGCCTGAACCTCAACCGCTGCTCTCGGGCATCATTGAGCTCCGTAAAACCGTTGGCCAGCTCCATACCGGATATATACAACTCAAAACGCTGCGCCAGAGCGGGGTTGTCGGGATGAAGGGCCGCCAGGGAAGCCAGAGAAGCCGGGTAATCAATGATAAACACGGGCTGCCGGAGCCCCAGGCGCGGTTCCACCTCGCAGCTCAGGACTTCATCAAAGCTGTCTGCCGCAAGAGCCGTATGCAGGGATATGGAGGCATAGCGTTTAAAGGCCTCGCTTAGAGAAAGACGGGGCCAGGGCGGAGACAGGTCAATCATGCTGCCATCAAATCCCGGCAGCCGAGGGGACAGAACGACATTTAACAGTTCTTCACAGTCACGCATCAGGTCATGGTAATCAGCATGCGCCGTATACCACTCCAGCATAGTCATCTCCGGTAGATGGCGGCTGCCACGCTCATGGCGGCGAAAGCATTTACATATCTGAAATATCCGGGGGAGACCGGCTGAAAGAAGACGTTTCATGCATATCTCGGGCGAGGTCTGCAGAAACCAGTCGCCAGCCGCTTCCACCTCAATCCAGGCCTCGGGGATAGGGGCCGGAATGCGGATGGGAGTTTCCACCTCAAGATATTCACGGTCAATAAAAAAGGAGCGTACCGCCTGCAGCACACGAGCCCTCTCCCGCAAAGAGGCAGTATTAAGCCGCATGCTGTTTCTCCGATAACAAGATAATTGTAAGCAAGAGTATAATTTACAGGGCGCTTACATATAATAAAATAACGTTTATTCTTTAACCCTGGTCATATACTCGCCGGTACGTGTATCAATCTGGAGCAGATCGCCTTCATCAACAAAGGGGGGAACCTGAAGAACATAGCCGGTCTCCACCGTAACCGGCTTGCTGTCGCTGCCGCTGGTATCGCCCTTGGCCCAGGGTTCGGCTTTAATAACCCGCAGATTAACCGAGATAGGCAGGGTAACATCAAGAGGCTGTTCATTAAAAATCAAGACCTGGACATCCATGTTATCAATCAGAAAATTAACATTTTCAGCCAGTTTTTCCCGGCTGATGGCAATTTGTTCGTAGTTCTGATTATCCATAAAATGGAACTCGTTGCCCTGGGAATACAGATACTGCATGGGCCGCTCTTCGAGAGAGGCCTTGTGAAATTTATCGTTGGAGCGGTAGGTTCTTTCAAACATATTGCCGCTGATCATGTTACGCATCTTAGTGCGGTACAATGACTGCCCCTTACCAGGCTTGGAGAACTGAAAATCAGTTACCACATAGGGCTCACCATCAATTTCAATCTTTAATCCCTTGCGTAAATCAGAGGCGTTATACATATAAATCTCCAGCTTAATACTTTATAAATAATGTGTAAGCGCTCCATGAACACCACCCTGCACACGTTGACCGGCCGCAATATACAGGGGGTATGATTGCACCCGATCAACGTGCACATGGCGACGTCCCTGAGTGGTATCGCTTTTATACGACGATCGCTTACAGTTTGGAGGTGTTGCAAATGTCAAGGTGTGGTTCGTTTGTCGCTTACAATAATGTTAATGGTGTCCCCGGAGCGCTTGTAAATATTTACATCTCAGCCTGGGGAAACAAGGCACACAGCACCTCTTTATCCTTTAAAATCTCCTGAAAACGTTCGTAAACCGATATAAAATGAGCCGGAATCGTACCAAGACTCAACATCTTATCACGGGCCCTGGCCAGCAGCGTATGATCACAATCGTGAATCGCCTGAAATATACGGTCAAAGACCTCAAGAGGCCGCTTCTCGTAGAGCGGCGGAATCTTCTGCAGGGCCAGAACAGCCTCATCCACAGTGAGATGACCTATTATGTTGATCAGAATGGGAATATCATAAATCTCGGCACATTCCAGAAACCGCATAATAATTTCATGCGGCAAACTGCCAATATCTAAAGTCCCGGCCTCTGAAGTTCCAGCTGAATTACCATCCCCGACAATATTATCATACTGGTATTCTTCAATAAGAAGGTGAATATAGGGGGCAATTTCCTGATCCGTCAGACGGCCTTTACGCAGAACCCGCAGCAACCAGGCCCGCTTACGTTCCGGGGTGAGAGCCACAAAGGGCAGGGCCTCTGACCATATTTTTCTAAAAAGATTAGCCTTTGCCATGAATGGCGTTATTTATAATTTAATTTTATTTTTCTGACAAGACCTTTCGGGACGTTATATCCCCCAGATATCCCTGGCATACTCGCTGATGGTACGGTCGCTGGAAAATTTACCCATATTGGCGACATTCAGAATGGCCTTTTCAGACCAGACGCGGCTGTCCCGGTAGGTATCAGCCACCCGGCGCTGGCATTTTAAATAATCATCCAGATCAATAAGGTGCAGATAAGGATCACGGTTATGATTTAAGAGATCATCAACAATGGGACGAAAGAGATTGCGATCGCCATTACTGAAACAACCGTCACTGATGGCATCCACTACCCGCCGGATATCCTCGTTCTGTTCATAGATCATGGCCGGTGTCCGCCGCGGCGCCTTTTTCTCCCACTGGGCCTCTTCGGCATTAAGCCCGAAGATGAAGATGTTTTCGGCCCCGACCTCCTCCATTATCTCAATATTGGCGCCATCCAGGGTACCAATAGTCAAAGCTCCGTTTAAGGCGAATTTCATATTGCCGGTGCCGGAAGCCTCGGTGCCGGCAGTTGATATCTGCTCCGAAAGATCGGCGGCCGGGATAATTATTTCGGCCCTGGAGACCCCGTAATTAGGGATAAAAACCACCTTCAGAGACTCCCCCACCCGCGGATCGTTATTTACCACATCAGCAACAGAATTGATGAGTTTAATGATAAGCTTGGCCTTCCAGTAACTCGGCGCGGCCTTACCGGCAAAAATACAGGTTCTTGGCACAACCTCTTCTGTCTGAGTTATAATTCGCTGATAAAGCGCAATAACATGCAACAGGTTTAAGAGCTGCCGTTTATACTCATGGATACGTTTAACCTGCACGTCAAAAAGTGAATCAAGATTAACCTCTACCTGGCAGTATCGCATGATAAGCCGAGCCAGAACTTTTTTATTGCGGCGCTTGGCGGCCATAAATTTTTTCTGAAAATCAGCCTGCCCGGCAAAATCGCGCAGGCGGCGTAACTGCTCCAGATCAGTAATCCAATCCTCACCGATTTTCCCCTTAATCAGAGAACTTAAGGGCGGATTACATTTTAAAAGCCAGCGCCTGGGAGTTATTCCGTTAGTTTTATTATTAAACAGGGTTGGCCACAGCTCATCAAAATATTTAAAGAGTCTGGTACGCAGCAAATTGGTATGCAGGGCGGCCACTCCATTCACCGAATGGCTGCCGATAATGGCTAAATTGGCCATTCTTACCCGTTTCGGCGGTCCCTCATCAATAATTGACATGGCCCTGACCCGCTCTTCATCACCTGGATATTGTTTGCGAATCACAGCAAGAAAACGTTTATTAATCTCAAAAATTATCTCGAGATGACGAGGCAGAACCTGGCCGATTAAATCCACCGACCAGAGTTCCAGGGCCTCAGGCATCAGGGTATGATTGGTATACGCAAAGGTCTTTACCGTAATATCCCAGGCCTTTTCCCAGCCCAGGCCATATTTGTCCAGCAACAGACGCATCAGTTCCGGAATGGCTATGGTGGGATGGGTATCATTAAGCTGCACGGCCACCTGATCGCTGAATTTACTGAAATTCTTATTATGCTTGGTAAAACGGCGGAAAATATCCTGAAAAGTGGCGGCCACAAAAAAATACTGCTGTTTAAAGCGCAGTTCCTGCCCGGCGCAGGCCTCGTCCGGCGGGTAGAGAAGTTTAGATATGGTCTCGGAGCGTACCTTATTATGTACGGCCCCGAGATAATCCCCCTTGTCAAAGGACTCCAGATCAAGCTCCCGGGAGGCCTTGGCCTGCCAGAGCCGCATATTAATAACATTATCATTATGATAGCCTGGAACCAGAACATCACAGGCCACCGCCATAACCGACTCGGTATCTACCCATTCAGAGCGCAAATTGCCCTGTTCATCCAGTTTGGTATTGACCTTGCCGTAAAATTTTACCGCGTACATGGGCATCCGGCGCTGAAACTCCCAGGGGGTACCGAAACGCAGCCAGTTATCAGGACTCTCAACCTGGTAGCCATTAATAATCTTTTGATGAAAGAGACCGTATTCATAGTTTATTCCATAGCCATAAGCAGGAATCTTCATGGTAGCGATGGAATCCATGAAACAGGCGGCCAACCGTCCCAGACCACCGTTACCAAGCGCGGCATCCTCCTCCTTATCGAGAATATCATCTAAATCATAACCCATCTCAGCAACAACTTTTTTAGCCTTTTGAAAAAAGTCCATATTGATAAGACAGTTGCCAAGTGAACGGCCGATAAGGAACTCCATGGACAGATAATAAACCCGCTTCTGATTTTTGGTATAATAACTTTTCTGGGTAGTAACCCATTTTTCCACTAAAAAATCACGCATGGTATAAGCCAGAGCCTTATAAATATCACCCCGCCCCGCCCGCTCCGGATCCCGGCCCTGAAAGCTGAGAAGATGGTTGAGGATAGTTTTTTTAATCCCGGCACAGTTTTTGGGATTAAACAGGCTGTCTAAGGAATCCTGCATGAATTTTTTCTTGGTTTTCGGCATAATAAGTCCCTGTTATTATTTTATTATTATTTTGTTATATTTTTTGTATTCTTACTATACAGCCTATAATGAATGACCGGGAAGCGTCAATCTGTTTTTACGTAAGCACTCCATAAACCACACTTTAGCATACGATCAGATCGTACCGCTGACATTATAACATCTCGGAATGTAGCGGTACGACGACGATCATATGCGAGGGCTTCAGAGGGTTCATGAGGCGCTTACATTTTTACCATGGTGACGCTGATTAAAATAGGCCGCGGCCCATTGCCGCGCCTCGGCCTTTGACATAGCCGGATTTTTTACCATCTCCACCTCCAGGGCCTGGAAAAGACGACCGAAAAAAGGTCCGGGTTTCATCCCCAGCCTGATAAGATCATAGCCGTCTATCAGCGGCGGCCCACTGAGTACCGGCTGAATAATCTGCTGATTTACCGTCTCTATTTCCGTAAAGAGGGACGCTAAATCAGCTTCCATACCACTTGGTTTTCCTACCCCCTGTCCAGCCAGACTGTCAGCCATGGTCAGCAGAAAGAGGCCGATGAGCTCCGGACCCACGGCTTTGATAAGCTTCAAACAGGCCCGGCGGCTTATCCCGGTTTTATGGCGGGCGTTATTCAAATGAAAGGGCCGCATATGCTCTTTAATCAGAAGAGCCACACACCGCCGGTCCTCACTGCTCCAGCGTAAACGACGACCAATTTTCTCGATTATACGAGCTCCCATCTGGTCATGGTTATAAAAGGTAAACCGTCCATCCCGCAGGACAAAGGCAGGGGGCTTGCCGATGTCATGCAGCAGAGCCGCCAGTTTCAGACGTATAATTATTCGCTCACGATCAAGATAAGCCTTAATATCGTTCAGGAAAGAGGTAAAAAAAATCTCCGGGGCGGCAATTATCATCTCCATCTGCTTTAAAGCCTCCAGGCTGTGGCCAAATACATCAAGATGATGACTTGCCGGCTGCCGCATTCCCACTCCAGACAATAATTCCGGGAAAATCTGCCACAGCAGACCACAGGCAGCCATATCCTCTATTGTCCGCCCGCTCAGCTTAGCGACCATGATCTTCTCTATCTCAAGGCTGATTCGTTCCGGAGCCGCCCGGTTGAGCAGCGGGGCTTCCCGGCCTGTCAGTTCTATTGTTTCCGCCGCCAGTTTAAAATCAAGGCCGGCAGCGAACCGGAAGGCCCGCAGGAGGCGCAAAGGATCTGCCTGAAAGGTGTCGGAGCCAAGATGACGGACAATACCACGCTCAAGATCGGCCAGCCCCTGTAGCGGATCAATTAGCGGCCCAGCTATATTCTGAGTCTGATAATCAAAGCGCAGCGCCATGGCATTGATGCTGAAATCACGCTGTTTGAGATCCTCCTCAATAGACTTTGTGTCATTACGAAAGGTACTTATATCCAGCCATAAACCATCCTTGACCACTCGATATACTCCCTCAGTCTCCGAGAGCGGCACCAGAACAGCCTGCAGACGCCGGGCCAGGCCATTCGCCCACAGGCGCGGATCACCCGCCAGGGTAATATCTAAATCAAATGGTTCCTTACTTAGCAGCCAGTCCCGCACCGGGCCGCCGGCAAAGAAGATATCCTGCCGCCCCTCTGCCGTCTGCCGGGCCAGAGCCCGTAAAATATAGCCGGGATAATTGCGTAAATATCTGTTATATTCGAAATTCATTTATTTCTTTCTCCCGGAACAACGTAAGCCCACCGACAATACCCCCTCATATGGGGGAACCTAAATGCACACGCACAGCAGAGCATTCATGGAGTGCTTACGGAACAACTCTAAATAAGTTACAGATATGAGACAACAGCGCCTTACAATTAAAAAAATCCCCTTTGAGCAGATAGATTTCAACGACAAAACGTACCACCTGCGGCCGGAAAGCGACAGTGATGATGCCGCTGTTAATGATCTTGCCTCCTCTATCAAGTTTTGCGGCATTCTGCACCCCCCGCTTGTTCTCGTTAAAGAAGACAAAAATCATACTATAATCGCCGGTCGGCGACGCCTGTCAATTTACCGGCACCACGCCGCCGCCAGGAGCTGCCATTGTCTCGTCGTCCCGGCGGCGGCCACCCCCATGGACTGCTGGCATCTCTTCTTCGAAGAAGGTTTACAGGGGCCAACCTGGTCATTAATAATTAAATCCCGGTTCTTAAAGAAAATCATGACCACAGAAGGCGGCCGGGAGGAGGATGCCCTGAGGTTCATGGGGCGCCTCGATCTTCCGGCAAATCCTCATCATCTCAAGAAAATTATAGCCCTGACCGAGTTGGAGGCCCCGCTGATTTCAGCGGCCCAGCAGGGAACAATCTCCGAAAAAACCGCCCTGGCCATGACCGCCATGTCCTTTCGTGACCGGCTGGCGGTGTTTGAATTAATCAGCAGCCTGCGGCTCAGTGTAAGTAACCAGCGCCGGCTCATTCAGACCTGTCTGGAATTATGCCGCCGTGAATCTACCTCAATTCATACTGTTTTAAGCAGCCGGAAGATAATGAACATTTTAGATGAACAGGATGTAAGCCTGCCGCGTCAAACAGTTTGCCTGATGGAACATCTCCAGAACCGCCAGTTTCCACGCTTGAGCGCCGCGCAAGAAGAATTTGAAGCATGGCAGGACAGACTGCAACTGCCGAAATGGGCCTCTGTCTCACATACCCCGGCCTTTGAGAAGGACCAGGTATGTTTAAACCTTGATTTCAGCAGCCGAGACCGGTTAACGGAATTTCTCCGGCATTTCCCTGAATTTTAAAAACCGCGAATCTATTTCATGGTAAGCGCCCCATAAACCACACTCAGATCATGAATCGGCGGACAGCGGCAGGCGAATAATAAAAGCAGAGCCCTTACCAGGCACACCACGGGCGCTAATTTCACCGCCATGCCGAAGGACAATCTTACGGCAGGTGGCAAGTCCTATACCGGTACCATCATATTCCCGGCGGCCATGCAGACGGGTAAGTGGCTTAAATATCTTCCTGGCATAGCGCTGATCGAAGCCAATACCATTATCTTCAACAATAATCTGGTAGAAACCATTATCCAGGCGCTGCCCCCGGATTATAATTAATAGAGACTTGTCCTTCCGGCGGTATTTTATGGCGTTGACAATTATATTTTGAAAAAGTTGCCGAATCTGGGTTTTATCCCCCAGCAATTCTGCCTTAAAATCACATTTAACCCGCCCCCGGCATTCGGCGAGAGATTCTTCCAGACTTTCCACTACCTCTTTGATTACCTCTTCAAGATCAAAAAGTTCAAAGGGCCGTTTACTCGCCCCCACCCTGGACAACTCCAGAAGCGCCTTGATCAAGTCCTGCATCTGCCCGGCGGCAGTAACAATACGCCGCAGGTATTTTTTCCCCGGTTCATCCAGCAGCGTGGTATATTTTTTTTCGAGCCGATTGCTGAAGCTGGAAATAAGCATCAGCGGTTCTTTAAGATCATGAGAGGTAACATGGGCGAACTGCTCAAGTTCTTCATTGGACTGCCGCAGCTTGGCGGTCAGACGCAGCAGGCTCTCTTCGGCCATCCTGCGGGAATTAATCTCCTGCTTCAGAGTCTGATTCACCCGTCTTAATTCAGCCGTCCTTTCATCCACCAGTTCAGAGAGATGGAAATGATGCCGTTCAAGCTCATCCTCCGCCTTTTTCAACTCCGTAACGTCAGAGAACACCCCATCGGCAAACCACTTGCCCTGCTGTTCATAAATCTTACTGGCCCGGCTGCGCAGCCATATCCAGCTGCCGTCTTTTTTATGAAAACGGTAGGTAACGTCATAATTCTCAGCAGCGGCCGCGGCATCGGAGTTACGAGACGGGAAACCACGGCCGGCGGGAGGGCTGGACTTATCTGCCGCCAGATGAGAGGCAAAGAATATACCAAATTCATTACGAACATATTCCAGGTCATCGGGATGAATCATGGCAAACCGGCCTCTGGGCCAGGAACCAAGCAGCTCATCCGGTTTATAACCGCAGATCTGCTCCACGTTACGGCTTATAAAATAAAGGGTACCAAATTTATCCGCCCGCCAGGAAACATCGGGCATATTTTCAATAAGGGTACGATATTTTTCTTCATTCTCCCGCAGAGCCCGGGCTGCCTCTTTGCGAGCGCTGATATCCTGAATTATAACCATGGCCCCGGAGACCTCATGGTTAATCTCACCTAAGAATGTCCCGGAAACCACTATATTACGTTTTTCTCCGTTAACCTCGATCACTGTTTCCATCCCGGAGCAGGAGGTCTTATTGACAATCATCATTTGAATGGCCTCACGACAGGCCAGGTGATCATTAATAACGGAAAAACATGAATTGCCGATATGGCTCTTTCCCCGAATGTGGAAGAAGCGGTCAAAGGCGCGGTTGGTTTCAATAAACTGAAACTGTCGATTAATAATAAAGGCGGGCTCTCCCATCCGGTTAAAAACGGTATAATACCGCCTTTTCTCGTGGAGAATAAAGCTGTTGGCTTCTCTAAGTTTTTTATGAAATCCCTGACCGATAAGACGCTGCCACTCCGTCAGCAGACAGAGCTCAAATTCATCTATCAAGGTGTCGGAGGGCGGTATCCGGGTTCTAAGCGAGGTGAGATTACGCCTGATTTCCTTTAGAAAATGAAAGAATTCGGGGAACTCCACCCCGTTTTTCCAGAGTTGGCGGGTAAAGGCGGAAAGGGCGGCCAGTTTGTCAGTCTCCTCCACGTGATGGCTGAAGAAACTTCTCAAAGGGCTGACATCAAGGACAGGGAACCTGCTCAACAAGGCGGTGTGCCTGATAGCGGTCTCTATATTGAGATATTCATCGCGGCCTGCCAAGTCCAATTGTACCACGCTGCCCCTCCAATAGTTCATTATGGCACTGATGCGGTATTCATCAACCGCCCTGGATATTCCTGCCCCCTTCCATTTGCCGGCGTTTTCTTTCCCGGAGAATTATTTTTAAAGAGGTCTTATCAAGGCCCAGACCGGTTCGATATTGATTTACAAGATAACGGAAATAAGAAAAATGCACCGCTTTGGGATAATTAGCATAAACCACGAAGGTCGGCGGTTTAGTGCTGACCTGGGTAGTGTAATACAACTTCAGCCGCCGGCCGCGATGAAGCGCCGGGCTGTGTCCCTCCACCGCGGCCCGCAGAATACGATTTAAGGGGCCGGTGTTAAAGGTCATGCAAAACTGCTTATAAACCTCATTAATTACCGGGAAGATTTTACCTGTACCCAGACCGTTTAGGGCCGATATCCTCAGAGTCGGGGCATAGCCGATAAAATTAGTAGCCCGCTCTATTTCAGCCAGAAGCCATTTCTGGCGTTTGGGATCATTCTCAATCAGGTCCCATTTATTAACCAGAACCAGGCAGGCTCGTCCCCTCTCCATGGCATAACCGATAACCTTGGTATCCTGTTCGGTAATTCCCTCTCCGGCATCCACCAGCACCAGCACCATAGCCGCCTTTTCCATGGCCTTTAAGGCCCGCATGACAGAGAATTTCTCAACCTTGCCATAGACCTTGCCCTTGCGGCGGATACCCGCGGTATCAATAAAACGGTATTTAACCCCTCTTTTCTCTAATACCGTATCAACGGAATCCCGCGTAGTGCCGGGAATATTGGAAACCACCATGCGTTCTTCACCTGAGAGACGATTAATTAATGATGATTTACCGACATTAGGCCGCCCGATTACCGCCAGAGCAATTTCCTGTTCATCCTCTGCCGCCTCGGGGTCATCCTCCGGCAGCCTGGTAACAAGTTCAGCCATAAAATCATTTATTCCCAGACCGTGGGCAGCCGATATCGGCCAGAGAGCGTTAGCGCCAAGCTCGTAAAAAGGGGCCAGAAGCTCAGTCTCAGCGGCGGGATTATCAATTTTATTAATCACATAAAACAAAGGTTTATCCGTCTTGCGTAACAGTTTTATGAGCTCATAATCATCACGGTTAAGCCCCTGACGACCGTCTAAAACCAATACCAGGATATCAGCATCCCGCACCGCCTGCCAGCTCTGTTCCCTGATGAGAACCGACATTCTCCGTTCATGATCGGTTTCAGCCCCGGCAACTCTGTCCAGATCAATACCGCCGGTATCCACCAGCAGAAAGGTTTTCTCATCCCAGGTTACTCTGGCATAATGACGATCCCTGGTTACTCCGGGAGTGGGGTCAATAATAGCCTTGTTCTGCCGCGCCAGGCGGTTGAAGAGCGAGGATTTCCCCACATTGGGACGACCGATGAGGGCGACCAGGAGACAGTCATTCATTTTCACTATCCATTATATTTATAGCGGCCTTGATAATTGCCGGAGCATCAATTCCGCTGATTTTTCTCAAAGTTTCCTGGGGCCCCTGTTCTATAAAATGATCGGGCAGGGCAATTCTCTCAGTCTTAACCAAAATCCTCCCGGCAGATAAAAGCTCAAGAACAGCGCTGCCGAAACCGCCGTTCGCGACATTCTCCTCAATGGTAATAACCCGGCCTGTTTTCTGAGCCCATGTGCGGATTAATTCTCCATCAAGCGGTTTGATAAATCTGGGATTGATAACCGCTGCCTTTATACCGAGTTTCAACAATCCCTCAGCCGCTTCAAGAGCGGTATAGACCCGGTTCCCCACCGGCAGAAGCAGCAAATCACTACCTTCCTTGAGCAATTCCCCCTTGCCAATGGCCAGTTGCCGCAGCTCATCATCCAGGCCGACACCCTCACCCGCCCCGCGGGGATAGCGGATAGCCGCCGGGCCGGGATGATTAACAGCGGTATGAAACATATGGCATAACTCATTTTCATCTTTGGGCGCCATGAATACCATATTGGGAATCATCCGCAAAAAAGAGAGATCAAACACGCCATGGTGAGTAGGGCCGTCATCTCCCACCAGACCAGCCCGATCCAGCATAAAGGTAACCGGCAGGTTGGGCAGGCAGACATCATGAATAATCTGATCAAAGGCCCGTTGCAGAAAGGTGGAGTAGATGGCAACCACCGGCCGTATACCTTCGGTGGCCAGGCCGGCGGCAAAAGTCACGGCATGCTGCTCAGCGATCCCGACATCAAAAAAACGACCGGGAAAACGCTGCGAAAAACTCATTAGACCGGTACCGGCCGGCATAGCGGCGGAAATGGCCACAATCTTATCATTTTTCTCAGCTTCCTTCTCGATAATCTTTCCAAAAACGGAGGTATAGGATGGCGGACCGGGTTTCGCGGCCCGGGGTTTGCCGGATTTAACATCAAAGGGGCCAAGTCCATGGTAATCATCGGGGCGGTCTTCGGCGGGCGTGTAGCCCTTGCCCTTGGTAGTCAGAACATGAACGAGGATGGGCCCGGAACCAAAATCTCTGACATTTTGCAGGGTGCTGATCAAAGTCTCCAGGTCGTGACCGGGGATGGGGCCCACATAATCAAATTTAAGAGCCTCAAAAAGCATGCCAGGAGTAAAAAAACTCTTGAAACTGCCCTCACTTTTTTTGAGAATCTGCAGGATATTCTCCCCGACATTGGAGAAGCTCTTTAAAAAATTCTCGGTGTCACGCTTAAACTTAGCCACTGTCCTGCCGGTCATTTTGCGGCTCAAAAAACTTGACAAGGCTCCCACATTAGGCGAAATGGACATTTCATTATCATTTAAAATAACAATGAAATTCCGGCCCAGAGTTCCGGCCTGGTTAAGGGCCTCAAAGGCCATACCGCCGGTCATGGAGCCATCGCCGATTACAGAAATAACCTTGCTGTTCTCCGCTTTAAGACTTTTGGCGCAATTCACCCCGAGTCCCGCGGAAATTGAGGTACTGCTGTGACCGGTATCAAAGGTGTCATAAGGGCTCTCGTCCCTCTTGGGAAAACCGCTGATCCCTTTATACTGCCGAATAGTAGAAAACTGCTCCCGGCGGCCGCATAACAATTTATGGGTATAGCATTGATGCCCCACGTCCCAGATTAATTTATCCTCCGGAGTGTTAAAGACATAATGAATGGCAATGGTCAATTCCACCACCCCGAGACTGGGAGCCAGGTGACCGCCGGTCTGGGCGACGGTATTAATAATTTCCCGTCTTATTTCTCTGGCCAGCCCCGGCAATTCGCGGGGGGCCAGCCGCCGTAAATCCAATGGGGAATTGATCCGTGATAATTTTGATTGATTAATCATAAAAGTCTCTGGTTTAAAAGCCTCTATCCGGCTTGGTCTTCATCTAATGAATTAACAAACAATTAATTGCTGCGGTTATAGATATATTCAGCCAGAGCTCTAAGGGGATCTGCCTTATGGTCAAAATGCCGCAGGGCTTCAAGGGCTGCCGTTACAGCCTCCATGGCCTTTTCCCTGGTTGCCGCAAGACCGAAAATGGCCGGATAAGTTGCCTTGTTATGCTCGGCATCGGAACCGGCGGCCTTGCCTAACTGTTCGGTGGTTCCCAGAACATTTAAGAGGTCATCAACAATCTGAAAGGCCAGGCCGATATTGCGGCCATAGCTGGTCATGGCCTGGAATTCACCTTCACCGGCCCCGCCCAGCAGCGCCCCGCTCTGCACCGAGGCCGTAATCAAGGCTCCGGTCTTGCAGCTGTGAATAAAGCGCAGGGTTGCAAATGGAATTTCCTTATCCTCAGACTCAATATCCAGGGCCTGACCACCCACCATTCCGGTGGAACCGGCGGCCCGGGCAATAAGATTAATTATCTTGAGCTGAATATCGGCGCTTAGCAGAGCGGCATTATCCCGACTCAGAAGTTCAAAGGCCAAAGTCAACAGCCCGTCACCGGCCAGTATAGCCTCTGCCTCCCCATAGACCATATGATTAGTAGGTTTACCGCGCCGCAGCTCATCATCGTCCATGGCCGGCAGATCATCATGAATGAGAGAATAGGTATGGATACATTCCAGGGCGCAGGGAATGGCCATAAAAGGCGCAATATTACCACCCAGGGCCTCGGCCGCCGCCATACAGAGAATAGGCCTTATCCGCTTGCCGCCGGCCATCAGACTGTAATCAAGGGCCTCGAAATGAGTTTTAAGACGTTCATCCGACTCCGGCAGAATCGACTTAAGGGCCTCCTCAACCAGAGTACGTTTGGCGCCCAGGTAGCGCTTAATATCCATCAGCCACGCGGGGAGTTGAAAGGCTCCACGATTATAGAATCATTTTTATTAAGCAGAATATCTATCTTTGCCTGGGCTTCGTCAAGTTTTTTATTGCAGAGTTCGGCAAGTTTTATGCCTTCATCAAACTTTTTTAAAGCATCATCAAGACTGAGTTCGCCGCTTTCCAGGGCGCGGGTGATCTCTTCCAGGGTTTGCAGACTGCTCTCAAAGCTTTTTTTTGCCATAGTTTATATAGGGGGTCAATCAGTAAAGGTAGAAAAAATTATTTTCTTGCCGACAAAACTCGCTCTATGATAAAAGAAAGTCGATGAATGGGCAATTTAAAAAAGAGATATTAAACCATATCGACTTATTCGCCAAATGGTTGACAGTGGAAAAGGGCTATTCTCCGCACACGGTAGATAATTATTGTCGTGACCTTAAAAAATTTGCCGGTTTCCTGAATTATGCCACATCCTTCTCCCAGGTTGAGCCCGACAGGATAAAGGCCTATATCTACTCACTGAGTGCCAGCCATAAACCAGTGTCAGTGGCTCGCAAACTTTCGGCCCTGCAGACCTTCTTCACGCTGCTTGTCCGCCGCGGAATCCGCCTGGACAATCCCCTGACCGGTATTGTCCGCCCCAGACAGGGCCATCATATTCCCATATTTCTCACAGTGGATGAGACCTTCCGCCTCATGGCGGCGCCTGACGATGAAGATGCTTTCGCGCTTCGGGACCGGGCAATTCTGGAGTTATTATACTCCACGGGGATGCGGGTTTCAGAGTTGACCAATCTCGATATTAACGCTCTTGATTTCGATACGGAAATGGTTAAGGTAAGAGGCAAAGGGAATAAGGAGCGCCTCTGCCCCGTTGGTTCCCCGGCCTTAGAGGCGGTTCGGGCTTACATGCCTCAAAGAGAAATACTGCGCCGCAAACTTAAAAACGGCCGGCAAAACGATGTGGCATCCCTCTTTGTCAATGCCAGAGGCGGCAGGCTGACCCCGCGCAGTATCGAGCGTTTAGTAAGTCGTTATGCCGCAAAGGCCGGTATAATCAGCCGCGTCACCCCCCATTCATTGCGTCATTCCTTTGCCACCCACCTTTTGGAAATGGGTGCTGATTTGCGTATTGTTCAGGAGTTATTAGGTCATTCCAGCCTTTCAACCACGCAAAAGTACACCCATCTGACCATTGACCATTTAATGGAGGTCTACGACAAGGCCCACCCCCGGGCCCGGAAGAAGTAAAATCAGCCTGACAGAGCGCCCCTTAAACTCTCACAAACGAGCCTGATCGTATGTGAGAGTGTGTTTTATGAAGCGCTTACTTAGTTACAACACCATCACCATTAAACAAAAAAGCAAAAAAGCAAAAAAAATAAAAAAAGGATATTTCGGATGAAGATAAATTCAACAACCATTCTTGCCATCCGCCACAAGGGAAAAGTGGTTCTGGCTGGTGACGGGCAGGTTACCCTGGGCAACACAGTAATGAAGCATAACGCCCATAAGGTCAGAAGATTATACAACGGCCAGGTGATTTGCGGCTTTGCCGGAGCCACGGCTGATGCCTTTACCCTCTTTGAAAGGTTAGAGACCAAGCTGGAGCAATATGACGGTAACCTGCTGCGGGGTGCCGTATCCCTGGCCAAAGACTGGCGCACCGACAAATTATTACGTAAACTTGAGGCCTTTCTGGTTACGGCGGATCATGAGCATTCACTTCTCTTAAGCGGCACCGGCGATGTTATTGAAGCCGACGACGGGATACTGGCCATTGGTTCCGGCGGCCCTTACGCCCAGGCGGCGGCCAAGGCCCTTATCCAGCATACCGAACTGAATGCCGAAGAGATATGCCGGGCCGCCATGGATATCGCGGCCTCTATCTGCATCTACACCAATCATCATATTACCGTGGAAAAACTATGACCTTAAAATCCCTCACCCCAAAAGAGATCGTTACCGAACTGAATAAATATATTATCGGGCAGGATAATGCCAAAAAATTTGTCGCCATCGCCCTGCGCAACCGCTGGCGGCGCCAGCAGGTAGAAGGTCATCTCCAGGAGGAGATTTCTCCCAAAAATATTATCATGATCGGCCCCACCGGAGTCGGTAAAACCGAGATCGCCCGCCGCCTGGCCCGCCTGGCCCAATCACCCTTTTTAAAAATTGAGGCCTCAAAATTTACCGAGGTGGGCTATGTCGGCCGTGATGTAGAATCCATGGTTCGTGATCTCACCAACCTCGCGGTGAATATGGTACGCTCCGAAGAACGGCGCAAGGTGGATAAAAGGGCCGCTCTTCTGGCCGAAGACCGCCTCCTTGATCTGCTGGTACCGCCAGGTCCCAAGCCTGCCGCTCCGCCGGAGTCTGCCGACACCAATGCCCTGGAATCTCCAGTTGAAGCGCTGAAACCGGCAAAGCCGGCCCTCAGCACCAGAGAGAAATTCCGCCGGATGTTAAAAGACGGCAAATTAGACCATAAAGAAGTGGAAATGGATGTCAATCAGAACATGAGTATGCCCATGGTCGAGGTTTTCTCAAACGCCGGAATGGAGGACATGGGCAGCGGCCTGAAAGATGTCTTCGGCAAGATGTTTCCCCAGAAATCCAAGAGGAAAAAGGTTCAGGTTTCCGAGGCCCTGCGTTTATTAACCATGGAGGAGGCTGAAAAACTAATTGATGAGGATAAGGTCATCCAGAATGCCATTCAGCGGACAGAGCAGTCGGGCATAATTTTCTTAGACGAAATCGACAAAATCACCTCCCGCCATGATGGAGCGCACCAGGGCGGCGAGGTCTCGCGGGAGGGTGTACAGCGTGATTTACTGCCCATCGTCGAAGGTTCAAACGTCAACACCAAATTCGGTATGGTCAAGACCGATCATATCCTCTTCATCGCCAGCGGGGCCTTCCATCTCTGCAAACCTTCCGACTTAATCCCTGAACTGCAGGGACGTTTCCCCATTCGGGTGGAGCTGGATTCCCTGGGCGAGAAAGAGTTTTACCGTATTCTTACAGAACCGGAGAACGCCCTCATTAAACAATACACCGCCCTCATGGCCACCGAGGGTATAGAACTGATTTTCGACGATGAATCTATCCATGAAATTGCCAGGATCGGCGCCAAGGTCAATCAGAAAACCGACAACATCGGGGCCAGACGCCTGCATACCATGCTGGAGCGCCTTTTAGAGGATCTGTCTTTTAACGCGCCGGACATGGAAGAAAGTGAGTTCAAGGTAACCGCTTCATATGTGAGGGAACAATTAGACAATATTGCCTCGGACGAAGACCTGAGCCGCTTCATCCTTTAATGGCGAAAGTGCTTCATAAACCGGGGACTTGAACACGCGCAACAGGGTGGTGTTTCATGGGGCACTTACCCGACTGCGGGCAGACAGCCTGGTTTTATAAGGCCAGATTATTTTTTATATTGACATTACGGCATATTTTCTTTATTTATTGCTGTTTCAATTAACAATCATTGCTTAAAGAGCATCAAGTTTATTAGGAGAGTCGGTATGGCTACAGCGGAAAATCAGATATACACCAGCGGAATATTTAATCCCATTATTGAAAAATGCGAGGGTTGCGAACGAATTATCGAGGTTGAGTCCCAGAAAATATGCAAGACCTACATCAGTCCCGAAGCAAAATGGAAGCTGGGAATTTGTAATTTCGCATCCCATGTTAAACCGGAAATCACAACCTCCAAGATAAAAATTAATCCATTGAAGGCCTCCAAACGGGCCATGGGCAAAAAATAAACATTCCCGGAAATTCCTATAAAAAAGGATGGCCGGTGTCTTTTGACATCGGCCATCCTTTTTTTTTAAAAAAACTGATAGTTTGTAAAATGGCGGAGAGGGTGGGAGTCGAACCCACGGAACCCGCAAAGGTTCACCGCATTTCGAGTGCGGCCCATTCGGCCACTCTGGCACCTCTCCTAACTTCTTCGTGAACGAAAAAAATTCTTTAATAAAGCCCCGCATTCAGCGGCCATTACTCCTGTTTCAATCTTTATTTTATGGTTCAGAAGATTGTCATGACCAATTTGATAACGACTTTCCACCGCCCCGGTTTTGGGATCATGGGCCGCGAACACCAGGCGGGCGACGCGGGCCTGAATCAGGGCTCCGAAACACATAATACAGGGTTCAAGGGTAACATAAATCGTTGTGTCAGGAAGCCGATAGTTTTTTAAATACCGCCCGGCCTGCCGCAAAACCAGAATCTCGGCATGAGCACTGGGATCATGAGAGCCGATAACCGAATTGCCGGCCTGAGCCAGCACCGTGCCATCGGCAGCGCTGAGAACCGCCCCCACCGGCACCTCACCACGTTTGGCAGCTCGTAACGCCTCGCTGTAAGCCAGCCGCATACAGTTCAGGGCGGAGTCAGTCAGGAACCCGCCTCCTCTTGACGTCTTAATTTATTGGCATAATTGGCGGCATACCAGCCCGCTACACAGCCATCACCCACTGACTTGGCCATCTGGTAGGGCGGCCCGGCGATATCACCGGCAGCATATATTCCCTGAATATTAGTTTCCATCCGCTTATTGGTCTCAATATGACTCATGGTCTCCATGTCGAGGCCGACCCCGATATTTACCGCCAGTTCCAGAGCCCCCTTGGCCCCCAGCTCAATAAAAACCCCCTCCAGCTCCAGCTTACTGCCATCTGCCAAGAGCAGAGATTCGACGGCATTATTACCGACAATTTCCTTCACTGTGGTCTCCTTCACCTGTACGGCACTCGCGGCTAATTTGGCAGCCAGATCAGGAGCCAGATCAAGTTTATCGGCAAGCAGAAAAACTTCAGAGGCGTAATTAAGCAGGGTCAAAGCCCCGTCGGCCGCCGCGCTGCCATTCCCCACCACTGCCACCCTGGCCTGACGAAAAAAATTGGCGTCACAATCGACACAGTAACTCACCCCGCGGCCGGCAAATTCCTTCTCACCCGCCACTCGGAGTTTTTTGCGCGAGGTGCCGGTGGCTAAAATTACGGAACGGGTCAGAAACTCACCACTCTCAGTACGAACGAAGAATAAATTATCTTTCTGCTCGAGACTTAGAATATCCTCATTAATTATATCAGCCCCGAAACTGCGGGCCTGTTCCCTGGCAACGGCAAGAAGATCAGCCCCGGTACTGACCCCGCTGACACAAAGATAATTTTCAACATGAGCCTCATATAAACTGCTGGCCTCAATCCGGCCAAAAACCTTTACCCCGGCCTTTTTACGAACGGCATGAACAGCGGCCTGCAAACCAGCCGGGCCGGCACCGACAATAAGCACATCAATTATATTTTCACTCATAAAATTCACCTGTTATTCAATCATAATAATCAAACTGCGACAAAGGGAAATTCCGGGTCATCAATAAGTTTCACTAAACGTTGTTTTTTGCCTGTTTTACAGGCATGAAAATCGACAAGAGACTCAATTATATCCAGGACCTCGTCCTCGTCAACCCCAGCGGCAATACGTCGTCCGACCTTTGGCTTAGGCCCTCCTTTCCCGCCGGCATACACCTCAAAGCCATTCCTGACCGCCCGTACCCCGATATCAGTGGTAAGGGGGTTTGAGCAGGAGGCGGGGCAGGCCGAAATCGCAATTTTAAATTTTGGCTTTACATTGTCCCGATTGCTAAAACG
Source organism: Desulfobacterota bacterium M19 (assembly GCA_048820955.1). Taxonomy (GTDB): domain Bacteria; phylum Desulfobacterota; class Desulfobulbia; order Desulfobulbales; family VMSU01; genus JAADIV01. Next base: position 73,295 of record JBMERE010000006.1, on the reverse strand, counting down.
CTCCAGGATACGATTCGAGAAAGCCTGAGTATTTACCATTCCCAGCTGGCAATACTGACTACCGACACAGATACGGGGCAGGGGGAATTTCCCCGGCCCTTTTAACTCAGCCCCGGCATCAACAAGCGCCTTTTTGATTGCCTCCTCATTTTCATCTTTGACATCCAGGAGACGGATATTCTGCGCTGTAGACAAATAAATACCGAGATTATAGCGTTCAGCAAGGTCATGGACCACGGTTAACAGCTCTGCCGGCAGTAAACCAGCCGGCAAAAGAATAGTAATACTTTTTTTGAGTTTTTTCTTATTCATAATCCTTCTCACTGATTTAATTTACATAACTACCCGGCCAAAGCGACTGCAGATGTTCTGAACAGGGTGCTGTAGCAGTTCAGGAAAACCCCGGTTTTAACAGCTACCATTTTATTTAAGATAATTCGATCATATTACTTTAATTTTTTCTCACAATCAATTATTTTACTAAATTACGTTTTTCAGATCTTTCAGATGATCTCAGCGACTGTTTCCAGACACTGGATATAATATACAACTGACTAAATTCATTTAAGCATTCATTTAATATAAGGAGATAGAAATGGCGAGGGCACATAATCCATACGGAGCCGCGGAAAGGGCTGCCAAAGCAATTGACCGGGATCGGGAGAGGGAACGAAAATATATGCTGCAAGCCTGCTTCCGTCATGCTGATGACCTGGCACTGAAATTAGTTCAGCACCTCCTTGACGATCACATCATTGAAACCAACTCGGAACGAACCATCAGAGAATTATTAAGCAAAATCTTGAGCCGGATGGCCGACATGGACGAGTTTGACATCCAGTTCAAAACCGCCCCCATTCGCACCATGGTTCCTGACCCTAACATTATCAGTCTTTACCTTACCCAGTATGTCATTGAAGATTTAATCAACAACCCGGCTATTCTTGATATTTTCGGCGATGATATGGATATATACAAAACAGTTGATTCCGTAATGCACAGCATTCGGCCGTCTGCCTGATCCAGATGAACGGAGAACATCCCCGGGCAATGCCCTGTCTGCTTTTTGCCGACAGCAATGGACAGATATATGATTTCCCGGAACTCGAAATGGCAGGCCGCAGTGCTTACCACTTTCAAGCTCCCCGTTTAGAACAGCTTATTCCCCTGCCGGAAGGCAGCGAACTATTTGTTCTGCCACACCGTTATCCAGTGGGATTTAATCCTGATAACGGAGAATCCCTTAAATTAAAAGACAATCCCTTTGCCACCGGTGAGGTACAGGCCGTTGCGGCCTTTATATCACCGGCTTACACCCTTAACCATTTAACCGCCTTTGAAAAGGACAACAGCTCCCCTGCCCCCCTGCCACTTTTCGCCTACAGTGCCGTAGGCTGGTATGACGATACATTCTGGGTCAGCGCCTTTCGCAGCGATACCAGCAGGCGCCAGGACATCTGCCGTTTTGATCCGGACAGAATTGAACGACAGACGGTAAAATCTCTGCGCCAACATCCGGCCAACCGTCTGATCCAGCATCTTGGTAAATGCAGCCTTACTTACAGCTGTCCGGCCGCCAGAAACTTTTTTCTGGAACGGGACGAGGCCCCCCTTCCCTGTTCGCCGGTCTGTAACGCCCGCTGCCTGGGATGTATATCACTCCAGCCCTCCGGCTGCTGCCCCTCAACTCAGGAAAGGATAAAATTTATTCCCAGTCCGGAGGAAATTGCCGGTATAGCGGTCAGCCATCTTCAGAAGGTCAAGTCCCACGGGGTGGTGAGTTTCGGCCAGGGCTGTGAAGGTGAGCCGCTGCTCCAGGAGGATACCATTGCCCGGGCCATCAAATTAATCCGCCGGCAGACAGCAAACGGCACCATCAATTTGAACACCAACGCCAGCCGTCCTGAGGCCGTAGCCCGCTTAGCGGAGGCCGGACTTGACAGCATGCGGGCCAGTATGAACAGCGCCCGTCCTGAGGTTCACCAACGTTATTATCGGCCCAGGGATTTTAACCTTGATTCCGTCAGCCGGTCCATTAAGGAAATGAAGAAACGGGGCCGTTTCGTATCCCTTAACTATTTTATATTCCCGGGAGTTAGCGACTGCCCGGAGGAATTTAAGGCTCTGTGCCGCTTCATTGATGACTGCGGGCCTGATTTTATTCAACTCCGTAACCTGAATATGGATCCGGACTGGTATCTCGAGGGCATTAAACATCCAGCAGAGAGCATATCCATGGGCATCAGAGAATGGCTCGCGGAACTGCAGATCAGATATCCAGGCCTTGGGTTTGGTTATTTTAATCCCCCTTTGGCTCCCTGAGAAGAAAGATTTGCAATTTTCAAATTAAACGGCTATATGTACTACTACAAAGTAGTATGCCAGTGCCTGATATTTATTAATTTTTTAGTAAGCGACAAACGAACTACACCTTGGCATTTGCAACACCCCCAGACTGTAAGCGATTCAGGGACGCCGCAATGTGCACGTTGACCGGGCGCAATCATACTCCCTGTATATTGCGCCCGGTCAACGTGTGCAGGGTGGTGTTCATGGATCGCTTACATTTTTTACTACAATCAACTTGGTAATTATTATGCAGAAAAATACCATCCGCCTCCATGATTCTCTTAAACATTACACCTTTGACCAAGATAAAGTCTGCAGCCCCATGGAGACTGTTAAACGTTTTAAAGAGCGCCTGCAGGAAGTAAACCTTGATATCCTCAAGGAAGTTAAGCGAATTGACAGCGGCCGCCTTGATATTCCAGTCTACTTCAGTGTCTGCGGCAATGACGCCAGAGATATAATCGGCACCAAAAAGCAGATGGGTAAAGGCAGCACCCCGGAGCAGTCACAGGCCAGCGCCTGTATGGAATTAGCTGAACGTTTCAGTTTTTTCAGTTTCATAAAAAACCCGGCTAATTTTATTACTGCCACCTATGAGGAGATCAAGAACTCCGGCCATCCTTCAATGCCCCTCGAACGGCTTTTACAGTCCGTCCATGACGAGCACATGGATGTCGACACCTTAAGTAAATTATTAGCCAATATCCCCATTCAATGGGCCTGGGCTCACAATCTGACCAGAACCGAAGATGTCCTCGTACCCTTCAGCTGGTTCTTCGCCATTAACGAATTTAACGGCCCTTCAGCTGGCAATTCATACGAGGAGGCCATCAGCCAGGGGATTTGTGAAATTGTCGAGCGCCATGTCTGTGCCATTGTAACCCGTGACCGCCTCAAAGCTCCAACCATCAACCTGGATACCATCAGGGATAAGGTAGCCGGTCAGTTATTAGCCAAATTCACCCGCAACGGTATCAGTGTATATCTAAATGATTTTACGCTTGATACCGGTATCCCCACCATTGGAGCCATGGCCATCGACCAGGGGACATTCCCCAAAACCAGCGAGATTGTCTATACCGCAGGAACAACCCCCAATCCGGCAAAAGCCCTTATTCGAGCCCTCACCGAGGTGGCGCAGTTAGCTGGCGATTTTCACACCGGAGCCAATTATGTTGCCAGCGGCCTGCCCAAACCTGGCAGCCTGGCAGAAATGGATTATATCGTCAATCCCGGCAGAAGCATTGATCTGGACGATATGCCGGATATCTCCGACAATAACATGAGAAAAGAGGTGGAGAACATGACCGCCTCCCTTAAACGTCTTGACATGGAAGTTTTTATTATGAACACCATGCATGAACGCCTGCAGATCCCCGCTATTTACACCATCATTCCGGGGGCACATTTCCGCGAGAGATCAATGATAAATGATGCTGGTCTTTTTGCCGCCAAACTGGTAACAGAACGGGCCTCATCTCCGGAAGCCGCCAATGACCAACTCTCTAAAATGCGGGAATTTCTGCCCCAGGCCTATTATCTGGAATTTTATCTCGGCCGCAATCTGCACGATATGGGCCGTCAGGATGAGGCCATGAAACATCTGAACAAGGCCCTTGAGCTGAATCCTCAAGCAGAAGATATTCCTTATATCTATTCATACATGGGGAGCTGCTATAAAGATCAGGAAAGGTTCGACGAGGCGGCCGATATTCTGCATAAAGGGTTGAATCACGATGAGGAACGACCTGATATCCATAATCTTCTCGGTGTCTGCTGCTATAAAAAGAATGATTTCAAACAGGCGATCAAGCATTTCCACCGGGCGGTGGAATTAAATCCGGCCTCGGCCATGGATTATGCCAATTTAGGGATTAATTACCGGAAAGTAAATGATATGGAGCAGGCGGTAAAATATTTTGAACTGGCTCTGTCCATGGACCCGGGGATAGACTTTGCCCGTGACGAACTGGCGCAAATATTATCTCGGAGTTAACAACAGAGAACCTTGCTCATTATTCAAATTCATCTTGAAACGCTTAAGATAATTCAACCCCAGCAACCCCACACCTGGCTGACCGGGAATATCCATCACCAGCGCCGGGATATCATGCTCCACCCAGCCGTTTATCTCCAGAGTATCAATCATCACCCGAGTGGCGGAAACCATCCCGCCGGCAGTGGAAACATCCTGACTGCCGCCATGATAATCAGAGATTATTTTAAGGCCCAGGGCATCGGCCGTATCGGAGGGAATTGTAACCATGGAGGCACCGGTGTCTACCATAAACTTCTGATTCATTACGGCGTTTAACATAGCCGTAACCGGAATAGTAGCGGAGCCGGGCTGAAAATGAACAACAATCTTACCGGCCTCCCCCTTCATATCAGAGATACGACGACCCAGAAGATCAACTTTATCCTGTAAGGCAGCAGGATATTCACGGCTTAAAAGCAGAGTTTCCGCCTCCTGCCAGTTACCAGCGGCCAGCAATAATTCCACCCCAAGAAGATGCAGAGATGGATCTTTTGGATAGAAATCACTGGCTTTGCGCCATACAGTCATCCCCTCCTTAAGGGCCCGTACTGTCAGCAGGGATCGCAGCCACTCTCTATATAATCCGGCATGCATGATATTAAGGGCCGGAACATTATGTCCCCCGGCCTGCACAATATCACGGCCGGTATCCTCAATAAGAGAAGTTGCGGCCTCAAAACCGCTCACCGCGGTCACTGCAGGTACAATATCCATGAGAAGATTTATATCTGCTGCCCGGCGCAGGGTATCGGAGTTTAATATTCTTACAACTTCAGCACCATCCCCGGCCTTTATCGCCCGCTGGCTCAAGCGCCGCATAAGTTTTGTAATCTCTGTGGGCCGCAGATAATCAGGAGTATCGGCCAGACTTAAATTTGGTGCTGCCTGCCAGGCGGCAGCAAAAGCCGCTAATTGCTTTATACCCGAATTTCCCTGCTGAGCATAAGCCCTGGCAAATTGTTCTTCCCGGCCGCCGGCAAAGGTCTGATTATAAACATCATCAACTGTACTGTTATTGCTTAAAGACTGACCCGCCTCCCCCGCCCACATATATATATTGTTGAGCCAGGGGCCGAAACTCCAACCGACAATATAACCGTTTTGGACAAAAATACCCGCCTCAGGCTTCCGCTTATTAACAAATGAACAAATCATAAAATCCCCAGCCGGTTTACCGGAGGTTAATTTAATATTCCTCCGTACCCCGGCGCCCGTCAGCCAAAACCAGTCAACCGGCAGACTGCTGTTCCAGGCCCGCAATTCAGGGCCCGACAACGGAGTCTTTAAACCGACATGCCAGAGTCCGACAGCATTCCCAGCCCTCCAACGCCCGGAATTAACAATATATTGCTTCCCGGAATCAGTAGTAAACAACCATTTTTTACCTCCGATACAAGCGCGGAGCGGCAGGGCCAGCCACCCCGCGCCCGTTACAGCGCCACGAACCTTAGAGACCTGATGCCCCCATGGATCGGCCACCGACAACCAACCGGTAATTACCGCCTGATCATTAACGGCGGTCTTTTTTAGGACAGCGGGAGCGGCTTTTTCAGCAGCCGCGGCCTTTTCCTGAGACTCCAGGGCAGCCCGCCGTTCAGGCTTTAATTTCAGCCCGTTAAGCCTTTTTTCAGCAGCAGTTCTCTCTTTAACCGAGCTGGAAAGCGTCTGCTTGTTGTCAGCGCCGGACGGGAATATCACCTTATGAAAGGTGTATGATAAACCAACCACCCATCCCATGATAATAACCAGTATTATGACTGTCTTCTGTTTGCCGTAACGATCCCCACTCCGGCGCAGACGCAAGGGAGCGCCGCATTTTACACAGTGAGTAGCCAGAGCCTTGTTTTCCGTTTTACAGCGCAGACATTGCATGATAATATTTACAAGGTAAGGAAAGTCACCTTAAAGAGGGAAAGATTAAGGACCTTAAAGAAAATTTAGCGGCAAAAGTAACGTAAACGACAAACGAACCACCCCCTGACATTTGCACCCCCCCAAAAAAAACTGTAGCGGTAGAATCAGGCTCGTATGCGAGCGCTTCAAGGTGTTCATGGAGCGCTTACTCAGCGAAGGCTCTGAGAATTACTATCAACTCGTAGCTCTGTGCGCGCCTGAGCGCATGCGGCAGAGTGTTCACAGGGCGTTTACCTTTATTTAATGGAGAGGAATTTGGATATGGAGAGGCCGGAAATAAATGAAAATCATCGAAACAGTTTATTATCATTTGCCACCTTACGGATCAATTCCCGGTAATCATTGGCCCCATTGGAGCCGGGGGCGAACTCATATATAGTTTGACCATAGGCCGGTGCCTCGGACAGTCTGACGTTATATCTTATTGGTTCACAGACATTATTCCCATACAGGTTCTGTAATTTCCCTAAAATACTCAGTGATTTTCCCACCCTTTTGTCTAAAAAAGTGGGCAGGATATATTTCAATGACACCTCCGGTCGATACTTCTGAATAGAGGCAATACTCTTCAGGAATTCGATGAGACCTTGAATGGACATAACCTCCAGAGAAACAGGCACCAATACCTCGGTAACATAAAATAGAATATTGACCGTGAGTGGATCCCATCCCGGTGAGGTATCCACGATCACATAATCGAACTGCTTATCTATGTTGCCCAGAGCCTCAGACAAAGTTAGCTCACCGCCAAAATCCTTCCGGCCGATAAGCCTTTTTACCCCGGCAAGAGACTTGCCGCCCGCCAGCAGCCATAAGCGCTCCCTGGCCTGAACCATGGTTACTTCAGGCTCCAGTTCACCCATTACCAATTCAGTTAAACCGGCCTTGGGATTAACTCCTAACATATAACCGGCCTGCCCCTGAGTATCGGTATCTACCAGAAGCACCTTAAAGCCGGCAAGAGCGAGACCAGTAGCCAGATTAACGGCAGTAGTTGTCTTACCCACCCCGCCCTTACTTAAAGAGACGCTGATTTTACGTGGTGATTTTTCCTCATCACGAACCATATTATCAATTACCAGAGTTTCACCAGCCTTAGGCAAAGAAAAATGTTTACCACAAAATTTGCATTTTGCCCTGGTAACATTGGCCGGGATCATCCGTTCATCAATATTATGTTTTTTTTTGCAGTTAGGGCAGATAATTACCATTGGTTAGTTACTCCATAATTATAATTATGGCCTTTAGACCCACATCATGACTTTTCCGCTTACTCAGGCATCAGGTTGAATAGTTAATTATTTTTTCTTCAGTAACTCCTGCACCAGATAACTTTTCTCACCCTTGAGCTCAAACTCTTCAAGCAAGACTTTAACGGCACTCTCAACAATTCCCGACTTAGTCGCCTTTGATTTGCGGCCTTCAGGCAAAAAGTTTTTGATTGTCTCTTTGGCCTCCCCAAGTTCACTAAATACATCTTCAGTTAAATAATGAGTGGTCTTATGCTTGAGCTTTTTCTTACGGGACCTGGCCTTTCTCTTAACAGTCGGTTTAGAGAAAAGGCCCCCTTTTCCAGATCGGGCATCAGTCTCAGGAACCGCGTGAATCAAAGCGGTCAGTTCATCCAGACCCCTTATTTTACCATCGTGTCTGGCATTCAGAATATCGGCCAGAATATCTTTATTCTTCACAGGTGGTGTTTCATTCATAGGCGTTAAAAGAGGCATGAGATTTAAGAGAAAAGGGCGCGTTTACACTGCTGCAAATAACCGTCCAGTTCCTGTTCACAAACCTCATCAAGGCAGGTTAAGGCGATTCCGCACAAGACATGGGACTCGTCCATGGAAACATGCACAACCCGGCCAGAAACCCTGAACTCGTAACCGTTGAAACTAATCAGCATATCGTCTAAAAGCTGTTCAGGGATTAATTCATCATAGACATCTAAAAAAACTCCCACTCCGCGGGCCGCAATATTAAAGACTTTATACTGTTTATCGCCCACCAGCAGTGATATACTGTCAGTGTCGGCAACCGGAGCCCGGAAACCATCCCGGACGATCTCCAGTAATTCAGCTTCGTCACCGGCCTCAAATTCGAGACCATCTCCATCATGAATTACCATACGTCCTCCTTCAGGGGATTTTTTATACAACGTCGGAAGGCCGGCAATCACCAACCACCTATCTTATTAAATAAATTAAATAAAAATAAGTCAAATATAATTTATAATACGGTATAATTATATTTCGCACAGTCCCTTAGCCGAATCATTAACAAAAAAGGGGAAGTGATTATGAATCCATTTGCAGGAATTGAGATAACAAGACTGAGAAATTTCATTCTAAACCGCCAGAAAGACGAGGGGGGATTCGCGGCCGTTCCCAGCCTGCCGGCCACTATTCAAGATACCTTCCAGGCCCTGGAGCAATTGTCTATGCTTGATCAGTATTCGCCGGTTCAACCGTCTTCCGCCGTAAATAAATCAGGCCTCCGGCAATTAATCGGAAGATACAAAGGAGATGAAAGCGATTCCCTTTCCCCCCGCCTGCTGTATTATCTTACCAGAATAGCCGCCTTTGCCGGAGATAACATCAGCTTCAGTTCTCCACAACCATCTGCCGACGAGAGCTACGAGAACCTCTACTTTTTGAGCCGGATATCATCAACATCATTACCCGAAAACCGGCAGCCCGGCAGACAGACCTGGAAATTCTGCCGGGAACTGTACTTCGGCCTTTTATTAAAGGCCGAGGCTTTTGAAAATTTTGATTTCATTACCACCTGGCTGCGGGCCTGCCAGAATGGTGACGGCGGTTTCGGTTTTTTCCCTGCCACTACTTCATATATAGAAAACAGTCATTACTGTCTGGCTTCTCTTGCAGTCCTGGGCGCCCGTCCGGAGAATATAAAAACCGCCAGGGAATATATTGTTTCATGCCAGACGGCGGCCGGCGGCTTTGCCAGAACCGGCAAAGCCGCCCCGTTCCTGGATTCATCATGGCATGCCCTGTCAGCCTTAAAAGCCCTGGCCGATTAAATACCTCAGAGGTTCAACATATTGCGATTACGTTCCAAAATAATTATATTTTTTCGGTAACTATGAATTTGATGAACCATACCCCCCAAAACCACCTTTTCTCAAGTGTAAAATTATGGCCAGACATATATTGATAACCGGTTGTTCAAGCGGGAAACGCCGCAAGCTCGAAGCAAACCTGCTCAGCATGTATGATGATATATTAATTTCGGAGGTGGATAAAATCAGCCAGGCCAGGGAGGCCCTGACCAATAACATTGTCCATCTGCTGCTCTATGTTCTAACAAAAAAAGACGACAACGGCCTTGATTTCTGCCGTGAAATTTCCAGACCGGAATCTGATAATCATACGCCATGTATTATTTTAGTAGATGAACAGGGAGCCGGCCATGCCGGTCTGCACCATGGTCTTCAGCATATACTGCCCCTGACCTCTCCCAGTTCAGAGCTTGGCAGTTTAATCAACAGAATCTGTAATCCAATGGCCATGCGCCTGACCCCCCGCTACTCTATTCCGGAGACCGAGGCGATAATAGCTCAACGTGACAGAGAACTGCAGACCGATGTCCTGAATATAAGTTCCGGCGGCCTGTTATGTGAGTTCAGCACCAATAACATTTTTCAGATTTGCGACCCGGTGATGATCACTATCAACTTTACAGGTGTTGAGGAGATTGCCAGCCTGGAAGGAATATACGCGGTATTATCCAGCCTCAAAATCATTGAACGTAACCCTGATTTTACTCCTCTGAGAATCAGGGCGGGATTTACATTTATCATCATTCCGCCCGCAGTCAAAAGCAGATTAAAAACAATCTTTGCCAAAGCCGAATTAAGGTAAGCGCCCCATAAACTTACACTTTAGCATCCTAATCAATTGCCGCCAATGACCTGAACAGCCTGTAGTCCCCGGAGTGAAAGCCCGGTCACAAACCGTTGCAGACGGGGATAGACGCCCTTTAATTCTCCCCTCAGTAAATCCTGAAGATCACTGAAAGCTGGAGCGATAAATCGTTTGAAAAACAATTTACCCCGAACCCGGCTTAAAAAAGAGTAAGCCCCCAAAACCTGGAGGTTACGGAGCAGGGCGATATGATAATATGAGTCCATAAACTCCAATTCGCTCACCGCCGCATATTTTGTTAACTCCCGTATGTACTCAGATAACAGTTCCCGCCTCCAGCTATGCGCTAAATTGATATAAGGATCATTCAACAATGAAGCTAAGTCATAGGCCAGCGGCCCCAGACGAGAGCCCTGAAAGTCTATAATTTTGATCTCATTCTGCTGAATCATGAGATTGCGGGACTGAAAATCACGGTGCAGAAGATAATCCGCCGGTACCAGGCTGACCCGCTTGACAAGACGACTGAAATCATCTTCCAGCCCGGCAGGAGGAGAAACAGCCATATATCCCAGACAGAACTCTCCGGTAAAATAATGGCACTCCCGCTCCAGCATCAGACCGCGGTCATAACGCTTGGTATCCCAGCAGAAATCAGGATTAAATTCCTGTCTGCCCCGAATCTGAAAGGTAATCAGTACAGACAGAGCCTGAGCGTAATATTTTTTAATCGCGGCTGCTTCAGCAGCAGACCGACTGACCTCATCATAAAGCAGCACTGTACCAATATCCTCAAAAACAACCCCGGCACTTTCCTCATCATAGGCGTAAGGACGGGGAACAGCCACCCCCCGGTCGTAGAGATGACGGCCGATAAAGAAGCTGGCTCTGGCCTCTGCCTTTGCCCGGCTGAGGGTTGGGGACGGCAGGATGACGATTAGACTTCTCTGCCCCGCCCGGCAACGGAAAAAACGGCGTTCAGAGCCGTCGCCGCCAAAAGACTGACAACTGAACTCATCCTTTTCAGCCAGCATCCCCGCCCGCTGGAGTATATTTTTAATTAAAAGCTCCACACCTGGAATCCATTTTTTTGTTACATTTCAGGACACGCCGACAATCTGATCGGTAAGCACAGCACCAGCCGGAATCAGCGCCCCGTCCCAAACCACAACCCGCTGAAGACAGGCATTATCACCCACAACCGCCCCTGAACCGATTATTCCCCAATCCCGCAGACTGACCTGTCGGCCTAACTTAACGCCCGCTGCCACATAAAATCCGGCCTTATTCATCCGCCGCCAGCCGCCGCCCGGCGGATTCCAGACAGGCAGAAGCCTGGCGTGCAGAGCAAGATAATCAGCTGCCGTCCCCATATCATGCCAGAAATTATTGGTCAACGCGGCCCGTATAAAGCCGCCATTCTCTATATATTGTTGATAATAATCAATAATATCTACAAAAACAGCTGGTTTAATATCAGCCAGGATGGCCGGGTTTAACACCTGAATACCGGTATAGGCCAGCAAGGTACCACCAGGAGGATGAGGCTCAGCCCTCAAAAATTTAAGTTCCCCATTATCCACCAGAACCGAGTTGAAACGAGGGTAATCGTGCATAAGCATGGTAAGATCACGACCGCTCGCGACATGGGCGTCATAGACGGTGCCATAATCAATATGATGATATATATCACCATTGGTAACAAGAACGGGCTCGGAACCAAAATCAGCCATGGCCAGCCGCAGAGCCCCGCCGGTGCCCAGCTCAATTACCTCTTCCTGAATAATGATATCCGCTTCTGAATCCAGGAGGTCTATTATCTGCCGGGCGAGATAACGGGCGTTGACAATAATCCGCTGAAATCCAGCCCGGCGCAGCAGATCAACAGTATGAAGAATAAGGGGACGGCCAAGGACGGGAAAGAGGGGTTTGGGACGATATATGGAATAGGGGCGAAGCCTTGTGCCCTGGCCGGCGGCCAGAATCATGGCCGTTTTCATACCGTAAAGGAAAAATTATCCGGGCTGCCGCTTATACCAACCATGACGATACCCGCCTTTTGGGCCTGATGAACAGTTTCCTGACGATCAAAGAGCAGGGCCTGACCGGCCTCCACGGCCAGTACCACAGCCTTGACCTCGCGCATGGTATTAATTGTCTTCGTACCAATGGCCGGCAGATCAAAACGAAAATCCTGACCAGGTTTTTTAATCTTCACCACCACAGCCTGACCGCCGCCCAGACTGCCGCCCCGGCGGATAGCGGCATCCGTACCTTCAATGGCCTCCACGGCCAGCACTGTCCGCTGCCGAACCACAACGCATTGGCCAATATCAAGGCGGCCCATCTCCCGGGCAATACGCCAGCCAAATTTGATATCGGCAATCTGTTCCTGATTGGGTTTCCTGCGGGTTATAATCCCCCTGGGAAACAGCAATTCCTGCAGATATATAGTTGACTCAACTACCTCGATCCCCTCTTTTTCCAGAGCGGCGGCAATAGCTCTCAGGATAGAATCGTCATGTTTAATATCAATTTTATTCCACAGACTCAAGCCCTTTATATCAGGCCTGACATCCCGGAAAATGCGGGTCTTGGTAATGGTTCCCAGAAATACAATGCGGCTGATTTCGTGCCGCTGGAAAAATTTTATAATCCGCCCCAACTGCCCAAGTTTAACCCAGCAAAAGCAATCGGCTTCTCTTTCAAGGTCAGAATCGGTCTCGCCCTGATGCCCCACCGCCGCCACCTGTACCCCGCGGGTTCTGGCCGCTTTGGTAAAGAGCAGGGGAAACTGCCCGCCGCCGGCAATTATTCCTATCCTATTCGTCGACATCTGACTTACGAACAACGCCCATCCGGCTGGGAGCCCTGAAAAAATCAATCATGGTCATTACCGGTTCACAATCATTAAATTCCGCCGCCGCCTTATCAAGAGCCTCGTTCAACAAAAGCCCGGGGGTACGGAATATATAACCAAAGACAACACTCATCTTACGAATGGTATCGTTGTCATAGCCGCAGCGCTTCAGACCGACCCGGTTAATCCCGGAGACCCTTAATTTATTGCGCACTCCTGAGACAACAACAAAGGGCGGAACATCCTTGCCAATACCGGACATCCCGCCGATATAGCTGTGACATCCCACCCTGGAGAATTGATGAATGGCAACCATACCACCGAGATTGGCATGATCATTTATGACCACATGACCGCCCAGGGTGGCACAGTTAGCCATTATGACATGATTACCCACCCGGCAGTCATGAGCGATATGACAGTAGGCCATAATCATATTGTTATTACCGACACTGGTGATCTCGCCGCCGTGAACAGTTCCACGATGGATTGAAACATATTCCCGAATCTGGTTATCATCACCGATACTGACCCTGGTAGGTTCACCCTTGTAGGTCAAGTCCTGGGGAGGCGTCCCGATGGTAGTAAATGAACTTATTAGATTTCGCTGTCCGATGCTCGTTCTTGCGGCAATAATGGTATGAGGGCTGATTTCGGTATCAGCACCTATTATCACTCCCTTTTCAATGACAACATAGGCCCCTATGGACACGGAATTATCAAGCTCAGCACTGGAATCAACAACTGCAGTATGATGAATTTTCATATTTTTCTTATAAATTTTTATCTTATCGTTGCCATTAAATTTGCTTCCACGGCCAATTGACCGTCAACCTCAGCCCTGGCCGCCAAGCTCCACATCCCCAACTTTCGTTTAATTGTCCTGACCTCCAGGATAAGTTGATCACCAGGCTCCACCTTACGGCGAAATTTAACCTTATCAATGCCGGCAAAATAAACCAGCTTGTCTCTGGCAGAATCACCAATCGTCAAATAGGCCATAATAGCGCCCAACTGGGCCAGAGCTTCAACAATCAAAACTCCCGGCATCACCGGTTGAGCCGGGAAATGACCCTGAAAAAAGTTTTCGTTCATGGTCACGTTCTTAAGACCGCGAATAAATTCTCCCCCCTCCAGCCCTGTTACCCGGTCAACCAGGATAAAAGGGTAACGGTGCGGGAGAATATCTAATATCTCACCAATATTAAGTGGTTCAAAATCATCTTGCATGTTTTTCTCCTGTTTTCCCCGATGGCTCTTTTTTTTCTGACTGCAGCCTTTTCAAAGCTCTGACCTCACGTACCAGCTCCGGCAGACGGGGAAGAATAGCGCATACCCTCAACCAGAGCCGGTGGGAAATGGCCGGATAACCGGACACTACCTCATTATCCGCGATATCATTATGAATTCCTGATTTAGCCCCCGCCATAACCCGGTTGCCAAGTTTAACATGACCGGAAACACCAACCTGACCTCCCAGAATAACACCGCGTCCCAGGGAAGAACTGCCTGCCACTCCGGTCTGTGAGACAATTAATGAGTCTTCACCAATTACCACGTTATGGGCGATCTGGACCAGATTATCAATTTTAGTGCCCCGTTTTATCCAGGTCCGGCCGAATGTAGCCCGGTCTATGCAGGTGTTAGCGCCTATTTCCACCTCATTGTCAATCTGAACAATACCAACTTGAGGACGTTTAAAATGACGGCCGCCGGCATCAGTCGCGTAACCAAAGCCGTCGGCGCCGATAACCGAACCGGCATGAATTATAACCCGGTCGCCGAGGAGACAACCCGCGCCGACATTGACGTTGGCGTGCAGCACCACATCATCACCAATCCGGGCCTCATCACCAATAACCACCCCTGGGTGGATAACAGTACGGCGGCCGATACGAACCCGGTCGCCAATGACAACAAGGGGATAAACTGAAATCTCCGCCGCCAGCCGGCAATCCCGGCCGATATGGGCGCTGGCATCAATACCGGCAGCGACAAATGGCCTTTTCAGAAGTTGCTGGTGGATAAGAGCTGCAGTTAAATTCGGATCAGACGTTTGAAGAACAGGACGTCCGTCTCCGCTAACCCCTTCCGGTACAACAACTGCCGAAGCCCTGGTAGCAGCAAGACGGGCAGGATCATCATGAGTAAGAAAAGTTATATCCCCCTCAACGGCCGATTCCCAATCCATAAGCCTGCTGACAGCAATATCTCCCGGGCCGACCAAGGTGCCGCCAACCAGTTCAGCGAGTTCTATTAATTTTATCGACATGGCCATTATCCTTACTATCAGTGACCTGAAGCCATCAAAGTTTAAAAAAACGTTTTAAGGTCAAACAGTCATAGTATCACGTTTTGCTTTTGTAACATACTTTAGCCGCCCTTAGAATAAAAAAAAGCGGGTAAACCTGTCATGGGAGGTTTACCCGCTTCTAACTTTAAATATCAAGTAACTGTTCAGCAGCAACCCTTTTTCGTCCATTCAGGCCTTCTCAAATACGGAAAGTATGCATCAAAGGTAAGCGCCTCATAAACTACAGTCTTGATATTATAACATCTCGGAATGTAAAGGTTCCAGGGGCGCTTACCATCAAAGTCCCAAGGTAAGCGAAGACTCCGGGCGAATAATAAAATCAACTCAGCCATCGTTAATTTTATTACGCAGAATACCGGAAGGTTTAAAGGTTACTACCCGCCGGGGCTCAAGCATTAATTCCTTGCCGGTCTGTGGGTTTCTGCCCCGCCTGGCCCGCTTTTTCTTGACATTAAATTTACCAAAACCACTTATTAATAAATCATTGCCGTTTTCCAGGCAGAGCTTGGATATGCGCAAAAAGGTCTCCACCGCCTCTGAAGCCTGATATTTGGTAAAATCATGTTCCTCATACACCTTTTGAACAAGATCAGCCTTTGTCAAAGTCATGTCAGTTAATAACCTCCATAAATTGGCCAAACATCAGTTTCGGCCTTTAACTCAAAGTTATATCACAAACTTATAATAAATTTAAGTAATAAGAGCAACTTGATATATACAAAATTATTTAATGGCACCCGCCATTGAGAATATAGGCAGATACATGGCGATAACTAAACCGCCAATCATACCGCCGAGAAATACCATCATTAAAGGTTCAATGGCCGAAGTCAGATTTTCCACCGCCTGATCCACCTCTTCATCATAAAAATCGGCGATCTTCTCCAACATGACATCCAGTGCTCCGGTGGATTCACCGACATTAATCATCTGCACCACCATGCTGGGGAATACGCCGGTTTCCTCAAGAGGTTCCGCTATGGCGCGCCCTTCACTGATGGCATCCGTAACCCGGTATACGGCAATCTCAATCACCTTGTTGCCGGCAGTTTTACCAACCACATTTAAAGAGTCCAAAATAGGAACCCCGCTGGAAAGCATGGTTCCCAGGGTTCGGGTGAATTTCGCCACTGCTACCCGCCTGAGCAGGGGGCCGATAATGGGGAATTTCAGCATCATCTTGTCAACGTTAAGCCGCCCTTTTTCCGTTTTATAATACTTTTTAAAGGCGATAAACAGGGCCCAGATAATGCCGCCGATGAGCAGGAAATTATGTTTGGCGAAATCACTCATATCAATAACCATCTGAGTAGGAGCCGGCAGGGCGGAGTTAAAATCAGCAAACATCTTCTGGAATACCGGTACAACAAAAATAAGCATAACCGCCATAACCATAAAAGAAATACACAGACATATTACCGGATAAGTCATTGCACCCTTGACTTTTTTAACCAAAGCCATATTTTTTTCCATATAGGCGGCAAGACGGGAGAGAATGGTATCAAGGATACCACCGACCTCACCAGCATCGATCATGTTACAATAAAGATTATCAAAGACATTAGGATATTTTTTCATGGCCTCGGCAATGGTACTACCGGTCTCAACATCATTCTGACATTGTTTTAATATCTTTTTGAAAGTCGGGTTTTCCTGCTGACTTGCCAGAATTTCAAGACTCTGCACCAGAGGCAGTCCAGCATCAATCATGGTTGATAACTGGCGGGTAAAAATAACCACGTCTTTACCCGTTACTTTGGGCTGAAAAAAGGATATATTGGCAAAAATATCCTTGGGTGCTTCCTTGAGCAGAGAGGGGGCAATTCGCATCTTCTTCAATTGAGACCCGGCTGCGGCCTCAGAAGGTGCCTCTATTTTACCCTTACGCTTCTCTCCATATGAGTTAACACCCTTATATATATAAATAGGCATACATGTCTCCTGATGTAAGCAACAGATTTTTTATCTCTATTCAACCCCAAAATAATTTTATATAACTTGTTTCTTAAAAACAATAGGTTAGTATTTTTTTATTATAAAATATGGTAAGAGGCTTATTTTCTAACCATTTCTTTTAATGGACTAACAACACTATGAAATACCAGATAGATCCCGGCATGCGTTATTGCCTCACTTGTCATGATGAATACCGGCCGGAGATAACCACCTGCGCCGCCTGCGGCACCACCCTGATCAGCGGCGCTGAAATGCGGACCCGCCAACTCAAACACCAGAGCAGGCTCCTGGCCAGAAAAGGAGAAATAGAGCCAGGTGAAGAAATCGTCACTATAATGAAGGCTGGAATTCATGAGGTGAAAAGAATCCAGCAGTTTTTAACCAGGGCACATATCGGCTCTGTACTCATTGGTGATAACACCTGCGGCCAGGGATGTTGCGGTGGTGATATTGAGCTGCGGGTAAGGACGGAAGAAGCCGCCGAGGCCCTGAGCATCATAGAGGAGGATCTGGCCAGAACCACGGCTCTGCATGAACATGCAATTCCGGCGGATTCAGGCTTTAACCCTGAAGAGGATGAGCATGTCTGTCCGGCCTGTGGCACGGCCTTTGCCACCTCAAGCTTAACCTGCCCGGACTGCGGGCTGTGCTTCGCCTGACAACAAATTGCTTTTTTATAAAAAATGCTTACTATTTCTCTCAATAAATTGAATCTGCGCAACTGGTGGACTTTTCGTTTCATGATAGACATGTTAACTACGAGTCCACCACAATTAACAAAAATAAAAAAAATCCCAGGTCAGCTCCTTTTCTCGAAGTTACAGGACTGCCGGCCCGGGCTGTTCAACCAAAAAAAACACCACAGGAGAAAAAAATGTATAACCAGAGAGTAAGCCCGCCCCCGATATCAAGCATCACCCAGGCCAACTCGCAGGCCTCAACAATTTTTTTAGCCAAGGTCTTTAACTGGATGGCGATTGGCCTGGCTCTCACGGGAGTTGCGGCCTTTATCACCGTTAATTCACCCACTCTGCTGCGGGCGATATTTGGTAACAGAATTATATTTTACGGCCTGATGTTTGCCGAGCTTGGGATGGTTTTTTATCTCTCCGCCAGAATCCAGAAGATGTCCGCTCAGGCCGCCACCGGTCTGTTCATTGCCTACTCAATTCTGAACGGAATCACGTTGTCTGCTATTTTATTGATCTATACTACGACTTCAGTGGCAGCTACCTTTTTTATCACCGCCGGTATGTTCGGAGCTATGTCCGTCTATGGTTTCGTCACCAAGAAGGATCTCACCAGTATGGGATCTTTTTTATTTATGGGACTGATTGGTATGATCATCGCCTCGGTAATTAATATTTTTTTAGCCAGCTCCATGATGTCATGGGTCATTTCCGCCATCGGGGTAATCGTTTTCACCGGCCTGACCGCCTATGATGTCCAGAAAGTCACCCGCATAGGGGCCTCAGGTATCATGGAACAGGGCGAAGCGGCCATCCGTAAAACGGCAATCATTGGAGCCCTGGCCTTATATCTTGATTTTATCAACCTCTTTATAAGCCTGCTGCAGTTCACCGGTAACCGCCGATAAACGATTCTTCTTCGTCAGCCCCGGCAGGCAAACGGCCGCAACAATCAGGAGAACAACCTGGCATAAATCAATAACCACTAATAAAATATCACTCTTAACTTGTTGTTTCTACAGCTATTTTGAACAAAATATCAGTAGCTGGTATTTTTTGATTTAGTTTTTTAGCTAAAAGGTTTATATTAAGAGCTTTAGATGGATATTATCAGGGGGAACAATTGAGTTTCAAACAATTTAAGAGGTTATTATCATGAGTATGCCAAAGGTATTAATAATTGATGACGAGGCTACAGTACGAAATGCCATTAGTAAGGCCCTGAAGAATGAGGGCTACAAAATTATATTCGCTGAAAACGGGCAACAGGGTATAGAACTATTAGAGACAGAAAAGCCAATTCTGGTCTTCCTGGATTTAAAGATGCCGGTTATGGATGGAATAGCCTTTCTTGAAAAAGTTCGTCCCCGGCATGACGATCCTTACTCCATCGTCATTATAACCGCCCATGGCGAGGACAAGGATATTCAAAAGTGTTATAAACTTGGGGCTGCTAATTTTTTACGCAAACCCCTTAGTATGACCGAGATATGCAGTCTTGCGAAAAGCTGTGTTGACAAAAAGAATATTGAACGTGAATTAGCCCGGCACCGCGACAATCTTGAGGCTCTGGTCGCCGAAAAGACCGCTAAAATAAAAGAGCAGATGAAGGAGCTTAAGGATAAGAGCAAGACTCTGAATAGTGCCAACATGTCTCTGAGAATTCTCATCAAACAGTTGAGTGACGCTCAAAATGAAGAACGAACCGCCAATCTCCCGAACCTTAAGGAACTGGTGCTGCCCAATAAAGAGCAGTTAGAGGCCATTCTCTCCAGTCCTTCCGAACGTTCCTATATTGAGAACATAATGCTCAATCTCAACCGGGTAACCT
Source organism: Desulfobacterota bacterium M19 (assembly GCA_048820955.1). Taxonomy (GTDB): domain Bacteria; phylum Desulfobacterota; class Desulfobulbia; order Desulfobulbales; family VMSU01; genus JAADIV01. The sequence goes on along the minus strand of JBMERE010000006.1, from coordinate 53,460 downwards.
CAACCTTCTCTAAAAAATTATCACAGATGAATTATGGTTTGAGCCCCAAGGAGATTCAAGTAGCCGATCTTATCCGCATCGGTCTGTCCAATAAAGAATCGGCCTTGCAGATGAACGTCACCAAGAGTACAGTGGAATTTCATCGTGATAATTTACGAAAAAAAATGGGCTTGAAACACAAGAAGAAAAACCTGCGGGCCTTCATCCTGGCCTTAGATGCGACTTTTCAGGAAAAGGCCAACGCTTAACTCTAAAACAGCGAGGCAAAATATGAAAAAGACTCTATTATTATCAGCTCTGGTTTTAGTTCTTTCTGCGGGCTGCGTTACCGACCGGGCTCAAACCGGAGCCATAGGCGGCGCCGCAGGCGGAGCAATTATCGGTCAGGCTATAGGCCATAATACCGGCGGCACCCTGATTGGAGCCGCGGTTGGCAGCCTGCTGGGGTATATGGTCGGTAACGAGATGGACAAGGCCGATAAGGTCAGGCTCAATGAAGTTTATGAGACCAGCCCTTCAAATCAAACCACAACCTGGCGTAATCCTGACTCTGGTAATCGATATCAGGTTACTCCAGAACCGGCCTACAAGAATAACAACGGCCAATACTGCCGGGAAGCTCAGATTTTGACCACTATTGACGGTAAAGCGGAAAAAACCACCGCCACTGCCTGCCGCGAAAATGGACGCTGGGTAATTCAATAGATGAACGCCCTCTTTCTCCGTGAGGCGATTAAGTCTTTTCTGAAGGAAGATCTTAGCCAGGGGGATATAACCACCGACGCAATTTTCCAACCGGCTGACGCTGGCGAGGCCGTTTTTATCGCCAAATCCCCCTTGGTTTGCGCCGGAGTTGAGGTCGCGGCTCTGGTATTTAAAACTCTGAATCCGGCCATAAACTGCCGCCTGTCTGCTGCCGATGGCCGGCAAATGGACGTTGGTGATCCGCTTTTAGAGATCAGCGGCCCGGTGCCTGATTTATTAAAGGCCGAGAGGGTGGCCTTAAATCTCTGTCAACGGCTATGCGGTATAGCAACCTTAACATCATCTTACGTCAAAAAGGTTGCTGATTTACCGGTAAAAATTGTTGATACGAGGAAAACCACCCCTGGCCTGCGCCATCTTGAAAAATATGCCGTTCGAGCAGGGGGCGGTCACAATCACCGTTTCAACCTCGGAGACGGTGTTCTTATTAAAGACAATCATATCGCGGCGGCGGGTTCCATCCGCCAGGCCGTGAAAAAAGTACGGGCCTTTGCCCCTCATACCCTGAGGATTGAGGTAGAGGCGGAAAATCTGCCCCAGGTAAAAGAGGCTGTTGACTGCGGGGTTGATATTATTCTGCTGGATAATATGTCAATCTCCATGCTGAAGGAAGCGGTAAATATTATCAGAGGCTCTGCGGTGTCAGAGGCTTCAGGTGGTATTAATCTTCAGAACCTCCGGGAGACAGCTGAAACGGGAGTGGATATCATTTCCATAGGCGCCCTCACTCACTCCGCTCCGGCCAGCGATATAAGTATGAGAATGCGCTAATCAGCCTTATAGTGCGTAGCAGATGAATTGATACAGTTTTGCGGTATAAGACTGAACATCGAACATTCAACATCGAATGAAAAAGCAAAAAAACACCCAAAATCAAATCTTGCTGATACAATTTGGCTTTGTAGTTAATTCGATGTTCATCTTTTAATGTTTTACAAGTATCAATTCATATGCGATTACCTATAATTACTTTTGAGATTCATCCTGTTCAGGCTAACCTGATTTCCCCTGTCTACTCCTTTTTTGCTGCATCAACAATAGCCTGTACCATATCGGGAATGGTATAATTTGAGGGTTGAATATCAATATTGATTCCGTTTTTGAACGCTGTCGCCGTGGTAAGCGGGCCTATGGCAGCAGTCTTAATGCCGGCCATACGTTCGGAAAGCTCAGAGGCGGGACAATTCAGCATATAAAGAAAGTTCTGTACCGTTGATGAGCTCGTAAAAGTTACCATATCAACTTCTTTTTCGGCAATTAAACGTTGTAATTCTTCCTCTCTGCCCTTGGGCCTGACGTTTTTATATACCGGAACTATCTCAATCTCCGCCCCGGCCTGCCGCAGAATATTCGGTAGATCATCACCGGCCTTTACAGCCCGCGGCAGGAGGAATTTCTTTTTCCCCTGGCCCTGGTCCAGCAATTCAGCCGCCAGCCCCTGACCGGTAAAATCACCAGTCGGCACCAGATCGGCCCGCAAACCATAGGATCGTAAATATTCGTCAGTGGCCTTACCCACCGCCGCAATCTTTACTCCTCCCAGGGCTCGGGCATCAAGACCCAGTTCAAAAAGACGGCCGCAGAAAAATTTAATGGCATTAATACTGGTAAAAAGCAGCCAGTCAAAACCGGTCAGCCTTTCTTCAATGGCCTTATCAAGTAATTGCCAGGAATCAGGAGGCTGTAGAGCGATAGTGGCAAATTCAAGACAATCTGCCCCCTGCTCCTCTAACAACTCCACTAACTCACTGGCCTGTTCTCTGGTTCTGGTGACCATGATTCTTTGACCAAGGAGCGGTTTATGTTCGAACCAGTTCATAGTCTGCCGCAACCGTACCACTTCACCCACCACGATTACCGCCGGGGGGGTGATCTTTTCCCGGGCCGCTATTTCCGCCATGGTATCCAGGGTTCCGGTTATGGTGTGATGACTGGGGGTTGAGGCCCAGCGAATTACCGCTACCGGCGTTTTGGGATCACGGCCATAACGAATAAGACGCTCCATAATTACCGAAAGATTCTTGATCCCCATATAAAACACCAGGGTGCCAACCCCGGTGGCCAGTTTATCCCAGGCTATATTACTGGTTTTCTTAGTTGGATCCTCATGACCGGTAACAAAAGCCACGGTAGCGGTATATTTGCGATGAGTTATTGGAATTCCGGCATAGGTGGCCGCGGCGCTGGCCGCCGTTACCCCAGGCACTACCTCAAAGGCAACTCCAGCCTGAGCGATTTCCTCTAACTCCTCACCGCCCCGGCCAAAAATAAAGGGGTCACCACCCTTAAGCCGCACCACTATTTTACCGCTCAAAGCCCGCTCAACAATCATCTCATTGATCTGCTCCTGGGTATGAGAATGAACCTTACCGCCCCTCTTGCCAACATAAAGCAATTCAGCCTCAGGCGAGACAAGATTGAGCAGTTTCCTGTTGGCCAGATAGTCATAGATAACCACCTGAGCCTTTTTCAACAGGGCTCGTCCCTTAACTGTAATCAAACCCGGATCACCTGGACCCGCCCCAACTAAATAAACCTTACCGTCGTGATTTTTATTTTTCATTACGTCTTGAATTCCCTTATTTGTAACCCTGCTTATACTATCATAATAAAGGCCGAATTCGTAAAAGAAATCGGCCGATTAAGAGGGCATATCATTACGCTCGAATGTTTTTCGAGTGATGGCTCATAAAGGTAAGCGCTCCACAAACCACACTCTCGCATACGATCATGGTCGTACAGCTGACTTTAACATCTCGGAAGGTAGCGGTACGATCAGGCTCGTATGCGAGAGTTCGTCGTATAAAAGCAATACCACTCAGGGATACCCTGTTGTGCGTGATCAAAGCCCCCGATAATACACCCCGTATATTGGGGGGGGGTGATCGCGTGCAGCAGGGAGTTCATAGAGTGCTTACCCTCCACTAATTTCTGACGGCCAGCTCCTGACCGTAAACCTCTTCCAGAATAGCTCTGGCTCCCATCTCAAGCAGCTCATGGGCCAACTTTTTACCAAGTGATTCAGCTTCAGAGGCCAAACCGTCAACTGATTTTTTCAAGACCTTCTTACCATCCACCGAAGCCACCAGTCCCTGAAGGGAAATATGATCCCCATCGACCCGGCAATGCCCGGCAATGGGAACCTGGCATCCTCCCTCCAGAGTAAGCAGAAAAGCCCGCTCCGCAGTCACCGCCACCGTGGTATCACGATGATCCAGGAAGCCAAGCCCTGCCCGTAATTCTTTATCGGCCGCACGCATCTCAATCCCAACGGCGCCCTGCCCCACTGCGGGCAGCATTTCAGCAGGCTCAAACAAGGAGGTAATCCGCCTGGAGAGTTTCAGGCGCTTAAGACCGGCAGCCGCTAAAATAATGGCATCATACAGGCCATCGTCTAATTTACGCAGACGGGTATCGAGATTACCGCGCAGATCATCAATAACAAGGTCAGGACGCAGCCCGGCGAGTTGCGCCCGCCGCCGTAAACTACTGGTTCCTACCCTGGCCCCGGCCGGCAGTTCAGCAAGAGAATTATATTTATTAGAGACAAAGGCGTCACGAGGATCTTCCCGGCGAGTAATCAATCCAAGAATAAGGCCTGCCGGCAGTTCAGCCGGGACATCCTTCATGGAATGAACGGCAATATCCGCCTCACCGGAGAGCATTGCCTCCTCCAGTTCCTTGACAAAGAGCCCCTTGCCGCCAACCTTGGCCAAAGGAACATCGAGAATTTTATCGCCCTTGGTAATTATTTTAAGCAGTTCAACGTCAGTTCCTGGGTTTTCCTCCTCAATCTGCCCCTTTATCCAATTACTCTGGGCCAGAGCGAGCAGACTTTTCCGAGTGCCTATCTTTACCGACTTCTGCATAATTGTTCCCTTATCCACTTAATTGTTAATTGCGATAATTTGATTTTTTCTACTTTTCCGGTAAGCGTTTATACGTAAGCGCCCCATAAACCACACTCTCACATACGATCAGGTCGTACCGCTGACATTATAACATCTCGGAATGTAAGGCGTTCATAAGGCGCTTACGTTTATACACAGCCTCGGGCGGAAAGTTCATCCAGCAGAGCGGCAGCGAGAAGCGGAATCATCAGTTCGTGATGACCGACAATGGAATATCCCCTGCCGCCCCCGGCCGTCGGCCGGTTCACAACATTAGTCAAGGGGCGGTAGTGCCGGATAAAATCAAAATTGGCGGTGGTAAAATCAAGCACCTTGTGGCCCAGATTCCTGACCACCGTCAGGGCCTTCAAAAAAACCTCCGGCAGGAGCACCGCTGAACCGATATTGAGATATGCCCCGCCTTCCAGGTCAGCGACTATACCACAGAACAACCGAAAATCCAAATGCGAGGCCCTGCCGGTATCAGCCCCGCTGCATGAAGGATGAATATGGACAATATCCGTACCGATAGCTACATGAACGGTCACCGGAATCTCCAGACGACGGGCCGAGGCCAGAAGACTATAAGAATTATAAGGCAGATCACGGGCCAGGAGGGCATCACCCACGGCCCTGCCCAAACCAATATCCGGCCCGGCTGCCGAAACAGCCTCATTGATAAACAGGCCGGTCTCCCTGGCAGCTCCAAAGGCCCCGCTGCCCAGAACCTGCCCCACTTCCTCCGAGGTTCGTCCAGCCATGGCAATTTCGGTGTCATGCACCACTCCGGCCCCGTTTAAGGCCAGAGAACTGATAATCCCGCGCTCCATCAGATCAATCAGCAGCGGATTCAGGCCCACCTTTATAACGTGGGCGCCCATGCCGATCATAATGGGCCTGCCAGCCTCATGAGCCGTGGCAAGCCGCCCTATAAGTTCAGGGAAATCCAGCCCCAGAAGCTGTCTGGGCAGGGAATTTATCAATTGACGCACCGTCTGACCAGGGCGCTGAGGTTCAGCAAAATCGTCTACAGTCACCTTGCTCTGTCTGTCATAAATAGAATAGGTATGCAGGCCGCTCAAATCTATGGGATCCCAGCTCATTATTCAGTTTCTCCAAACATTTTTTCATCCACCAGTTGACATATTATATGTTCAACCCAGAGATGGGTCTCCTGGATATGGGGAGTAAATGAAGTAGGGACATTCAAGCCGAAATCCACCATATCCAGGAGACGGCCGCCTTCACCACCGGTGAGAGCGGCCGTCCGCATTCCCAGCTTTCCGGCCTCCTTAACGGCGACGATAACATTTTCAGAATTACCACTGGTTGAGATCCCCAGCGCCAGATCCCCGGCCCGGCCCAGGGCGGTAATCTGCTTCACAAATATATCCGCAAAAGAAAAATCATTGCCGATACTGGTAAGAATAGAAGTATCAGTGGTCAGAGCCAGGGCCGCCAGAGGGGGACGGTCAATCAGAAAACGATTAACAAATTCCGCCGCCATATGCTGGGCATCGGCCGCGCTGCCGCCATTACCAAAGATCACAAGTTTATTACCATTACGCAGAGTTTCAACAATGGCCGTAACCAGATTGTAAATCTTCTCCCTGTTCGCGACAGCGAAAATTTCCCGGACCTCATTGGAGGCCCGCATACCAGCTATTAATTTATTTTCCATTTTTCGAGGTTAACTTTAACGCCATCAACTTTAACATCTTGTAAATCAGCGTTATATTCTAAAAGTAACGGCCACGCCCGGTACAACAAAGCCTGAAAATGGCCGGGAAGCTCCTTTGCTTCGCGGGCTGTTTCCGGATAAATTCACTACCGAAGTACAAGGTATAAGGTATTAAAAACAAGGGGAGGTTTATCAACCCAGGCTATTTTTGTCAATGGCAGATTTTTTTTGCATTTATAACTCATTTTTTGATAGACTATGCCACAGAGAACTTTTTACTTGCGAAATCCACCAGGTTAGCCGAGCAGTTACATGATCAACCACCACAAATTCATAAGGTTCCCAAATATATGGAGAAAAAAATGCGTGAAACAGACTATTTAAAAGATAACGAGAAGGTACTGAGAATATTAAAAGACGCTGATAAATTCAGCCCCTTTTCCTCTGAGGACATATTATCATTTATGGAACATGGTCAATTACAGGAATATGACCAGAAAGAGGAAATAAGTAACGAAAACAAAAAGGAGTTTTTTGTCTATTTTTTGATGTCCGGCGCGGTACGAATCAGCCGGGGCGGTGAAGAAATCAAGACCCTGCGCCGTACCGGAGAGATATTTGGTGATATGAGTCAGGTTGATAACTCATCACTGCCGGTCACCGTCACTGCCTTAGGCAAAACCCTGGTGTTACGTCTTGACAGTTCACCATCCGGCAAAAAATCTTCGCCCAAAGAACTGGCCCTTGGTTATACTATTTACCGCCTGTTCTGCGAGGTTCTGGCCGAACGTCTGCGTTCAGCTACCGAGGAAAACGAGGCCCTCAAGAAACAACTGGCCGCCCTGAAGGACGCTTAAGAAGAATGACTGCGCTTACCAGTGTGGTTCTTGTCGGACCGCAGGGATCACTGAATATTGGTTCCGTCGCCCGGACTATGCTGAATTTTGGTCTTGAAGAATTACGATTAGTTAATCCGGCCGTATCTCATCTCAATGATGAGGCCCGGCGGATGGCGGTAAAAGCTGTTCACATTCTTGAACAAGCCCGGATTTACCCGAATTTAAAGGCGGCCCTGGCAGATTGCAATTTAGCACTGGGCGCCACCCGGCGTTTTGGTAAATATCGGCGTGACTTTCTTCATCCCTGGCAGGCCGCCGGGCAGATTATAGATTTAGCAGATCATAACAGGGCGGCCCTGGTTTTTGGACGGGAAGACCACGGCCTGTCCACTGATGAGATAGATCTATGCCAGAGACTGATCACCATTCCAGTGCATGACAGACTGCCCTCGTTGAATCTGGCTCAGGCAGTCACGGTCTGTCTGTATGAATTACACAAGGCCCGCCGCAGCACAGCCAGAGATAAGAACCGCCGCCCAGAGAAAACCATGGCCCCCGGCGCCGCCCTTGAGGCCATGTGCCGGCATATGCGCCAGACTCTGCTTGATATTGACTTTCTCGATCATCAAAATCCTGATCATATCACCCGCGCCTTTCGGCAGATTTTCGGCAGAGCCGGCCTGAATAACCGTGAAGTACAAATAATGCAGGGCCTTTGGAGCCGCATTGACTGGCTGCGGCAAAATAGTGTTCAGCACAAAAAAAGACCTTCCGTCCACCATAATCAATCTTCAAAAGGATAAGCACATGAAAACAGTTAAACAAACAGTTGTAATATTTTTTATCGCCCTGTTCCTAACCTCCGGCCAGGCCCTGATCAGTAGGGCTGCCGGTAATTGTGATTACATTTTAAATACAAAATGTACCGCCTGCCATAATCTGGGCCGAATCTGCCGTAAACTTGGGAAAAAGAAGAAGTCAAAATGGATCACGACCATCAAACGTATGGTACGCCATGGCGCACCTTTGAGCAAAGATGAGGTTCAGGAACTTGCCACCTGTCTTACTGAACAGAACGCCAGCGTCAAGGATGCCTGCAAGTGAGATTAAAAGGTAAATTAGTCTTAAGCTTCACCGGCGTTGTCTTCGCCTCCCTCGTCGTTCTGGGGACAATCATTTACTATACCTTTGCCCAGGGCATCAAAAAAGACACCAGACAGCTTCTTCTCCTCCAGAGCCGGCAGACAATCATGGCCGCCCACAGTGTCCTGCATCACCAGATGAACAATATAATCACCGCTCTAAGCCCCAATATCAACCATCTCCTCCTGCATCAGGGTTTAGATACCAGAGCACTGGATAAACTGCGGGAAATAACAGACAAGATACCTTTCATAAATTCCCTCTATCTTTACCGGAACAATCCCGCCGAGATCATCCCCCTGTCAACCGGGGGCAATACCTCCGATCTGGCAGACAAACTGACAAGTTCAGCCCCTGGGAAAGACGGTTTCTGGTTTCAGTCCCATGATCATATATACCTGGTTTTCGCACTGCCCGCGTTAACTGACAGAAATAATAAAAATAACAAAATCGCCCTCGTGACGGAAATAAATGAACAGGCCCTGAGCAAATTTATAAGTTCCCTCACGACTATCAGGGGCTCTGTAATCTACCTGAGCCTGGGTAACAAACTCCTCATGCCGCCAGTCTCAACGACAGGCAGGGACAGTAAGTTTAAACCACCTGAGTTCTCCCGGATTCAGACCGCCTTAACCAAAGACGGTATATTAGAGGATTGGGGCCGGATTTACCAGCCGCGGCAACAGTTATTCAACAGCCGGGTCAGTTTTTTAATACCACCTTCCTTTTACCAGGCCCGGCTTAATACTTTAAGGAACAGAATAATTACCGCCCTGTTCATCGTGGCCTGGTGTTCTGTCTGGGTTATTCTCATAATCGCCCAGCGTATTGTACGTCCAGTGCAGCGTTTAAACAAATCAATCAAAGACAGTATCACCTTTAACTATACCGGCGAACTTGAAATTAAACCAAGTAATGACGAAATAGGTGATCTAACCTTAAACTTTGAGAATATGCGCTTGAAGATTAAGGATCTGGTGACCAAGGATCAACTGACCCACGTCTTTAACCGCTGTTTTCTAATGCATATCTTTGAGCTGGCACTTTTAAAGGCTCTGCGGCTTGAAGAAACTTTAAGCTGCATAATGATTGATATTGATTATTTCAAAAAGGTAAACGATACATTTGGTCATCAGGCCGGTGATGAAGTTCTGACTATGGTGGGGAAAATATTATTGCAGCATACCAGAGACTACGATACCCCGGCTCGCTACGGTGGTGAAAAATTCATCTTTATACTGCCGAATACCACAATCGACACCGCCGGCAAAATTGCCGAGCGTATCCGCAAGGCTATGGAACAGCAAACTGTACACATTAATGGTCAACGCATAAACTGTACTTTGAGCCTGGGAATTGCCGAGCTTGATAAACACAGCGCCAACACCACGGAACAGATAATCAGTCATGCCGGTACCGCCCTGCGTCAGGCCAAAGAAAACGGCCGTAATCAGGTCAGTACTTTTGTATGCGCCCCATAAACCACATTTTAGCATAGGACCATGCTCGTATGCAGAAGTTTCAGGGGTGCCTGGCGTGCGCACACTTAAACTGGAGCCTCAATGACCGATTCGCCTTCCCAGCCCCGCAAAAACTCAAGCGGAATTACAGTGACGGTTGTGCTGACAATTGTCATTATAATTTTCATCGGCTATCAGTTAAAAAAACCGCCCCGACGCGAACCTGCCACACCACCGGCCGTTAATCACCCTAATATCGCAGACAGCCGGTCAGGAGTTACTGCGACCACGGTTCAACTCCGGGAAAACCGGCAGAAGCCCGCCGCCAGTACACAAAAAGCAATAATCATAAATGACCATATTAGAGCCGAAATAAACGATTTTTTAAAGAGCTGGCTGCTGGCCTGGAAGAAATCGGCCGGCGGCAATTTAAAACCTTATTTCGCCCATTACGCACAGTCCTTTCGTACTAAATTCCTTGGCCACCAGGCCTGGAAAAACGCCAAAAGCATTCGCAACCGCGGCAAAAGCTGGATTGATATCTCCATTAAAAACTTAAAGATTCACCCTCTGCCGGATAATCGTTTACGACTTATCTTTGATCAGGAATACTCCTCATCAAATTTTTCTGATCAAAGCCGCAAAGAGCTTATTCTGCAGAAGACTGCCGGCCGCTGGCTTATCAGCGGCGAGCAGGAGCTTGGGGAGCATGAGATTACTGCCGGTACACCGACAAAAAATAATAATGGCACCCCGCGTCGCTCTCGGCAGTAAAATTACCGGCCTCCAGTAAGCGCTCCCTGAACCCCTCGCATAGTTTGTGGAGCGCTTACACATTCCGAGATATTATAAAGTAAACCTTCTACCCGCCCGGCTGTCTTTAAACGTAAGCCCTTCAACCCTGCGCCCAGCCCGCCGTTTTCATCTTCCCTGGCAAGTCAGAGCTTGACATCTCCACTAAAAAGCGGCATCTTAAAAAGATTTTCGTCCAGGCAGCATTATAAAACTTTCACCCCCAGAATATATAGACCAATGACAAGTAATAACAAAACAGACGAGGCCGCCGAGCTGTCCAAGTCCTATGAATTTCACGAAGTAGAAGAGCGCTGGTACCAGGAATGGTTAAATAAAAAGTCGTTCAGCGCCCAGATGATCGAGGGACGGGAATCTTTTTCCATTGTTATCCCCCCGCCCAACGTCACCGGAGTACTCCATATAGGTCACGCCTTAAATAACACCCTGCAGGATATCCTGGTTCGTTACCGTCGGATGCAGGGTATGAACGTCCTCTGGGTACCTGGTACCGATCATGCCGGCATTGCCACCCAGAATGTAGTGGAACGACAGTTAGCTGCTGAAGGCACCGACCGCCACGCCGTGGGCCGTAAGGAGTTCATCAAACGGGTCTGGAAATGGCGGGCCGAATCCGGCGGCCAGATTATTAATCAGCTCAAACGCTTAGGCTGTTCCTGCGACTGGGACCGGGAGCGTTTCACCATGGATGAAGGGCTGTCTAAAGCGGTACGCAAGGTCTTCACCACCCTCTACAAAGAAGGGCTGATCTACAAGGGTGACTATATCATCAACTGGTGCCCCCGCTGCCACACCGCCCTCTCCGATCTTGAAGTGGAGCATGAACCTACGGCGGGCAAGCTCTATAATATCCGCTACCCCTTTGCCGCAGGTGACGGCTATCTGACGGTGGCCACTACCCGGCCGGAGACCCTGTTAGGCGACGCGGCAGTGGCCGTACATCCCGATGACGAGCGCTATAATAAAATGGCCGAGAAGGCGGTAATTCTGCCACTTGTCAACCGCAGAATACCGCTTATTTTTGATACTCATGTTGAAAGAGAGTTCGGCACCGGAGCTCTGAAGGTTACCCCGGCCCATGACCTTAATGACTTTGAGATTGGCCGCCGCCATGATCTGCCCCTCCTGGTTATTATGGATGATAACGGGGTGATGAACGAGCAGGCCGGTAAGTATATGGGTATGGAGCGCTTCGCATGTCGGGCCCGGATTGTTGAAGATTTAGAGGCCGCCGGGCTGTTGGAAAGTATTGAAGATTATGAACACGGTGTCGGCACCTGCTACCGCTGCCATACGGTGGTGGAACCCCGATTGTCCAAGCAGTGGTTTGTTTCCATTAAACCCCTTGCCGAAGATGCCATCGCCGCCGTGAAAGACGGCAGAATCCACCTCCATCCCAAGTCCTGGGAAAACACCTATTATGACTGGATGTATAATATCAGGGACTGGTGCATCTCCCGGCAGATATGGTGGGGACACCAGATCCCGGCCTGGACCTGCGCGGACTGCGGTGAGCTGTCGGTATCCGATGAAGACCTCATCGTCTGTCCCAAATGCGGCAGCCCCAAACTGGAAAGAGAAACCGATGTTTTAGACACCTGGTTCAGCTCCGGGCTATGGCCCTTCTCTACCCTGGGCTGGCCTGATGATACCAGGGAGCTGCAATATTTTTATCCCACCTCGGTTCTCATCACCAGCTTTGATATCCTTTTCTTCTGGGTGGCCCGCATGATTATGATGGGTCTTCATTTCAAGGGCGAAGCTCCCTTTAAGGATGTCTACCTCCACGCCCTGGTACGCGACGCCAACGGTCAGAAAATGAGCAAGTCCAAAGGCAATGTCATGGATCCCTTAATTGTCATGGATAAATACGGCACCGACGCCTTCCGTTTCACCCTTACCGCCTTTGCCGCTCAGGGACGGGATATCCGTATTTCAGAAGACAGAATTGAGGGCTATCGCCATTTTATCAATAAAATCTGGAATGCGGCCCGTTTCGCCCTTATGCATGTAGATGCCGAAACAGTTGATTTTGATTACCCCCGATTATCTCTACTCAACAAGTGGATATTAAGCCGGCTGACGGCGGCGGTTGCCGCCTACCAGCGGGCCCTGGACAACTTCCAGTTCAACGAGGCGGCCTCAGCAGTCTATCAATTCATCTGGCATGAGTTCTGTGACTGGTATCTCGAGTGGATCAAGCCAGCCCTCTATAACGGCAGCGCGGCAGAAAAAGCCCAAAGCCGGGCGGTTCTGCTTACGGTTCTGGAAACCAGTATCAAAATTCTCCACCCCATATCCCCCTTCATCAGCGAGGAAATCTGGCACGCCCTGCCCGGCGAACGTCATACCCTGATGACCGAGTCATTCCCCGAACCTGATCCAGCCTGGAAATCAACCTCCATTGAGGAAACCTGTAATCTGCTCATGGGCATAATCGGCGGAATAAGAAATATCAGGAGCGAGATGCAGATTCATCCCACTATGGAGATTACGGCCATTGTCAGCGGCGGCAGCGCCGATGAACGACAGCAGCTTGAACTATATGCCGCCCACATCACCGCCATGACACGAGTAACTGAGTTCCGGATTGAGGCTCATGCTCAGTGCCCCAAAGGGGCGGCTTCTTACATTTTCGGCAATTTTGAGATATTTGTCCCCATGAGCGGTATCATTGACGTGGAGAGAGAGCTGAAAAAACTTGACCGGGAACAGAAAAAGATAGAGAACCAGATGCAGCGTACCAGGGGGAAACTGGCTAACAGGAAATTTCTAAGCAATGCCCCGGCCGAGGTAATCGCCAAAGAAGAAGAAAAGGCCGCCGCCGGCGAGACGGCTCTAAACAAGATCAAGGAGAGCCGTCAGCGTCTTAGAGAATTATAGTTCTCTAAGACGCACGAATGGTAAGCGCAGGTTCCCCGGTTCTTATCCCCGCAAATCGGGGAGCTGCACAACCGGCTTGTTGTTAACCTGTTTATAGGTTTCGCACCGGCGGCAGTTGGCCATCTTCTCACGGTAAGTGCCCTGCTCTGTGCCGCCGCACTGGGTACCGGTAACCATCCAGCAGTCTCCACCGTGTTCAGGGTAGGCCGGGCAGCTCTTGCGGCGCTTATCCGGACAGTTCATTACCTCCCAGCATACAGTGCCGCTTTGCGCCCCTCCTTTATTGCTGTAAGCCGCTTCATAGACATTACATTTACGACAGCCGGCCATCTTCTCACGATATGAGCCCTGCTCCCTGCCGCCGCAGAGGGTGGAGGTTACCGTCCAGCATTGGCCGCCCTTGTCTGGATAAGCCGGGCAGTTATCCCTCCTCTCAGCTGGACAATTAAGCATCTCCCAGCAGGTAACCTTGTTTTTGGGAGCGCTGATAACAATACCGGAATCACTCCCGGCTCCGCGTACCAGGCTCATCAGACTGCCCACCATAAGTCCCATTTCCTCCGACTGAGCTGTCAGCCTGTCAGCCGAATCCGCCGAATGAATGGCAGTAGAAGACATATTCTGAGTTATTTTATCCAGTTCAACGGCAGCGTTGGTTATCTCATCAATTCCACGGCTCTGTTCCGCACTGGCTCGACTGATAGCGGTTGTTTTATCCCCTATCCCGGTGGCCGAGGTAATTATATGCTCAAAATCATCATTAACCTCCTTTAAGGCCTCGGCGCTCCTGCTGATTTTAGCCACATTACCGTCTAACAGCTCCCTGGTACTTTGAGCCGCTTCAGCCGTACGTCCGGCCAGGTTCTTTACCTCGTCCGCCACCACCGCGAACCCGGCCCCGGCCTCACCGGCTCTGGCCGCCTCCACTGCCGCGTTCAAGGCCAGCAGATTGGTCTGAAAAGCAATGGAGTCAATAGTATTGATTATGGCTCTGATATTACCGCTGTCCCGTTCTATCTCCTCCATGTTACGAGTCAGAGTTACCAGAGACTTTAAGGACTGAGCGGATTTTTCCAGATTTTCATTCATCAGGGCCTCAGAACCGGCGCTTAATTCAGCAGTCTGCCGGCTCATGGCTGTCATCTCCTCAAGAGAGGCGGAAGTCTGCTCAACAGTGGCCGCCTGTTCTGAGGCATTCTGAGCCAGGGTCTGGCTCACAGCCTTCACCTCTCCAGCCGCGGCTGCCACCTGCAAGGCATTTTCTTCAATACCCATGGCTATTTTATCCAGCACCGAAGAGGCGCCTCTGACATTAAACCAGGACAACGCTCCGCCCACGAGGGCGATAAAGGTGGTCAGCGCGAAAACCAGCCAGGCAAGGGACAGAGCCCTGCCGCCCATACTCCGTAACTCCAGCCCGGAAACGGTTCCGATGATTATGGTAAAAGCAACCAGCAGCCCGGAATTTATGGCCATCCTGCGGCCCAAACTTAAATTATGCCATCTCATCTCTCTTTACTCTCCTTTTTTGTCTGCTGCTTACACCTCAACGGCCGGCGATGGGAAACAGACTGTCTAATTTAAGCTCTTTAAAAAGCTCAAGAAGATGCGGGGCCAGATTAATTACGCTCAGACTGCCCCCGCCCACAGTAAAATTTTTATAGAACAATAATATCTTACCAATAGCCGAACTCCCCATAATTTCGATACCAATCAGATTAATTTTAACAGCTGCCGGAGCCTTACCGAGTAGAGTTGTAAAGGCTTCCTTCAGCTGTTCAGCCCCCTGCTCATCCAACTCTCCGGTAATCATGATTTCAGTTTCATTTTCCTTTTGGGTAACTGCAGTCTCAATGGTCATGTTATTCCCCCTTTCCTGGTGAAGATTTTTATTTTATTTACTGGTGATTGCCCCATAGTTAACATGCTTGTTTTGAGCTTCCTTCTAATTCCCGAATGACAGCACAACCTTACGCCCTCCATCCCGCCAACGCACCGCCGAGCAGAATTTTCGCATGGAGAATATCCCCCGGCCTGTCAGATTGGAGATTTTAGCAGGTTCAAGTGGATCAGGTATTTTATCCGGATCAAAACCCGGCCCGCTGTCAGTGATTTCCATATTCCAGTCATTGCCCTGCCAGCAGCGCAGAAAGATAGACCGGGATGGATTTTCCGAACTGCCATGACGCCAGGCATTCAGAACAGCCTCGCTCACCGCTATCTGCTGGCACGAGCCACAAACCTCCGGCGGCAGCTGAGAGCGCACCACATTCACTAATTCATCAATATCTCCAAAATCCGCCGGCCGCAACTCCTGTACCGCCGCCCCGCTGCTGTCCTCTATTTCTATAATAAGAAGTGAAAGATCATCTTCCAGGTCTTCCCGCCGCCGGCTGCCTTCATCCCCCCACAAACGCTGCAACAAATCATTCAGCAGATTGTTTACCGTCATGGCAGGCTGAGCCTGGATAATTTTTCTCACCAGTTCAAGCAGTTCCTGCAAGCGCAAAGGTAAACCCTGCCGGCCCAGCGAGTTCAGACCATCGGTATAAAAAATAAGTTTATCACCCGGACGCAACTGCACCTCACCGGCCTGATACTTCACCCCCGGAACCACAGCCAGCGGCAGATTATTTAATTCCCCGTCAGATAAACCTCTCACATCCTGGCCGCGAATGAGAATAATGGGAGGGTGACCAGCGCTCACATGAAGTAATTTCAGACTGCGATGATCTATTTCAGCGCTCACCGCGGTACAGAAATCATCCCCGGCAAAAAAATTTGACCGGCAGATACGCTCATTTAAATGACTGAAGATATCAGCACAATCAGCAGCCGGCATACTGTCAAGCAGAGAATTATGCAACAGGTCAGTAACAATGCTGCGCAACATACAATTTACAGAATGACCGGACTGATCCTTCAGGCTGATGATCGTCCGCTGTTCAGCTGGAGAATCGCCCATGGTTCGCAGCAGATAATGATCCCCTCCCTCCAGATGGCAGGGTACCCTGAAAGAGCGAATAAAAAGTGAGAGGTTATTGTTGATATCGACATAACGCGGGCAGTCACCATTAATAAATCTGATTATCCGACTGGCCAGGGCGGCATCAATCTGCTGTTCACGCACCCGTTGCGCTAAGACCCTGTTTTGCTCCATGAGCTCATAACGGGCCTTGGCCAGAGCCAGTTGCGTGCCTATACGGGCTCGAACCTCGGTAAAATCAAATGGTTTGGTGACATAATCCACCGCCCCCGCTCTGAACCCTCTGGCCACGTCATCCGGATCAATGAGACCAGTTATAAAGATAATAGGGATATTACGAGTTTTCCTGGCAGCTTTTAATTTACGGCAGACTTCATAACCGTCCATAACCGGCATCTGAATATCGAGCAGAATAAGACCAGGCCGTAATTCTGCCGCGGCCAGCAGCGCGTCTAAACCATTATCCACCGCCATAGTTTTATAATCGCTCAAGGCCTCCTTCATAAGAGCTAAGTTAATATTGGAGTCATCAACCAGTAAAATTTCTATTTTGCGGGCAAAATTCATCGTAAATATATGGGAAAAATCCGGTCTGAGTTTAATCTTTGCCAATGATCTTCTTAGCTTATTGCGGCTGTGCCGCATGTTAAGAGTATATGAATAAAAAGACCGCCGGGTCAAATAAAATTATTAACTGGATAAGCAGTGGCATTTTTGGCCTGATTTGAGTAAATTATAAAGTTTTGCCACTATAAGAAGAACAAGGAGAAAATAATGTCCGAAGTACGTGTACGTTTTCCACCCAGCCCCACGGGCTACCTCCATATCGGCGGCGCCAGAACCGCTCTTTACAACTGGCTCTATGCCCGGAAACATAACGGTAAGCTCATCCTCCGCATTGAGGATACCGATACCGAACGTTCCACTCAGGAATCCATCGACGGTATTCTGCAGGGGCTTAAATGGCTGGGACTCAACTGGGATGAAGGCCCCTATTTCCAGACCGCCTTTACCCATGAACATAAGGCGGCAGCCCAGCGGCTTCTGGATGAGGGCCTGGCCTATAAATGTTTCTGCACCAGAGAGGAACTGGATCACAAGCGGGAGACAGCTTTAGCCGCTAAACGCGACTACAAATACGACGGCTGCTGCCGTAATTTAACTGCCGGGGAAACAGCGGCAAAGGAGGCCCGGGGCCTGCCCTATGTGATCCGTTTCAAAGTTGATCGTCAGACCCCGGGCAGCGTAAGTTTCAACGATCATGTCCTCGGTGTCATCAGCCGTACCTACAATGATATTGAGGACTTTGTTATTGTCCGCTCCAACGGTAAGCCCCTGTATCTGCTCTGTAATGTAGTGGATGACATTCGTGACCGCATCAGTCACGTCATCCGCGGCCAGGATCACCTCGGTAATACCGCCCGCCAGATTCTTATCTACCGGGCTCTAAAGGCTGAAGTGCCGGAGTTCGCCCATATGCCTCTGACCCTGGATTTAAAGAAGGCCAAGATATCCAAACGCAGCCACGGCGAAATTGTCGCGGTACAATTTTATCAGCAACGGGGATTTCTACCCTGGGCTTTATGTAATTTTTTAGCTCTGCTGGGCTGGTCCACCACCGATAATCAGGAAATTTTTTCCCGGGAAGAAATGATCAGGGCCTTTTCTCTTGAACGAATAAACAAGGCCAATTCCATCTTTAATTATCAGAAGGACAACCCCAAATTCTTCACCGATCCCAAGGCTATCAGTATCAACGAGCATTATCTGCGCACCATGCCCATGACCGAACTTGCGCCCCTGGTCAAAGAAAGACTGCGGACTGCCGGACTATGGCAGGACAACTATGACGGCAGCCGCCGGGAGTGGTTTATCAATACCGTGGATTTAATTCGCAGCCGCTTTCATACCTTAAATGACTTTGCCGAGATGGGCCGGGCCTATTTTGCCGAAGACTATGAATTCGAGGCCAAGGCGGTACGTAAAAATGTTCTGAAACACGAGGAGTTAAAGACCTGGCTTGTGGATCTGGCGGATCGTTTAGAGACTCTGCCGGAATACAACCATGATACCATAGAGGCGGCAATGAGGAATATGGCCGCAGAATTAGGCATCAAACCCGGTATCCTGATTAACGGAGCCCGGGCCGTCACCACCGGTCGTCTCGCCGGGCCCAGTATGTTTGAGGTAGCTGAGGCCATCGGCAGGAAGCGTATGGTTAACCGCCTGCGCCACAAGACAGCGCCTCTTTATGATCTTAACTGACGGATGCTGACTTACTTTTGTCCGTCATGCTTTCAAAAAATTCCGGGAAGTACAGAACTATGCCCCTTTTGCGAGACCAACATCAGCCGGTGGGAAGAAAATACGAGCTATGAAGAACAACTTGTTCATGCCCTGCGGCATCCGATATCAGAGGTGCGGATGGGGGCCATAATAAGCCTGGGAAATAAAAAATATCAAGAGGCGGCTATACCATTAGCTGAATGCGCTCTTGAATATCCCAATGATACGGTTCAAAATCTGGAGATCCTGCGCAGTATCACCAGCCTGCTGGACAGTGAGCCGGGACAGGCGGCTATGCAACTGTTGAAATCGCACCCATCATCTATAATTCGTGAGCGAACAACCACTCTTCTAACCTCAAATATAAAAAATGACTGAACACAAAGACTTTATCCGTGACATAATCGCCGCCGACCTCGCGGCCGGCAAAAATGAAGGCCGGGTGGTAACGAGATTTCCACCGGAGCCCAATGGTTATCTTCATATCGGCCATGCCAAATCCATCTGCCTTAATTTCGGGGTAGCGGCGGAAAACACCGGGGGAATCTGCCATCTGCGTTTTGATGATACCAACCCCGCGAAAGAGGAAGTCGAATATGCCGAATCCATTATGGAAGATGTTAAATGGCTTGGGTTTAACTGGGGAGATAAACTCTTTTACGCCTCTGATTATTTTGAGCGTTTTTACGAATACGCCGAACAGCTGATCAAGCTGGAGCTGGCCTATGTCTGCGATTTAAGCGCCGATGAGATCCGTCAATACCGCGGCACCCTCACTGAACCGGGGCGCGACAGTCCCCATCGCCATCGTTCCATCACGGAGAATCTTGATCTCTTCCGCCGTATGCGCGCTGGAGAGTTCAGTGAAGGCAGTCACGTCCTGCGGGCCAAAATAGACATGGCCTCGCCCAACCTCAATATGCGTGATCCAGCCATCTACCGGATCAAAAAATTCAGCCATCACCGAACCGGTAACAAGTGGTGCATCTATCCCATGTACGATTTCGCTCATTGCCTCTCCGACGCCATTGAAGGAATTACCCACTCACTCTGCACCCTGGAATTTCAGGATCACCGCCCTCTGTATAACTGGTTTTTAGAAAAGCTGCGGACCAGACACCGCCCCCGGCAAATTGAGTTTTCCAGGCTTAATCTTACCTATACAGTAATGAGTAAGCGTAAACTCCTGCAATTAGTGGAAGAACAGCTGGTGGAAGGCTGGGATGATCCGCGAATGCTCACTATCTCAGGACTCCGGAGGCGGGGCTGCCCGCCGGGCGCGATACGCGCCTTCTGCGCCATGATCGGCATCAGCAAAAAAGACAGCCGCATTGATATGGGGATTCTGGAAAACTGCATGCGGGAGGAATTAAACGAATCGGCCCCCAGAGCCCTGGGAATTTTAAGACCGCTGAAACTCATCATTGATAATTATCCCGAACAGATGGAAGAAGAGCTTGAGGCCATGAATCATCCAAAGAAACCGGAAATGGGGAATAGAATGGTGCCTTTTTGCCGGGAACTCTATATTGAGGAGGGTGATTTTCTGGCCGAAGCACCCAGAAAATTTTTCAGGCTTACTCCCGGCCGGGAGGTACGGCTGCGCTTCGCCTATCTCGTCACCTGCACAGGACTTGAAAAAAACGAGACAACCGGGGAATTAGAGGTACATTGCACCTATGACCCGGCCAGCCGCGGCGGTACCGCTCCTGACGGCCGTAAGGTCAAGGGCACCATCCACTGGGTATCGGCCCGCCACGGAATCAAGGCCCAGGTACGGCTGTATGACCGCCTGTTTAAAGTGGAAGATCCAGAGAGCGGAGTGGATGATTTCAAGACCAATCTCAATCCAGCTTCCCTTGAGGTTCTCACAGATTGTATCCTCGAACCCTCTTTAGGAGAGGCGGCAGCCGGACAGCATTACCAGTTTGAGCGCCAGGGATATTTTTATACCGACCCGTTCGATCATAAACCGGGACTGCCGGTTTTTAATCGAACAGTAAGTCTGCGGGACAGCTGGAACAAAAGAAAAGTAAACACTCCATGAACACCCTGAAACGCTCGCATACGATCGTCGTCGTACCGCTACATTCCGAGATGTTATAAAGTCAGCGGTACAACCATGATCGTATGCTAAAACGTGTGATTTATGAGGCGCTTACATTGCTGCAACCGTCCCGATTTTTCTCAGCTCAGTTTAGGCGGCACAGAGAAAAATCAGGACACCTGAAAAGTTAAACCCGGCCCAGAAGAAAATTTTCCACCATATCCACATCACGCCTGCTGCCGATAATGAGAGGCACCCGCTGATGCAGAGACTCCGGTTCAATATTTAAAATATTGCGGCCGTCGCCGGTTATGGCCCGGCCGCCGGCCTGCTGAGCCAGAAAGGCAAAAGGGGCTGCCTCATAAAGCAGCCTGAGCTTACCATTAGGCAGCTGCGGATTCTTTTTATCCTTAGGGTAGAGGAATATACCGCCGGCAATGAGATTTCGATGAAAGTCAGAGACCAGAGTACCTATATAACGGGCGCTTAACGGCCGGCCGTCAGCCTCATCCACCTCTTTGACATAATCGATATAACGGCTTATACCCTCGTCCCAGAATCGGCTGTTACCCTCGTTAATACTGAAGTATTTAGCCCGCTCCGGAATCTTCATGTCGGGGTGAGACAGATAAAATTCTCCGACACTGGGGTCCAGGGTAAAACCCTGCACACCATCGCCGGTGGTAAAGACTAACATGGTACTTGAGCCATAGATAATATAACCGGCCGCCACCTGCTCAGAGCCTTTCTGCAGCAAGTCTTCCAGGGTACCCTGCCCCGTGGTCAGAGAAGAACGACGGCGGTGGATGGAAAAGATGGTGCCGATACTGACATTAACGTCAATATTAGACGAGCCGTCTAAGGGATCAACGGCCAGGGTATATTTGCCCTCATAACCCTCGGCCACCGGTACCACATCATCCTCCTCTTCAGAGGCGATGGCACAGAGATAACCGCAGCGGGACATCCGCCGCTTAATGGTATTATTGGCAAATTCATCCATTTTCTGGACATTTTCTCCCTGGACGTTTACCTTACCGGAGAGTCCGATAATATCAGCCAGGCCAGCCATATTGACCTCCGCGGAGATTGTTTTGGCAGCCACAATAAGCTCTGAGAGCAGACCGGACAACTCGCCGGTGGCCTCGGGATGCAGGCGCTGAATATCCAGAATATAACGACTGACGGTAATTCCTAATGGTCTATTCATAGTTTCTCCTGAAAAACATGTTTTATTGTTAATTTATCGACAGGAAGATACCTCATAAATAAAAAAATTTCACATTATCTTTAATTGAATCGCAGTTAACATGTAACTATTCCGGCAAGACCAAAAGACTACACTAAACAATGAGTCATCACCATTAACCGCCCCGGATCAGGGCTTGACCATAAAACGCTTCCGGCTTAAACTGCTATGACTATTCGTAAATTCAGCGCCTGGATCATTCTTATTACCCTCCTTGTAACCCCCTTCATAAACTGGCGTCTCGGGGCGGTAATCTGGCTCTGTGCCTGGATTATCTATGTGTTGCAGATGTTTATCAGTACAACACGCCGTCCGCCGTCCGATCAGGAATAATTACAGCATTCAATTGCCCCCTGAGCTTTTAAATGTTAGTATTCGTAATGGACTTTTCGTTTGTAAGCGTGTGGTTTATGAGGCGCTTACTTTCGTTTAACGACAAGCATGTTAACTACGACACCATCATTCATGCTCAGGTACGACAAATTATCTATTTTCGGCATTCCGCCTTCATCTTATATGGATTGATAATGATAAAGAGACTTTTTAAATTGATGCGGGTTAAATTAAGCACAGACAACACCGGACGTCATTCTGTCTCAGACAGGGAAGAGGCTGCGGCTCCTCAAAAAACAGCGGCCAGGCCGGTTAAGGTTCATGAACATCCCGCCGGAAAACCAGCTGAAAAGAAATATCGCCGTCCAAAGACATCCTCCGGAACCAAGACCGCGCCGTGGGATATCAAAAAGTTTGAAGTAGTTCCAGAACCCGGTAAAACCCGTTTTCATGACCTCAACCTGCCCCTGGAACTTATGCACGCCATTGCCGATCTCGGCTTTCAATACTGCACCCCCATTCAGGCCGAGACCATTGCCCAGACTATGAAGGGGGCAGATGCCATCGGCCAGGCCCAGACTGGTACCGGAAAGTCGGCCGCCTTTCTGATTGCCGTCATGTGCTCCCTGCTTGCAGACAAGAACGTCAAACGCCGAAAAGGCGCGCCAAGGGCGTTGATAATTGCCCCCACCAGGGAATTAGTGATGCAGATAGCCAGAGACGGGCAGGATCTGGCCAGATACTGCCGCCTGAATATCGGCGCCGTCTTCGGCGGCATGGATTACGAAAAGCAGCAGCGGGAAATTGAAGGGCGGCCCATTGATATTCTGGCCGCCACTCCAGGGCGGCTCATTGACTTTCAACGCCGCCGGATTGTCGATCTAAGCGCCGTAAAAACCATGGTCATTGATGAGGCCGACCGCATGCTTGATATGGGGTTCATCCCCGATGTCCGGCGCATTGTCAACAGTACCCCTGCCAGGGGAGAACGTCAGACCCTGATGTTCTCCGCCACTATAACCACCGATGTCCAGCGTCTCGCCAGCCAATGGTGTAAAAATCCCATTAAGGTTGAAGTCGCTGCGGAGGATATCGCGGTGGATACGGTGGAGCAGATTATCTACCTCGCCACAGCTGAGGAAAAATACAATATTTTATATAATATGGTAGTCGGCCGTAAGTTGGACAAGGTACTGGTCTTCACCAACCGCCGCGACGAAACCAGACGGCTTACAGAACGTCTGACCCGCAATAATATAAGCTGCGACATGCTCTCAGGTGACGTAGCCCAGAAAAAAAGAATGACCACCCTGGAAAATTTCAGAAACGGCCGGCTCAAAGTGCTGGTAGCCACAGATGTGGCTGGACGGGGTATCCATATTGATGGAATCAGTCATGTATTTAATTATTTTCTACCCTATGAGCCGGAGGATTATGTCCACCGCATCGGCCGTACCGGCCGGGCCGGTCATCACGGGACAGCCATCAGCTTTGCCGATGAAGAGGCGGCTTTTTATCTGCCGGATATTGAAAAATATATTGACCACAAGCTGAAATGTGTCTATCCCGACGACGAGTTATTAGTACCCCCTCCCAGAGGCACAGGCAAACCTGCCGCCAAGAAGAATAAGGGGCAGGGCGGCAGCAGGCATTATAAACACGGCAGCCCGCGAAGAGGAGGGTCTAACAGAGGTCATCGACGGCCGGTATCAGCTAATACAACCCGAAACACCCCGCAGCACTGATAACTGGAAAAGCAGAATATTAAATATTAAATATTAAATATTAAATTTCAGAGAAGATAATAACATGACCGAAAACAAACAATTAAGCGTCATTTATCGTTTCCTGGCTCAGGCCATGCGCTACCCGGAAGCAGAATGGCTGAATGAGATTTTTAAAGAACAGCTTTTAGAGCTTCTTAATTCACTTCAATGGCAGGATGAGGCCGCGGCTCTGAGCTTTGACCCAGCCTCACCCCATGATCTTGAGATTATCCAGGTTGAGCATACCCGACTTTTTATCAGCGCCGCGGGCGGTGTTTACGCCTCTCCCTACGGCTCCGTTTATTTGAGCGAATCAGGTACTCTGCTCAACGAATCAACCGATGAGGTAAGAAATTTTTACCGCCGTAACGGCTTTGACCTGGCCGATGACTATGAGGTAGCAGATCATATTGTCAATGAACTGGAATTCCTGAGTTTACTCACCGCAAACAATATGACAGCGGAAGAGCAGGAATTTTTAAAGGTCTATTTCCGGCCCTGGTTTACTACCTTTGCCAAGCAGGTAAAAGAGGCCGCCGAAATTCCCTTTTACAGAATAATTATAAAGCTCATTGATTTTTTTACCAGAGAAGAGGTAAGCGCCCCATAAACCTACCCGGCCTCAGCCTTCCGCTTTCCACGATATCCGGTTGATTATACTGCATTTATATCCCATAAACAGGGGTTTTTCTAAAAAACAGGGGGGAAAATCACAAGAAAATCAAGGGAGACGCCAGCTTAATTTTTACGTTCATACCCTCTCCAAAAAATCAGTCAAAGACATCCGAGCCTGCTTCAAGATGTGTGACAATGTTGATCGCTTGACCGGTTTGTGCGCCGGAACAGTAATTTTCAATACTTCATCATGCATGTGCTTCTGCAGCCGCACATGCGAGCCTCGCTGCCGAACCACAACCCAACCATCCCTCTGCAATGCTCTGATGATTTTATCATAATTCAGACTGGGAACCTTGCTCATACCGCCAGTTCCAATATCTCAGCATTTGGCAGGGCCAGCAAGTCATCATCCACCGGTTCCAGATAAAGTTCGATTGCTTCCTTGATATTATTGATTGCATCTTGTTTCGTCTCCCCCTCGGAAATACAGCCTGGCAAAGCCGGGACGATCACGGTGTATCCGCCATCTTCACTTGCTTCAAGCAATATGTTCAATATCATCGGTTTTTCCCTCCGTGTTGTTGTCAGGCTTGTATGCCCAAAGGCCTACCCGGCCTCAACCTTCCGCCTCATATTTCCCAACTCCATAATCAGCCACAAACGCCGCAGGGTCTTGCGGAGATCCTTGTCCTCTATGCCGGCAGTCAGCTGATTAAATTCAGCCTGACGGGCGGCATCAACCGGCCCCGGAGGAGGAGGGGACTCTTTGGGTTCAGCTGCCACCCGCCAGGGGCCGTGGCAGAGTTTAAAGCGAATATTCCGCAGCTGTAAATTGTCGCATTCTCCATCGGACAGGGCGGCTAAACGACCATTCAGACATTGAAGAATGGTTCTGGTCTCAAATTGGAGCTGTTGACTCCATACCGGATCAGAGACCTCAAGCCATAGAGTATCCCCCTTAATCACCATGGGACGGGCGTGAGCGGTTATCTCGGGGGCCAGCACCTCCTCCCAGAAAAGAAACACCTGGTTAAGACCAAGCTGACGCTGCCAGTTACGGCGCCGGGTATAACCGCTCAGTACCTCTCCCAGGGCACTGATCCCCCCTCCCCGTCTAATCACCGGATTAATGTTTAAAGGAGCGCTGACCGGTGAACTTCATGGCCACGTCAGCCTCATTGCAGGCCTCAATAGTCTCAAAATCACGCATGGAACCGCCGGCCTGGATAATGGCGCTCACCCCCTGCCTGATTCCGACATCCGCCCCGTCCCGGAAGGGGAAGAAGGCGTCAGAGACCATCACCGAACCCACCAGACCGGCTTTATCGGCCCTGGTCTGTTCATCAATCTCGTCCAATTCGGACTGTTTACGGCTGCCCTTCTCCACGGCTAATAATAGATCACCATAAGGTATGCCGTGTTTATCAAAGCAAAGGGCATCGGCGTATTTGATATAGGCCTTGTGAACCGCGATCTCGGCCACTCCAACCCTGTCCTGCTCACCAGTACCTACCCCCACGGTACAGCCGTCCTTAACATAGAGTACTGAATTAGAACTGACCCCGTGCTCCACGGCCCAGCCAAAGATCATATCGTCAATCTCCCGCTGATCCGGCTCTCGCTCCACCCTGTACTCTTTACCTTTATAGGTGGTAACCGCCGGTTTTAAATCGGCCGCGGAACGAATACTGTTAATGGCCGACTGCTGAGCTATAATCCCGCCGTCAATCAGGCTTTTAAAATCAACATAGCGAAAATGCTCATAATCCTGCAGGCGATCCATACGGGGAATTTTGACAATCCGTAAATTTTTACGGCTCTTTAAAATATCAACCGCCCCCTCCTCAAAATCAGGGGCCACGACTACCTCAAGATAATTCCGGCTGATTGCTGTGGCCGTAGCTTTATCACAGGCCCGGTTCAAAGCCACACAACCACCGAAGGCGGCAATACGATCGGCCCGGTTGGCCCGCTCATAGGCCATGCTCAAAGAATCACCGAGGGAAGCTCCGCAAGGGTTATTATGCTTTAAGATCACCGCCGCCGGAGTCTCCGGCATATACTTGATAATATTCAAGGCGTTATCAATATCGGTCAGATTAATCTTACCGGGATGTTTACCGGCCTGGAGCATATCCTCATCGCTTATGGCACTCACCAGACCGTTGCCAGGCTCGATAAATTTACAGTCTCCCAGGGTAAGATTACCGTTCACCAGTTCATAGAGAGCAGCCTCCTGGTTGGGGTTTTCGCCATAACGCACACCCCGCTCATCAACACGGCCATCCTCCATGGTTATCTTCCAGGTTCTTTTTCTATAGATCAGCCGCTGGTCACCAAAAGAAATGGTCATTTCCAGGGGAAAATGATCACCAAGGATTGTGGAGTACATCTTCTTTAAATCTGCCATTATTTTTCTCCCTTATACAAGATACAAGATAATAAAAATTTCTAATTAGACTGATACAAAATCAAGCGGAGGCCGCCATCTGAAAACCGGCATCCCAGTCCTTACGTACCGGTTCCAACCCCCTCTGACGGATAACAGCACAGACCTCGTCCACTGAGCGATGATCATCGACCTCAAACTGTTCAGTAGCCTCCTGCTCATCACTATAACCGCCGGGAGCGGTACATGAACCAGCCGAATAACGGGTGGGACCCAGGCCCAGCATGCCATCCCGATAACGAGCCTCCTCCCTGGTGGAAATCAAAAGCCCCACATCATGGTCAAAAATGCGGAGGGCGAAAAGGAGCTGACTTAACTGCCGTTCACCAACCACCTGCAGAGCGGTAAACCCCCCGGCGGCAGGTTGCAGACGCGGAAAGGAAACGGTGAGGGCTGTACGCCAGAACTGATGCCGCAGCCAGGCAAGATGCATTCCAAGAGCCATGCCCTCGGCCCGCCAATCGCTCAAGCCCAGCAAAGCGCCGATACCGACCTCCCGCATGCCTGCCGCCGCCGCCCGCTGCGGGGTGGCGAGTCGATAATCATAATCACGTTTTTTACCACTCAGATGCAGAGTGGGATATAACTCGCGGTCATAGGTTTCCTGGTATACTGCCACGCTGGTAATCCCGGCCGCGAATAGTTGGGCGTATTCATCCTCGTCAAGAGGCTGAATCTCGATGGAAATAGCAGCGAAATGATCCCGCAGCCGCTGAGCCAGGGCCACAAAATAATCGACCCCAGCCCGCTCCGGAGCCTCACCGGAAACCAGAAGAATATGATTAACCCCGCGGCCTTTAAGAAGCTCCGCCTCACGCGCGGCCTCATCTATATTCAGAACCCGCCTCTTTATCCTGTTGCCGGCGGAAAACCCACAATAGACACAACGGTTAACACAATAATTTGAGACATAGATCGGAGCGTAAATCTGAATGGCGCACCCGAAACGCTGCCGGGTAATCTCGGCCGAACGAGCGGCCAGAGCGCTGATATGGCGGCCGGCAGCGGGTGACAGAAGAGCAGCTAAGTCATTTAAGGCGGGCCGGTTTGTCCGTAAGGCCTGTTGAACCGCGGCGTCATCGGCCCGGCGGGTCATATCCCGTAATTGTTTAAAATCAGGAAGGCTGAATTTATTCATCGCAGAAATTCGAGTCCGGTCTGAGGTGACGAGGCCGCCGCCCGGCAGGCAATGGCACCCAGACCGGCCTCATAGGCCCGGCGGCCGGCAATAACCGCCTGCCCGAAGGCGGAGGCCATGGCCACCGGATCACCGGCCACCGCAATGGCAGTATTAACCAGGACGGCATCAGCTCCCATCTCCATGGCCGCTGCTGCCTGAGAGGGAGTGCCGATGCCGGCATCCACCACCACCGGCACCTCCATCTGCTCAATAATAATCTCCAGAAGGGGACGGGTAAGGAGACCCCGATTGGTACCAATCGGGGCGCCAAGGGGCATCACCGCCGCTGTCCCCGCCTCCTGCAGACGCAGAGCCAGAACCGGATCGGCATTGATATAGGGCAGAACGACAAAGCCGTCCCGCACCAGTTCTTCCGCCGCCTTTAAGGTCTCCACCGGATCGGGAAGCAGGGTGCGGGGATCGGGGGTAACCTCTAATTTAAGCCAGTTGCCGCCCCCGGCCGCCCGGGCCAGACGGGCCAGACGCACGGCCTCAGCCGCGTCCCGCGCCCCGGCCGTATTGGGGAGAAAAAAGAATTTCCCGCCGCCAATAGCCCGCATAATATCATCCCCGGGATCATCCAGTTCAACCCGGCGCAGAGCCACGGTTACCATCTCACATTCAGAGGCCTCCAGGGCCTGACGCATAATATCAGAGGACGAGAATTTTCCGGTTCCCACGAAGAGACGGGAGGCGAATGTCTTATCAGCAATAGTCAGCATCCTGCCCCCCCTCCGATGAAACGGATTAATTCCACTTCGGCCCCGTCAAGGAGCAGGGTGGATTGATATTCCCGGCGGTTGATTATCCGGCCGTCGACCTCAACCACCACCGTTGCCGGATCAAGATCAAGGGATCTGACATAATCGGTAATCAGAATCTCGGTCTCCAGGAACCGTTCCTCACCATTAACAATTATTTTCATAAATTACCTATACTGATTTGTGGCCTGATTACTCTTTGGGCTCGTAAGGAAACAATATGGCCGATCCAGGACAATAAGCCGAGCCGGTCGGGCCAGTTGATTAGCGGCTATTGCCGACAACCGACTTGTCAGTATAACCAAATTGCCCATTTGAGGGTAGGACTTTTTACGAAGCCACCAAAATTGATCAGCCGGTGATACCACCCTGGAAGAAATCGTCCAGCTATATCCTTCCGCGGCCTCATGCCGCTATACTGCCTGTACTACATATGGCTGCGTATGGCTACGGCTTCTGCCTTCAACAAACAGCCGGATAATTGCCAAACACCTCCCAGTATATAAGTTTTTTCCCATAGCAAATTCTAAAATTGCATGATAAAAGAAATCAGGCAGGATTAATTTTTATAATTATACGAACACTCTGATATTCGAAAAGAAATTATGAGAAATAATACAGATATGGCATCCCGTGCGGCTGACCTGGCCGGTGAATTAGAGGATCGGGACAAATTATTAAATGATCTGCTGAGTTTTTCCCACAAACTGCTCTTAACCTCCGACAAAAAGGAACTTTACCGTATCTGCGACCAAACCGCCAAGGACTTGCTGCACCTTGATTTTTCCACCCTCCTGCTCATTGGCGGCCAGGATAACTCCTTAGTCATCCGCCATACCATCGGTTTTCCGCAGACAATGGTCGATAACTATACTCTGCTGGAGGGCCAGGGGCTGTCAACCATAGTGGTCAGAGAAAAGAGGATGATCATGGTTATTGATCATGAGACGGAACAGCGTTTCACAGTACCGCCCATAGTCTTTGAGAAAAAAATAACCTCGGCCATATGCGCCCCGATGATGCTGGGAGATGAAGTTTTCGGCGTTTTAATAGGCCATACGATACAACGCCATATTTTCAGTGAAGTTGAACAAATAATCTATCAGTCACTGGCCAATCAGTCGGCTGTGGCCATAAAAAATACCACCAGCTACAGCGCTCTTAAAGAAAAGGAGACCTTACTCTCCACCATTATTGACACAGTTCGCAACCCTATTTTCTGCAAAGATCATAAAGGAAGATGCCTGGCCTGTAACTCTGCCTTTGCAGACTTTGTCGGCTGCAGCTGTGAAGAGATAATCGGCTGCGGCAGTCAGAAAACCAGCCCTCTGAAATTAGCCGGAGTTTACGAAGAGTCCGATCAGTCACTTTGGGATAAGGGCGGCCGTCAGCAGTATGAGACTCAAGTTGAACATGCCGATGGCAGCATTCGCGATATCCTGCTCTACAAGGCCTCTTTTTATAATGACAGTGGTGAAGTGGCCGGCATAGTGGGTACTATAATGGATATCACCGAACAAAAACGAGAGGCAGAAGAAAAGGAACAGATATTACTGCAAATGCAGCATGTCCAGAAGCTTGAAAGCCTTGGAGTGCTGGCCGGCGGTATTGCCCACGACTTTAACAACCTGCTGATGGCCATACTGGGCAACGCCGATCTTGCCCTGGCTGAAATTTCACCTTTCTCCGCCGCCCGTCATAACCTGGAGGCCATTGAATCGGCCTCACGGAGAGCGGCCGATCTCTGCCGTCAGATGCTGGCCTATTCCGGTAAAGGCAAATTTGTTATCCAGCAGTTAAACTGCAACGAACTCGTTGAAGAAATGACCCATATGCTGGAGATATCAATCAGCAAGAAGGCAGTAATGAAATTTAATCTGGCCGACAAAGTTCCTCCCATTGAGGCCGATGCCACCCAGATTCGTCAGATTATTATGAATCTGGTAATAAATGCCTCTGATGCCATAAACGATAAATCAGGCATTATATCAATTACCACCGGCGCCATGGAATGCGACCGTGACTACCTTAACGAGACATATATTGATGAACAGCTTTCAGAGGGCATTTATTCCTATATAGAAGTAGCAGATACCGGCTGCGGGATGGACGAAGAGACCAAATCCAAAATGTTTGATCCGTTTTTCACCACCAAATTTACCGGCCGGGGACTGGGTATGGCAGCGGTGCTCGGCATTGTCCGCGGTCATAACGGCGCCCTCAAAATCTACTCGGAACCCGGCCAGGGCACGACTATTAAATTGATCTTTCCAATAGCGGCCAAGCTGGATATAAAGCCAAAGGACGAGGACCTCCTTGACAAAAAATGGCAGGGTAAAGGATTAATTCTCCTGGTTGATGACGAGGAGACCATCCGGGCAGTAGGCCGTCAGATGCTTGAACATCTGGGATTTTCAGTCATTACCGCCGCAGACGGGCGTGAGGCCGTAAAAAAGTTCAAGGACAGATCCACTGAAATCAACCTGGTTTTGATGGATCTGACCATGCCGCACATGGATGGCGAAGAGGCCTACCGGGAAATGCGGCGGATTGACAGTACCGTACAGGTGATTATGGCCAGCGGCTATAACGAGCAGGAGGTCACCCAGCGCTTTGTCGGTAAAGGATTAGTCGGTTTTATTCAGAAACCTTTTATGATTGATGATCTGCGGGATATCCTGCGTCAGTCACTGGCGGCTCAGGTTCGGCCGCGGTAAGCGCTCCAGGAACACTCGTTAAATGGCAGAGATCATTCCAGTTAATAATTACCCGGCTTTCATGTTCATACCCTAAAACACTTAAAGAAGCCGGACTCAAGGCCAGAAACCGGGCAGCACCTGGCGGCAGAGTCAGCCAGCGGGCCGCAATCACCCGCAGCATATGGGCGTGGGCAAAGAGCAGACAATCCCCGTCAACAGATGTCAGCCTGGCAATAATCTTATCAGCGCGCCGGGCTACCTGAGACAATGTCTCCCCTCCCGGCGGGTCGCCGCGCCAAATCGTCCAGGCAGGCTTCTCCCGGCGGATTTCCAGCGTTGTCCGCCCCTCATAAAGACCGTAATCCCACTCTAACAACATATCGGAAAACTCAACTTTTTCACCATAACCCGCTAATCGACAGGTCTCGGCAGCACGTTGAAGGGGGCTGGAGAGAACCAGGGCAAATAGGTGAGCGGCCAGCCTGGGAGCCAGAGCCCGGCCCTGGAGTTTTCCTGAGGCAGTAAGGGGGATATCGGTTCTTCCAGTATGCCGCCCCAATGCGGCCCATTCCGTCTCACCGTGACGTACAAGCCAGATTTTCTGATTCATAAACATGATTGCATGTTATATCCGTGATGGACTTTTTACGAGTCCATCATCCTTTAATTACTAATAAACTTTTTTGCAGGAGCATCATTATTACCAGACCAGCCTGAAAAAAACAAACTGGCTATTTTGGTAAATCCGGGTTATACAGTCATTTTTTCATCCCCTCCATAAGAAATTTCACCGCACCTGCGACAATTTGCCACATTGTAGTACCTACCACACTGTGTTAGTCTCCGAAACGTATTTAATTAGGCGTTGTTTCCCTGTTTTTAAGGGAGACAGCATTGTAATTATAACAAATGAAGGAGGAGAAAAATGAGAATGCATGTGAGAGGAGAATTAAGATGGGCGATTATTCTTTTTGTGGTCTATCTGTTCAGCCCATTAGGGAATGCTGCCGCCCAGGAAACTAACTCCAGCAGTGCCTGTATCAAGTGTCACACTGATTTCAAGGCCATGGATCGTTATGGCGCCAAGGCGGCCGCGGGTGCTGCCGCCATTGCTGGTTGAGGCGTTACTGCCCCTCAGGTGAGGGGCCGGGATATCTATGGCGTTTCCAAAGATTTTGTCAACTCAAACCATGGCCAGATCGGCTGTGTTAACTGCCATAAAGGGCAGAATGTCGATGATAAGGATAAGGCCCACAAGGGCATGATAAAAGATCCTTCCGAAAAAGATGGTGGGGGAGTCTGCCGGGAATGCCACGAAGATATTACCTCTACCTTCAAAAATTCCATGCATTACCAGCTCAACGGTATCAAGAGCATTGTCGGCACCATCATCAAACCGCACAAGATGGGCAAAACTCTGCTGCCGGCGGCCTGGGCATTAGACTGCGCCAACTGCCATTCCACCTGCGGCTCATGTCATGTAGCCTGGCCCATAGTTGCCAAGGGCGGCCTGCTTGACCGCCACCGTTTCATGAAGACTCCGCCCATGGATAAAACCTGCTACGCCTGCCACGGCTCCCGTTTCGCCGGTGAGTATATGGGTAAATTAGGAGCTACCGCTGATGTCCATTACGAAAAAGCGCAAATGGTATGCACCGACTGTCATAAAGCGGGTGAGCTTCACGAGACCCAGCCTAAAGGCGCTGACCGTTACTATGCGGTAAAAACCGTGCGCTGCGTACAATGCCACCCCGATGCCGCTAAATCAGGCAGCTCCAAAATTGCCATGCATAACGCCCACCCCGCCGGAACTCTGGCCTGTGCCGTATGTCATGCCAATAAATATTTCAACTGTACCAACTGTCACGTCTCGCTCGATTTCAAACAGGCCGGCAAGGCTCCCACGGTTATTTTCCCGTCCGATCCGCTGTTTACCTTTAAGATCGGCCGCAACATTGATCGCAGCCCGGCCAACCCCTATAAATACAACCTGGTACGTCATACCCCGGCTTTAAAAAACACCCTGGACTCATTACGTTATTTCCAGGCAGTATTGAAGGGCGCCCCCGGCCCCAAGGATCTTATTGCCAATTATGATGCCCTCCCCACCTGGAATTCGGCCTCGGTACACAGTATCCAGCTTCGAACTCCACAAAACCAGACATGTAACTCCTGCCATGGTCATAAAGAATTATTTTTGACCCAGGCGGATCTTACTTCCAAGGATCCAGCGGCTAATGAAAAGATTATTGTCCGTAAAATTCCTCCCCCAATCAAACGGTAAACTTTTTTGGGAAACAGGTATTAACAATTGGTTTTTTTATTAAATAAGGAGGGATTCCATGAAGATAAAATTAATTAAAGCTATTTATATTATTGCCCTGTTGATTCCGCTGGGCTTTGTGCCACCAGCGGCCTGCCGTTCCCTGCCGGCTCTTATTGAAACGGGATGGCTGGCCAACAATCTCAACGCCGGAAATCTGGTACTTATTGATACCAGAACAGCATCCAACTATAAAGTTGGTCATCTGCCGGGGGCGGTAAGCATGCCCTACGCAGAATGGAATGCCTATAATGACGACGCGGAATGTCAGCTGCTGCCCCAGTCAACTGATCTTACCAAAAAGCTGCAGGCTCTTGGCATGAACTCAGACAGTCAGGTAATCATTTATGACCAGGGCAACACCACCGGCGATGCCACCAAAGGAGCCTACGCGGTATGGGCTCTGGAGGCAATGGGGCATAACAAGGTCTCGTATCTCAACGGTGGTTTCACTAAATGGACCTTTGAGGGGCGGATAATAGACAATAAATTGCCAACCCCTCAACCTGGTAATTTCAAGATCCAGACAAACAACAACAGGATAGCGACACTGGCTTATGTTAAATCCCATCTCAATTCCAGGCAGGTAGTCTTTGTTGACGCCCGTAACACCAATGAGTTTTTCGGTACTCATAAAAGGGCTGATGTGGCGCGTTACGGCCATATACCAGGGGCTGTTAATTTACCGGCTCCCTTTCTGAATAATGCCGGAATCAACCGGGCTCCAGCCGTAATCCTGCCCCTCAAAAATCTTGAGGCTATGGCAGCAGGCATGGGTATCCCCAGGGACAGGAACACGGAGTTAATCATTTATTGTAATACCGGCCAATACGCCGCCTTAGATTATTTTGTCCTCCATGACCTCCTGGGTTACCGGAACGCGCGTCTTTATGATGGTTCCATGCTGCAATACGCGGTTCAGTACAAGCTGCCATTGGTAAAATATTCATGGGGCAGGTAAGAAGAATCCACCGCCCCGAAATCAAAAGTTGAGAGGAATAATTATGGATATAAGCAAAAAAATCAGTACCATTCTACTGGGCTTGATTCTCAGTACCTCTTTGTTGGTCGGTACGGCCATGGCAGGCAGCAATTCTTTGCTGAGCGTAAAATGGCTGGCCAGAAATATTAACCGAAGCAATATGGTAATTCTTGATGTGAGTGACTTTACACACTATGAAAAGAATCATATCCCGGGAGCAGTGAAGGCCTTTGGCCCCTGGATGACTATGAACCACGATTTTGTCGGTTTTATGATGCCGAAAGTTTCCGATCTTATCAGCATGATAAGGAGTTACGGGGTCAACAATAATTCGTTTGTGGTAATTTATGACGAAGGGGTTACTGCCGATGATACAGCCAAAAGCGCCAGAGCCCTGTGGACATTTCAGGCCTTAGGGCACAACAAGGTTGCCATTCTTGACGGCGGATTCTCAGCCTGGGATCACACTGATCAAACAATTTCAACCCGCCCGGCCACCCCGGACCCCGGGAATTTCACCGGTAAGCTCATAAAGAGCATGGTAACTTCTTTCGACGAAGTACAAAGCAAACTTCATAACAGAGGAGTGACATTTGTTGACAGCCGTCTTCCTGATCAGTATTTCGGCAAAGAAAAGAATAGTGAAATTAATAGGTTTGGTCATATTCCCGGCTCCCTGCTGTGGCCGGCCTCGTACATGACCAATGCCGGTATCAATCTGGCACCTTCTTATTTTAAAGATATCAAAGTACTGCGTAAGATGGCCGCCGGAGTCGGCATTCCAGCCGATAAAAACGCCGAAATTATTACCTACAGCAACCACGGTAAAAGCGCGGCTCTGGACTTTTTTGTCCTCCATGATCTTCTGGGTTACCGGAATGTCAGCATCTATGACGGCTCAATGTTACAGTATGCCGTCACCAAGGCTCCCTTAAATACATTTCAGTGGGGAGGTAAATAAGTAAAGCGGTATAATCCGGGGCGGAATGATTGAGCTAATCAAAGAGAAAATCATTCCGCTCCGTGTCCTTCAGCAGAAAACGGTGTAAATCAATCATAAACGCTCAACCTGCATCTCCGCTTGATATTAGCGGTAAGTCGTTGTAAACTTTCGCCAGTCAGCTTTCTTTGCCGTCAAAGCCTGCTCACCGCCCCTATGGGACTACCATTGATGCCAACAAACCACGACATCGCCGTTCCGCCAGCCCCCGAAAATAAACATACCCTGAATACGACCTTTCTCTGGCTGCTCAGGCTGCGCTGGGGTGCGGTTATCTGCCAGACATTATTAATTATTGCGGTCTCATTATTCCTCAAGATCGCTCTACCTTTCTTAATAATTTTTATCATCATAGCCTTCGAGGCGATGAGCAATCTTATGCTGGCTCACTGCAAGGAGGCCGGTCCGCACCGAATTAATCAGGCCGTAGTTATTATTATGTTTTTAGATGTCAGTCTACTGGCCCTGCTCATCCACTATACCGGCGGCCCCATGAATCCCTTCACCTTTCTGTTCCTGGTGCATATCGTCATCGGTTCCTTGATTATGCCCCCTAAATGGTCATGGACGCTGGCGATTTTCACCATGAGTTGTTACGCCGTTCTTTTTCTGCTGCCAGCTCATTCAGGGGCTGCAATGTCGTCATCTCAGCCGCTTTGTCACAGCCAGTCAGGTGCCGTGCCGATACCTGCCGCCATGCGCCTCCATCTTAAAGGTATGTGGCTGGCTTTTGCCATTACCAGTTTTTTTATTGTTTTCTTTGTCTCCAAAATTCAGGAATCCCTGGATGAATATCAACAGACAATAAGCCATCTGCAGAGAGCCCGGGATAATAATGAAAGACTGGCCGCCCTGGCCACCCTGGCCGCCGGAGCGGCCCACGAGTTATCAACTCCCCTGGCAGCCATTGCCGTTGCCGCCGGGGAGATGCAGCATAACCTGAGCCAGGATAATCAACAGGATGAAGCCCGGCAGGAACTCCTTGATGACACCATCTTCATCAAGGATCGGATCAAAGCCTGTAAGGATATATTAGGTCAGATGAGTTCCGATGCCGGCCACCCAATGGGTGAGCAGACCGTTTCATTTAATATAGCCGCCTGCCTGCGGGAGATCGTCAAATCATATAAACACGATTCATTATCCCTGAAGATAGAGGATGAATCGTTGACAGCCCACCTGCCGCCCCAGACTTTCAGGCGAATAATAAGGAGCCTTATCAACAACAGCATAGATGCCTGTAAGGCCGATGAGAAGATTACCATCTCCTGTATGAGCGAAAAAGGCCATCGGGAAATGATTCATATAAAGGTCAGCGATGAAGGCTGCGGCATGGATAAAGAGACCCTGGCCCGGGCCTCGGATCCATTTTTCACCACCAAGGAACCTGGCAAGGGTTTAGGTCTGGGACTGTTCTTAGCCAAGACCGTGGCCCGGCGGTATGGCGGTGATCTGCAAATACAAAAAATCAACCGGGGTACCAGGGTCATATGGAGCCTCGTCCGTGACCATAGATCATGACAAGTATATTATTAGTTGATGATGAGGATTTCTTCCGCCGGCGGCTGGCCAGGGCCTTCAAAAAACGAGGCTATAAAGTACAGGAGGCGGCTGATTATAACCAGGCCATGGCCTGTATCAGCAGCTCTCAGCCGCAGTTAGCGGTGGTTGACCTCAAGATGCCTGGCAAATCAGGGCTTGAACTCATCAGAGACGGCTTAAAATCAGCCCCCAGTCTCCAGATTGTGGTGCTTACCGGCTACGGTTCCATTGCCACCGCTACTGAAGCCATCAAGTTAGGGGCCATCTATTACCTGCCCAAACCTGCTGATGTTGATGATATCCTGGCGGCCTTTGCCAAAAGTGACGGCAATGAAATTTCCACCCCGACTGAATTCAAGGCCCCCTCATTAGCCAGAGCGGAGTGGGAACATATCAACCGGGTATTAGACGACTGCGGCGGCAATATCTCCGCCGCCGCCCGCCGCCTTGGTCTCCACCGCCGCACCCTGCAGCGTAAACTGCAGAAATACCCGCCTGCCACCTGAATCACCTGCACCATCCCCCTCAGCCTTACTCCGCGACAATTTGCCACATTGTGACATTTTATCATCAATGTTAACTTCCTCGGCTCTATCACTGCGTCGTACTTGTGACCGGCATTTTTACAGTGATTTTTTAATGAGCCAGGGGACTGGGCTCAAATACATACCTGATTGTAAAAGGAGAAAAGAGAAATGAAACAAATGTTTTTAATTATGATCATGGCGGCATTGACCCTTAGCCCCCACCCCGCCACGGCTCAAGATGGACGGGCAAGCTGCTCGGTATGCGGAATGTATATCAGCAGCCACCAGAAAACAGCCGCTGTCCTGGTTTCCAGACAGGGCGTAAAATCACAGACCTGCGGCGTAACCGACATGATCCGGTTAATTAACGATGCCGGCGGCCCGGCGGCCTTCAGCAGTCTCAAGGTTCGGGGTTGGAACAGCGGTCGTAAGCTGGCGGCCGGGGATGCCGTTTATGTAATCGGCAGCAGGATAATCCCGGACATGCTGCCCACAATCATTGCCTTCAGTTCACAAAAAGAAGCCCGGAAGTTCCAAAAAATAAACGGCGGCGCCCTGCTCTCCTTTACCCAGGCCCTGCTTTCCATCTCCCCCACCGGCATGACCATGCCGGTTAAAATAAAATCGGCCGTTGTCCCGGCCCGGGGAGCCACCGGTTTTGCCGCTGGTTC
Organism: Desulfobacterota bacterium M19; assembly: GCA_048820955.1. Classification (GTDB taxonomy): domain Bacteria; phylum Desulfobacterota; class Desulfobulbia; order Desulfobulbales; family VMSU01; genus JAADIV01. Next base: position 14,567 of record JBMERE010000006.1, on the reverse strand, counting down.
CATGTATATGAAAAAGGATGAGGTTATGGACGGCTCCGATCATGTTGACCCCGCTGATTTTATCCAGCGACCCGGTCAGAAAATGGGAGCCAAGGAGATGAAAACCAGAGCCGAGATGTATATGCTCTCCTATGGCATCAACAATAATCTGGCCCTTGGAGTCAGCATTAAGGATTTCCACAAAAAGATGGATATGTACCTGTCAAGCGGCAGTAAAATCAGCACCATCCGTAATAACGGCTTGAGCGATCTTAATATCAACCTGCGGTATAATGTCTGGAAGGACGTATATTACAGTAAATTCTTCAGTGTTTTATTAGGCACCACCCTGCCCACCGGTAATTTCAAAATTGAGTATGAGAGTTCCCCCGGCCTGCAGACCGGCAGCGGCAGTTTCAGCGGCACAGCCGGGCTGCTTTACTCCCAGCGGCTCAATGACTTCTGGTTTCACACCATGATCACCTATACCCACAAGCTGGAGAACTCCGATAATTACAAATTCGGGGACGAAACCAACTTTGGAGCCGCTCTGCATTACACCCCTGATTATAATCTAATGATAGGACTGGAAATAAACGGCACCGACTATGCCAAAAGTGAGTATAACGGCCAGAAATTAGATAATACCGGCGGTTTCCGCAGTTACGCCACCGGCGTAGGTAACTGGCGTTTTCTGACCGCTCTGGGCGGTAATTTTAATCTCCGTTTATCGGTCAGTCTGCCCCTCTATGAAGACATGAACCACTATACTGCCATGGGGCTGGAAAAATCCCAGTTGGGCGGTGGTTACACGGCCAGCACTCTATTATCATTTAAACGCCGTTTTGCTTTCTAATGAACTTTTATAAAAAAAGCTTGAAATTATGCCCTGAATTGAGCATAAAACTTAAATACAGCACTTCATGATAAATTATTAATTATTAAAAGTTCGGCGAAATAAAACCAAACCTTCACCGCCCACATCCCATGGGCGCGGGCGGTGATTTTTTTAAAAAAAAGAATGTTCAAAAGTAAGCGCTCCACAAACCACACTTTAGCTTACGTTCAAAAAAGGACTGAACAATGCTGATTACTATCACCTACTGCACCCAGTGAAACTATCTGCCCCAGGCCTCCAGTTTGCGAGACCAACTGTCAGCAGCCATTGAGGCTGATATTAAATTAGTCCCCGGTTCCGGGGGAATTTTTACCGTTCAGGCCGACGGAGTGGAGATATTTTCCAAAAAAAAAGCCGGTCATAAACCAGAGGCAGCCGAAATTATCGCCCTCCTGCAGCAGAAAGCATGACGGCCGGCCGCGCTTCTCTTTCCCTGCTTAACAGGCAGGGCAGTATTATCAAAACCTGGCCCCTGACCGCTAAATCATCATTCCGCATCGGCCGGGGAACTGAAAACGAGATCATCCTGACCAACAGCTGGACATCCCGCCGGCACGCCATACTCCAGCGCGAAGAAAACGGCCTCTTCAATGCCATTGATCTTGGCAGCTCAAACGGTACCTCCATCAACGGCCGGCGCATACACACCCCCACCCGCCTCTGCTCCGGTGATCTACTGCAGATCGGCAGCCGCACCACTCTCACCTTTATACAGGAAGGTATGCCGAAATCCGAAAAATCCGAAAAGCCAGAAAAATCCGAAAAAAATATTACCGATGACGATGAGTTGACTGTCGCCTTCCTGGAAAAAGAGCAGGTGACCATCCTCATCTGCGATATTCGTGATTTTACCGGTATAGCGGAGGAAATTGGTGATAAAAACATTTCTCAGATTCTCAAACTATGGACAGCGATCATCAAGAGGGTCATTGACCGTCATCAGGGCGGTATTGATAAATTCATCGGCGACGCAGTTATGGCGACCTGGATCGGCCGCGACAATCTCTCCCGCAATATACGCCAGGCCCTGTCCTGTGCCCTTGAGCTGTCACATGAAACCCTGAAACTTGGCAAAAAGGTAAATCTCCAGAAACCATTACGGATTGGAGCCGCTCTCAACAGCGGTGAGGCGGTAGTGGGTAATATCGGCGTAGAAGGCGGCCGGGATTACACCGTAATCGGTGATCTGGTAAATGTAACCTTCCGGCTGGAGGAACTCACCGGCCGGACAGGCAAAGACATTATAATCGGCGCCAAAGCAGCCAAAGAGTTAAAGCCTCTGGGCGAATCGCTGACCAGAGACAGTTATCAGCTCAAGGGCCGCCGGGAATCAGTGACTGCCTATACTGCTGATTTCAAGCAGTTAGAGACGCTTCTTTAACGATCGGCCGCCAAAAATTGCCGTTCCCACCCGCACCAGGGTAGCCCCTTCCTCAATTGCCGTCTCAAAATCACCACTCATCCCCATGGACAGCCCCAGGCTTACTCCAGGACTCGGGGTATTACTGAGCTCAGCACCTAATTCACGCAGAGCCCGAAAATAAGCGCGGCTTTTTTCCGCCTCCTGACTGTGGGGCGGTATGGCCATTAAACCGCTTAAACGTAAATGGGCGCAGGCCGTCACCTCACGGGCCAGAACCGCCGCCTCTTCAGGCATCACCCCGGCTTTTTGCGGCTCCCTGCCTATATTGACCTGAATATAAACCGGCATAATCTTGCCTATGGCAGCAAGATGACGCTCCAGAGCCAGGGCAATCTTTAAACGGTCAACAGTCTCCACCACATCAAATATCTCCGCTGCCAGCCGGGCCTTATTAGACTGAATATGGCCGATACAATGCCAGCGGCATTCATCGGGCAGCTGGGGAATTTTTACCGCCGCCTCCTGGAGATAATTTTCGCCGAACTCTAACTGCCCGGCGGCCAGTGCCTGACGCACCATGTCAGCATTCTTGGTCTTGCTGACTGCCACCAGGGTAATCTGCTCAGGATCCCGCCCGGCCCGCCCGGCCGCAGCTGCTATTCTCTCCCGTATACGGTTCAGGTTTTCCTCAATACTCATTTTCCCTCCAGAGCAAATAATCGTTCACAATTCAAGGTGGTTTGCGCCGCCGCCTCTGCCAGTGTAATACCCCTGATTTCTGCTAAACACCAGGCGGTATAAAGAACATAGACCGGTTCATTTCTCTTACCACGGTACGGGACCGGGGTAAGAAAAGGGGCATCGGTTTCGATGATAAGCGATTCCAGGGGAATTTCCCTGGCCACCTCCCGCAGGGCTTCTGTCTTGTTAAAGGTCAAAACGCCGGGGAGAGAGATATAAAAGCCCAGATCCACCACCTCCCGGGCCAGAGTCAGATCACCGGAAAAACAATGCATCACTCCGCCATGTTTAAAGGGAGCCGCCTGGCGAAGTATGGCCATCGTCTCCTCATGGGCATCACGGTCATGGATAATGACCGGCAATTTCAATTCAGCGGCCAGCTCAAGCTGGCACCGGAAGGCAGTAATCTGCTCTTCCCTGGAACAATACATTTTGGCATAATCCAGGCCGATTTCACCAACAGCCCTGACCTCAGCAGACTTGGCGAGTTGGCGAATCTCCATGAAAGCGGCGTCATCCGCCCCGGAAGCGGAATGAGGATGAATTCCCACGGCGCAGAATATGCCGGGGTTGGTTTCAGCCAGGCGCAGAGCGGCCCTGGAACTCGGCAGATCAATGCCAATGGTCATCATTTTGCTGACCCCGGCCCGCGCCGCCCGCTGCATAACCTCCAGGCGGTCGGCATTATAATCATCCATATCAAGATGACAGTGACTGTCAAAGAGCCATACCCCGGACGGCAGCTCCGGCAGCGGTGCCCTTTTCTTTTTTCCGGCCAATCCTATTCCTCCATTTATCGTAATCTTAATCTGAAATCTTTTAGTGGATTTTCAATATGATACATAGTATAAATTATTAAATTTTGGATAAAATGGCTTTATATTAATCCTAAAAAGTAAAATACAGGAGGTTAAAATGCTTAATTGTAAAAATCTATCAAAAATCGCCACAACCATACTCCTTGCTCTAAGCCTCACCGCCTGCGCCAATATGCATACCGGCACCGGTACCACCGGTTCAAGTGCCGCCGCCAAAGACACCACGGCCCAGAACACCCCCTACTTCCCCACCAGCTTTAATGATTTCGAGGTCCCTGGTGAATTAAAACTGGATTCCAAACACACCATGTTCATCAACACCTCCTCTTTCACCGGCGGGGTTATCGCCCTTAAAGGCCGGGTGGAGATGGCCTCACTGGCCGATTTTTTTGTCAACTCCATGCAGAAGAATAATTGGCATTTAATCGGCGAAGTACGCTATCAGGACACCCTGCTGGCCTTTACCAAACCGAACAAGAACTGTATGATCTCCATTTACAGCGACTCTTTCGGCTATGAAACCAAGGTTACGGTTTATATAAGTGACAATAATCTTTCCAGCAACGGCCGGTAATGACCCGACTGGTCGGCAAAAGAATTATCTTAGGAGTCACAGGCGGTATTGCCGCCTATAAAACAGCCGAATGGATCAGGTCTTTAAGGCGGGAGGAGGCAGATGTACAGGTAGTACAGACCAAAGCCGCCGCCCGCTTTATTCCCCCCCTGACCATGGCCGCCCTCTCCGGCCGCCGGGTTTATGACGACATTTTCAGTCCCGAAGATGCCGAGCTGATTCCCCACATCAATCTGGCCCGCCACTGTGACCTGCTGCTTATCGCCCCGGCCACGGCCAATACCATTGCCAAACTGGCTCACGGTCAGGCCGACAATCTGCTGACCGCCATAGCCCTGGCCACCAGAGCGCCGGTTCTGATCTGCCCGGCCATGAACAGCAATATGTATCTCCATCCAGCCACCAAGGCCAATCTTGTCTCTTTACGCCAATATGGCTGCCTTATTGCTCAGCCTGCCGCCGGAGCCATGGCCTGCGGCGATGAAGGGCCGGGGCGGCTGCCAGACTGGCACACAGTTCGAGAGTATATTGCCACGGCCCTTGCCCCTCAGGATTTAGAGGGCATTGACTTTCTCATCACCGCCGGTCCCACCTATGAAGATATTGACCCGGTACGTTTTATCGGCAACCGCTCATCGGGTAAAATGGGTTATGCCCTGGCCAGGGCGGCCCGCCAGCGCGGCGCCGCAGTCACCCTGATAAGCGGCCCGTCTACTCTCCCTGATCCGCCCGCAGTCACCACTGTCAGGATTCGCAGCGCCCGGGAGATGGCAAAAGCCGTCCATGAAAAAGCCCCTCAGGCCCAGGTTATTATCAAGGCGGCCGCAGTGGCTGATTACAGCCCCTTAACTCCAAGCTCTCACAAGATAAAAAAAGGAACTGCCAATCTTGAACTTAAGCTTACGGCCAATGAGGATATTCTTAAATCACTGGGAGAATTAAAGGGAGAAAATACCCTTCCCCTGCTGGTGGGTTTTGCCGCTGAAAGCCGAGATCATCTGACTCATGGGCTGAAAAAGCTAAAGGCTAAAAATCTTGATCTCATTGTTATTAACGATATAGGAAGCAGTCAAAGCGCCTTTGCCGGCGACCATAACCAGGTTATTATCATCAACCGCCAGGGTAAAAAAACAGAATTACCCCGGCTCAGCAAAGAAGAAACCGCTCACCAGCTGTTAGATCAAATACGCTCTATCCTGTCCAACCTCTGACCGCAGGTATCTTAAGGCCACAGCACTTTCCAGGCCGCAGAAAATATTAATGACGAAACTGGGCCGGCGAGATCTGGTAACGATTCATAATCTTTTGAAATGCCGCCCGACTTAATCCTGAAACACCCGCGGCCTTGCTGACATTGCCATCTGTACGGCGCAGAAGATTACCCATATACCGGCAGCTGAAATTCTTAATAATCTTGGCCTTGGCCTCTTTATAACTGACATTATCCGGCCAATCAGCCGTAATTTCACCACCTGATTCAGATATGTCGGGATAATCAGTATAGCTTTTTATACTCTCCAGGCCGATCTCGTCCCCCTCGCTGAAGACCACCGCCCGGCGAATTATATTCTGTAACTGCCGCACATTACCCGGCCAGGGTCGCTTCATCATCTCCTGAATAAAGTCCGGCCGAAAAGTCTTCATGTTCACTCCCTGCTCAGAACAGGTCATCTTGGCAAAATGCTCCATTAAACGCGGAATATCATCACGAATATCGTTTAATTTCGGGGGATGAATAGTTACCACATTCAGACGGTAAAAGAGATCCTCCCTGAATAATCCCTGCTCTATTTTCTTTTCCAGATCCTGGTTGGTACTGGCAAGTACCCGAACGTCTAACTTAATTGTCTTATTGGTACCAAGAGGGCGGATCTCGCCCTCCTGCAGAACACGCAACAATTTAACCTGTACAGAGAGGGGAATATCACCAATCTCGTCAAGACAGATGGTACCACCCTCGGCCTCGGTAAAAAGCCCCTGATAATCACAATCAGCACCGGTAAAAGCACCCTTCTTATGACCAAACAACTCACTCTCTAATAACTGCTCCGGAATAGCCGGGCAATTAACCATGACCAGATTCGCGTCCCGGCGGCTGCTCTCCTGATGAATAGCCCGGGCGGTAAGTTCCTTGCCGGTTCCTGACTCCCCCCTTATCAATACCGTGTAATTTGCCCTGGCTACAGCCCTTATATTATCATAAAATCGCTGCATGGGGGCTGTTTCACCGACAAAATCAGCAAAGGCGGTACGATCCGACCGTCGCCGCCGCAGTTTGATATTCTTTCTGATTAAACGGGTATTTTCCAGGCCGTTGTTAAGTGACTGCAGGAGATTATGAAATTCAAAGGGCTTGCATATAAAATCATAGGCCCCTCTTTTAACGGCCTGTACCGCAGTGTCAATACCGCCGTATGCCGTCATCACCACTACCCCGAGAGCGGCATCAAGCTTCTTAAGCTCATCAAGAAACTGAAAGCCGTCCATCGCCGGCATCCGCATGTCGGTGAGTACCAGATCCACCTGCCCTTTACGGGCCCGTTCCAGAGCGGCTAATGAGCTGGTAAAGGTCTCAATCTCCACCTCGGGAAGTTCATCCTGCAGCATAACCCGCAGCCCATCCACCAATTCATGCTGATCATCAACTATTATAAGTTTTTCTGCCATGACAACTTTTAAACCGCCTACTTTTGTAAATAGTGTAACTAATAATAACCAGTAAACTGATTATCCATCAAAAATGACAAAGATATATATTTTTAAAATTTTAATGTTTCATTTGAGTATTGCACTGATATCACCGATCTAAACCTCTGCTGATTCCAAAAGCAATTAAATCAGCCGTTATTGGCATTAATATTGCTTTTTTCTTAAACCACGCAAAGGGAAACGCCCCATGAACACCCTGTCGCGCGCATTTAAGTCCCCCAATATACAGGGATATTATCGTGGAGCTTAAAGGCGCACATCAAGGCGCCCCTGAAGCCCTCGCATACGAGCCTAATTGAACCGCTACATTCCGAAATATTTATAAAGTCAGCGGTACGACAACCATGATCGTATGCGAAAGTGTATTTTATGGGGCGTTCACCCACCGCCGGGCAATTATAAAACAAGAAACGTAAGCGACAAACGAACCACACCTTGACATTTGCAACACCTCCAAACTGTAAGCGATTCAGGGACGCCGCCATGTGCACGTTGATCGGGTGCAATCATACCCCCTGTATATTGCGGCCGGTCAACGTGTGCAGGGTGGTGTTCATGGAGCGCTTACCAAGAAACAATAAAAAAAGGAGAAAAAGCATGCCGAAAAGCATAAGAGACCATAGCCGATGTATTGACGAATTGATCATCAGCAAGGAGAAATACCCATATTATTACTGGTTTATCTGGATATTGTTTCTCATGTCCCTGGCAGCTTTTTTAACCTTTAATCTCCTCCATGATATGCCGTTCAACGAAACAACCCGGAGCAACACAATAACTCAGCGGACACGATATACCGCAAACTACAATGATCTCATAGAATATGAGGCATTTGGGCAAAAAATCTTCCTGTCGACCGGGCATTCAAAGCCCCCCATCGCCAATAATCATCAGTTAGATAGACATCGGGCAGGAATCATAAATTAAAACACCAAGTTATTCAATTAAATTTTTTTTCTCCCGCTTTAACAGCCACCGGCAGATGATTAACTGACGGCGGAACAGGGCAGGAAAAGTTGTGATTATAGGCGCAATAGGGATTAAAGGCCAGATTGAAATCAAGAACCACCCGGCGGGAACCGCTGCCCTTGGATTTAATATCAAGATAACGTCCGCCGCCATAGGTTGTTTTGGCGCTGGTCAAATCGGTAAACGGCACAAAAAGATCATCTGGGTGTTTCGCGACAAGATCCTTTTCCTGATAGGCGGTGAGGGTTAATTTATGGCCTTTAAGGGTAAAATCAAGTCTGCCCAGCACCACATATACCCGCGGCCGCCCGGAAGAGGTCTGAATTTGAAAGGTGCCGGCAGACCTGGCAGGCGTAAAGACGGCTGTTACCTTATAATCTATATCAGGACGATAATAACGCAGCCCCTTAAAATCCATGCGCTGCACCGGCAGCAGGGGAGAACCCGGATATGAGGCAAAAAATCTATCCTTATCGGCCCGCGTCTTCAGTATTGCCTTTTGGTAGGCCAGAACCTGAACCCGGTTCGGTTTTGAACATGACACAACTCCAGTCCAGACCATAAAACCAGTCAGTATGATAAGCAGGAATTGTAATCTCTTCATCAGTGATCGTGCTCCTCAAGATAGGCTCTGATTACGGCAGCATCCGCCGCCACTGTCTCACAACGGCTTTCCTTATTCTCCAGCTCCCTCAAAGGCTCCGGCAGAGGCTGGCTGCCGATGGCCTGACCAACTGCCGCACCAAACTTACCGGGGTGGGCCGTGGACAGGCAAATCATGGGCAGTATATCCTTATGCTTCAGGCCGGCCGCGACCCCCACCGCGGTATGCGGGTCAAGGACATAACTGTTAAGTTTATAAAACTCCCGGATAGTATGAATAACCTCGGCTTCCCCGATCCGCCCGGCCTGAAAATCGTTCTGAACCCGTTGTCTGACCTCCGGCGTGAAATGCAGAGTACCTTGAACCGCAAAGTCCTCCATCTGCCGGCGCGTCTGTCCGGCATCCTGCCCATTCAGAAAATAGAGATAACGCTCAAAATTAGAGGCTAATTGAATATCCATGGACGGACTGCAGGTCTGCGACACCTCACTAAGGGAGTAATCGCCGTCTTCCACAAAGCGGGTAAGTATATCATTCCGGTTGGTGGCCAGCACCAGCCGCCTCACCCGGTCGGGGCTAAGAAGCCGACGGGCCAGAAAGCCGGCGAAGATATCACCGAAATTACCCGTGGGGACGGTGAAATCCAATTGCCGGCAGTTCTCCTGTTCACAGACCCGGAAATAGCTGTATATATAATAGACGATCTGAGCCAGAATCCGCGCCCAGTTAATAGAATTTATCGCCGCAAGGCAATGCCGTTCCTTAAATGGCAGGTCATTAAAAATTTCCTTGACTATAGCCTGGCCGTCATCAAAGGTACCCAGAATAGCGAGATTAAAGACGTTATCATCCAGCACCGTGGTCATCTGAAGTTCCTGCACCCGGCTTACCCGTTTATGGGGGTGGAGGATAAAAATTTTGATTCTCTCCTTGCCTCGTACCCCGTAAATAGCGGCACTGCCGGTATCGCCGGAGGTGGCCCCTAAAATATTCAGATGCTGGTTGCCCTCTTTCAAAAAATATTCAAAGAGATTGCCCAGTAACTGGAGGGCGATATCCTTAAAGGCCAGAGTGGGGCCGTGAAAAAGCTCAAGGATATAAAGTTCACCGTGCTTTACCACCGGGGTTATCTCCTTGTGCCGGAAGCCGGCATAGGATTTGTTGATTAATTCCCGCAGATCTGCTGCCGGTATCTCCCCGGCAAACAGGGAGATAATCTCAAAGGCCAGATCCTGATATTGCAGAGTACGCCAGGACTGGATGGTTGCCGCTGATATTTCAGGGATGGATTCCGGCAACAGAAGACCACCGTCTGTGGCCAGGCCCATCATTACGGCCTCCCGAAAACTGATGGGGCCTATGCCGCCCCTGGTGCTTATGTATTTCATATTTTTTATATTTTTTATATTACTCATATTATTTAATCACGGCAGCTACTCACTAACTGGCACATTACTTTAAATAACCGCCCTAATTGTAACTCCTGCACCGTCCCATAAGTTCTGACATATTGTTTCCCGGCAATTAAAAATTCAGTATTATTTGAACCTTTTATTTGCAATAAATATACTACATATCAAGTAGTTAGATATTTGCATAAGGTTCAAACCAAATATCGAATATCGAATTGCCAGAAAACATGTCAGAACTTATGGGACGGGATACTACCTGCATGGTACCGGAGATTCGGGGTCTCATTCCCAGCTTAACCACTGTGAGCAGTTAGTAAAAATCCCCCTCATGAAACAATAAGTGAACGACCGGTCATCTCCGCGGGAACAGGCAGCTTTAAAACCTCAAGCACAGTGGGGGCTATATCACACAAGGCTCCACCATCGCGCAGGGCAGTGCCGCGAAACTTATCCGCCATCAGGAGGAAAGGTACAGGGTTTAAGGTATGAGCCGTATGGGGCTCTTTAATGATATCATCATACATAATATCGGCATTACCATGATCAGCGGTAATCATCATCACCCCGTCCAGCTTCATGATCTCGGCCGCCAGCCGTCCCAGACAGTCATCAACCACCTCACAGGCCTTTACAGCCGCCGCTAATATCCCGGAATGCCCCACCATGTCACCATTGGCAAAATTAAGTACAATAAGGCTGTATGGATTATCCCGCAGACGCCTGAGCAGTTCATCGGTAATTTTACAGGCACTCATCTCGGGTTTCAGGTCGTAGGTGGCTACTTCGCGCGGCGATTCAATAAGGGCTCTGTCTTCTCCGCTGAAGGGCTGCTCACGGCCGCCGTTAAAAAAATAGGTGACATGGGCATATTTCTCCGTCTCCGCGATCCTGAGCTGCCGCAAACCGTGGCGGCTCACCTCTTCGCCCAGAATGTGATCCAGGGAGGAGGGCGGAAAGAGTACCGGCAGCTTGAGATTTTTTTCATAAGAGGTACAGGTGACAAAACCGCCGAGGCGCGGGCGGCGCCGGGGGCGGAAGTCGTTAAACTCCTCATCATTAAAGGCATGCGTTAACTGCCGGGCCCGATCTGCCCGAAAATTAAAAAACAAAACCGTGTCACCATCCTCTATAAGAGCTGCGTGACGGCCCTCTTCGCCGATCACGACTGGTTCAATAAACTCATCCGTCGTCCCGGACGCGTAAGCCGCACTCACCGCCCCGGCCGGACTCCGGTGATATATCCCCTTACCATCCACCATGGCCTGCCAGGCCCGTTCCACCCGCTCCCAGCGTTTATCGCGATCCATGGCGTAATAACGGCCGATTATGGTGGCAATCCTCCCCACCCCCGCCGCTTTCATTCCAGCCTCCAGTTTTTCAATATAGCTTTTGCCGCTTTTAGGCGGAGTATCGCGACCGTCCATAAAACAATGAATAAATACCTTTTTCAGCCCTTGAAGAGCGGCAATATCAAGCAGGGCCTGCAGATGGTTGATATGACTGTGTACCCCGCCGTCGGAAAGCAGCCCCATGAGATGAAGGGTCTTGCCCGCTCTCTTTGTCTGAGCGATTAATTCAAGGAGGACAGGATTAGCGGCAAGCTCATTTTTCTCAATGGCCATATTTATCCGGGTAAAGTCCTGATATACCACCCTGCCCGCCCCGATATTCATATGCCCCACCTCGGAGTTGCCCATCTGGCCCTCGGGCAGACCCACGGCACCGTTATGAGCGGCCAGCTCAGTGAGTGAATATTCCCGCGCCCACGTGTCCATGTTCGGGGTACGGGCAGTATAGACGGCATTAGTGGCATTAGGCTCACCAACGCCCCAGCCATCCAGAATCGCCAGCAATAACGGTTTACAATGTGTCATGATTTTACCCCCAGGTCAGTTTTTCAATCAAGATCAAAAGAGTGTTCATGGAGCGCTTAGTCAAAATATGCAGCATCAAGCCGGGGGGCCTCCCGCCAGAGACCTTCCAGATCATAAAACCGGCGGGCCTCGTCATAAAAGACATGGGCCACAACATCATTAAAGTCCAGGAGAACCCAACGGCCCTCATCCAGGCCCTCTACCCTGGCGTTCTTCAGCCTTTTGTTATTTACCTGTTTATCAAGAGCCGCGGCAATTCCCTGCACATGCCGGGTTGAACGACCGCTGGCAATGATAAAAAAATCAGCAAATCCAGAAAGACCGCGCACATCAAGAACCACAATATCATCGGCCTTGGCATCCCTGGCCGCGGCATATAACCTTGCCACAGTCCTTAACTCTTCTTTGTTGCTTGTCTGCCCTGCTTTTCCTTTCATGTATATTCAGTTCCTTTTCGTAATTATTCAGCATATTCAGCATATTCAGCATATTGTCTGAAAGTAACAATAACCACCGGAGCGCTTACGTTACTCCTTTTCTTCATAGCCCCGGTCAACTGGTAAATTATCTTGTCTGGCATTCTGCACCGCCAGTTGATCACAACGTTCATTCAACGTGTTGCCGGCATGCCCCTTTACCCAGTTAAAGGTAACAGCTAATCCAGCGGTTAAATCAAGCAGTTCCTCCCAGAGATCGGCATTCAAAGCCGGTTTTTTATCCGACTTAAGCCAGCCGTTAAGCCGCCACTTACGGGCCCAGCCCTTATTAACGCCATTTACCACATAACTGGAATCAGAGTAAAGGGCAATGGGTCGTTCTGAAGCGCCCAGGGAGCGCAGGGCCGCTATGCAGGCCATAAGCTCCATACGATTATTGGTCGTCAAACGATAACCGCCGCTTATCTCCCGACGAACGGCCGGATCAAGATCATAATCAATAATCACCGCCCCATAGCCTCCAGGGCCGGGATTATTGATTGAGCCGCCATCCGTATAGATGACCAGCCCTTCATGCTTGTCAGGCGCTTTGATTTTCGCCACTGGCGGCCTTTTTCTTGTTACACCGCACTTGGCCGCCCCGGTGCTGTATTGTGGATTTTCAAGCCATGCTTCGGCCTCACGACGGGAGGGGAAACCCTTAAAACGAGCCTTGGGCCAGCCCTTAACCTGAGCTTCGGCCAGGGGCCAGTTATCAAAAATACCGGTTTGCCGCCCGACCGCAACGGCGTAATATTTTTTTTTGGCCATTTCAGACGAATTGCCAAAGGCGGGAGAGGGGGGGAGTACGGCCTGAATTATTAAGGGCTGAAATGATCATAATGTGCGGAGTTTACTCAATATCCTGGGGTAAAACCCCTATGAGAAATTTTTCTCCTTCACGAAACATAACATGTATTTTGTTGGGAGAAAGGCATTTAATAACCTTGCCAAAGCCAAAAACTGGATGATTAATAAGATCATTCACCTTGAAGCAGGTCGTCATGGTATATGGAATAGCAGTAGAAGTATCCATGCCGGCCATCAGATCATCAAATTTTTCCTTCTGCTTCTGTCGTTTAGCCATAATTAATCACATTTTTTTTTATTCGCCATCTTTTTTAAAAAAAAGTTCGCCCGATAAGCAACATTATCATATAATTCAAATCAGGCAAGTGATTCAAGCCCATGACATTTATTGTAGCGAGTCATAATTTTTTTTGCAAGTCTTGCCTGCCGGCAGCACCTAACCTTTTTTACACCAGGGAGATACACAGATGCAGGATATAATAGTATGGCTGATCGTCGGAGTGGCGGCGGGATATATGGGACTGAAACTTTTTAATCGACTACGCGGCAGAAGCGGTGGCTGCAGCAGTTGCGGCGGTTGCGGATCAACCCAAAAGGGATCGGATATCCCGGATTTGCGGCCGGACGGCAGGAAACAGAACAAGTAACCAGATAATTAAGAGGTAATCATGGATGGTCAAATAAAGCCTGGATGGTACATTCATCCACAGTTAGGACTGATAAAGGTATACACAGACGAAACGAACTCCTGGAATTATAAATGTTATTCCGACAGCGGTGCCAGGGCGCTCTCCAAAGAACGCCCCCTGGATCAATGGACTTGGGCCCTGTGTGAGGAAAAGGAGATCATTACCTGAAGGGGGGGCAATACAAACTTGTGAAAATAGCATAAATATGACTGTTTAAGATCTGCCAGTTACCCATAAGTTTTCCTGAACAACATAGACAGGGTACGGCATGATGTTTCATCATGCTGAGTTACCTGGAACAAATAGACGATACAACGCTCAAGTGGCTTGACACTACCCTTGTTGCCCAGCCAGATATTAGCCGAACCCAACTGGCCGGAAAGTTCTGCGAACACTTGTCCTGGCACAACCTCAATGGGCGACCCAAGACTGCCGGTAGTGAGATCGTCCTGAGACAGCTTGAAGATCTTGGCCTGATCACCCTGTCAGAAGGACGTGAAATCGCCTGTAATTATCCGGCCCGCAGGGGACAAATCAAGCCCTATCCTGCTCGCTCCGAGCTTCATTGCAGCTTGGCGGAACTTAGCGAAATTGCACTGGATGTTCACCACCTGCCGGCGGCCTCTCTCACCACTACATGATGGGATAACA
>JBMERE010000005.1:0-261071 GCA_048820955.1 Desulfobacterota bacterium M19 | reverse complement strand
AAAAAAGATGGGGTTGCTGTGGCGCTTACTTAGCGCCTATCTTACTCGAACTGCAAGAGCGGGGCTTTCCAACTCCAGGGGGCGGAAAATCTAACCGTGGCACCGTGTTCAATATTGATTATATTTATTACTGTATTCTTGCGATTACTTTATAATTTGGAGAAGATACAATGGCTCATACAACAATGACGGTTCGATTGAGCGGTACGCTGGGTGATGTTGTGGCTGCAAATATTGGGGAAAATGGTGCTTATGAAAATGTGAGCGAGTATATCCGTGATCTTATTCGGCGCGACAAAGAGCGTAAAGATCAACAATCTTTTGAACGGCTGAAGGCCGAGTTGAATTTAGCCTTTGCTGCCCCGGAAGGCTCTTATGTACCATTGTCGGCATCTGATGTTATTAAGCGTAATCAGGCGCAACAAAATAAATAACAGAAATTCTCATACAGAGAGCAGCCTCTTACAGGATAGATGAAATTTATCGCTATACCTTGGAGAAGTGGGGGAAAGCGAAGGCGGATGAATATATTGAAGGCATGTTCGATTCTTTCGGCAAGATAGATACGCATGAAGTGCTTTCACGGCCAATACCTGCTGAACTTGGTGTTGAGGGCTTTTTCTTTCGGTATCAAAAACACTTTATCTATTGGAAATATCTGTCTAATCTCATTGTTGGTATTGTAACTATTTTGTATGAACGGATGCATCAGATTGATCGTTTTAAGGGTGACTTTGGCGGGTAAGGAACAATAGCCCAAAAATGACAGCAAAGTGAATTTGCCACCATTGCCAAACAACCAAAAGTTTACGAAACCAAAACCCGGATATGCCGCTATTACTGCGATTCAGGCATATCCGGGAACTGCTGAACAAAGATATATGTCAAATAAGTTCTTTTATGTTCAAAACTTAGTACAATACCACTCCAAGCTCTGTTGAGATCAGCGCCAGGAAGGAAGAATATGAGTAAATTTAGTAATGACAAGTGTAGAGATAGCGGTCTGGCCTTGACCCTGATTCTGCTTATTGCAATATGGGGTGATAAAAACTCCGCTTTAGCGGGACCCGCAATTATAGTGCTGGTTCTCGTCATGACTGTCCCGCGCTTTTTCAAACCCCTGGCCATACTTTGGTTCTCCCTGAGTAAACTGATCAGTACCGTAGTTTCTAAGATATTATTAACTATAGTCTTTTTTTCTATTCTTACCCCCATAGGTCTGTTGCGGAGGTGGGGCGGTAAGGACAAGATGGGGCTTAAAGAATGGAAGAAGGATAACCGTTCTGCCTTTGTGGAGCGCAACCATCATTTCAGCGCCGCTGATTTGGAAAGACCATTTTAATCCACTCCGTGTTGTAAACTTTAGTGTGGACTGGGAATTACCCCTCAATTCGTAGCCATAACTGTTCAGGTAAGTATATACCGGCTTCAATATGGAGTACAAATGAATAGTTACCCCATTTTAGATAAAAGAAAGGAAATAAGATGGATTTTTTAATAGATCTCTGGGATTTTATGAAGGTCAGAAAAAAGTTTTGGCTGCTGCCGATAGTTATTATCCTGCTCTCCTTTGGGGCTCTGATTATCTTTACCAGCGGCTCCGCTATCGCACCATTTGTTTATACACTCTTTTAGAGTCTACCCATGTCTGTCACCATCCTGGGCATATCGGCCTATTATCATGACAGTGCCGCTGTTTTGCTGGATGACGGTAAAATCTGCGCCGCCGCTCAGGAAGAGAGGTTTTCCCGACGGAAGCATGATTCTTCCTTTCCGGCTCATGCCGTTAATTATGTACTGCGGGAGGCGGGGATTACGGTGTCCGATCTAACCGCTGTCGCCTTTTACGATAAACCGCTGCTTAAATTTGAACGTCTGTTAGAAACCTACCACGCCTTTGCCCCTATGGGCCTTAAGAGCTTTCTAACCGCGATGCCGGTTTGGATAAAGGAAAAGCTCTTTATGAAAAAGATACTCTGGGAGGAATTGAGCAAGGCCGTCGATCAGCCCGTTAAAAGGCGGCCGCCCTTATTATTTCCGGAGCATCATCTTTCCCACGCTGCCTCTGCCTTTTATCCCTCTCCTTTTCCGGAAGCGGCCATTCTCACCATTGACGGGGTGGGTGAATGGGCTACTACCACCATTGGTTACGGTCAGGGCCGGGACATTTCGATCCTGAAGGAATTGTCATTTCCCCATTCCATAGGTCTGCTTTATTCCGCCTTTACCTATTTCATGGGTTTTAAGGTCAATAGCGGCGAATATAAACTTATGGGGCTGGCGCCATATGGTAATTCGGTGGGCGAAGCAGTCAGCCGCTATAAAAATCTTATCCTTGAGCATTTGGTGGATTTGCGTCCCGATGGCAGCATATATCTTAATATGGAATATTTTGATTATGCCGTTGGAATGAAAATGTGTCATAACCGTAAATGGCAGCAACTCTTTGGGATAGCCAAGAGGGAGGCCGAGTCTGAGCTGTCTCAGCCCTATATGGATCTGGCCCTCGCTATTCAGCAAATTACTGAAGAAATAGTTCTGCGTCTTGCTCATACCTCGGAGGAACTCACCGGCAGCAAGAACTTGGTAATGGCTGGCGGTGTGGCGTTAAATTGCGTAGCTAACGGCAAATTGCTTCGTGAGGGGAAGATAAATTTATGGATTCAACCGGCCGCTGGTGATGCCGGAGGTGCATTGGGGGCGGCTTATGCCGCTTATCATATAGGCCGGAGTGGAAAGCTGACGTTTGAGGCGGGCGACAGCATGGACAGAATGGCTGGCAGTTATCTTGGACCTGCTTTTTCCGATCTGGATATAAAAAGAACCTGCCGCAAGTATCAGGCTAAGGCCGAATATTATGAGTTCAATCAACTAACCGTAAAAGCCGCTGCCCTTATCGCAGACGGTAATATTGTCGGCTGGCATCAAGGCCGGATGGAATGGGGACCAAGGGCATTGGGATGCCGCTCAATTCTCGGTGATCCGAGAAGGCCGGAGATGCAGAAAAGACTCAACTTGAAGATAAAATACCGCGAGGGTTTCCGGCCTTTCGCTCCCTCGGTTTTAGCCGAGTATGCCAGCGAATATTTTGATCTTAAAAAGTCTTCTCCCTATATGCTCTTTGTAGCTTCGGTAAAAGAGGGGCGGCGTCGGAAGGTTCCGGCAAATTATAATGAATTGGAGATGTACGAGCGTCTATACAATCCCCGTTCCGATATACCAGCCATTACCCATGTAGATTTTTCGGCCCGTATTCAGACCGTTCACCGGGAGACCAACCCCAAATATTGGCAGTTGATAAATGCCTTTCGGGAACAAACCGGTTGTGCCCTGGTGGTCAATACCAGTTTTAATGTGCGCGGCGAACCCATAGTCTGCACTCCGGAAGATGCCTATCAATGCTTTATGCGTACCGATATGGATTATCTTGTAATTGGTAATTATCTGTTCAGTAAAGGAGAACAACCCGCCTGGCAGGAAGGAAACAACTGGCGTGACAAATATGAGCTGGATTAATTCAAGACGGGTAAAAGCTACCGTCTAAAGATAACAGGTAAGCACTCCATAAACCACAATGCCCTGCTGTACGCGCTTACAAGTATTTTATTTATGTTAGTTGCATTTGAATACGGGTTTCAAAAACATTGCGTAATTTTTATAAAAAACCATGTTTATCAAAAATCATATTGTAAAAAATATAGTATTACTTGCCGTCAGTATTTTTACCTCTCTCCTTATCATCGAAATTTTATTGCCTTTTCTGAAGATCAAAGGCATAGAGCGTTTTGTTTTTTTGAGGCGGATGCCCATTGTGCAATATATTTATGGGGAATATAAACCCATTGTTGAATATACCTTGCGGCCAAATATCAAAAACGCTCATCTGCAATATAAAGATTATACGAATTATACCTTCAGCACTAATAAATATGGTTTCCGCGGCGCTGATTGGGATCTGGCAAAGAATAGACGTAATGTGCTGGTTTTGGGTGATTCATTTGCGTTTGGCTGGGGAGTCAATAACGACCAGACCTTTTCCTATATCCTGAATAAAGAGCTTGAAAAGAAGAATCCCGATTTTCAGGTAATAAACTTAGCTCAATCTGGCTATTTCCTTGATCAGGTTGTGAATAATTTCAGGCTGCATAGAGATCTTTTGCACCCTGAAATTGTTATATATCTGTATTGCTACAATGATCCTCTTTTACATCCCAAAGAAATAAATCATAAATTTGATATAAAAAACTATCGTGCCAAGATTACGGCAGCAGATTTTAATGAAGAGGCGCGGCGTAATAATGTTAATATATGGCGATTTGAACGGTTTTATAAAAGTTTATACCTTTATGCCTTTTACAGGAATTACGTTGTGCCGCTCTTTGTTGGCCAACATACTTCGTCAGCGCGAAACGCCTGGAAACAACGATATGAATTTACCTATAAAAATCTTTCACCACCCACCCCGCCTTCCAAACCTGTTCCCTTAAATAATGAGAAGAAAAAATATATATGGTACGGACTTAAGCAAATAAGAAAAATTGCTGGTAACAACTGCCGTATAATTTTAATGGATACCTCGGATAAAATGTTGATACATATGCCGGATAGCAAAAAATCCGATCGCTGGATACTGCGGGACTTCGCAAGGCAATACGCCAATGTAACTTTTGTTGATTTTGAATCAACAATTCGCCGGAAAAATGATGGTGTAGCTCGTTTTTTAAAGATAGATGACCACTGGAACGTGAAAGGTCATAAATTAGCCGCTAAAATGCTTTTGAATGCTATCTCCAACTAATTAACATTTGAAATTATAAAAACGATGAGATTTGGACTTATTCTCGCCACTGACTTGATGAATCCAGCCATTAATACTTTTGCGCCTATTGGCTTGGGGTGTTTGGCGGCATCTATTAACAAATGTTTACCACAATTAGAGACTGTCCTTGAAGAAAGTCCCGAAGCCCTGATCGAGAAACACCCCGACATTATAGGTATAAGCTCAAGTACTGAATTTTATGATATCGCAATTCAGTGGGCAAAAAAATTTAAGGATGCCTTAAATTTACCAATTATAATAGGCGGTATACACATATCTCTCATTCCTGAATCCATGACGGATGATTTTGATGTAGCAGTAATTGGTGAAGGCGATATAACTATTGTAGAATTGTTAAGGTCATTTATTAATAACAAAGGATTAGAGAAGAAAAAGTTACAATCAATTCCGGGACTGTACTTTAAATCAGGTAAATCAATAATTAGAACGTCACCCCGCCCTATCATCAAAGATCTTAACGCCCTTCCTCGAATAGACTGGCCTCAAATACCGTTTTACCAGGAAAATCAGTCTCATATTGTCTCTGCTCGCGGATGCCCATATAAATGTTCGTTTTGCGCTTCACAAAAATTTGCCAGCCAATTCAGGTTTTATTCAGCCGAAAATATACTTAAAGAGATTAAATACTATATAATTGATAAGGGGCAGGGAGGGATAACATTTTACGATGATTTATTTATTGCCAATAAAAAAAGATTAACAGAGCTAATTGGCTTGATGAAAGAATGCGGCCTTTTGGGAAAATGCCGATTCCATGGCCAAGTACGGGCCAATTTGATTACAGAAGAAACCTGCCGGCTTCTCAAGGAACTTAATTTTATTACGGTCGGAATTGGTTTGGAATCTTTTAGCGATAAAATTTTGAGGTACTATAACAAAACAGGTATTACCAGCGCAACTAACCAGAAGGCTGTCGAATTATTAAGCAAATATGGTATTCACGTTAACCCTTCCATGATATTTGGCGCTCCAATAGAAACAAAAGAAGATATGCTCGTAACATTAAGGGCTATTTATTATAATTTTAAAAAGGGATTTATTTCCAGTATGGCATGGGGCGTGTTACGTCCATATCCTGGAACTGTTATATGGGAGGTGGCAGAGAGACAAGGGCTTGTTAGTAATGATATGGACTGGAGTCGGTTTACTGATTGGAACACCTACCAACTTTATATGTGTGAACATGTAACATCTGACGAATTTGATGAATTGATAGGAGAATGGATGACTAAATTTTCCCTATTGAATTTCTACAGGTTGGAAAACGTGATGGGAAACATTATCTATCACGATAGAGATATATTGTTTAAACAAGTCATAAAATATACCGGCTTTATCAAAAAACGAGTTGAATATGCAGATATTTATGAAACAGGGGACAATTTATTTACGAATATACAAATAGCCGAGGATGAAAGACAGATATTACTTTCGGGATGGTATGAAGGAGAAAAAGGTGGAACCCGGTGGATTGCGGGAAAGACAACTGGAATATTTAAAAGCGGTCTTCAGGGAGAACTATATTTTAAAGCCTATATCCCCCCCCTCATTCTAAAAGAAACTTACCACGGAGAGATAACAATAAAATTCTTTGATGGAAATATTTTACTTTATTCCGAGCATGTTACTATTGCCAATACTCCTGATGGTACAATTTCAATCACCTTCAACGTTCCGCCTAACGGGGTACTGTTGCTCAGGATTGAAATGGACAAGCGGTTTATCCCCGCACTATCTCTGCAAGACAGCCATGACAGTAGAGAGTTATCTATGATTGTTTCAGAGATTGTTTTAAATTAAACATTTTGGAGTGCCGTCTCACCACCTGCCGCATCATTCAACAATAAGGTTGTAAGCGCCCCATGAACACCCTGCTGCACGAACTTAAGTCTTAAGTCCTCAAATCAAGATTTACCAGGGGACTTAAATGCATGGGTATTCATGGAGCGTTTACTTCAATATGGATATCGAAATTATCCTTAATAATTAGAAAATGCCCCATTTGTGCCCCTTCGTAACTACTCGCAATGCGTAAAAGATGTGCGTCGTGTACCCAGTGATGCTGGATTATTTCTTCCGCCTCATTCAGCTCGGCTAATGCTGGGGAAATGGCATATTCTCCCACCTTTAAAAAAGGGAAATCAAACTCAAATTTCACTATATTTACTTCTCCCTTTCTGAAGGGCTGAATATTTTTTTTTAAAGACTTAGAATTCATACCAAGAACATGAATCCCCTTGGTATCTCCAAGCAGGAAACCAGCAATCGGCCTGTTTATATCTTCATGCACATAAATTTCTAAAGCCAGAATTACCCGTTCCCCGCCCTCAAAAGAATATATTTGTTCCAAAGACGAGGCGTTGTAAAAGGATATACGTTTTATTTCGGCTTTTTTCTTCCCAAAGGATGAGCAGTTACTTGTATCAATCCAGTTTATGTCTTGTTTCACCGCCTTTTTACGGGGCGTAGCTGCCGGACTGGCGACCGGTTGTTCATTCTGTTTATCAGTAGCGGTCTGCCCAAAAGACATATAAGAAATATAATTTTTGCAAATTTTCGCCGGGCGGCCATCCATTTGTACTTTACCGTCAAGTAGCCAGATAGCCCTGGTACAAAATTCCGTTACTGTTCCGGTATCGTGCGAAACAAAGAGTATTGTTTTGCCATCTTGCTGAAATTGTTTAATGCGTCTAAGACACTTTTGGCGGAAACGAAAATCGCCGACGGAAAGAGCCTCATCTACTACAAGAATTTCAGGATTAACATTAACTGCTACCGCAAAGGCAAGTCTGATAAACATGCCGGATGAATAAGTTTTAACCGGCTGGTCAATGAACTCTCCGATATCCGCGAAAGACAGAATCTCATCAATTTGGCTATCGGTTTCTTGTTTAGAATTACCTAAAATTGAGCTTTTAAAATAGACATTCTCCAATCCAGTCAGTTCCGGATTAAAGCCAGCTCCAAGTTCCAGTAAAGCCGAAATCTTTCCGTTAACCGCTATGGTACCGGCGGAAGGGGTTAAAACTCCGCAGATTATTTGTAAAATTGTTGATTTACCCGAGCCGTTTCTACCAATCAAACCTAAAATTTCTCCCCTCCCAACCTCAAATGAAATGTCGCGTAACGCGTAGAAATCATGGTGATAACTTTTTTTAAAGGGATTAAAGGCCTCCTTAAGACGATCAATGGGGGCATTATAGAGTTTGTAAATTTTTGAGAGATTTTCAATTCTTATAACTGGTGAATTAAGCATCGTTAAAATGTTCTATATAACATGGTTATTGGACATTATTACATGATTTTACATATTATTGATTTTATACTATCATGCGGAGACGCTCAAACAGAGGCAGTCTCAGACTAAAGGAAATCTATTTTAACATGATGCCCGGCAAACAGCCAATATATAACGGTAACGAATCAACAGAACAGTTGTTGCAACAAATAGCTGATTCTCTTCATTTTCCTGACAATATCAGACCGAGTCTTTTGACCTGGTTGATTTTTCAGGCGACTCAGCTTAACGCGACGGATATACATATTGACATGATCAATGGTTGCTGTAGCCTTTCCCTGCGGATAGAGGGGGAAATGAAATATATCTGTAATATACCCTTAAAAACAGGCCTTAATATTGTAAATAATATAAAAAGGGAATTACGTATTGATTCCATAGAATTACAAGAACCTTGGTCAGGCTGGTTTTCCACCCCTAAAAACTACGATCAACAATATGAGGTTCATATAATACCGTTTAAGCCTCTTGAAAGCGTAATCGTACGTTTAAAACCGCTGACCCCGGCTAAGCCAAGCTGGACTAATACCCCGGGTATCAAAAAAAAGATTTTTATCTGGCAAATGGGTAAAGTCGGGTCATCAACAATTTTAGCCTCTATAAAGCCATATACCAGCCGATATAACTGGTATCATGACTATCATGATACCGCCATAAAGTCTGATGAGCCATATTGGCAATACAATAATCTAATTCACAGTCATTCTGCCAAACCAATTTATCA
This sequence comes from Desulfobacterota bacterium M19, assembly GCA_048820955.1. GTDB lineage: Bacteria > Desulfobacterota > Desulfobulbia > Desulfobulbales > VMSU01 > JAADIV01. Next base: position 252,209 of record JBMERE010000005.1, on the reverse strand, counting down.
TACCCTGCATCATTCAGATGAGGAATTTATTGTTATTAGTTTGGTTCGCGATCTTTTACAGCGTAACATCTCGGCTGTCTTTCAATCAATGGCTGATAAAATACCGGGGAATGATTGTTTTATAGCACCTCAAAGGGAACTGGAAAATTGGGATTATAAGCGAATATGCAGGGAAATTAAAAAAAAATTATTGTATCTTAATTTAAGTGATCAACTTATTTCGTGGTATGACAGGCTTTTTAAAAGTCATTTTTATTATCCTGATGTTGATCGCTATCATATTGACCTATATGGAGTCCCTTTTGACCGCCAACGAGGATTCCAGGTCTATGACAGTAAAACCACTCGCATCAAGTTTATAATAATTCGTTTAGAAAATTTAAATGATTTAGAAGCCGAACTCGGTTTTTTTTTAGGTATTAGAAAATTTAGATTAATCAATAATAATATTGCAGAACACAAGTGGTACAATAAAATATATAAACAATTTAAGATTATGTATAAGCCCACGCGGGAGGAATTAAACCATATATATAACTCTAAGTTTATGAAATATTTTTATACATCAGAGCAGATTGACCGCTTTATAAGTAGGTGGTTGTAATAATGCTAAATTTAAAAGAGTTATTAGCAAAATATCGGATAAAAGCTGGTCAGGTAAAACAGGATGTTGCCTGGCCGGCTGGGCATTTTTATAGCCCTATTCCGGCTCTGTGGGAAATTAGAGAAAATGAAAAAAGAATTTTTTCTGAATATTCAGAGACAATTCCCGGTATTAATCTTAATGTAGAGAGTCAATTATCATTATTGGAAAAATTAGGTAATTACTATAAGGCATCTCCCTTTCAAAACGAGAAAAAGGACACCATAAGATATTACGGCAATAACAGCCGATTTATTTTATCTGATGCTGTTGTCTTATACACGATAATAAGACATTATAAGCCACGTAAGATAATAGAAATCGGTTCTGGATTTTCTTCATGTGTCTCCTTGGATACAAATGAACATTTTTTCAATAATTCCATTAAGTGTACATTTATTGAACCTTACCCGGATTTGCTTTTTTCGCTGCTCAAACCAAAAGATAAAGAACGAGTACGCATTCTGCCACAAAATTTACAGAGTTTACGTGATTTAACCATATTCACAGATTTAAAAGCCGATGATATTTTATTTCTTGATTCATCTCATGTAACCAAAGCCAATAGTGACGTAAACCACTTTTTCTTTAATATATTGCCTATCCTGCAGACTGGTGTAATTATTCATATCCATGATATTTTTTATCCTTTTGAGTACTTGAAAGAGTGGCTCTACGAAGGACGTTCCTGGAATGAAACTTATTTATTGAAAGCCTTTTTACAATACAATAACGCTTTTGAAATTATCTTCTTTAATTCATTTCTTCATCTCTTTTACGCAGACAAGCTGGCCCAACACATGCCCGTATGCACAGAAAGCCCAGGAGGCAGTTTCTGGATGCGGAAAAAATAATTGTTAATCATTTCGTTGTATTTAATCTAAATTTTTTTGATTTTATTTATACGCCATTCATCGTTAACCTTATTGTAATAAACTTTTAAATGGTAATAATTAGTCTTAGACGTTTTGTTGTCGAATAACAAAACTTCCTGCCAATGAATATCTAAAACGTTTTTTCCTTTTGAAGCAAGTTTTATACTGCCGTTCGGAAACTCAGCCCCTTTCAGACCTGTTAATCCCTTAAGCCAATTTACCCTGTTAGTTAAAGAAGAAATACAACTCGGCAAAAATTCCTTAGTTGATATTGCCTTACATATTTCTTTAATGTTTTCAAAGCGGTAAACTGGCAGAATATTATTTCTAAGAGTCATAAATGCTTTACCGGCAGATTCTAAAGTTGATAAATCAACATCGCCCTTGTGTACCACAGACTGTTCAGGCATCTTTTCAGGTAAAAGAATTTTGCTTTGTCCTTGAGCCGTATACGGAGGAATTTTATGTCTCTTCGCCTCTGATTTTTGGTATTCGTTTGGAGATACAATCTTAAGTAATTCAATTGTAAAAATTAATCCGGCACCCGGTTTCACATAAGTACCAGAACCGTTTTGACCATATGCTAATTTGGCAGGCAGAAAAATTCTGTAAGAACTGCCAACATGCATCATGGTCAATGCCTCCTGCCAGCCCTTTAGAGCTTTTCTTAGTGGGAATATAGCAGGTGTGCCATTTTTGTAAGAACTATCAAATACCGTACCATCCAAGGTCATGGCTTTATAATGCACAGCGACAATGTCGTTAATGTTGGGGATTTTACCCTTACCGCTTTTAATTACCATATACTGCATACCGCTTTTAGTTTCTTTAACGCCTGGAGTACTTCTATTTTGACTAAAAAAGCGGTTGGCTTTTGCTATATTTCTTTGGTAGGTTTCTTGCCGCCATTTCAGGATATTTTTAGGACTCCGGTGTTTTTTTGTGGCAATGTGGTTTCTGTACTCATTGGCATATGATTTTTTAATGCGGTACGCTTGGTCAGGAGTAAGCAGAGGATGTCTGTTGCCCCGATAATAATCACTTAAACCTTTTAATAAAAATGGTAGCGCAATGGGTGGATTCATTCGTTTTAAAGAGGCACCAATATCCATTCCTAAGGCATAACCGAGTTTTTGCTTTTCGTTAAGCTGGGAATTTGCCGCCCAAACATTAGTTGAGAGAGTAAGCACCAACAAAAATAAAATTTTTTTCATAGTTTATATTTTACCTCCAAAGCTATTAGGGGTACTCCCCCTGAAAGATTTAATATGATGTTGTCCGGCCATTCTTGTATGCGAGAGTGTGGTTTATGAGGCGCTTACCCATTCTTAACTTGTTAAGGCCTGTGGTAATATTTATTCAGCATTGTATATTTAGCTCTGATTTCCTCACCATGGTTCGTTGACCTAACGGTTTTACGTACCAACCCTGTTTGGTATGGTTGCCAGCCCCCCGTAAAAGCGCCATAGTAGTCTACAAGTCTGTCATTCAACCATTTATCTCCATAGTCTTTAAGTCCTAATAATTTACTGAAATACCGGTATAACACTATGGCCGCTTTTAAGTTGCCGGCTTCATTCCAATGGTCATTATTTTTAAACCTCCAGGGATTGTATAACTTTTGGCACCCACCATTGGACATTGAACAATTTACATTACCGTAAAATTGTCGCCATAGATCGACAAAATTACCTTCATTTTTAAAAAGGTAGCTTAGTTTACGCTCGTTTGGTCTTGGTAATGATACAAGTATAAATTTTGCCTTTCTGGAATGGGCCAGTTCCTGCCAGCTTAACAGGATGGAATAAAATAATTTTTTGGCGTATCTGGTCGCCGCCGTCCTCCTGCCGCTTAATAGATCTCTTTCCATTTGCAGACCATAATAACCGCGAACTTTTTCATACATATTATTAGATGATTTTTTGCCACTTTTTTTTGACCATAAGGCCATTATGCTTCCTATTGTAAAATTATATTTGGTACTAAGTTTATAGTAAGTGTCTTCAAGAAAGTATGTCAGATAAAATTTGGAAATAAACCTTTTAAATAAACTGTAATGATGCCCTCCGTTGGATATTAATTCACCATTATGGCCACAGGAAAACAGACGATTTTCAAAATTATTTCTGATATCGTTGGCGCAAAATATGTATAAAACATAGTTCATTTTGGGAGCCAGAGGCGAATCTCTGTAATAGATAAAAGACTGATCAGTTCCATAACCTTCCACCCCGAAATTATATACTTCAAAGCGTTTTTTGTTGCAATTGAGTAAATAATCTAAAATTTCAACAAAAGAATATTGTGATTCAATGCGCATATTTTCGGTAAAAGAATCACCAAAGATGCCAATTTTAATAAAATTGGCATCGTTTAGAAGCGCTAAATTACGGTGTCGATGCTGGTGCTGTCCGACTTCATTAATAATAAAGAGCTGTTTTTTGCCCGTGTCAGGATGGACCACTATTCCTGATGTATTTGGAATCCGCTTGAAAATTCTGTAGGGAGAAGTAATGAATTTTGAGCTGGCGGCATACATATATTGGGGGAAAAATATTCTTAGCGCCCCCTCAACAATTAACAAGGTCAAAAATAAGGCGATCATAAGTACAAAAAAATTAATAATTATCTTTTTGCCTCTCATGGGAAACCAACTTCAATTAATTTGACACCGGAACAGTTAGTTATGCACTTTAATGATAGATCCCAAAGGCCAGCCTGCAACGGAAAATCATTATTTATCTTCCATTGCCAGTTAAATCGACCTGGCTTAATTTCTATTTTCTTAGATATTTTCTGGTTACGATTAGATAAATTAACAATAATCTTTTCGGGGCGGTTCCCAGGATTATAGGCTGATAATTTGAAATTATGGTTTTTTATATTGCCCAGTAAAATAAATAAGGTCTTTCCATATAATGGGAAAATGGCATCAGGGCGTATTCCGCCCATTATTTGATCTATATTCTGGAATTTTTTAAAATTAACCCATGATCTGATAGTTTTTATGTATTGGTCACGAATTTTAATATAGGTTGAATAATAACTTTTATTGTTCGCAGGTAATGGAGTCAGCAGATTTTTTTGAGTTGATTTGATAATTTTTTCGTCTAATAAAAAATTGGCAATGGCCTTAGCGATGATCGCGTTTCCTTTTTTGTTATAATGCGGATCCCAGCCTAAATTATAACGCGTCCTGAATGTATGATATGGCATGCCAAAATATTTTGTAATTTCTCCATAATGTACTAATCCCTGCGCAAAATAAGGGTTTTTTTCTACAAAACAATCAAAGCTCAAGATAATCAATGGCGTTTTTGTTTGCCAGGAATAACGGCAGCCATCTTTGATGGCTTTATTGAAACGATGCTTGAAAAAGGGAGAGATAAAAATAGGAGCCAGCTTTGGGTAATAATAAGTATAGACGCCTTTTACCTGTTGAGGTAGGCGAGTATAGACAAAATCGTCCCTTGGCGGAATGTGAATATTTACCTTGCCCGATACTAATGGATGTAATCTGTTTTTAACCAAAGAGTATAAAAATGAATTGGATAATAAAGTGTCAATCTCTGATAAAGTTTTATGTTTCGGCGGAGTCAACCATCTCTTGTCGGAAGAATTTCTAAAATCATCTTTGTCAACTCTTTTACCGATATATCCCCACACCGTTGAGCTATAGGCAGTAGACACAACATAATTACGGCCTCCTGCCACCTGGCCATTATTACGAACAGTAAGAGAATCATCATAATCATTAGCAATAACACACCATATTATAATATCCGGGGTGTACAAATTGGTCAAATATTCTAAAAGACTTTCCTCGTTTGACACATTAAAACCTGATATCCCAGCATTAATAACCTCATATCTTTCACCCGTTAACTTCGGCAACATTTTTTCTAATTGGCTGGGAAAAGTGTTATGTTGTTCAACCCCCAGTCCAAATGTAATAGAATCTCCTATAACTAAGATTTTTTTATCGGCTACTTTTTTAATTTCACTGCTTGATTTATTCTCCCTGATTCCCGCATCGTTACTCTTTATTGTTACTCCTCCCCAATGAACCACGATGTTAGGTTTTAGAAGAAACGGTACTCCAGCGATATGTGGGTTATAGAAGAAAGTACGTTCTTCATATGTATCATTACTCCACATCCCCTCGGCTCGTATATAGACTTCACAAATCAAGAGGGCAAGACATGCCATTACTATGAGTAAAATAAACGACTTAAGTTTATAAAACACCTTTATATATGCCTTAAAAAATATCTTTCATTTAAAATGATCTTTTTATAAGATCACCTAATTCACCTGCGTCTCTTAAAGATTTTACAAGATCATGTCCACCGCTTGAGTAGTGATGCAATTGAATATTTTTATACTTTTCAACTCGTTTTGCATGGATAACATCTAAGGGCTCAGCTAACGAATAGTAAATATTGAAGATTCCATTGTGGTTTCTTTTAGATAATTTCTTTTTTAAGTTAAGAAATTTTTTTGATTTCAGCAGATAAATTTTATTTATCTGCTTTTGCCAACGTTGATCAGAGAATCTCCAACGAGAAAACCGATCAATAAAGGTTTGAGGTGAAAAAGCGTGTACTACCTGGGCATTTAAAAGTATCCCAAATAAAATTGCCGCAAATCCGCCCATAGAGTTACCAATTAAGACGCACTTGTTTATATTATGTGAATCTAATATGGAACTTAAGTAGTTGGCAATTCCAGGAATATCGCCAGCTATGCCAGGTAATCCATGATGATACCAGCATTGAAAGGGATCTCGTAAATATATTTTATTAATTGGCAAAGATTTGGTTACCTGAAAAAACTCAAATGGCGGAATTCCCATCGCGCCATATATTCCTCCACAGGCTATCAAGATATCTGAGCTGTTAGGGGATAAATCCACCGCAATGGGCTTGTTTGAATTTAAATCATTTTCAAAATTCACCGTACTCACAATTCAATGTATGAAAGAAATAAATAAATGGCAGAATAGAATATTAGTAAGCGCCTCATAAACCACACTCTCGTATACGATCATGGTCGTACCGCTGACTTTATAACATCTCGAAATGTAGCCGTTACGACAAATCGTACGTGAGCGTTCGTCGTATAAAAGCGATACCCTCAGGGACGCCCTGTTGTGCGTGATCAAAGCCCCCGATAATACAACCCCCTGTATATGGGGGACTTAAGTACGTGCGGCAGGATGTTCATAGAACGCTTACGAATATTATATAGCCGCAAAATTGGCTTACAGTATAATTAAGAATGGGCTGCCGCAGAAATAGGTACAGACCAATTTACAGTCCAGTTGATACCAAATTTTATTTTTTTTTCTCTATGAAAAACAATATTACGAAAGCCCGCAAAAATCAGCTCATCATATAAAGAAGCTCGCGTATAGCAACGTAATTCAAGTGTGGAGCCACCACCACCATGAAAATTAAGGTTGTGAAAGCGTTGCTTTTTGCCTGCTTTTGTTGTGTTAAGCAGGCAAGCCTGCCCATTATCATAGATAATTTTGTATTTGTATAAACTTGGGTAATACTCCATAGTTTTTCCAAAATTTACAAAAGGTACAGTTATCAGACAAAAGCCATCGCTTTTTAGCAGGCGATACAAATTTTTGAATCCGGTGGAAACTGGGGGGGAAATGTGTTCAAAAACTTCACTTGAAATAATAAAATCATATTTTTCAAATTCATTAAAATTAAGATTAGTGATATCTAATTTAGGCTCTTTATGAAAAAAGCTGTTTTGGTAATTAAATTTTTTAGAAAGTAAATCAGCATATCCTGGCCAATCACTTATCCCCAAACCTCTAATATGCCTTTTATTTTGAATCTCTGCTAAAATTTGATCATCACCGTAAAGTCTTGTGGTTAACAAATCGACAATTGTTCTTGCCCGCATATTTGATCCACATTTTAAGCAAGATGGCTTTTCCCTGTCATAAACATCTATTGGATATCCAACATTATTGGCACCACAAATATTACATTGAAACATGATAGTTTTTTTGTTCCGTAACATATAGTTATGGGCGAAAACATACCACAATAAATGAACTTTACGAATTAACTCAAATCTCATTGCCCTTGTATTTCTTACAATGCTCATAGCTTTATTTGCTAACAAAAAAAAAACGGCTACCCTTCTTAAAAGAGAGGGTAACCGTTTTTAGTATTATATCAGAATAACTTTTATTGTAATGCTTGCTGCCGCCAGCCAGACTTTACCCAATAACCAGATCCACACTTAACATAAGCATTATCTTTTATGGAATAACTGAACCATACATTACCGCCACTAATATACGCGGGATCGAATTTATGTTCAATGATTGTATCTTTGGGGGTATCTGTCAAATTTACAAATTTAGTTGTTACGGTACCACTCGCGGTAGAATCATACCATAAGAACTTATAGAAGGCAGGGCTTCCATCATTCCCGCATCCATTAGCTGCATGTTTGTCAACTCCAGTCCAAGCTGTATTTGCTGAAGTTGTATCCCAGTCTTTATCATACGAACGATCAGTTATTCTTAGAGTTGTCGCATTTACTGCTGATGACGTAAATTTTAGAACTGGTAAATCATTGGTGGTGTCGGAATAAGATCCATATTTACACTTAAACCAACCTGAATTTACCCACCCTCCAGGGACTGAATTTTTCTGGTTATTAAACGTGTTTCCATCATTATCAAAAAGCAGATATGTCATCCATATTTGATTGTTATTTGCTACCATAGTAGCATTATCAAAGGAATATCCGCTAATATTGCGTGCTGTAGGCATATCAGTAATATTTGCACTTTCAAAAATATTACCACCATTATTGAACCAATTTATACTAAACCAGCTTGGCCCGCCATCATGCCCCCCAAAGGCGGCTCTCTTTACAGGATCTATATAGTCAAAATCATGTGAGCTATCGGTCATAACAAACGAATTGGCGGTAATATTGCTACATGTACCCTGTTGAACCGGATCAACATTGGGGCTGGCAACAGCCAGGGCCTCGGCCTTGGTTTTAACTTTACAGGTTACCGCCTCGGGAACCCAGGCTCTGCCTGCATGGCAGAAGAGCGTTGTACATGTATGAGTCTTGGCATCCCATGTTATGTCGCCACCAGCCTTTGGCCCGGCAACTACCTCTATTGTTCCGTCGGCGTGGAAAGATTTGTTGGTAATGGTGGTACCGTCGGTGGTGGTGCCGTAGTGGCAATAATCACACGTATAGTGATTCTCTATTACATGTTTATAGTGACTGCTGGTGTTGCTGAGACTCCATATTTGCGGATGACAGCTCTTGCAGGTTAACTGTCCCTTGCTGTTCCAGGGAGGCGTCTGGTTGGCTTTGCCGTTAATCTCGGCGGTCAAACAGCCCTGTTCAGAGGCCTGTCCACTGCTGTGACAGTAGATATTGCTGCAGGTCAGGGTGCCATTCGTGGTTATTGTGGTGCCGTTTTCCCCCTGATAAGCAGAACCATAACCATTCGGATCGGCAAAAGTTCCAGGAGTACCGTCATAATGGGTGTCAGCGCCGCTGAAATCTAATGTACCCAGGGGAACAAGATTGAAACCAAGCTGAACCTTGCTGTCCGGGCCGGGCAGAGCGGGACTCATACCACCCTTGTGACATACCTGGCAGGGGAAAGCGTAACCGCTGGTGCTGGCGTGGATAGCATGAGCTCCGGAACTTGGCGGTTCAGGATAATTAGCATGACATTTAACGCAATCTTTAGGATTAATGGAGAAGCCGGTACTGTGCTGATGACATTTTGTGCAGGTCTCTCCTATATGATGTTTCGTTTCAGGACGATTATTTCTATAATGAGCAGTTGTCGTATGGCAGGCCTGGCAGATACCGTTCATATCAGCCGTAACGAACGTCGGTTCATTGGTGGTTGGGTCGTCGTGAACCACCGGGGTGGTTCCGTAACGATATGAAACTCCAGGAGTAACCTTATTGGCCAGTAATTCGCCATACTGCATCTCAAAGGTCTTACCGACGAAGTCTGAGGCAGCCACACCGGTAGGTAAATTACCATTTACCGTAATAGAGGTTGTGGACGGAGCAGCTTTAATTTCAAAAGAATAATTGTTCGGACCGACAGTCGCCCAGAAAATCAGCCCGCGGTCAACCTTGTACTTGGGAATAGTTAAACCGGTGGTAGTATCAACACCGCTGATGCCGTCTACACTCTTGGCGATCCATCTTGCGGGGGTTGTGGGCCAGGTATCAACTCCGCCGCTAACCGTAATAGTCATATTAATCTGATTGCCATTTACCGTGGCTCCGTCGATGGTTCCAGTGACCAGAGGAGTGGCCTTACCGTACTGCTGGGAAACATGAGGGTTATGGCAGGTCTGGCAAGGGAAACCGCGATGAGTTTGAGCCAGAGGGGCGCTGTCAGCGGTATATCCACCTGTAGCATTGGTGTGGCAGCCGACGCAGGTGTCTCCGGGTTTTAATGCCAGCCCGGTTGTTGGATCAGTGGAAAAATGGCAGGTACTGCAGTCATCTGTATTGGCGTTGTTATCAAAATTCAGATGGGGGGCATCTATGGTCTGGGCCTTAACTGAGGTTGCCATGGCACTCAAAGGCAGTCCGGTTAGCCATAATACGCATAGGCTGATTAGAATAAGATGCTTCTTCATGTGTTTTCCTCCACCGTTTATTTGGGTAACAAAAATATTATCACAACTACAGCACTATAAAGCCACGGAACATTTATATCATGATTTAGTGATATTTTCAAGCGTGTCTAATCATCTTTTGTGTAATTTTATCACTAAAAAGTGATATCTTACCAATGCACAGTTAATTCTTTTCTGTGACATGCAAATCATGATCCATAAACACTAAAAAAAATATACTGTGTTTTCAGCCAGTTATGACGCCTATGATTTGCAGAAAAAATCAAGGTGGGGTATTTAGCATATTATGGCGGATTTACACGCTTTTCCGGTAATTATTTTATGATTGCGGATTTCGCCCGCTCTTATTATCACTATAAGGAAAAAGATCGACCGGTCAGGCGGCGATAATTGGCTTGCCGCAATCTGATTTGTGCTTTTAAATGTACAATAACGCGCTGAGCGTTTTTATTATGGAAATGAAAAAAATATATCGAGCCAGATCTTTTTTCGTTTTAGTGTTATCAGGACTGGCCCTTGCGGTTCTGCCTCTGCTTGTGGTTCTGGGAGGGTCAGAAGTACTAATGGGGCGCCTGGTGCGTCATGGATCGCAATCGGTTTACCGGGCAGTATCCGGCAGCCGCCTGAGTCAAAAATTAACCGAACTGCTCCTGGAGCAGGAGCGTCGTCTGCGACAATATGAGGTTCTGGGAGATAGAACTATCCTGGAGGATGTAAAGGAGCGGCATAAACTGATTCAGCAGACCATGGCCCAGTTAAGCAACCTGCCCAACGATCCGGAGCAAAGGCGGGAAATAGCTTTTTTGACCAGAAAAGAAAACGAATTAACCCGCTTGATTACCAACAGCCAGGCCGACCTGAAGAACAGCCGGGTACTGGCGGGTTTTGTGGAATTACAGCGGCATGGCCGGCGGATCATGCAGGCCAGTGCCGAACAGACTTATCAGGAAGTCAGCTCTTTACAGGCGGAAGCCGCCCGCGCCAAGGCAATTCTGTTCTGGCTGGCCTTCTCTCTTATACCCCTTACCGGTCTGTTAATCGCGGTTTTTGCCCGGCTTATTTCCCGCCCCATCAAACAGATTGATTATGCTATTAACCAGTTAGGCAAAGGAGATTTTATCCACCCCATTGCGGTGAGCGGCCCCGACGATCTGGTCTTTTTGGGTGAGAGGCTTGACTGGCTGCGTCAGAATCTGGCCGTTTTTGAAAAAAACAAAAGTAAATTCGCGGCCCATGTCTCTCATGAGTTGAAAACTCCGCTGGCCTCTATCAGAGAAGGAGCGGAATTGCTGGCCGATGAAATTGCCGGGCCTGTTACCAGCCAGCAGCGGGAAATTGTTGATATCTTGCGCAAAAACTGCACCCAGCTGCAGGCCCTTATCGAAAACTTGCTGGCTTATACCATGAGTGAAGCCCGCAATACCACTTTAAATCTGATCTCGGTACATGTAGATGAGCTGGTTCAGGAGGCTCTCGCTGTCCACAAGCCCCTGATTATGAAACGTGGTTTACAGATCAAAACCGCCTTTGCCAAATTTTCCATTGTGGCGGACGCTGCGAGAGTGACGGTTATTGTAGATAATTTATTATCCAACGCCTTAAAATATTCACCGCCTGACGGCGAGATATCTTTGTCTTTGCGTCTGGAGGACGGGGGCATGTTTTCCTTTGATATTATTGATAACGGCCCTGGAGTTGCAGCCACGGAGCGAGAAGAAATATTCCGGCCTTTCACGCAGGGCTCCACTACCTGCCGCAGCGCAATAAAGGGCAGCGGTCTGGGCCTGGCTATAGCCCGGGAGTATGCCGTTGCCCATGGCGGAGAACTGCAGCTGTTAGAGAGTGAAAACGGGGCTCATTTTCGATTAATTATGCCTGTAGATCAGGGAGAGAGGATATGAAATCATATTGGTTTATTTTATTACTGTTTACAACTATAAGCGGCTGCCTTCCTCAGGCTCCAGCTGTTAATAACGGCCATCCAGTTCATTCTGTATGGCGGGGCGGTATCCTGAATGACTCCAGCACCCTGACTGAACTGCTTAATTATTACAAAGCAATGAGCTCTTTACCGCAGCCTGGCATCGAGGTCGAAAGACAGTTGGCAATGAAGGCTCTGAAGCAGGGTAACAAAATAGCCCGTCTTCGTCTCGCTCTGCTCTATATGCTCCCTGCGGATAAAGTTCATGATTCCGGACGGGCTTTAGCCCAGCTGGAGGCGCTGAGCGGCTCAAAGCTTGCCGCCCGTCCTTCCTTTGCCGCCTTCATTCAGTTGCTGAAACATAATTATGTACTGCAAAAAGACATGCAGTTAAAAAATATCATAGTCAAGAGAAAATTACGACAGGCCGAGCACAAGCAACAAGAGCTGGCACTGAAATTGCAAAAAAACAAAAGGAAGACTGCCGCCCTGAGACGCCAGATTCAACAGCTCAAAGATATTGAACGAATAATGAACAACAGATAAAAAATAAAAGCGAATAATTATGCAGGCACAGACAACAATAATGCTGGTAGATGATGATGAGGATTTTTTAAACCTGCTCGACATGCGGGTGCGGGCTGCAGGTTACGAGACATCTCTGGCCCAAAGCGGCGAAGAGGCTTTAGCGGTTCTACAGGCACGGCGGCCTGTTTTAGTGGTAACTGATTTAAGGATGGCCGGCATGGACGGCATGAATCTGTTCAGCTGTATTCGTCGGGTCAATCCCCTGCTGCCGGTGATTATCATGACGGCGCACGGCTCTATTCCTGAGGCGGTGGAGGCCACCAGAAAAGGGGTGTTCTCATTCTTGACCAAGCCTCTAAACGGCCGTGATCTCATCAAAGAAATTGAACGGGCACTAGAGGCCGGTTCAGTGGGAACGGACGACGGCAACCGGAAAGACACATCCTGGCGGCGTGACATTATCAGCCAAAGCCCGGTTATGGAGGAAGTGCTACGTCAAACCGCCATGGTTGCCGCCACACAGTCTAATATCCTGATTCAGGGGCAGAGCGGCACCGGCAAGGAGCTCCTGGCCAAGGCGGTTCACAGGGCCAGCCCCCGCTCTGACGGCCCTTTTGTGGCGGTTAACTGCGGGGCTATCCCGGAGGCTCTTCTGGAGTCGGAACTCTTTGGCCACGTAAAGGGATCTTTTACCGGTGCGGTGCGAGACAATGAAGGCCTGATAAAGGCCGCCGACGGAGGCACCCTTTTTCTGGACGAGATTGGCGACACGCCACCCGCCTTCCAGGTCAAATTACTACGGGTAATTCAGGAAAGGACAATTCGCTCGGTGGGTGCCAGTCAAGACGCGGTGGTGGATGTCCGGATTATTTCGGCGACTCATCGAGACCTTGAGGAGATGGTGGCGGAAAAAACTTTTCGCGAGGATCTTTACTATCGTCTTAATGTGGTCCTGCTGCAGTTACCTCCCCTGTCAGAGAGACGGGAGGACATTCTGCTTCTGGCCCGTCATTTCCTGCGAACACTGAACGACCAGGCCCGAAAAACCATTAACGGCTTCGCGCCAGAGGCTATGGAACTTTTAATTAACGCCGCCTGGCCCGGTAATATAAGGCAGCTCTATAATGTTATCGAACATGCGGTTGCCCTCACCAGCGGCTCTTTGATTTCCAGCGATATGATTAAATTAACCATTCGCCACGATCTGCCCAAAACCCCCTCCTTTAACGAGGCCAGACAGCGTTTTGAACAAGAGTATTTGATTAACCTTTTAAAGCTCACCGAAGGCAATGTCAGCCGGGCTGCCCGTCTGGCGCAGCGAAACCGTACGGATTTTTACAAAATCCTGCAGCGTAATCATATTGTTCCTTCCATTTTCAAATCTGCCACCCCCTGACAATAAACAAGTAATCGAGTCTCCTCCCCACCACTCTTCTTCTTTACAGAAGGCAGGTAATCGACGCATCTGGCACGCCTTTTGCTATGTTATTACTTCATACTTCATCATCCACATTGTTGTAAAATTATGGAGGAAACCTATGATTTATGTTGATATAAAAGAAGATAGAAGGGTGTTCTCACGCCTGGCACTTAAAAATTCGGCTTTGGTTATGACCAGTAATTTTATGGGACTGATCAGTGATTTAAGCCTGGGCGGACTGGCCTTCTCCTACTGCCACAAGGGAGAATTGTCAGTTGCCGACACTGCACTTGAGATTATTATCGCCAATGATATTTTCACCATGAACGCCGGCCAGTTTGAGATTGTTGATAATAATACCGCCGACAACAGTGTTGTTGACTGGTCAATTATGGTTGGCCGCCTGAGGTTTTGTAATCTCGACGGCAGTAAATTTATGGATTTCTGGCATTTCATTAAACGTAACTGCACGTTTGACCGTTCCGAACCAGATGATATTATTGAGAATAATACAATTTCGCAATATCATACCGTGCCAGTCATTTCGGATAATTTAAGCGAGTCGCTGATTAACGACAGGATATAACAACAACTAAATAAAAGGATATAGCGGATCAGGCTGTCTTTTTGCCTCTTGCCCGACGCTCACTGTCTCCGAAAAGAGACATAAAACTTAATTTAAGGCAGTAATATCCAACAAAAGACCTTTATTGATTTCATTAATAAACATTTGACACCTATGGGACAGATTTTTTTGCCAAAAAAAAAAACAGGTACAAATATCGTAAGCGACAAACGAACCACACCTTGACATTTGCAACACCTCCAAACTGTAAGCGATTCAGGGACGCCGCCATGTGCACGTTGATCGGGTGCAATCATACCCCCTGTATATTGCGGCCGGTCAACGTGTGCAGGGTGGTGTTCATGGAGCGCTTACCAAATATCTGTCCCTTGTTCTATATAAGCATTTATTAAACACCACTCAGATTTAAGGAAGCAGATGATTAAAAGAATACCATTTTGGGCAGTAATTTTGATAGTGCCGACACTGGCTTTCCTCGGAGAAGCGGTTTCCGGGAATGAAAACGGAGCGGTTCAGCAGAGGAATGAAAGCTGGTCCACTCTATCCGAGCCATTAATCACGGCCGGAAGAACCGGAAATCAAAAAGGCGTTATCGTGGTAGACAAAAAGGCTGGAAACGCCCCTCTGGAGATAAATCTGAGCGTTAACAGCTGCCGCTGGTACAAAGGGAATTCCACCACTTGCGAATGGAATTTCGGCGATGGAGAGACCGGTCAGGGCGGCAGCGTAAGTCATACTTTTGCCCTGCCGGGAGAATACAGGATTATGCTCTCTGTTTATAACAAGAACGAAGGAGAGAGCAATTACGTCGCCCCTCTAACTGTTGTGGTAAGGTAACTGCCGTTTTATCTCTACACATATAATTTTACCAGCCAGGAACTCCCTGGTGGATTCTCCATCCGGGTATTTTTTCCATAACTGTGGGAAATGGCCGCGGAAATCGCCCTTCATTCCTTGGCCAGATTATGGCTCCATACCGTATTGACCACGAGTGGTACCCGCAGGTCGAGTACCATCTCCATTTCAATCTTTACCATTTCCTCAATTTTATTCACCTCCCCTTCCGGTACCTCTAAAATCAATTCATCATGGATCTGAAGAAGCAGTTTAGTTTTTAAATCGTGTTCCTTCAGGCGCTGAGCGACATTAATAGTTGCCAGTTTAATAATATCGGCGGCAGTACCCTGGATAGGAGTATTCATAGCCGTACGTTGAGCAGTCTCTCGCCGGTTTCTGTTTTTGCTGTTTATATCCGGCAGAGGACGACGGCGGCCCAGAAGGGTAGTAACAAATCCCTGGGTTTCGGCCTGCTGAACAATGTCCGTCATGAACTGCTGCACCCCTTTATAAAGCTCAAAATAGCGGTCGATGAAGGTGGCCGCCTCCTTGCGGCTGATATGCAGTTGACCTGCCAGACCAAAGGCACTCATACCATAAACAATTCCAAAATTAATAGTTTTTGCCACCCGCCGCATCTCACGATTAACAACCTCGGGATTTACCCGAAATATTTCAGCGGCTGTCTTGCGGTGAATATCATCACCGTTGCAGAAAGCCTGGATCAAGGCCTCATCATGGGCATAATGAGCCAGTACCCGCAGGTCAATCTGTGAATAATCGGCCGAAAGAAACCGGCAGCCAGGGGCGGGAATAAAGGCCGCCCGAATCCGCTGGCCGGCAGCGCTGCGAATGGGTATATTCTGCAGATTAGGGTCACTGCTGCTCAAACGGCCGGTAGCAGTAACGGCCTGGTTAAAACTGGTATGCAGACGGCCGGTTTTGGGGTGGATCATGCCCGGCAGTTTATCGACATAGGAAGATTTAAGCTTGGCTAAATTACGATATTCAATAATCAGGCGGGGCAAGGGGTGGGTTGCAGCCAGTTTTTCTAACACCTTGATATCGGTGGAATAACCGTTCTTGGTTTTACGCCCATGAGGCAGACTTAGTTTATCGAACAGGATTTCCGCCAGTTGCTGAGGAGAATTAATATTAAATTCCTGCCCGGCCCGTTGGTGTATCTCCTCAGTCAATTCCTGAAGATGAAGAGCAAATTCCGCGGCCAGTGATTCTAAAAGCCGCCGGTCAACAAGGATACCATTGGCCTCCATATCCGCCAGAACGGGAATGAGCCGGATCTCTACCTGGCTGAAGAGAGGCCAGAGGTTGTGAGTGTCTAACCGAGGCTCAAGATAATGCCAGAGACGCAGGGTGCAGGCCGCGTCCTCAGCCGCGTAATCCACTGCCTGCTTAATGGGTACCCGGGAAAAATTATCCACCCCGTTCTTTTTAATAATATCCTGAAAAGAGATCATTTTAATCTCTAAAAGTTCGGCGCTCAAAGTATCTAATTTATGGGAACGACGGGTGGGATCAATAAGATAAGAGGCCAGCATGGTATCCCAGAGGGGGCCCTGCATAGTGAGCCCGTGCCGGGCCAGAATGGCATAATCGAACTTCAGGTTATGCCCCAGTTTAGGGAATCGGGGATTAGACAGAAAGGGCGACAAACAGCTTTGTACCGTGGACAGAGACAGCTGGTCAGGCTCTAACCGCCCCTGATCATCACGGTGAGCTATGGGGATATAATAGGCCGCCTCCTCATCAATGCTCAAAGAGATCCCTACCAGTTCAGCGCTCAAAGTGTCAAGGGAGGTGGTTTCAGTATCAATGGTCAAAAATTCGGCTTTTTTTATTTTTTCGCACAGGGCGGCCAACTCACTGGCACTGTTCAGCAGATGAAATTGCCTGGGATCAAGGGGACGATGATTTTCTTTACCTCCATCAGGCAGCATACTGGTGAAATCCAGGGTAGTAAAGAGGGCGGTAAGATGGTCGTGGTCGGGTTCCCGCATTTTATAATCGGCCAGCACCGGAATGGGCAGGTCATCCTTCAGGCGGATCAAACGGCGGGAAAGCCGGGCCTGCTCCTGATTAGCAATTAGATTTTCTTTAACCCTGGACTTTTTAAGATTATCGATATTGGCATAAAGTTCATCAAGGCTGTGGAATTCAGTAATTAACTTAGCGGCAGTCTTGGGACCAACTCCAGGTACGCCCGGCACATTATCACTTTTATCACCGATAAGGGCAAAAAGATCAAGCAATCTGGCGGGGGATACCCCGTATTTTTTTTCGACAGCGGCCTGGTCAAATGTTTTATTGCCCATGGGATCCCAGACCGAAATACGTTCTGAAACTAATTGCAGCATGTCTTTATCGCCAGAGACAATAACTACCTTTAGATCTTGCTTCTGGAGAGCCAGAGCCATGGAGGCCAGCAGGTCGTCGGCCTCCACTCCCGCCTGTTCCACACTTAGAATATTATATGCCTGGACAAGTTCTCTGATATAGGGAATCTGAGCCGCGAGATCATCGGCCATGGGGGGGCGGTTGGCCTTATAATCCGGATAAATATCATGCCGGAAATTAGGGCCTCTGGCATCAAAGGCAATGGCCAGCCACTGGGGACTTTTTTCGTCTATGATTCGGTTTATTATTTTGCTGAAGCCGAAAATGGCGTGAGTGGGCAGCCCGGCGGCATTGCTTAAGGGGCTTATAGCATGATAGGCCCGGTGAATATAAGCATTCCCGTCAACAAGGTAAACAGAACTGTTTTTATGCATAAAGAATCTCGAGGGATGCAGGTTTAGCGCAAGCGCTCCATGAACACCCTGAAACGCTCGCATACGACCCTGATCGTACCGCTGCTACATTCCGTAGATGTTATAAAATGATGAACTTTTACGAGTCCATCGTAAAGTCAATACAAAGTCAAAAGTCAAAAATGTGGTTTATTGAGCGCTTACGTTTGAACGTTCAAGTCCGGAAGGTGGATTGGTACCCATCAGATTATATAATATTACCCTCTTTGTCGTGCTCATCTGATATATCGTCATTATGGTGATCTTCATGACCCTGCTCATGATCAACCGTCAGGGCGGGAGAAGCTCCCGGCCCGGAGCCGTCGATACTGGGCTCAATGGTGCGATGACTGCGGGTAGGCGGAGAAAGTTTATCTTTCGGCAGCACCAAAGTAATGATTTTTTCCATGTCCTTTCTGGCATCAGGATCCATTAAGCAAGTTGGGCAGGAAGAAATATGGTTTTCCATAAGTTCTACCATTCGGGCTGGGGCCAGAGCCTCATCCTGTACTTGCAGATACCATGATTTTAAAAGCTTTTTAAAGCGATCGCATTCCATGCAGCAAGGTTCTCCTCAAAAAATTTATGAAATATAGTTTAATAAAATAAGTATTGTACTTAGATAAATAAGAATTTATAGTAAAGGTCTGCTTATTCTTGTGGAAGTGGAAAGGGCACTGGTGGCCCTCCCGGACTTCAAATCCGGTGCACCGGGTTAACAGCTTGGTGGGTGGGTTCGATTCCCATGCACTTCCGCCATCAACTCTTCTATTTTTCTAATTCCGTCACTATTACCAGTATCGTTATTATCTTGTCAATGCCAAATAAAAGCTTTAGCCGCCGTTTCAAGGCTGCGGAAACACGATTTATCCCTTACAGGCTTAGTGGGCGGTGCTTTTAAAATATTATTGACAATTTGTGATAAATAATGTAAAAAAATTCGTTTTGTCTTGAAGCTGGAGCGGCTCTTCTAATATAGGGCCGTTTTTTTATTATAGTATAACGATTATCAGACATTAATCTAAGGAAGTAGAAATGAAAAGGGATCTGGATAAAGTTCGCAATATAGGAATCAGTGCTCACATAGATTCAGGCAAAACCACTCTCACCGAGAGGATCTTGTTTTATACCGATAAAATTCACGCCATCCATGAGGTACGCGGCAAGGATGGCGTCGGCGCCACCATGGATTCCATGGAGCTGGAAAAGGAGCGTGGAATTACCATTCAGTCCGCCGCCACTTATTGTTCCTGGAAGGACTATGATATCAATATAATTGATACCCCCGGCCACGTTGACTTTACCATCGAGGTGGAAAGAGCCCTGCGGGTTTTAGATGGCGCTGTGCTTATCCTCTGCTCGGTGGGCGGGGTTCAGTCCCAGAGTATCACCGTCAACCGCCAGATGACCCGTTATAAAGTCCCGCGTATTGTCTTTATTAATAAATGTGATCGTACCGGCGCTAATCCGGCCAGGGTTACAGAGCAGCTGCGGGATAAGCTTAAGTTAAACGCCATCCCCATGCAGATTCCCATCGGCCTGGAGGGTGACCTGGCCGGGGTTGTCGATCTGGTCAAGATGAAGGCTGTTTATTTTGAAGGTGATAACGGGGAGAATATTCGCGAAGAAGATATTCCAGCAGAGCTCCAGGACGAGGCCGACGAAAAGCGGGAAGAGATGCTTGATGCTGCTTCAATGTTTTCCGATGATTTAATGGAGGCCATTCTTGACGGCGGCGATGTAAGTGAAGATCTGATTATGGCCGCCGTACGTAAAGGAACCCTTGATCTGGAGATGGTTCCGGTATTTATTGGTTCAGCCTATAAGAATAAAGGCGTACAGGCTCTTCTGGACGCGGTACTTGCTTATCTGCCGGCCCCGAAAGATATTGAAAACATTGCCCTTGATCTTGATAAAGACGAGGAAGAGCAGGTTTTAGGCAATGACCCGGAGGCTCCATTGGTATGCCTGGCGTTTAAACTTGAAGACGGCCGCTATGGCCAGTTGACTTATATTCGTACCTATCAGGGAACCCTGCGTAAAGGCGACACCGTGATTAACAGCCGGAATGGCAAAAAAGTCAAAGTGGGCCGCCTGGTACGGATGCACTCAAACGAGATGGAGGAGATTGAAGAGGCCGGGCCGGGGGATATCGTCGCCCTCTTCGGCGTTGACTGCGCCTCCGGTGATACTTTCACCTCGGCCGAGATCTCCATGTCCATGAGTTCCATGCATATTCCGGCCCCGGTTATTTCTCTTGCCATTAAGCCGGTTGACAACAAAGCCCAGGATAATATGAGCAAGGCTCTGAACCGCTTTACCAAAGAAGATCCAACCTTCCGTACCTTTATGGATCATGAAACCGGCGATACGATTATTTCCGGAATGGGCGAGCTCCATCTTGATGTTTATATTGAACGTATGAAACGGGAATATAATGCCGAGGTTGAGGTTGGCGCCCCACAGGTTGCCTATCGTGAAACTATTACCAGGAAGGCGGAATTCAACTATACCCACAAGAAACAGACCGGCGGCTCCGGACAGTTTGGCCGGGTCGGCGGTTATATGGAACCCCTGGAAGAGGGTGAGTATGAGTTTGTTGATAAGATTGTCGGCGGCGTTATCCCCCGTGAGTTTATCTCCTCCTGTGACAAGGGCTTTACCGCCAGTCTTGCCAAAGGCTCTTTAGCCGGATTCCAGGTTACCGGTGTACGCTGCGTAATCAATGATGGTGCCGCGCATTCGGTGGATTCCTCTGATGTCGCCTTCCAGCTGGCTGCCAAAGGAGCCTTCAAAGAGGGCTATCAAAAGGCCGGCCCGGTATTAATGGAACCGATTATGAAGGTGGCGGTTGAAGGCCCTTCCGAGTTCCAGGGCGGTATCATGGGCAGCATTAATCAGCGTCGTGGTATGATTATCGGTACTACAGAGGAAAATGATTACACCGTGGTTGAAGCCGATGTGCCGCTTTCAGAGATGTTCGGTTATTCCACCATCCTGCGTTCCCTCACCCAGGGCAAGGCGGAATTCACCATGGAATTCGCCCGTTATCAGCCGGTGCCGAAAAGCATTGTCGATGATGTAATCGCTGAAATCAAAAAACGCACAGAAAAGAAATAAGCGCGGTAACCTTATTGTCAGATGGGCTGCAGCTGAACAGTTACCATATAAATAGGATAGGACAACATTATGTTAAAGCAGAATTTGATAAACAATAACCCCCTCGGGGTATTTAAGACGGATACCAAGGGCAATGAGATATTACAACGCATGGGCCTGGTAGTCTCACGGCCGGGTGTGGGCAAGACTGCGATTCTGGTGCAGATCGCCCTGTACAATATGCTCCAGGGCAAGCAGGTTGTGCATGTCAGTATCGGTCAGAGTATAGACAAGACAAAGGCTTGGTACGACGATATTATCAAGGATGTCACCTCCGGGGCCGGGGCGGAAGAGGTTGAGAGCGTTAAATATGAAATCATTCGTAACCGGATGATTATTACCTTTAACAACTCTAATTTCAGCCGTCCTAAACTGGAAGAACGACTGAATGATTTAATCAAACAGGATATATTCCGGCCCAGCTGTCTGGTAATTGACGGCCTTGATATTGCTGTTGCCGATCGTCAGCTCCTTGATGATCTGCACGCCCTGCAGAAAGAAATGGGGATTAATATCTGGCTCTCCGCCGTCAGCCACCGGGATGAGGCAGGCAATGACGATAATCTGCCGGCCGTTTTCAAAGATAAAGCCGATATTTTTGATACCCTGTTGATGTTGCAGCCAGCAGATAGCGGTGAAGGTAAAATTTTCTTAAAAACCGTTAAGGATGATACCGGTTGTGTTGAGCCTGGTAAAGCCATGTGCCTTGACCCCACCACAATGCTGGTCTGGGGCTGAGCAGCAATTTATGAAATTCCGCCCCTGTATTGATCTCCATGACGGCCAGGTAAAGCAGATTGTCGGCTCCACTCTCAACGATGACAATCAGGGGCTGCGGGTTAATTTTTCATCACAACAACCACCTTCCTTTTACGCTGCTCTCTATAAAAAAGATCATCTCACCGGCGGTCACATTATTAAACTCGGCCCCGGTTGTGACAAGGCCGCCCTTGAAGCTTTGCGGGCCTATCCCGGCGGCATGCAGATCGGCGGCGGAATTAATGCCGCCAACGCCTCTTTCTGGCTTGAGCATGGAGCCAGCGCGGTTATTGTCACCTCCTATGTCTTTAAAGATGGCAGGGTATTCGCTGACCGCCTTGCCGAACTGACCGACATTGTCGGCCGTGAGAGGCTGGTGATTGATCTAAGCTGCCGTAAAAAAGGCAATGACTATTTTGTGGTTACTGACCGCTGGCAGAAATTTACCGAGGTCACCATTAATCGGCAGACTCTGGAGTATTTTTCCATTTTCTGCGCTGAATTTCTGGTACACGCCGTGGACGTGGAGGGTAAATGCGGCGGGATTGCCGCTGATCTGGCCGCCGACTTAGCCGCCTGGTCACCCATTCCAGTTACTTACGCCGGCGGCGTACATAATATGGCTGATCTCCAGCGTCTGGCGGAGATTGGTGCCGGCCGCCTTGATGTTACCATCGGCAGCGCTCTTGATATCTTCGGCGGCAGCGGTATCACCTATAAAGAGGCCGTCGCCTTCAACAATCACTGATCCCCTTTATTTTTCCTCCTCCGCTCCCATTGTTCCGCTATCTATAATCCGTGATGACATCATAACTTTCTTTTGCACAACGCTATGATTAATGCTATGATTTTTTAATTATCTTGGGCAGTCAGATTTATGGCATCCTGGTATTCTGAAGATTCAACGGGCCTCTTGCATGGAAAGTGATTCACAAACTGACAGGATTCAACAATTTATTGAGCGCATGCCGAGTCTTTCCACTACGGTAACCAAGGTTCTTGAGGTCTGCAATACTCCCACCACCTCGCCCAATGATCTGAACCGGGTTGTCGCTCTTGATCCGGTACTCACCGGTCAGGTTTTAAAACTTATCAACTCCGCTTATTACTCCCTCACCAATCAAATCACCTCACTGACGAGAGCCATTATTATGCTGGGTCTTAACACGGTTAAAAATCTGGCACTCAGTACGGCAGTTATCGGCAGCATGAGTAAGAGCGGCTCCTTTAAAAGTCTGCCCATGGATGAGTTCTGGGCCCACTCCATCTGCGTCGGGGTTACAGCCAAGGCCCTGGCCGCCCTGTTAGAAGTGCCGGCGGCGGAGCGTGAAGAGTATTTTGTTGCCGGACTCCTGCATGACCTTGGTAAAATCCCCCTAAATAATTGTTTTGCCGATGATTACAAGCAGGCCCTGCAGTTAGCGGATCTGGAGCAGAGTTCTCTAAACTCCTGCGAGCAGTTAATTGTGGGGATCTGTCATAGCGAGGCCGGTCGTCTCATCGGCCGGAAATGGAGCTTGAATGATCCACTGGTTGAGGCTTTAAGCTGCCATCACAGTCCGGAACGGGCCTCTGCGGAGAATAAACAATTAGTTACTACCGTGGCCCTGGCCAATATTTATGCCAATATTTATGAAATTGGCTCGGCTGGAGATTTGTTCCCCGATGGTGTTTTTTTACTGAATGTTATGGATATGATGGGCTTGACCTGGAAGGGCCTTACTTCATTGAATAAAACAGTTAAAAGTGAGATAAGCAAGGCCCAGATTTTCCTGCAGGTTACTCAAAAGGAGAGCTATGCGTGTTAAATTCTGGGGGGTTCGGGGGTCCATTCCGTGTCCTGGCCCGCAAACGGTTAAATATGGCGGCAACACGACATGTATTGAGCTTCGCTTAGACGAACTTGACCGTCTTATAATAATTGACGCCGGTTCCGGAATCAGGGAGCTGGGCAATTACATGATGGCCAATGACCTGCCAAGGGGTAATATTAACGCGGATCTTTACCTGTCTCATACCCATTGGGATCACATAATGGGCTTCCCCTTTTTTGTCCCTCTCTATCTACCCACTACTACAGTACGGATTCACGGCCCTGTTACCCATGAAGCCGACACCCTGGAGACCATTGTCGGCGGCCAGATGACCTATCGCTATTTCCCGGTACGTGACGCCGAACTGGCGGCCAACTTAGAGTATAACAATTTAAAAGAAGGTAAATTTGACCTTGGCGGCGGCCTCAGTCTGACCACTAAATATCTCAATCATCCCATTCTCTGCCTCGGCTATCGTTTTGAATATCGCGGCAAGGTATTCTGTACCGCCTTTGACACAGAGACCTATAATAATATTTTTTGTACCGATCCGGATGATCCCTCTTATGATGAAACCATGGCCAGGGAAGGCGAACTGGTGGCCATGGAGCAAAACCAAGTGATGGAGAATTTTCTAAAAGAGGCGGATTTGGTCATTTATGATGCTCAATATACCAGAAAAGAGTACGAGGAATCAAAGATGGGCTGGGGGCATTCTTCCATGGAATATGCCATTCAAGTTGCCAAACGATGCAAAATCAAGAAGATGGCAATGTTTCATCATGATCCCATGCGTACCGATGCCGAAATGGATGAGCTGAGCGCGAGATATTGTCAGAGCGGCCGGAATGGCGGGCCGGAGGTATTTTTTGCCCGTGAAGGTATGGAAATTAAACTCTGACCTGTCCGTTTCGTTTACCATTTCTGTGATCCAGGTATTTAATAATTAAGCGAATAATACCGATAAGCAGGTCAGGAGGATGGTATGACTGTTTGGGAAATCAAAGAACCTCTGGGGCAGACTCCTGCTACGCCAAAACCCAGAAAGAGAGAGGTAGTGCCCGTAACGCCGGTCAGCGCTGTGCGGGCGGTTGATCGTCTTTTTTTACGACGGGACTGGACTCGTAATCATGCCGGAGGACATGAGCGGCCAGCCCCAAGTTCCCAGGCGGCCTCAATACGGGAGATAAGACTGCTGGTGCAGCGCCTGAATGATAATCTTTCGGCCTGCGGCATCATGATTCATCTCGTAATCGCCAGAAGTGGTGACGACTGGGGGCTGGACATCTATGACTGCTCCAATGGCGTCGAGTGCCGGATTATCCACAATATGGCCATTGATTTTGATGCCCTTAGCGGCCTGCTGGTCAGTCTCCAGCAGGAAGTCGGTATCATGATGGACAGAGTACTGTGAAAAATTAATATTTTTGATATGGCGGCATATTGGTACGTTTCGCCATCGCCCTTACCACATCAAATTCAGCATCCGTGGCCGGCTCATAGCCATCATCTCCGGCCTGCTTCAATACCCTCAGCACCTCACCGTCATAGGCCACTGTTGTCTTTTTGTTGATGCCGACAAGTGCTTCCTCGAATTTTTTGGCAAAGGCGGCGCTCACCCGCTGAGTAACCGCGAAATTGCAATAGGGGATAATCTCACCACGGGCCAGAATCCGAAAATCATTCATAGATATTTTATTTTCAGCGGCCATTCTCTGCACATCAGCGAGGGGCAGAGCCCCGGCATCATAACGATGAAAAAGGACGGCATAGGCCACCTTCTCATGTTTATCTGAACCTTTGGGTACCGTATAAAAGGCCAGGTCTTTATCGGGGTTTATGCCATGGCGCTGCAGAATATCTATCTGGCTCATGAAACCGGTGGGAGCCAGGGTGGGACCGAAGATCATGGTTTTGCCTTTCAGATCTTCGATTCGTTTGATATGGCTGTTTTTGAGGGTAATAATTATCCCCTGAGACATAGAACCTAAGGAATCTTTTTTCTCGGTGGCTAGAACCCTGATACCATTATAGCGGTGCATGATAATGTAGAGCAGCGAATTAGTGTGGGTAAAATCCAAGTCATCAACCCTCTTACTAAAGTCAGTAGTGTCAATGGCCTCCATTTCGAGATTTACGCCCAGTTTTTTACTGAGATAAGCGGTAAGCGGTTTAAAACGGGCATTAGTTTCTTTACGACTGTTGCAGATCATGTACCCGATCTTATAGACAGGCAGTTTAGCAGAGGATTTGCTGCCAGCGGTCTTTCTGGTTTTCGACGAGCTGTTGTGCCCGGGGGTGGAGGTACAGGAGGCAAGCAGTAAAAAACCGCAGACAATAATGGCGATATATCTCATTATTCAGGGCCTCTAAGTTAAATTAGTTTTTTGCGTTTCAGGAAATCCCTGGCCACATTACGGGGTTTTTTACCATCCTCAACTTTTTTCATCAGGCTCTTATAACTTCGATTGGATACCGCACCAGATAGTTTATTCAAAACTCTGGGCAGCAGGGGGAAGTTAGTCAATACGTCACGGCGCAGGAGGGGGGCGCTTTCTGAGTGACGGCCGTCGGTCTGGATATTCTGATAGCCAAAAGGATTCAGCCAGATAATATTTAATTTTTTATCAAATATTTTTTTGGCGGTGAGATAGTCATCATCGGGCTTACCGCTGGGTGTTTTTTTCAAAACCCGCAGGGCATCAACAGTGTCCTCAACCATAATATCAACCCTGCTCTCCTCTTTATTAGAGGCGGCGGCCTTATAAAGACTGGCATTATTATTAAAATAGCGGATCTGAACGGTAGTACCGGTACGTTCGTTGATTAACAGAGAGACCATTTCAGCCATGAGTTTGTCATGGTTTGACTGCAGAGCCCCGATATACAGAGTGCGCCCCACGCAGGCCTGGACAAAATTAGCAGCTCCAAGACAAAGGCCCATGATAACGAGCAGGCGAATGATATTTCGTAACATTTTTATCTCCTGTTATAATTTTTCAGAGGTTATTAAGCGCTTACTACCTTACAACTAAACGCCGGCCGCAAAGTTGGACTTTTTTAGCCGCAGCCCTTTACGGGGCATGGCGGAATTTTAACATTACGCCGCTGTTCGAGCTTCATGTTATCCACTCGTGCCAATACCAGATCAACAAGACGGACTGCCTGACCTATATGACGCCGCGGGTGTTTAACAGCCTCCTCGAGATCGCGGATTGAAAAATTTTTATTAACCTCCGGTACCTCATGCAGCTTCTGTAAAAGATTGGCCAGACCGGTGCAGTTCATGGCGGCCTGGTAGATGATCTGATGGGCGGACTGCTTGCCTGTTTTCTCACCGAGAACAAACATCAGGGCCTCAGAACACACCATCATAGAGGCCTTATCAAGGTTATTGGTTATTCTTTCTCTGTTAACCTTTAAGCCGCCTAATATCTTTTCCATCAGATTCAGGGAGGCGCAGGAGTAAAGAGCTGCCTCTGTCAAGACAGCCCATTCCAGGCGGACAGCCCGGTAATCACGTTCATGTTCATTAAGCAGGCAGTCAAAGCCGGCCGCGGCATTGTTCTTGACCAGCCTGGCCAGTACTACGACCTGTTCACAGAGTTCTGGATTTTTCTTATGAGGCATGGTGGAACTGCCAATCTGCCCCAGCCTGAAAGGCTCGGCCAGCTCACCGATTTCCTCTCTCGTCAACTGGCATATCTCATTGGCAATGCGGCCCAGACCGCCGGTGATAAGGGCCAGATGGGAAATGAATTCAGCCGTCCGATCCCGGCAGGCATGCCAGGCGGTGTCCGGCACATTCAGTCCCAGATCCAGAGCAAACATATTTAATAATTCAAGCGAGTTATCCGACAATGAATCCATGCTGCCGGTACCACCGAATAATTGGCAGACCAGGAGACGCTCCTGACATTCCGTCAACCGCTGCTGGTTACGGAGAGTTTCGTCCAGCCAGCCGGCCATCTTGAGCCCCAGGGTTGTAGGCAGGGCGGCCTGGCCATGGGTACGGCCGATCATGCCCAGATCTTTATATTTATTCGCCAGCCCCGCTAACATCTGGATTATATGGGCAAGGTCGCGTTGAATAATAACGCATATTTCTTTCAGTTCCAGGGCCTGAGCAGTATCCTGGATGTCCTGGGTAGTGGCTCCGAAATGAATATATTCTCCTGTTTTATCGGCAGTTACCCGCTGCCACTCCCGTAGAAGCGGCACCAGAGAATGGCCGGTAAGAACAATATCATTTTTGACAGCCTGGAGATCAAATTGATCTAAACTGGAGGTTTCCTGCAGTCGTTCAGCGGCAGCGGCCGGGATAATGCCCAGCCGGGCCTGGCAGCGCAGCAGGGCACTCTCAACCTCCAACCAGCGCTGCATACGTCTTTTATCACAAAATACCCGCCGGGCCTCTTCCGTGGCGTACCCATGGCTGAAAAAACAGGAGTCAGTGATATGGGCGTGAACATCACAGGGGCTCATGATTTCCTCCGGCCCTGTTTCCCTGGCGGAGAGCGGCAGTCTCCATAATAACATCATCCACTATCCGGGACGCCAGGCCGGTATATTTTTCCGGATGATCGAGATTATTCAGATCAGCGGAACTGAGAACAGCCTTAATTTCAGGGGTGGCACTCAGCAGATCCTTTAATGATTCATTCTCCGCCAGAGCCCGTTTGACAAGCGGGTTCAGAACCTCATGAGCCCTGTTTTTGCCCATGACCGCGCTCAAACGAAACAAAAGCCACTCCGAGAGAATCATCTCCTTTTGACGGAAGAGGTTCTGACGCATGGCATCCGGGTTGACCTCCAGGTTGCTCAATACTTCCTGCAGATATTGAAGGACGGTCATAGTGTAAACAGATATTTGGGGTACCGCCAGCCATTCCGACCACAGGGCGCGGGGATCACGCTCATCTTCATGAATCATGGCCTCCATAATAACCCCGCTCAGAGAACGGATGTGACTGTTCATGGCGGCAATCCGTTCACAAATTACCGGATTACGTTTATGGGGCATAGTACTGCTGCCGGCGGCTTGACCCTTGGGCGGCGACTCCCGCAGCTCCATAATCTCGGTCTTGCCAAGTTGAAATATTTCATTGGCGATTTTGGCGGCAGTTGCGCTGAGCATGGCAAAAAAGCAACTGGTCTCAGCTATATTGTCGCGCGATGTATGCCAGGAGACGGTACTGACTCCAAGACCTAATCTGCCCATGGTCAGACGTGCCACCTCCCGCCCCTGTTCACCCAGAGCGGACATCGTCCCCACCGCGCCGCTCAACTGACCTTTAAGCAGACGGGGCCGGAGTTCTTCAAGGCGCTGGCAGTAGCGGCCCAACTCACTGAGCCACACCGCGCTCTTAAGTCCAAAGGTGATGGGGACAGCCTGCTGGCTGTGAGTACGGCCGATCATAGCCTGATCACGGTAGCGCCGGGCCATATCAAGGAGTATATCTTCAATCTGAAACAGATTATCTTTAATTATTTTTAGAACCTGTTTTAGAGCGATTATCTGGCCGCTGTCAATGACATCCTGAGTGGTGACGCCATAATGGACAAATTCCCCGGCCGAACCGCAGACCTGGCGCAGAGCCTTGATAACCGGCATAAGGGAATTGCGGTTGCGGGTATATTCCCCGGCAATGGCCGCCAGATCGAGGTTATCAAGCCGGGCTTTGTTCTGAATTATCCTGGCTGCCGCGGCGGGAATAATCCCAAGCTCAGCCTGGCTGAGGGCCAGGGCGGCCTCAAAATCCAGCCAGTTCCGGATACGACTGGTCTCCGCGAATATCTCCCGTCCTCTCGGAGTGGAGAATACATCGGCCTGTAACTTAAAATCAAAGGGATGAATCGGCATTTTTCACACGCTTCAGAGCCTGTAAAGAAACAACATGGCTCTTATTACATTATTTGTAAGCGCTCCATAAACTACATTATTGACTTTATAACATCTCGAAATATAAGCGCTTCAGGGGCGCCCTGTTGTGCTTACTGGTAAGGTTTACCGCTCCGTTTTATATGCTCACAATATTTACAGGCCGCGGCGCTTAAAGGAATGTTTAAGCGCCGGCCAATGTTGATAATCTCCCCTGCTATTCTGTTCATGGTCTCGTTCATATAGGCCAGCACCGCCGCCGCACTGGGTATCTTGCCGGGCGCAAAGAGACCGTTCATGGATAATGAACCGCCGCAGCCAGCCAGGAAAGAAGGCAGACATGGTATCCGGCGTTGAAAGAGGATGGCATCCGCCTCCTCGGTTACAGCCAGATTAGCTCCCGGTACCACAGCTTTGGCCTGAATAACAGCGGCGCTGGCGCTGGTAATTGTGTTTTCAATAGCAGCCGGAATCATAATATCACATGGGGTATCATAAATCGCTGTTCGGGGCAGACTGCTTATTCCAGGGCCACAGAAATCAGGGGGTAATGTGGTACCGGGATGCTTGAGGAGAGCCTCGGTGTCAAGAGCAAAGCCATCCGCGGCCCGAAGGCATTGATGAACATCCGCCACCGCCCGAATCTTAACCCCGGCGGACTGGAGAGTGGCAATAGTGGCACGAGCCAGGGTACCAAAGCCCTGCACTGTGGCTGTGGCCTCGGGGTAAAGAATTTCAAGATCATCCAGAACAGCCAGAGCTGCCACGCCCACCCCGTATCCAGCCCTGATCCGCCCTAATGACCATCCTGGCATAACCTCCTGATTCAACACCTCATAGCGCCTGAGAAAATCCGGCATAGTCATACCCTGGGCCTGAGCGATAGCCATTTTGACGGAGGGAATATCCAGATGGGCGGCGATCTCTTCTAATTCCGCCATACTGGTATTGAGATCCGGCCCCATGGAATAGTTGTGTTCAATATGGGGCTTAACAGCGGCCATGAAACGACACATGGCCGCAAGCTTGCCGGGGGCGGCCGGGTCATAATCAATGCCGCACTTTGCCCCGCCAATGGGCAGACCAATAATCCGCATCTTCATGGTCATATTACGCGCCATTTTAACAAGATGGCTTTGAGTCAGCCCCTTCTGCACCCGCATACCTCCGGCCGCCATGGGAAAACTTAAATCATCAATCACCAGCCAGCCGCGAAACTGCTCCAGGGGATCAAGGTATTCGATTATCAAAGCCGGGGGATCTTCCTGGTTCATGGCTTTGGCGGGGCGCATTTTTTTATTCCCGCCCCGATTATTCTTGCGGCTGACACAGGGGTAATAAGAGCTCTGCCTAAATCCGGATCACGTTGGCGGTCAAATATACCGGCTCGTATAATCCCGGGATCATCCCCGCCCCACCAGTTGCCGCTTATCTGCAGATTCCACTTCTGTTTAGCGCCTAATTTCAGATTATAATCATCATTAGCGTAAATGTTATTGTTGATAATTTCAAGATGCCCTTCATTCCAGGGGCGGCCGGTATGACCGGGGTCAAAAAAATCGACAATATTCTGCCCTGAAGGTACCAGAAAAATTCCCACATGATTATGGCTGATATCATTAAATTTTATTTCCACCGGCCCCTCCATGCGGGTAAAGCGGATAGCAATATTGTTGTCTCTGAACTCATTATGGTCGATCTTCAGTTTGGCTCTTCCAAAACGTAATCCTTCGTTATTATTAACAAAGAGACAATTAGTCACCGTCGCGGTGGAGAAATGAACCTGCAGGCCGCTGAAGGCGTATTGAAAGCGGCAATAATCAATAACACTTTTCTGACCGGAGGTAAATAACAGGACATACGACCAGTCTCGCGGCCGGGGATCAGGCTCCGCGGAACGAAAGATGATGGGCCTGACCGCTGATCCCTGAGCCAGCAAACGTCCCAGAACCCTGATTTCACCGTCGCCCACTCCATCATCATTCCGGTCAAGACGACGGAAAGCGATTGTGGTGCCTGGGGATATGGACAGAGTAACGCCCCGCCCCACCACCACCACACCCTTAATTATAATCCGACCGGACCAGGTGGTATCCTGATGGATTACCATATTACCGATCTCCACGCCCGGCATCCCAGAGGCGTTAAGCGGTAATAATAAAAACAAAATTAAAATAAATCCCTTCAGAGGTATTTTCATGGCATTATATGACTGACCCTTAGCTGGATACCGGTTCTAAATTCACCGGTCCCAACCGTAATACTATGATTGCTGTTGCCCTCATAGAGACCATAATACTCTCCGGAAACCGGGGCCTCGCCCATACGCTGACGAGCCACAAGATAATAAGAACCAGCCGGCAGTTCCAGGCGGAAAAAACCCTGATTATTGCTGCGGGTCATGTATTTTGATTTAAAACGGACAATATACATCTCAAAGAGCCGCTGATCGTCAGTGCTGTAGGCCGATATGAACAGGCCGCCAACCGGGTGGCCTGCAAGATTGGTAATCCGACCGGCAATAATGGCGAAATCCCGGTTTTCCGCCTGACGGCCGGAACTGGTGACAGTAGTATTTTCCAGAGAATCACGGCGGCGCTGACGTTCATGACCAGCCCTGGGATCAAGAGCTCCGGTATTTAAAAAAGAATCAATATCATCACGGGGATAACAGTACAAATAGACCTGACAATCCAGAGCCGGTTTGATTGTTATCGGGGAGGCGGCCGAGAAGCAGAATAAATCACCCCGTTTTAAAGGCCCCATGGCTGATGAGGCATGACGCTGACGGGCAAAAAGCATGTAACGGCCAGGCTCCAGATTAAACCAGAAACGGCCGTCATCGCCAATGGTATTGGTCAGTACCCCCATGCCTCGATATGGTACATCTCCGATATTATACACAGAGACGCTGCCCTGACGCAGAATCTTCCCCTTATATATAACCTGCCCGCCAAGACCCTGAATTCCGGCTTTACAGCGGGCCGGCCGTGCGGGCAGGGCAAAAAGCGGCAGCCACTGCCTGCCATCGTGTACCTCGATGGGATTACGGCCATGATAGGCGTAAAGCCGATTCTTCGAGTCCCGGGCCGTAAAGAAATATTTACCCGCCGGCAGATCAAAATGATACTCACCCGGCTTTCCGGTTTGCCGGGCAACAACAGCCGCCCGCCCCTTAATCATATCCATGGCGCTCTTATAAGCCATAACCCGGGCATCTGGTACCGGGCCGTTATGACTCAAGACAATACCGTCAACAGCCGTGGCTGCCGAGATAGACGGCAGACAGAAAACGAGGATAAGAATAATGAGGTTCCGGGTAAACATTTTGTAATTATTCAGCCTGATATCTAAAAGCACCAGCCGACGTCGTTTAACTTATTGTTCTTACTAAGTAATATTGCAAGTGCTTCATAAACCACACTCTCGCATACGATCATGGTCGTAGCGCTGACTTTATAATATCTCAAAATGTAGCGGTACGATTAGGCTCGTATGTAAGCGTTTCAGGGACGCCATGCCGGGCTGTAGACCTTACCGATGAGATTTTTCAACTTATAACTATTGGTAGTTCTTGAGCTGGATTTCCCTCAAAAAAGGCCCTGATCAACGGCTTGTCAGGGGCAACCATGGAGATAATAAACATAAACATCCGGCTCTGACGACCGAGAACAGTATCTAATTCGGTGGGGGTGTCACGGATTTTATCATGATCCCAGGCCAGCCGGTGCATATGGTAAGTTCCCACCATCCGCATCCCCCTGTCCTGCAGACAGAACAGGGCGGAATCAATTTCGTCAGACGCGGCAACCCACCCCCTCTGTTTGAGCGGGGTTTCCGAAGGCACGGCATGAGCCGCCATGGTATCGTCCATAAATGATTTTTCAAGCTCCCGGCGGGCATTTTTCAAGAGAGGAATGACATGAGCAATGCTCACGCACTGATGATCAACACGGCCTCCCAGAAGACCAAAGGCCTTGGGCTCCTCCATTTCATGAGCGAGATAACGGCCCTCTAATTTGCGCCGACAATGTTCCACCATAATCTGGAACTGACGACCGGGTAAAAGTATGTTGGTAAGTTTGTCGCTAAAACGCATAAAAATAGCACGTCATTTTTTGCCTGATTTGAATACCAGGGGCCGAAACTAAGCCTCAGTGCCTTGCCGAAATTACAGTATCCAGTCTATTTACAATAAGGTTAATATTCAAGATAAAACTCATAACGATTTGATGTTTGTTTATTTTCTGCCTTATATCCACGTTATGCAAAGAAAAGTTTTCCCGAAATATCAAACAGATATCTACGGAAATTTTTTTCGCGCCCCCTGTTCTCGAACAGATAAGTGAGCCTGCGAAACTCAGAAAAATCTTCATTTCTGGACAGACACTAACTATACGATTCCCCTGACTTTTTATGATTACAGCACAATATATAGTTTTTCAATTGAACGGTATATTAATTGCATTATATTTCAAATGAGACTTGTAAAAAACCGGGGGGTTATATTTTTTTTCGTAAGCGGCAAACGAACCACACCTTGACACTTGCAACACCCCCAAACTACAGCGGTATGATTAGGCTCGTATGCGAGAGTGTGGTTTATGAGGCCCTTACAAAAATGGTAACCATTATGAGAACAATTCAAAGAAGACAACAGGAAAGGCGCTGCCTGGAAGAACGGCGAAGCAAAGATCGAAGGCAGCAGGAAAGGCGCCGGAAAGACCGGCGTGAATTTGAGCTTTATTATTTATTGACTGACGGCAAGAGAACAGCAGGAAGGCGGCAGGACGAGAGAAGAATGCACACAAAACGTCAGGGTACCAGACGCAGGGAAGAAAGACGTAATGTTGAGCGAAGAATTGGTAAAAGCATAAAAAACGATATTCTCTCAGAAGAAGAAAAAGAAATGTTCTATGATTTTTTCACCAAAAAAGTAATGTAATTGTTCCGTAAACGTGTGCAGGGTGGTGTTCATGGAGCGCTTACTCATGGCAGGCGTGTTAAATGCGATGCTATCAGGCATAACCATTGACAAGAGTACAGGTGATGTATATCACATAGTTAATGATTTACGGCAACGGTTAGAGAAAGTTTCTTTCTTCCCGTATTCCTTACCCTTAAAAGAGGACTCGATGATAATGGATAAAACAAGCAAGGTTATTGTCCCCATTGATTTTACAAGCACCACGGACAAAGTAGTCAAGTATGCCGTCTCCATAGCGGACAAAATGGGCGCTCATGTTATTTTCCTGCATGTGGTCAATGACTTCCACGGCTATGACATGCTGCTTGTCCACCCGTCTTTTTCTTTAATAACCAACGACCTGAAAGAGAAAGCCGAAGAAAAGGTGGCAGATCTTGTAGAGTCTTACCAGGATCTCAAATATGGCGCTTCCGGTAAAGTCATAATTGGTAATGTGGCCAAAGAGATCGTGGATTTTGCCGCCGATGAAAATGCTGAGATGATTATTATCGGGGCCCGCGGGGTCAAGGGACTGGAGGAGCTCCTGATGGGCAGCACAGCAAAAAAAGTACTTAATACCGCACTCTGCCCAGTGCTCACATTTCATCCATTCAGGAGCAGAAAATAAACGAATTTAAAAATATTTCAAGCTGTCTCCCGGTAAACGCTTCATAAACCACACTCTCGCGTACAATCATGGAGCGCTTACGTCTCCCGGCAGCCCCCACCAGTCAGACATCAGGCGACCCCCCAGGCGGACACCACTAAATAATAGAGGTTATCATGACTGAATCACACCCAAGTACCTCTCCGGACAAACAGCACACCGGGCTAAGCTCAGAAGAAGCGGCTCAGCGTCTGCAGCAATACGGTCCCAACGCCCTGATGACCAAGAAGGTTTCTCTGTTCAGGCTTTTGTTTGGTTATTTCTGGGGGCCAATCCCCTGGATGATTGAAGTCGCGGCCATACTCTCCGCTGCCGTCCAGCACTGGATGGATTTCTACATTATCACGGCCTTACTGCTCTTTAATGCCGGGGTGGGGTTCTGGCAGGAATTTACTGCCGGTAACGCGGTTGAGGCTCTCAAGAAGGAACTCGCCCAGCAGGCGCGGGTCCTGCGTGATGGCAAATGGCTGGTGATCACGGCCTCCGGCCTGGTTCCAGGTGACATTGTCCGTATTCGTTTAGGAGACGTTGTTCCGGCTGATGCAAGACTGGTGGATGGTGATTATATCAGCGTTGACCAGTCTGCCCTGACCGGCGAATCACTGCCGGTCACCAAAAAACAGGGTGAAGATATCCTGTCCGGTACGATTGTCAAACAGGGTGAAGTCCTGGCTGAAGTGACGGCCACCGGGCAAAATACCCGGTTCGGCAAGACCGCGGGGCTGGTGGAACAGGCAAAAACCGTCTCCCATTTTCAAAAGGCCGTTCTCAATATCGGCAACTATCTCATTTATGTCAGCCTGACCCTGGTCGCCATCCTGGTACTGGTTCAGCTCCACCGCCATACTCCCTGGCTGGATCTGGTGCAGTTTGCCCTGATTTTAACGGTGGCCTCTATACCAGTAGCCATGCCGGCCGTCCTTTCCATGACCATGGCGGTAGGCGCCATGCTTCTGTCAAAGAAGAAGGCTATAGTCACCCGGCTGGAATCCATTGAGGAAATGGCCAGCATGGACATTATCTGCTCGGATAAAACAGGAACCCTGACCCAGAACAAACTGACCCTGGGCGACATAGAGACGTTCGAAGCGGCTGATGCCCAGGAAGTACTGCTAATGGCCTCTTTAGCCTCCCGGAAAGAGGATCGGGATGCCATTGACAGCGCGGTTATCCAGGGGGTAACAAATAATGAACTGCTGGCCTCGTTTAAGCAGTCGAAATTTGTCCCCTTTGATCCGGTTCACAAGCGTACTGAAGCAACTGTCCGCAGCCCGCAGGGTGACACCTTTCTGGTCACCAAGGGGGCGCCGCAGGTAATAATGGAAATGGCCAATCTAACCGGGGAGGACTTAAAAAAGGCCAACAAAACAGTCAACGCCTTTGCGGCTCAGGGCTACCGCGCCCTGGGAGTAGGAATAAAGAAGGGGGATAAACATGACTGGAGCTTCCTTGGCATTATTTCACTGTTTGATCCGCCGAGAGAGGATTCTAAAAAGACCATTGAAAAGGCCAGAGAATACGGGGTTCATGTTAAGATGGTCACCGGAGATAACCTCGCCATTGCCAGGCAGATAGCGGGCAAGCTCGGCCTGAAAACCAATATCCTGAAATCCGATATTCTACCCAGGGATATAAAAACAATTCCCGGCGATTCTCTCGGGCAGGAGATTGAAGAGGCGGATGGATTTGCTGAAGTTTTTCCGGAGCATAAATTTTCGATTGTAAAAATCATTCAGGGCCGTGACCATATTACCGGTATGACCGGTGACGGGGTCAATGACGCGCCGGCCCTGAAACAGGCCGATGTAGGTATTGCCGTAAGCGGTGCCACTGACGCGGCCCGGGCCGCCGCCGACCTGGTACTCACCTCACCCGGCCTGTCAGTCATTATTACCGCCATTGAAGAGGCCCGGCGTATCTTTGAACGGATGAACAGCTACGCCATCTACCGGATCAGCGAGACTATCCGGATTATGGTTTATGTAGTGGTGGCAATGCTGCTCTTTAATTTTTATCCCATTACCGCCATCATGATCATCCTGTTAGCCTTCCTGAACGATATTCCCATCATGGCTATTGCCTATGATCATACCAGGCTGGAACAGGAACCTGTCAGGTGGGATATGCACAGTGTGATTGCCGTGGGCACTGCCATGGGAATCGTCGGCGTCATCGGCACCTTCGGGATGCAGTTGCTGGCCATGGACTGGCTGAAGCTCAGTGTGTCGGCGATTCAGACCTATGTCTTTCTCCAGTTATCAGTAGCCGGACATCTGGTACTCTTTGTAGCCCGCAGTAAAGATCATTTCTGGAAACGTCCCTGGCCCGCGCCTGTTATGGTCTGGTCAACGGTAATCACCAAGGTCGCCGCTACTTTTCTGGCCGCCTATGGTTTTGGCTTCATTACTCCCATAACCTGGCCGGAAATCGCCCTTATATGGGGCTACTCCATCTGCTCGGCCTTTGTAACCGACCTGGTCAAGGTTCAGGTTTACCGTCACCTGCGCCACCAGGCCCCCAGGGAACAGCATTTCATCGGTAGAATGAAACGCAGCCTTTTCAGCTAAAATGGATCGTGGTTAACACGCTTGTCATAAACCTCTTTATGGAGCGCATACAAAATCGTCAATATGATAGATTAATCAAGTCCGGGGGCAGATTATTATCACTCAAGCCCACCTCGTTAATCAACTCCCTGAGCTCAGCCTGGGAACAGTTGACGCAGGTGGGACATCCCCGTCCTACATCAACCGCCTCACCGGCCAGAAATGTTTGCAGGGCGGCAGCAATCTCCTCCTGCAGCTCTGCCAGACTGAGCCTGTGGGCGGCAGCGAAACCGGTCAGCCGCCGCCAGTTCACCAGGCAGCGGATCAGCCCCCGATAACATGATTTCTGCCGGTTTTCCAAGTCCAGATCACGGCGGATAATTCGCCTATAGCCCTCCACCACCGCTAAAATCAGCCGGCCCTTGTCCTGGCGGCCCAAGCTCAGCCCAGGCCCCTCAGGATCATGGCTTAGATAATAAAGTGAACCATGATAGGCCACCTCCGGCATTTCACCGCTTGTTTCAACGATCAATACCTCGTCTTCGATAACTGATTCACGTTCTGTTAACTCCACGGACAACCAAAGCCTCTTTTTTTGTATTTATCTGAAATAATAATCAAGAAAATGTTTTATAATACCGATATATTCTGCAAAGAGCCTTTATCACCGTTGCTCTGTCGTAATAATTCGCCACTGCCATGTCTTTTAATATTAACCGGATGACAGACAATGTTCCAGAGGAAATCAGCCCTGAATCTCATCTTAACAGCCGGCCTCATTGTCCTCGCCGTAAGTATTCAGGCCCGGACTGGTTGGTCGTTCTCACTCTTCCCCACTCAAAAAGCCGCTTCAGCACCAGCCGTTGTCCTGAACACTCCAGTGGATAAATACGCCCATCAGGCCCAGGAATTTGATCAGGAAATTAAAAAGATCACCCGTACCCTCTTTGCCAATCTGGCCGAACCTGACGCGGTGGTTGGTGATCTCGGTGACGGGGTGGTGATGAGCAGTTTTGTGGATCTTAAAAAGCTCTCCCGCACCTCATCCTTTGGCCGCTATATCGCCGAGCGAATGATGACGGAATTCCAGCACCAGGGTTATAATGTGATGGAAATAAGAAAGACCAGGGATATTTTAATCCAGCCCAGACGCGGCGAATACGGTCTGTCGCGAGATATAAAGCAGATAGATCCCAGAGTTGCGGCCCGGGCAATGGTCACCGGAACCTATACCGTGGCCGGCGACAAGATCATGGTTAACGCCAGAATAATAGACAATAAAAACGCCGCGTTATTATCCAGCGCCAGCGGTATGTTCAATAAAGACGCCCTCACCACAATGCTGCTCTCTGACGCAGTCTCGGCAGCTCCACGTCCTCACGGGGTTATATATATGAAACGTCTTGAGTAGCTATGCAATGAGGGCTGGGAATTACCATCAACTCGTAACAGTTACCGTCTTGACCTATAAACAGGGAGAAAATATGGAATCAATCGGCATAAATCAGACAACACGACAGACTTTGCAAGGGTACACGGTGATAGTTGCAAAAAGCAAAGCCATAATCAGGGCACCAAAACCAGTTATCACTTTCATCCTCTGCCTTATATTCATCTCCCCGACTCTGATCACAAACGCTGCGGCGCCGCCGACCCTGGCGCCAATACCGGTTAAACAGGCGGTGAAACCTGTTCCTCCGGTGATTAAACGCCCCGAGCTTAAACAGCCGCCGTCTCGGGCAATAGTCAAAAAACCAGTCACAAGCAAGGAAAACGCCCAGCTGGCCATGAACGCTAAACTGACCATGCCGGAAGTTATCAGCCACACCGTTTATCAATACATGCCGGATGCCTCTCAATCCTTAGGAACAGAGATTAAACTGGCCGAAATATCCAAAGAGGTCGCCGGCAAGGTCTTTTACGAACTTAAGGGGGCCGGCCAGCGCCACCTCTCTTCTACAGTAGCGGTGGTGGCAGCCGTTCCACTTTCCGACCTGAAAAGAGAAACAGAGTTCGGACGCCTGATAGCAGAATATTATCTCACCGATTTAGCCGACCGCGGTCTGCGGGTTAAGGAATTGCGTTTAGACAAGGATATCAATATTCTGCCCCAGACCGGAGAGTTTATCCTCTCACGCAATACCGGCGAAATAGCCAACGATAAACCAGCATTAGATTACGTAGTTGCCTCCACCTTTACCAATACCCGCAAGACCCTTATCCTGCAGGGCCGCCTGATATCCTTAAAGACAGGGCTGATCAAGACCTCATGGCGTTACACCCTGCCCCTTAACCGGGAATTACTGGCTTTGCTCAGTACTGGCCAGCAGAAACCATTTACCATCGCTGTCAAAGGAATTGGCCGCTAACGGGCGGAAAGATTCGCGGCCCCGTGAGTACTTATGATAGATTAATGACATTCAGAGAGATTCCAAGGAGAAAAAATGCGCCACTATCACTTGTTTCGTAATTTGCTGATCAAGGCATTTTTATTCTGTTTCCTGCTGTTGCCCTGTCTCGCTCAGGGTGCTCAGGAAACCGGGGCAGAATTTGTAAAACAAACTCCGCCGCCGCCCACCATAAAATATCGTGATTACTCCTCACTTCCAGAGTTGATTTCCAGTCTGTGTGATGAAGCTGACGGCAAGTTCAAGCATTTTTACGGCCCTGGGTTAGTGGCAGTAACACCATTTGTATCCATCGGTGAGGATCTGCGGCCGGGAATCTCAAAACTCGGTGTCACCCTGGCGGATCAGATGGTTGCCGTTATAAACAGCAACACCATAACTCTGAAAACCCCGAAAACAGACAGTGCCGGAAAGCAGCGCCAGGACAGCCGGCAGCGGCTCAGCGGCTTACTTGAAGAAATGGATGGTTATCTCCGAATTCATATCAGCGGGGTTAATTACCGGGGCCAACGGATATCTTATGTTACCAATGTCGAGATGTCTGCCCCCCTGTATCGGGCTATGCACTCGTATATCAAATAGCCGTCCTGATGATAATCTTACCCTGATAACAGAGAACTTTGTAATTTATGGGGATTAAATAATGGCAGAAGAAGAAAAAGACGACTGGCTGGACGATCTTGATGACGACGCGGAAGACACCGGCTCCGATGATCTGGATCAATCAGATATAGACTCCCTGCTGAACGACGATGACGACGCGGCCTCGTCCGGGAACCAGCCGGAGTCCCAGGCGTCCCAGGCTGCGCCTCCCGAAACCGTGGACGACGGCGAAGAACAACGCGATTCAGCCTCCCTGCCGACTGATGACGATTCCACCGATGAAGACCCCTCACAGGAGGATATTGACCAGTTGTTCTCCGAGGTTGATGATGAAGCTGATAAAACCGCGTCCACCGTCGATGACCCATTTCAGGCTGAAGAGATTGATTTTAAGGATCTGGCCGCCGATATTGATAATGAGGCCCTGGATGAAGCTGATAACGGTTTTGATGCCGAGGCCTTTGGCCTGGATGATGACGATGAGCTGAATGACATTCCCGATATCAGCGATGATGATTCCACCATTATGGAAGAGGCGGCCGTAGATGAAGGCCATGAGGCCTCTCAAGTCATTGATAAGGGCCTGGATGACGACGAAATTACCGGGGAGGGCGAAGCCCCTTCCAGCCCGGCCAAATTTGCCCTGCCCCCGATTTTACAAGACAGAAAAATACAGGCCGGCATTGGAGGCGCCCTAATCCTGCTGCTGGCTGCTGTATTTATGCTGCGCGGAGAACCGGCCCGGAAAACGCCGGTCAGCGCCCGGATACCTGCCGCCGCCTCCACCAGCCCCGTTACCAAGCCTTCCCCGCGCCCGGTGCCTGAGGTCGGGACGGCAGCTCAAAACACTCCTCCCCAGGTCAGTGGTTCATCCCTCTATATCAGGCCCGGAGATACCGATATAGCCATTACCTTAAAGGCCAGCGATGCCGATCACGACCCCCTGGATTATGAAATAATCACCCTGCCGAGGCATGGTAAATTATCCGGCCGGGCTCCTAATCTAACCTATATACCCGATAAGGATTTCACGGGAAAGGACAGTATCGTCTTCCGGGTCTCGGACGGTCATAATGAAAGCCCTGCCGCCACAATCCAGATCAGCAGTATCAAGGGAAAAGCCGAAGGCCCAACGGCAACCGCCGCCAGTGAGACAACAAAACCCAGGGCCGTCGAACCTAATCCGACCGTAAAAACCGCTATAGCGAAGATAGCGGCCAATAAACCGTTTCCAGCCTTAAAGCCCCAGACCATAAAGCCGCGGCGGCTGGTAATAGCGGCGATTAACGCCGCTTACAGCAC
Source organism: Desulfobacterota bacterium M19 (assembly GCA_048820955.1). Lineage (GTDB taxonomy): Bacteria > Desulfobacterota > Desulfobulbia > Desulfobulbales > VMSU01 > JAADIV01. Next base: position 209,812 of record JBMERE010000005.1, on the reverse strand, counting down.
CATCAGCACCAGATCTTTGAACATTAACTGGAAGAAATTATGGTCAAAGGCCAATTATCTGCCTTTCAGCCGCAAAACCAAAATAGAAATTATTTCTTCTAACCTCCATGGTCATCTCCGCAAAATCAGTCCCGGCCATTATATATATCGACCTGATAAATACTTCAGCGGCACAGAGTACATCCGCTACCGATTCCGGCTGGCCCGTTTAAAATCACGGGCCAGGACCATAAAATTATTAATTAAACCGGGGTATCCGCCCCCGGAAATTCAACTTGGCCGCTTAGCAGCCAGCTACGTTCCTGGAGAAAGAGTAAACATTGATGCCAGTGCAACCAGAGATGAGGATAGAAAGAATCTGATTTTTTCCTGGCAGCAGATCGGCGGTACTCCGGTCAAAATCAGGCTAACTAACCAGGAAGGCTCCAGAATATCATTTATCGCTCCCTCATCCTTCAACACCATAAAAAACCCCGGCCCCGTCCTTCAGCTTACAGTGGTGGATGTCGACGGCCAAAGGGCTGCGCGCAAGATAAAAATTGCCACCCGTTCCCGCCGGAACAGCGCTGTCTGGAACGAGATGACAGTTGGAGTTCGAGAGGACGACTATTAGGGGTAGCGGGTACGTAAGCACTCAATCAATCACACTCTCGCCTACGATCATGGTCGTGTACCGCTGACTTTATAACATCCCGGAATATAAAGGTTTCAGGGATATCCGGCTGTACGCACTTACGTTTTTTCTGTCAATCAACCCTTCACTATCCACACAACATTCGCCCCGGCAAGCCCGCCAGTTAAAGGCCGTCCCAGGCTTAAATAACCAACCGACAGCACCTGAATTAAGTCAGCTAACGCTTTTAATTCCCTGAATTAATGCCTATAATATTGGTAACTACTACCTCATCCCAAAATTTCTGGCATATTTTCTGGCATAAAGTTTTCTTCACAGACGGACGTACTAATGCTATAATTTTGGTAATTCTTCGCAGTTTAATTTGAACATTCAACATCGAACCGCGAAATTACATAACTTATAGACAATCATATGGCCCCAATCATGTTTTTCAAGCGCCCTCATTCCTCCAGATACGCCCCGAACTCAGATTTTGTCAAAGAGTTGGACTGCGAGATTCTGGCCTTCATCCAACAGGGGATGAGCAATAACGATCCAGAAGAATTTAATCGTCTCGCCCTGAAGGAGTTTGAATTACAATTCAACACCATCCCCCCATACCGGGACTACTGCCTTCATAAAGGGATCAGCCCCGGCCAGGCAGAGAAATGGCAGGATATCCCGGCCGTACCGTCCAATGCCTTTAAGAATTTTGTCCTGGCCACCTTTCCGGTGGAGGACGCCGAACATGCCTATTTCACCAGCGGCACGACAAATCCCCTGAAGAAAGGTAAAATATACCGTGACGCGAGGGCAGTCAAACTGGTCAACGCCGCCAATGGTCTGTTAACCAAAAAATACGTCTTCCCCGATTTTGAACGGATGAAAATCATGCTGATGACCCCTTCGCCGCAGATGGCGCCCGGCATTGGTATGGCCGTGGGCTTAGAGCGACTGAGAACCCAGTTCGGCACCCCGGACAGCGCCTATCTGATCTCCAGACGGGGCCTTGACCTTGAGCTTCTGCTGCAATCCCTGCTGGAGTCGGAAAAGACCGGCCTGCCCCTGGCCTTGATTGGCAGTACCCTCGGTTTTATATATTTTTTCAGGGAATGTAATAAGCATGACATCCGATTCAGTCTGCCGCCCGGCAGCCGTATATGCGACGGGGGCGGCTACATGGGGCAGTTCGGTGAATGCTCCAGAGAACAATATTTTAAACTATGCGAAGAGGTACTGGGTATAGCGGAGCATCATTGTATTAATGTCCTGGGAATGGGCGAAGTCAGCACCAATTTTTTCGATAACACCCTGAGCGATTATTTAGAGAAAGGGATAGCTGCCGGGCGCTATAAACTTATCGCGCCATGGACCAGAACCGAGGTGGTTGACATTAACGGCTTTAAGCCCTTGCCGGCTGGTGAGGTGGGGCTGCTTAAACACTACGACCTGGCCAACAGAAGCATGGTGGTGGCAGTGCAGACGGATAATCTGGGAATAATTCTTGAAGAGGGCTTTGAAATTGTCGGGCGCTGGAAGAAAAAACCGGGCAAACTTGATGCCGAGGCTATTCGCGGAGCCCACGGCGGCAGAATTGTCACCCAGATGGCCAATTTTTTACTAAAAAGAAACCTGAAACGTTTAGAAGCTATTTACAAAAAGCTGTCTAAACGGATGGGACGGGGGTGATGCCAATGAAATCAGAAGCAGTTACAAGAATCACCGACGATCTCATCGGCCGGGACGATAAGCCCTGCAGCTGCTCAGCTCGAATTGCCGACTTAATCCAATTGCCCGCCGAGGATAAGACCTCAAAGAACGTTTTTACCCGCCTGCTGAATATCATCAAAGGCAAGGCTGCCCGGCTGCCCGGCTTGTCCCTGCTGGCCGGCATTTTATGTCTTTTCCTGCTTACCGCCGCCCAGGTTCAGGCCGGGGCCTACAGCTCTTCCGCGCACGGCAACAGCAGTACCGGTGTCAACCGCTCCACCATCGACAGCAAATATGGCGCTTTCGCGACCGGCAGCTGCGCCCACTGCCATGAGCAGCATGCCAGCCTGCAGGGTAGTGAACCGGCACCGACCTCACCGTCAGGCCCCAATAACGCCCTGGTCTTCAGCCCGGAAGAGAAGCTCTGTTTTACCTGCCATAACGGCAGCGCCGCCGGGGGCAGCTCACGGGACATCCTGACCCAGTTTAACGAAACCTACCGCCATCCCATTGATCTCTACTCCGGCCGCCATACCCTGAGCAAGCTGGAATACGGCCAGAACGGCGCCCCGTTCCGCGGCTCTCTGCGGCATGTGGAATGTACTGACTGCCATAACCCGCATGTTGCCCAGCCCGGCACCCAGGCCTTTGACTCCAGCAACCCCCAGAACAACAACCTTATCTCAAATGTTCTCAAAGGGGTCTGGGGAGTAGAACCAACCTTTGGCTCAGCCTGGACCGTTCCCACCACTTTCACGGAAAAGAAACCAGCCGTCAAGGAGTACCAGATCTGCCTTAAATGCCACTCTAACTATGCCTTTAATACCGGCACCGGCTCTTACTCTGTTTCAGATTCCCCCTCCGGTCTGTCAAGCGTCACCGACCAGGCCATGGAATTCAATCCGGCCAATGCCTCATATCATCCGGTAATCACCACGGCTAATTTAGGCAACGCAAACCCGTTAACGGCCGCCCGTCTTGGACCGCCCTGGAACAGCAGCCCCGGTAATCAGACCATGTACTGTTCCGACTGCCACGGCGATACCGACTCCAGCAAGCCCGACGGCCCCCATGGTTCAACCAATAAATACCTGCTGAAATGGGGTTCATGGCCAACGCAGTCAGACGGCACCACCCTGTGGACATTAAACGATCTGAGCAACAGCGGAATCTTCTGCAAATTATGTCATACCTTAAGCGGCAGCAATACCGGAGGCGGTAACTGGGGGCATTTTTTCTGGTCATATAATACCGACTCCTCTGGCGGCAATAATGTCCACACCACAAGTTATCACCGTAATTACCCTTGTGTTGACTGCCATAGTGCGGTGCCGCACGGCAGCAAACACGCACGGCTTATCGCCTATGCCAGCGACCCATCCCCTTACAATTATAAAGGTTATGCCAAAATCACCAAATTCACCTTTGAAAGCAGCGGTTCTTACTCTCACAATGACTGCCAGGCAACCTGCACCTTTTATCATTAATAATATTACCGCCCATGAAACGCCTGCGCCGCATCCTGCTTGCCCCAGCCACTATTATCACCCTGATAACCGCTGTGGGCGCTGCCAGCCTCATGGGTACAATCATCCCGCAGAGCGCCGACAAAACTCCCCGCTTTCTGTCTGCCTGGCAGGCCGCCAATCCATTACTGTATAAGATTGTCAAACTGTTACAGCTTGACCGGATATATACATCTGTCTGGTTTTTAGCCCTCATTGCCATAATTACCTGCAGCCTGTGCTGTTCATTATACGGCCAGCTCCAAAAGGCCCTGAAATCCCCAGATTTCGATCCCGGCAGCAACACCGTTTCAGTACAACGAAAAGCCATCTGCTCTTTCTTTGTCTGGCGGACTGCCGCAGCGGCAGAGACCATTATAAGGCTGATGAAAAAGCGGGGATACCACCACTCTCCGGCAGAATCGGCCGACAGCAGCCTGCTGTTCAATAAAAACAAAATCGGCAGATGGGGCGGAATTATTTTTCACTGCGGCCTGCTCTGTATCCTCCTGGCCGGACTTTGGAACATGTCCCTGCGGCAAAGAGGTCTTGCCATTCTCACAGTAGGAGATAATTTCAACGGGCAAACCGGCAGGTGGGCAAACACGAGAACTGGGATATCAGCCGGTCCCTTCAGGCCGCAATTTACGATCAGCCTCGATAAATTCCAGCCGCAGTATTGGAATAATGACCAGATAAAATCTCTTTTCAGTGAAGTAACTATTGTTGAACAAGGCGGGAAAAGCGTCATTGTACCAATTTCCGTTAATAATCCAGGCCACGTCAACGGGATCAAACTTTTCCTCTCCGGTGATTACGGTTACGCCCTGGACTTACTTTTAAACAGCAACAGCGCTCATCCAGTCTTAGCCCATATTCTGCTGGATGTCCCCGCCAGCCGCCAGGAGACAGCGACATACGATATGACAATCCCCACCACCGCTTACCGGCTGCATATCAACTTTCACCCCGACAGGCAAAAGCCATCTATGCTTTTAACCTCGCCCGCTGCCGACCTTACGGTAAGCGTCCCCGGAGAACCACCGTTCAGAGCCATAATCCTCCCCGGCCAGAGCATTGTGCTGCCCCTGGGAGATACCCTGACATTTAACAAGGTATCCTACTGGACTGGAATCATTTTTGCCAAAAGCTATGGAATCCCTTTACTATACGCGGGATTCGGTTTATGCATCATAGGGGCCTTTTTACTGTACGCACTGCCGGTTAAGGTGGCATATATGCAGATCAGTGCGCCCACGGATCAGCAAAGAGACGACTATGGCCGCGTGCAGCAGGGTGTTCATGGAGCGCTTACGCAGCAAATATCCCTCAGCGGCCGAACCAGAAGATATCAGGCCCTTTTCGACCAGGAATTACAAGAAATCGCGGCCGAGATTCAGGAGGCGGCACCCATCTCATGATACTGACACTACCCGATCACCGACACCTGCTCATTTTAACTGCCATAGCCCACTGGCTTGCCGTTTCCCTGTACCTTTCGGCAAGCGGTTTTTTCTTCCACGGCCTCAGGAGCGGAAAGACAAAAAGCCTCAAGATAGGTTTCTGGCTCACCGCCGCCGGTATGTTCCCCCACACTTTAGCCCTCGGTGCCAGATGGCTGGCTGTTGGTCATGGCCCCTATCTGCAGAAAGATGAATCACTCTCTGTTTTAGCCTATGGAACCATAGGCATGTTCCTGCTGTTCAGCGCCAAATCGACCCGATTGCGGGGGATCGGCACCGTTCTGCTGCCGGGAGCCCTTATATTTATGACGGCTCAATTATTCCTGCCGGCCGAAACGGGAATCCGGCCGCCGGCCACTTTTAACGGCATATGGTTCGCCATCCATGTAACCTCCATTATCCCGGCCATGGGAGCTTTTTTTATCGCCATAAGCTCCGCGATACTATACTTATGGCAGGAAAAACATCCCGCTCAACAGTCTAATAAATTACCCTCTCTGCCAATACTTGACGCCTGCAACTACAAATATGCCGGCTTCGCCTTTATTCTCTGGGGAATTATGATTGTGGCCGGAGCCGCCTGGGCGGAACAGAGCTGGGGCAGTTACTGGAACTGGGATGCCGTGGAAAACTGGTCACTCATAACCTGGCTGCTCCTGGGACTGCTCCTGCACTTGCGGCGTTTCCACCACTGGCGGGGGAAAAAGGCCGCCTGGCTGATGGTGGCCTGCTTCATAATCTCCATTCTGACCCTTTTCTTCCTTCCGGCCTTAACAGGCTCTATTCATAAAGAATATTTACTATAAAATAGTTGCCCCTCAGGGCCTGTAAAAAAATAATATAACCCTTAACAAAAATTGATATAGTGCTTAGTGTTGTTTATCGAAAACAGAAGGATATGCTAATCTATTCAAAGGAGATATGACATGTCTATGAGAAAAATTGATAAATCCGAAGGCGAGTCTTACTTTAACACCTTGTCCAGATCCCTGCAGGAGCAAATGGCGGAGATTGAAGTCATGGCGATGGGTACCATGGACAAAAAGCAGACAAACTGGATCAAAATCCACGGAATTTCTTATAATCCAACGGAAGATATTCTTTTCATTTTCTGCGAAAACCTTGAGCATCGCATTAAAAAGGCCCTTGAGTTCAAGGTATGGGGAACAGATAACAGCATAGATAAAATAGAAATAGTGGGTTCCGACGGCTACAGTCACATGCTCACCTTCAAAACTCCTGTAAAACTGGTATAACTACCACGACACAGTATAACTGTGAAACCGCACTTATGTATCCTTCTAAAATACTTTTCAGGTAAGCGCTCCATAACACCCTGACCCCCTTACGTTACGAGATATTATAAAGTAAAGAGTGTGGTTTATGGGGCGCTTACGTTTGGGCAGGGGCCGGGAACTACCCTCGGCAGGATTATTTTTTAGAGATCAGCCGCCCTGGCCTTTAATTCAGCGATCACCCGGCCATAATCATCCTGCCCGAAGACGGCGGAACCGGCGACAAAAATGTTGGCTCCGGCCGCGGCAATGGCACCGATGGTATCCGGGCTGACCCCGCCATCTATCTCAATACCGGTTGAAAGGCCCCGTGCCTCAATCATATCTTTCAGCTCTTTTGTTTTGGCTATGGTAAACGGAATAAATTTCTGCCCCCCGAAACCGGGGTTGACGCTCATCAACATCACCAGATCAAGATCATCTAAGATATAATCCAAGGTGCTGAGCGAAGTCGCCGGATTCAACACCACCCCCGCCTTGCAGCCCAATTCTTTTATATGATAAATAGTGCGATGGAGATGATTACAGGTCTCCACATGCACTGTAATCCAGTCAGCCCCGGCTGCGGCAAAGTCGTCTATATAGGCGTCCGGATCTTCGATCATCAAATGAACATCAAGAATGGCAGCGGTAATCTTCCGCACCGCCCGTACCACCAGCGGCCCAATGGTTATATTGGGCACAAAATGGCCGTCCATTACATCAACGTGAATTACATCCGCCCCCTGTTCCAGGACAGAAGTCACCTCCTCACCGAGACGGGCAAAATCCGCCGATAAGATTGATGGGGCTATCATTAATTTCTGCATTTTTTTACCTGCGTTTTCTGTCAAATTAAAGGCATGGAAAGATATATTCGGGTCGCAGAAAAAAGTAAGCGCCCCATGGGTGCAATACAAAAAAGTGACAGTGCAAAAGGAATGAACACCGAACACCGAACATTCAACACCGAATTATGAATCAACAACAAAAACTACTTACATGGTAAACCAACAAAATATTGTTAGATCTCCATAAGCACAACTGTATTCGCTGTTTTTTTATTCGGTGTTGGACGTTTAATTTTTAAACGCTGATCTTAAACAGCCATATTTATGCTATTTTCACAAATTTGTATTGCACCCACGCCCCATAGACCACACTCTCGCATACAATCATGGTCGTACCGCTGACTTTATAATATCTCGAAATGGAGCGCTTACCGCGGCCCCACCGTCACCAGTACATAATGATCGGGCTGAATATACTTGCGGGCTGCGGCCATGACCTGCTCCGGGGTTATCAAAGACAGAGCGTGAATATATTTGTTACCATAATCCTGCCCCAGATCATAGGTTTCATCCAGGGCCATATCCATAGCCTGGGAGGCGTGAGTCTGGAGGCCCAATTCATAACGGCCGATCAAAATATTTCTGGCTTTTTCCAGTTCCTCGGAGCTGATGGGTACATCCCTGATCGTGGTCAGTTCCTGCCATACCGCCTTCATCGCCTCATCTTTTTTATCCGGGCTGGTACCAATATAAACTCCAAAGGAACCGGTATCAAGGCCCAGAAGCTCAAATGACGACAGACTGTAGGCCAGACTCTGCTTATCACGCAGCTGCATGAAAAGACGACCGCTCTGGCCGCTCAACACGGTATCCAGAATATCCAGAGCATAGCGGTCGTCACTTTTCAGGGAAGCCCCTAAAAAACCGATAATGATATGCACCTGCTCCTTGTCTCGACTGATATTGACTATTTTTGCCCCGGCAGGCGGCCGCGGCAGGATATCCTCATCCAGATCCTCACCGGTGCCGTTATGCCAGCCGCCAAAGAGACGCTTGACCTCCTCATATACCTTTTCGGCCTTGACCTTGCCGGCCACAGCCAGCACGAGATGCCTGGGCAGAGCGTGTTCCTCGTATATATCACGAAGTTCAGGCGCGGTAAATTTTTCTATGGCCTTTTTAGATCCCTCCATATTCAGACTATAGGGATGCGATTGAAAAAGCGCCTTGTTAAACTCGTTAAAGGCTAATGAGATCAGAGAATCCTCCTGCTGCTGCAACACAGCAAGGCGTTCAGGCTTTATTTTAGCAGCCTCCTCAGGATCAAAGGCCGGGGTAATCAGAACGTCCCGCATCAGAAGCAGTCCCTTATCAAAAAAACGGGCCAGAAAATCTCCCTTGAGCCCGAAGGTGTTTTTACCGTTAAACCCTTTAATCTCACCTGCCATATCAGCCAGTTTCAGGGCCATCTGGCGGCTGGACAATTTTGCCGTCCCCCTGGGCAGAAGATCGCTTATAAAGGCAAAGGCGCCATTGGTCGCGGCAGTCTCGGCCCTGGAACCACCGGGGAAAACAGCCCTGATGGAGACAGTGGGATTCTGATCATCCTCCCGGACAAGCAGGGTAATGCCGTTATCCAATTTAAAACGGTGCATATTACCAAGATAAGATGGAATCAGAGAAGTCGGGATACTGGCCCTGGCCTCCTTTTCCGCCGCCTTGATTATGCCCTCGACTTCCGCCCGCTGCAATTCAAATTTAGAACCACTGGGGATAAGATAACCGGCCGTCAGGTTATGGCCGTTAAAATATTTACGGGCTACCCGGATAATATCCTCCCGGCTCACTGCCCGTACCTGAGCCAGATAATCATCCTCATCCGGTTCACCGCTCTGGGCCTCAAAGGCTCCCAGAACCTGCGCCTCACCCTCAACCTGCTCCATATTGAAGACAAAATCGCTCTCTTCATTATACTTCACCCGCTCCAGTTCATCGTTATCCACCGGCACGTATTTTAACTTAAAAAGCTCCACAAGGGATGCCTGCAGAGCCGCCTTGATATTATCGACATCCAGAGTGGCCATGATCTCCAGAAGCCCTGGATATTTGGGGGTAAAGGCCGAGGCGCTTATCTGATAAACCAGACCTTTTTTATTCCGCAGTTCATTGTAAAGCCGGGATGAATCGTCCTGACCCAGAATACCGGCAATAACATCCATAACCGGGGCGTCAGCATCCTTAAAGGCGGGAGCCGGCATGGCCATGGCTAATTGCGGCAGGTTGACATCCTCCTGCAGGTGGAAGAGACGGAAGGTCTTCTGAGGAGGTTCCACCGGCAGTTTTTTAGGCGGAATACTATCCGCCGTCATACCGTTAAAAAGTTCACCAGCCCGCCGCACCACATCCTGGTAATGCACATTACCCACCACCACCAGGGTAAAATTATCGGGGTGATAATGTTTAGCCATATATTTCAGAATATCTTCACGATTAAAGGACGAAACGCTCTCCACCGTGCCGATTACCGGCAGCCTGTAAGGATGAACCTCAAAGGCATGCTCCATGAGATCCTGAAAAAGTTTAATTTGAGGACGGTCATTACGCATACGAACCTCCTCCAGCACCACCTTTTTCTCCCTCTCCAGCTCCCTGGGATCAAAGACCGAGTTCTGTACCGCGTCACTCAGAACGTCAAGGCCGGTCTGCCAGTAACGGGCCGGCAGGGTAGCATGATAAACCGTGTATTCATAAGAGGTATAGGCGTTAATCTGGCCGCCCTTCTCCTCAATGGCCGCCGCCACCTCACCGGGACCGCGGGTCTTAGTGCCCTTGAAAATCATATGCTCAATTAAATGAGTTATGCCACGCTCATTGTTATCCTCATAGATACTGCCAGCCTTGACCCAGAGCTGAACGGTGGCGGCCTTGCCGTCCGGCACCTCACGGACAATAATGGTCATCCCGTTTTTCAACTGGGTTTTATAGAGGTGGGGCTTCAACATTTTTGCCTTCGCGTTGGTTGTCATAAGTATCGTCAAGAGGATTAAAGTAATAAAGATGCTAAATTTTGTTGTTTTTGCCATCAGTTCCGTCCCGTAGTAAGGGGTTCTCTGCCCCGGCGGCAAAGCATAATTACCAGACCACCAAGTATCATTATAATACTTAGCAACTGCCCCATGGTGAGGAAGCCGAACAAAAAGCCTATCTGGGGATCCGGCTGCCGGAAAAATTCGACAAAGATACGGAATATACCATAAAAAATCAAAAAAAATGCCAATATAAATCCAGAGGGCATCTTTCTATCCTGCAGACGCCAGAGGATGATAAAAAGCAATACCCCCTCCAGCAGCATTTCATAAAGCTCCGAAGGATGACGGGGCAGCGGGCCGCCATTGGGAAAGACCATGGCCCAGGGTACCGTGCTCACCCGTCCATAAAGCTCACCGTTAATAAAATTACCGAGGCGCCCCAGACCCAGGCCGATGGGAGCCACAACGACATAAAGATCCGCGGTCTGCCAGAAATTAAGTTCATTTTTTTTGCAAAAGATGATTCCGGCGATTATAACAGCAAGCAAGGCCCCGTGAAAAGACATGCCGCCATGCCAGGTGGCGAGAATCTCCAGGGGATGTTGCAGGTAATAGGGCAGATTGTAGATCAGGACATATCCTAAGCGGCCGCCGATAATAACCGCTAAAATAAGCACAAAATTGAGATTCTCAAAATTAGCGGCAAGGCGTTTCATCCCCAGGCGCTTAATCCGGCGCTGGACAAGGTAGTAGGCCGCGGAGAAGCCCAGGACATACATCAGACCATACCAGCGGACTTTAAGGGGACCTATGGAAAAGATCACCGGGCGGATATGTGGGTAAGGAAGCATAATTTTATAGTCACTTATTTTTCTTTATTATTTCAAACTTGATGGACTCACAGTGTAAGCGCTTCACAAACCACACTCCGAGCTTGATAACATCTCGGAATGTAAGCGTTTCAGGGGCGCCCTGTTGTGCGTGATCAAAGCCCCCGATAATACCCCCTGTATATTGGGGGCTTTGATCGCGTGCAACAGGGTGTTCATGGAGCGCTTACCTCACAGTTAACATATTTGCCATCGAACTTACTATATAACAGAATCCATGATTATCCAGCTGATTGCCGTTAACTGCCGCTATTCTCATTCCTGCCTGGCCCTCTTTTATGTCCGTCAGGAATTAGAGCGTCATCTCCCCAAAGCCCAGACAAAAATCAGACAGTTTACGATCAACGACCCCTATTACCCCACCCTGCTGCGGATAAGTGAGCCGGAGACGACGGTATTCTTCTTCTCGGTATATATCTGGAATCACGGCTATCTTCAGCGCCTGCTCACAGATCTCCACCAGTTGCGGCCCCAGACTCCCATCGTCTTAGGCGGCCCTCAGGCCTTAGTGCTGCGGCAAGCGCTCAATTTCCGGCCGACGGTGGTGGAGGGCGAAATTGAGGGGGTAGGCACCGGTTTTTATACTGATCTCCAGGATAGCAGACTGCAGATTGATTATCAAGGCACCGCCGGCAGTCCCTTCCGCTCTCCTTATAAACGAGATGACTTCCGCCGCCAACTGAAAAATCGTAATCTTTATTATGAATCCTCACGCGGCTGCCCCTTCTCCTGCTCCTACTGCCTGTCATCAACAAGCCGGGGAGTAGTAAACCGTGACCTGCGGGAGACCAGAAAAGAACTGGAGGCTATCATGCGCCACCAGCCCCGCATCATCCGTTTTGTGGATCGTACCTTTAACGCCGATGCCGAACGATCCCTGAACATCTGGCGGTTTCTGAGCGCCTCACACGCCGAAAACCCCGCCACCACCTTCCATTTTGAAATTGCCCCCGGCCTTTTTAATGATGAAATGTTTGAGTTTTTAGAGGGCCTGCCGACCGGACTCTTTCAGTTTGAAATCGGCATCCAGTCCACCAACCATGAGACTCTAAAGGCCGTGAACCGGGTGATGGATTTCCAAAAGACCAGCGCCAACATCCGGCGTCTCAGGGCCATGGCCAATATTCACCTCCATATTGACCTCATCCTCGGCCTGCCCCATGACACCAGGCAGACCTTCGGCCAGTCACTTAATGATGTCTTTGCAATGGGCCCCCATTACATCCAGATGGGGTTATTGAAGGTACTGCCCGGCACGGCCATCCACCGCCGCCGCCAGGAATTCGGGCTCATAAGCACCGCCCTTCCCCCCTATGAAATCATGGCCACGAGATGGCTGAAAGATAAGGAGTTAAGCCGCCTGTTCTGGCTCGGAGAATGCTTTGAGGCCTTTCATAATAACCGCTTTTTCAGCACTTTTTTTAATTATCTGCGCCAAAGCGGCGAGGATATTTTCCTCTTTTTCAGCGATTTGAGTGATTTTTGCCAGAAACGGGGATTTTCCCAATTGGCCAAAACCCAGGGACTGCTCACCGAGACGCTGGTGAATTTCACCGCCCGGCACTCCCGGTCAGCCCTTATAAAAGAAATACTGCTCTATGACTGGCTGCATGCCGGGGGCCGCACGCCGCCCTCCTGTCTGACCGCGGATATGAAGGGTGCCAGGGATTACCTCTGGCACCATCTGCCGGACGAGGTGGAAGGACTATTTAATCAGCGGCAGCGCCACGCCTTCTTTAAGAAAAGCATTTTCCAGCGTTTCAGCATCAAAACCCTGAAATTTGCCGGTCATAATATAGATTCCACCCGGCTTGAAGCTCATGCCGCCTTTCTGCCCCGGATTAGCGGGCTGCTCAAGCATCAGGATACCAGAATAATTTTGACGACATCGTAGTTACAGGCAATCGCATGTGAATGATATTTGTAAAAGTATTTTTCCAAGAACTCATTTCAGGAGTGCCCCCAGGCCCGAGGCCCGGTGGGTACGACGACGCACCGCCGACGACAACAGCTCCGGACGGCAGCCGATGAGGGTAAACTTCTCCCTGGCCCTGGTGATCCCGGTATAGATGAGTTCTCTGGTCAGAAGCGGGCTGTCATACTCCGGCAGAGCCATTACCGTATGCTCAAACTCCGACCCCTGAGACTTATGAACAGTCATGGCGTACACGGTTTCCAGCTCCGGCAGACGAGCCGGACTGATCTTTTTCAACTCCCCGGCCGCAGTCTGAAATACCACCCGTAGTCCGCCGTGGTTACTACCATCACCACCAACGGGCAGGGTGAGGCCGATATCACCATTCATCAGCCCCAGACTGTAATCATTCGAAGTCACTATAACCGGACGTCCAGCATACCAGCCCTCCGGGGCGGAAATAAGTCCGGCCTTATATAAAATCATGGCAGTGAGATGATTCAGGCCTTCCACCCCCCATACACCGCGGCGGGCCGGGGTGAGGAGCTGGAAACAATTAAAGACTTCTAAAAGCCGGCGGCACCAACTGCCGACTTCCCCCTCCGGTCCCCGGCAGCAAAGCTCCAGCCAGGGGCGGCAGCCCTCCAGAATAAGGGTTGCCAGCCTCTTGTCCGCGGAATCCGCCAGTCTTAACCGTCTGATATCGGTATAACTCTGCCATACTGCCTCCAGGCGCTCCTCGTCACCGGCGTTAACGGCCGCCGCCAAAGCCCCTATGCCGCTTTGGGGGCCAAAGCGATGGCTGTGGCGAAGAACGACAACATGCTGGTCAATTTCACCCCCCTCGCCAACTGCCTCCCGCAATGAATACCCGGTATTCTTTTCCAGCCAGGCTGCGGTCTCCGCCTTATAACCCGGCCGCCCGGCCCGCCGACAGAGATCACCAAGCACCGCTCCCGCCTCCACCGAGGCCAGTTGATCCTTGTCTCCGAGAAGAATCAGACCGGCCTCCTCAGGAAGAGCCGCCATAACTGCTGCCATCATCTCCATATCCACCATGGAGGCCTCATCAACCACAAGGAGATCAATATGCAGTTTACGGCGGACGTTGTGATTAAACCGGCCGCTGCCGGGCCGGCGCCCCAGCAGACGATGCAGGGTCGCGACTTCCTCCGGTACCATGGGCCGCAGCTCTTCCGGCAGACGGGCGGCGGCCTGCCGGATGGATTCAGTAAGACGGGCCGCCGCCTTACCGGTGGGAGCGGCAAGGGCAACACGCAGAACCCGCCCCCGGTCAGAGGCCAGCCCGGCAAGGAGAGCGATAATCTGGACAACGGTAGTGGTCTTGCCGGTTCCGGGCCCGCCGGAGACCACGGTAAAGGCACTGCGGGCGGCAAGAGCCGCGGCCACGCTCTGCCAGTGGACATGGGTTTTAGCCCTCTCCCTGCTGTCACGCAGCGGAGTAAAAAGCCGGTCTAAACGTAAAATAAGGTTATGGCTCTCAAGGTCAAAGACATGGGCCATCTTCCGTTGCAGAGCCTGAGCGACATCCATTTCGTACTGCCAGTAACGGCGCAGATAAAGACGGTATTGCCGCAAAACCAGGGGGGTGCAGCCCTCGCCGTCACTTACCAGAGGCGAGGCTAAAAGCATCTGCCGCCATAGCTCTTTGTTGATTCCCCGCACCATGGCAGCCGGGGTAATAAGATCACCGTTTTCGTCACCGGCTTCCGGCCCCGGCAGGGCTGCCGGCTGATCCAGCGCTATCTCGATATCAAAATAAATATGGCCCTTGGCCAACTGCCAGCTCGTAAACAGCGCCGCAAGCAGCACTAAGGGCTGCGCCCCGGCTTCGCCATCTAAAAAAAGAACAAAGGCCCGATCCAGGGCTCTAATCCAGCCCTGACCAGCCCAGGCTATAAGCAGACGTTTAAACTCTGAATCTCTGAGGTGTATGTATTTTTCACCGCCGACACCATCATCGGCCCCCGGCAGCTCTTCAATATTCATCGTATTACAGTCCCGGAAATTATTTGCTGCCTCGCAGCAGGTGTAAGCGACAAACGAACCACACCTTGACATTTGCAACTCCCCCAAACTGTAAGCGATCGTCGTATAAAAGCGATACCACTCAGGGACGCTGCCATGTGCACGTTGACCTGGTGCAATCATACCCCCTGTATATTGCGGCCGGTCAACGTGTGCAGGGTGGTGTTCATGGAGCGCTTACCAGCAGGTTATCCAGCCACTCCACCAGCTCCACGCTTAGTTTATCCGTATATACGCCATGTCCGGGGGCCTCCACCCCGCGCAGAAAGAGATATAAAATCCCGCCCACATCCCGTTCATAGCTGTAATCAGACAACCGGGATTTAAGAAGACGATGCAGGGCCACAGTATAAAGCGTGTACTGTAAATCATAACGATGCTCCAGCATGGCTCCAGCCATATTTTCATCATTATAGGCGCCAACCGCCGTGCCAAGATAATTAGATTTGTAATCAAGGACAAAATAACGGCCCTGATAACAGAACAAAAGATCAATAAATCCTTTAAGCATGCCGTTTATCATCCCTTTAGTCAGGGGCGGCCGGCGACGGCCGGGAATAACCCCGGCCCTGATCCCGGCATCAAGGGCCGTAAGATCAAGGTCATGAATGGCAAACATAAATTCAAGTTCGGCCTGCAGAGCATCCGGCCGCAGATCGGCCAGGGTGCCGCTCCCACCTCCGCCTCCCGGAATAACAGGAGCGGTGAGCAGAGCGCCAAGCCAGTCGGCCAGAGTCCCGCTCCATTGCTGCCAGTTTCGCCGCCGGCAGCGCTTATCAACCTCCCGCAGAAGGCGCTCCCGATGGGCGGCGAGTCCGGCAAAATCCTGAGCCGCCCATTCCAGCAGGTCATGCAGAAAAGTTCCAGCCACCGGTCCTTTGGGAAAGCCGGCAACAGAGATAAGCTGATTACGCGCCTCAGTCCCTGCGGCAAGCCGCGTTTCCCGGCTCTCTTCCTCTATGAGTGAGCGGGGAAAATCCAGGCCCGCATCCGGGCTCCCGCCCTGCCCCGAGCCCCCATGCAGAATAGCGCTGTAACTGGTAATCCGCCAGGTACGGGAGATTTTCCCTCTGAATTCACGAGCGCCCTCCAGTTCAGTCTTAATTTCCGGCGGCCGATATGGGGTTTGACTAACAGTCGGCAGGGGCATAATTTTTAGATAAGGACAGTCACCCCGCATCTCATCAAGCAGACCAGGCAGTTCAGGCAGACTGATCTCCCGCCCGCCGTTTAGAAGATAACCCAGAGCTGAGTAGTGAAGACAGGATATATCCCCAGCCTTTTTATTCGTCCGCCCTATAACCCCCACCCCCAGCCAGCAGACGTATTGCGCTCTGGTCAGGGCCACATACAGCAGCCGCAGATCCTCGGCGAGGCGTTCACGGTCAGCGGCTGCCGCGTCTTCCGCGTCAGGTGTCAGGGCCAAATGCTCTTTACCGTCCGCATCCCGATAAAAAAGCGGGCCGCCCCCGGCCTTCACCGGCCGGGCATTACAGATAAACGGCAGAAAAACCAGCCCGTATTCCAGCCCCTTGGCCTTGTGGATGGTAACTACCTTAACCAGATCTTCATCACTCTCCAGACGAATAATCTCCTCATCAGCCGCAGTCAGGGAAGAATTGTTAATCTTCACCGTCAGCCAGCGGATAAGGGCCATTTCACCATCAAGAGAACCGGCCGCAGCCTGCAGAAGCTCCGAGATCTGCAGGATATTGGTTAATATCCGCTCACCGTCCCGAACCGCCGGATTGCGGAACACCCCAAAGTCACGGAACAGGGTACGCAGCATAGTAAGCCCCCCCCGCCGCTGCCATATCTCCCGATAATGACGGAAACGCTCCACCTCCAGCTCCCATTGACCGCTGTCTTCATTTAGCCTGTCAAGCATATCTAATGGACAGTCAAGGAGAGACACCGCCAGGGCGGCCTTCAACAGCCGTTCCCGTTCCGGCACAGCACAGGCCCGCAGGATATAGAGAATATCACAGGCCTCCTGCCCCCTGAACACCGAGTCTTTATCCGAAAGATAGACGGAAGGCACCCGCCGCTCCCGCAGGGCCGCACGAATTACCCTGGCCTCGTTGATATCCCTTACCAGAATGGCAATATCCGCCGGCCGCAACTGCCGCCGGCTGCCGTCCTTACTGATAAACCCGGCTCTGGAGCTGACCGCCAGATTAAGGAGCCGGACAATTTCGGCCGCCGCCGCGGCAGCCATGCGCCCCATATACCCATCCGGGCCGCCCTTATTAACCACTGCTTCCTGATCCAGCAGCCATATTTTTACCCCCTCCACCACTTCGTCTTCCACCAGCAGAGACTCGTCACGTCCCTGCGCCTCAAGCCGCGGGCCGGGAATTTCATCTCCAAAGAGAAAAGAGCCGCCGCTATGCCTCGTCCCGGCCGCGAAAATACAATTCACCGCCGCCACCGCCGCAACGGTGGAGCGATAATTAGTGGTCAGGGTATAGAGACGGCCGGCGGCGTCACGGCGAGCCTGAAGATAGGTGTAAATATCCGCTCCCCGAAAACTGTAGATAGCCTGTTTGGGATCACCAATCATCAACAAGGCTGATTTTTCTGAGCAGAATACCTGGCTGAATATCCCATACTGAACGGGATCAGTATCCTGAAACTCATCAATCATCACCACCGGGAACTGCCGGCTTATAATCCGGCTCAGACGACTGCCGCCTTCCGCTGCCCATAAGGCCCGGTGCAGGTTATGAAGGAGATCGTCAAACCCTATCCTGGAATGACGCTCTTTATCCGCCTCAAGACGTTGACTGATATATCGGGCGGCATGAGTGAAAAAGGCAGCCCTGACCTCAAGACGCGCCAGCTCATCCCGCAGCACATCCAGGCCGGCATAGGCGGGATGCTCAGGGGTGAGGCCGTTTTTCACGGTACCGGAATTTAAAGCACTCTGGGATAATTTTTCCAGAATCCGGGCCGCAGGCAGAGTACCGTCCACGACCCAGGCTTCTATGGCAGCGATATGTCCTTCCAGGCTGTTCGCCCTGTACTTATTACCGTTTAAGTCTCCGCCCTCCCGTGCCGCCCGCAGTTTATCAAAGGCCGCCGTTAAATCCCCGGCCCATAGAGAACGGGCGGCAGCAATAGCCCGCTGCCTTTCTTTAAGCACAGAGAAGGGGTCAGGCTCCCGGGGCAGAGCGGCGAGAGCAAGCCAGGGCCTTATTTTTTTTAATAATTCATCGGGAGTAAAACAACCGCAGGTCTCCGTCAGATCGGCAAGTTCTCCGGCAGGCAGGGCGTAGAGCCACGAACGCCAGTAATCACGAACCGCCTCAATCATCATCTCATCTTCATCACAGGCCAGATCAAGATCAAAGAGGGAGCCGCTGTCAAAGGCGTGCTGACGGAGCATACGCTGACACCAGGCATGAATGGTATGAATGGCAGCCTCATCCATCCATTGAGCGGCCCGCTCTAAAAACCTGGCCTGCCGAAGCCGGTCATCTTCCGCGTATGCCGCCCGCAGACCACGCAGAAAGTCATCACCCGGCCCCTCATTACGGAAAAACGCCGCCCCCTCAACGAGACGGCGGCGTATCCTCTCCCGCAGTTCCTCGGTGGCGGCATTGGTAAAGGTAACCACCAGAATTTCAGGCGGCATTAACGGCCGGACAGCAGCCCCGTCTCCGCCATGCCCAAGAATCAGCCGCAGATAAAGGGCGGCAATGGTATAAGTTTTACCTGTGCCGGCCCCGGCCTCAATAAGACGAATGCCGTTCAGAGGCAGGGTAAGATTATTAAGTATTTCGGTGGTCATATTGTTCAAAATAACGCTTGCAGCTCACCGTTCGGGGTAAATTATCCGCCTGTACCCGAATAGTTAGACTGATCATTTACCTCTTCTTAATGTCCATATTCACCAGCGGCCCGTAAATTGCGGCTGCCAGCACCGTAAATCCCGGCTCCGGAGCAGCCGTAAGCGCCTTGAAATCGGCATAACTCCGGCTGATATAAAGATCATAACCCCGTTCCCCTTTATGAAAGGAATCACCTTCATAGACCTTCCGGGCAGCGGCAAGGCTTTTTTCGGCCCCGCCCCCGGCCGTGAGCCAGGTCAAGGCGGTTTCAGGACTCAGGGGCAAAGGCAGGCGCAGAGCAAGAAACCAATATTCTATTAAGCCGGCAAGTTCCTGCCGGGCCTTCACCTCCGGCAGGGGGGCCAGTTCAACAATTCCGTCCGGAGCCGCTAAATAGCTGTACAGTTCAATACCAGCGGCACAGGCGGCTAAATGCCTTATCCACAGAGAGAGCAGCCGCCGGTAAAGGCCGGTTTTATCCTTATAGTCACAGGCCTTGTAAGAAACCTCCCAGCGAGCCAGCGGCCCGCTGCCCCTATCATCCCGCCGCCGTAACCCGTCAAGCCAGTCTTCGAACCGCTCATCACACCCGTGAAGCGAAAAAGAGAGGCAAATCTCCCGTTCCCCGGCGTCCAGCGGCCACTGACTCATTAATTTTTGTTCATTTTCAAGCACCAGACGTGCCGTGTCCAGCAACCCGGCTGCCGTCAGCTCGCCAAAACCCGCCGGCGGCAGCTCACCGGCCCGCCGCAGAGCCGCAACCCTCTCTGTCAGCACCCTGTCCCGATCTTCAGGCTGTACGGCCAGGGCCGAGGATAACAGCTCGTTACTCAAGGAATAAACGGCAAGAGCATCCAGACGAAAGGGCTCACTGTAATCAGCCGAAGCCACAGGTTCATCAAAATAAACTCCCAGCCGATAATTATAAAAAACCCGCATGGGACTCTTAAGCAGGGCAACAAGCTGACGGCAGCCGATGGCAGTGGAGGAACTGATGCCGGGCAGAATATTATCTCTTCCCATCGGCGGTTCTGTAACCGTATGCATGTCAGACCACTCCCAGGCATAGGTAAAAAAATCATTACCACCGGAAAAATACAACCGGCTGAAGGGCTGTAGAGGATGCTGTGTAGTCAGCCTGGATAATAGATCCGTCTCCGGGTCAGAATCAGCCGTCCGCCAGCCCGCGGCAAGATAATCACGCAACTGCCCCACCAGCACTGATGGAGTACGGCTGCTGTTATCTCTGGCGCTGCGCCCTATATAACTGACATAAAAGCGCTCACGGGCGGACAACAGGGCCTCAAGAAAGAGATAACGGTCATCCTCACGCCGGGAGCGGTCACCGGGACGGTAATTAGAGGCCGCCGCCATAAGATCAAAATCAGGGGCCGGATAATGGCGCGGATAATCACCATCATTCATACCCAGCAGACAAACAACCCTGAAGGGGACAGCCCGCATGGGCATCAGGGTACAGAAATTCACCATCCCGGCTAAAAAACGCTGGGAGATGGATGATTGCTCCAGGGCCTTGAGCAGCATATCAGCCACCACGGCTAAAGGGAGTTCATGATTAAAACCGGCCGCCTGGCAGTCATCTAACCATTGCTCAAGCAGATCTTCCAGATGCTGGCCGAAAACAATATCCTCACTGGTACTGAATTGAAAAAAATCAGCCGTTAGATTTCTGATCCGCTCACCCCATTCACCAGGCGTTGCCGCACGGCGCAGAATCCGCCAATGATGTTCCAGAACCTCAATCAGCCGGGTCAGATTACCCATTAGTTCAGCCCCCAGACCACTGGCCCCGGCATAAGGCTCAATACCGTGCCAGGCCCGGCCCTCACCCACAGCGTAACCCAGAAGCATCCGCCTGAGCCCGAAACTCCAGGAATTCTTATCAAAGGCCGGGGGCAGATCCAGCGTCTGACGCTGCCCGGCATCCAGGCCCCAGCGCACCCCGGCGCCGATGAGCCATTCCTCGAGACGGGGCAGATCATTTTCGCTCAGAGAAAAACGCGCCCGGCAGGCGGGAACTTCAAGAAGATCCATAATATTGCCAACGGTAAAACGTGACCGGGGCAAATCAAGCAGCGTGCCAAGGGCCGTCAGGGCCTGAGCCCCGCCCCGCCCCGGGCTGTCGGCAATGGAAAAAGGAATATAACGGGGATCATCAGCGGCACAGGTAAATACCGCCTCAATATGAGGTGCGTAAGCCTCTACATCGGGCATCATGACGATAATATCCCGCGGCCGTAAATCCGGCTGTTCCTCAAAAATGGAGAGCAGCGAGTCGTGCAGTATTTCCACCTCCCGCTGCCGGCTGCAGGCAAGCTGAAAGGTAATGGAATCATCATCGGCATTAATTACCGTTTTCCGGTCAGCGGCAGGCAGGGGAGTCAGGTCAAGAATTCCCTGCTGCACCTGCTGGAGCAGACTTGCACTGTCCGAAACGGCAAAATCACTGAAGAGATCAATCTCGGCGAAATTATGGCGGTAGGAGTCAGGATGGTCATAGCTGCAGAGCAGACCGATATAATCCCGCCCCTGTTTGCCCCAGGCCGCCAGCAGAGGATTTACATGCTGATGAAGAAGCTCCGGAGCCAGCCCGGAGGGCATATCCTTGCGGTGGTGGCGAGATCCGGCAACGGGCAGCAAGTCCCGGTCTTCGATGATATCGGCCCAGTAGTGGCGGCAGGGATTGTGAACAAAGATGAGAATCTGGCAATATTCAGCCAGAACATGCAGGGCCTCCAGGAACTGCCGGGGCATGGAGCTGATACCAAAGACAATAACCCGCCGGGGAAGCTGACCGGGCCGCGGGCCATCCGCCTCAATGGCTCGCAGAAAACGCTGATGCAGAGCCGCCCGGCTGCCCTGACGTTCCACCGCCGGGACATCGTCCAGCAGACGCCGCCATAACTCAGCCTGCCAGATCTGCTCCGCGGGCAGAGGCACCGCCCCGCGAGGCCCATTCAGGCGGTCGACCCCTCTGGCCCAGTCAGCCAGCCAGTCCGCCCGATATACCTGGTACTGATCATAAAGATCGCTTAAATGGCCGGCCAGTTGATAATGCTTGCGAAAATCATTATCCGCCTTTAAAAACTCAGCGAAAACGGCAAAGATCTCTTCCCGGCAGAGAGCAGGAAGCATACGCAGCAGACGCCAGAGCAGTCTGGATTTATCATAGGGCGATGCAGAGGGCACCCCATCTTCGCCGAGCACGGCCCGGTAAGCAGCCCACATAAAACGAGCCGGCAACTGCATATCCACGGCCGCGCAGATACCGCCCCCCTCATCAGCGGCCAGGGCCAGCTTCAGCCACTGGGCCATGCCGTTGCTCTGAACAATGAAGAGTTCAGGCTCCAGAGGACGCAGCGGATAACTGACTGTCCAGCGCACCATAAGATCCCGCAGATCTTCCAGACGGTTGGCATGAATTATAGATAGACCGGGGTTTAATTCGTTATCCATTGGGGTACGAAATGAAACTGCTCCTTTAATAAATCACAAGCAGACAAAACCGATTCAGTTTTATATAAAAAATATAAAAATATAAAAGTATAAAAGTATAAAAATTATGGAGAAGCGGTCATTCAGCCGGACCGGCAATGAGCCGTGATAAATTCCTTTATCCTGTTCAGAACCTGATTTCGGATGGAATCTTTTTCCATCAGCAGTTCATGGCGGCCGCCGGGGAAACGAACCGGAACACAATCAGGCGCCCGATAGCAGAAACTAATCTCCGCCTGGCGCCCCACCACCGTATCTGAGCCGCCCTCTAAAAGAAGCAGCGGCGTCCTCAGACCTCCGGCCCCGGCATTCGCCTTCTTCATCCCTTTAAAAGACTCATTAAGCCACTGAAAGGTAGGACTGCCCAGCTTATTAAGCGGGAATTCACGGAGTATTCTTTTATTAAGGGCAAAACGGGCCGCGCTGTGGGTC
Source organism: Desulfobacterota bacterium M19 (assembly GCA_048820955.1). Lineage (GTDB taxonomy): Bacteria > Desulfobacterota > Desulfobulbia > Desulfobulbales > VMSU01 > JAADIV01. The sequence continues at coordinate 186,789 of JBMERE010000005.1, read as the reverse complement.
AGATCATTGGCGGCAAATGATCTGGCCGGATTATAGGGCCCGCCGCCAATGACATATAGATCGCCGCCGCCGAGAGCGGTTATCCCTGCCGCCAGTAAACGGGCAAGTTCACCGGGATAGGGCGCTGTATTGATCTGCAACATCGGTGAACATAGAATCATGCCCTGCAGAATACCTGGATTTTCAATGCTGTAAATAATGGCAATTGTACCACCCATGGAATGAGCCAGTATAAAAATATGCTTATGAGCTTTTTTTTTGACCACTTTCTGAATAAATTCTTTCAGGTCAACAATATAATTCCCGAAATTTTCAACCTGCCCCTTCTCCGGATCGCTGAGCAAGCGGCCGGACATCCCCTGTCCACGGTGATCATAGATGTAAAAAGACCAGGGCTGATTCCGTAGATCATAGAACAGTTCAGCGTATTTGAGTGCGTATTCAGTACGGCCGTCGACAATCACCAGGGCCGCCTGTTCCCCGGCAATTTCCCGCTTGGCGTAATGAATGGCAACTCCAGCCGCTCCCCGCATGGTTCCAGCCTTGAACTGCGTCGTAAAAAAAGGCTGAATCTTCGAATCAAAAACCGCCGACAGTTTAGCTTCCGAAACAGCAGTGCTCAGAGACGGGCAAAGCAGAAACAAAATAATCGACAGACAGAGACCTTTGCCCCAGGACAACAGCCGCCGGCCCGCCGGATGACCAGTTAAGGCTTGCATCTTAAATATTAAGGACTCTTTTACTGTAAGGGTACAATACAAAAAAGTGACAGTGCAAAAGGAATGAACACCGAACATTCAACACCGAATTATGAATCAACAACAAAAACGACTTACATGGTCAACCAACAAATATTATTAGGATCTCCGTAAGCACAACTGTATTCGCTGTTTTTTTATTCGGTGTTCGATGTTGAATGTTCACTTTTTAAACGCTGATCTTAAACAGCCATATTTATGCTATTTTCACAAATTTGCATTGCACCCTTACTTTAGTAAGCGCTCCATGAACGCCCTGCTGTGCACACAGCAGGGCGTTCATGGAGCGCTTACAGTTATATACAAAAAAAAGGGGATCAGACTATAAGCCTGATCCCCTTTATATCTTTATGGTGGAGCTAAGCGGGATCGAACCGCTGACCTCTTGAATGCCATTCAAGCGCTCTCCCAGCTGAGCTATAGCCCCATTGCAGCAATTTCTTTTAAGGCAGACATCTCCCGTAAAAAGAATTAAGATAATTACAATAGAGTGCGGTAAAAGTCAAGAAAAATCTTAAAACAGCCGGCTTACTATTTTTCTTGCCAATGACGTATCAGTTTGTTAGATAATTGGTTAGTAACTGCTCAGACAGGGAATACAAATAACCCATAACTTCGTAGTGTAATCGTTCAGTGGTACGTCCGTTGTTCATTCATGCTCTGCGCTTTCCAAGTTAAGGCTGCCCCCTGAATAGTCTCCAAATAATTTTCCTTGAGGTAACAAACTCATGTTCTCCCCCTTTGATAAATTGTTTGGCTGGATGTCCAATGATCTGGCCATTGATCTTGGTACGGCTAACACCCTGGTCTACGTAAAAGGCAAGGGTATTGTTCTCAGAGAACCCTCAGTGGTCGCCGTCCGCCAGGATCTTCGCAGCAGCAAGGTGGTTGCCGTCGGCAAAGAGGCCAAGATGATGCTGGGTCGAACCCCTGGCAATATCAAGGCGATAAGACCGATAAAAGACGGGGTAATCGCCGATTTTGAGGTAACCGAGGCCATGCTTCGTTTTTTCATCAAAAAGGTTCATAACCGCCGCACCCTGGTACATCCCCGCATTATAGTCAGCGTCCCCTCGGGAATTACCCAGGTGGAAAAAAGAGCGGTTAAGGAATCGGCCGAATCGGCCGGGGCCCGCGAGGTCTATCTGATAGAAGAGCCCATGGCCGCGGCCATTGGTGCCGGACTGCCCATTACCGAACCTACCGCCAATATGATTGTCGATATAGGCGGCGGCACCACCGAGGTGGCAGTCATCTCGCTGGCAGGAATCGTCTACTCCAACTCTGTGCGGGTGGCAGGCGACAAAATGGACGATGCCATTCTCCACTATATAAAGAGAAAACACAACCTGGCCATAGGCGAACATTCCGCCGAGGTGATCAAAACCACCCTTGCCGATATAATGCCGGAAGCCCCTCTCGAAACCATGGAGATAAAGGGTCGGGATCTGGTTTCTGGTGTCCCCAAAACCCTCACCATTGATTCAGAAGAGGTAAAGGAGGCCATCACCGAACAGATTGACGCTATTGTTGAAGCGGTCAAGATGGCCCTGGAGCTTACCCCGCCGGAACTCTCCGCCGATATAGTCGACCAGGGCATCATGCTCACCGGCGGCGGCGCCCTGCTCCGCAACTTTGACAAACGCCTTAACAAAGAGACCGGCCTGCCGATAATCATCGCCGAAGACCCGCTGTCCTCGGTTGTTCTCGGCTCCGGTAAGGCCCTGGAAAATATCGGGGTATTAAAGGATATTATGATTTCATGACAGGATTCAGGGCATGAGGAGAAAAAAAAAGCCGTCCCAGCCCGTCAAGCTTGTTCTGATTATTGCTGTTCTGATTCCCCTGATTCTCTACGTTGCTCTGACCTCAATAGGGCGGCAGGAATTCAATATGCCGCACCGCCTGGCGTTAGAAGTCATGGGCCCGGTGCAGGGGACTTTTACCAAGTCCATGTCTTTTGTTTCCAGCATCTGGCGGCATTATATCAGCCTGACTGAAGTAGCGGTTGACAATGACCGGCTGCGGCGTGAGATAGATAAATATCGCCAAAAAAATGCCGAATTCAGGGAGGCCGCCGCTCTTAACGGTCAGCTGCAGAAACTCCTTGACCTTGACAAACGCCTTAAACTGCCCACGGTCACGGCGAGAATTGTCGGCCGGGATCCATCCCTGTGGTTTAAAACTCTGATAATTGATAAAGGCAGCACCTCGGGAATCAGTGCCGGAATGGCAGCGGTCACGCCGGACGGCGTCGCCGGTCAGGTAATAAACACCTCACCCCATTATGCCAAAATCATGGCAGCCACCGATCCAAATTCAGCCATTGACGCCATTGTTCAGAACAACAGACTGCAGGGCATCATAAAAGGAGATGGCCGGAATTACCGTCTGCGTTATGTTTTAAAAAACAGCGTGGTCAAGATTAACGACACCATCATTACCTCGGGGATGGGGGGAGTATTTCCCAAAGGGCTGGTAATCGGTACGGTATCAAACTTTTTAAGAGCCCGGCGCGGAATGTTTCTCCAGATCAAGGTAAAACCCTCGGTCAACTTTCACCACCTGGAATACCTGACAATTATATTACACGGTAAGCCAACACTTTAGCCCGAAAGCCATACTTATTTATAAGGGGCTCTTCATATTTCTATGCGTTTTATATTATTTTTATCTCTGGGCTGTCTGTTTATCGGCCTGCAAAGCACCATCTTCCAGGCCCTGCCCAAATGGACAGGAGTGCCGGATCTTCTTTTTCTGCTCATCATCTTTATCGCCCTCCGTGCCTCCATCGCCCAGGGAGTACTGCTGCTGCTGATATGGGGCACCATCATGGGGGTGTTATCAGGTTATTTTTCCGGCCTTTACACCATCGCCTATCTCCTGATTTTTGTAATCATCAAAGCTCTTTCCACGGGACTATCCATAGACGAAATCAACCATCAACCCCCCATCGTTGCCTTAGGCTACCTTCTGGCCAACGGGATTATTTATATCTTTTCCTCCATGCTGGCCAGCAGCCCTCTCACTCCATGGCTATGGGGTGAAATCCTGCAGCGTCTGCTGATTGTAACCATTCTCGTGATTCCCGCCCACAAGATGTTCAGCCTCCTGTGGGATATGGGGATTCACCACGAAGATAACGGATTCCCCGCCATATTCAGAAGCAGACAGGGGAATCGCCGTAAAACCGTCAGGCGTTAAAAGACTACCTTGAAGAAATTTACCCCGGCCTCATTCAGAGATAAGAACAAGCAGGATCTAAATCAGCGGACAGTTATATCCAGGATTCACCGCATGGACGAAAGCGAGCTCCAGGCCCTGAAGCGTCGTACCAATATTGTCATTATTATCATCCTGGCCCTCTTTGGAATCCTCGTGGTCAGGCTCTGGTTCCTGCAGATTCTGCGCGGCTCCCAATACCTTAAGATGTCGGAGAACAACCGCATACGTCTGCAATGGCTGCCCGCCCCGCGCGGTAATATCCTCGACCGCAACGGTAGACCCTTAATCGTTAACCGCCCCTATTTTAATGTTACCTGGAACAAGGAGGATGCCCCTGATCCAGAGTTGATCATCCGCAAAATGGCCGCTATTTTAAAAGTTAATGTCAGCGAAATATTAAAGCGGATCAGGGAGGCCGCTGATTACCCCCGCCACCTCCCCATTCTGCTCAAAGAGGATATCGACTGGCCGACCCTGGTTTATATTGAGAATCATCAATATGAACTGCCCGGAATCCATATCGAGACCCTGCCGTCGAGAAAATACAACTTCGGCAATTTAGCCTCTCATCTTGTGGGCTATTTAGGCAGAATAAACGAAAAGGAGTTAAAGAAGTTTGGCGACACCTACCTGCCCTCCGACCAGATCGGCAAAATGGGCATTGAACGAATATACGAAAAATTACTGCGGGGTGAAAAGGGCCGCCGCTATGTGGAGGTGGATGTCCACGGCTTTGAACAGCGGGAGATAATGGAACAGGCCCCCCTGCCGGGTAAAGACCTCAAGCTGACCATTGATATCGGCTTGCAGCAAACCGCCGAACATGCCCTGCGTGGTAAGGCCGGGGCCGTGGTAATGATGGAGGTAAACAGCGGCAAACTGCTGGTTTTAGCCAGCTCCCCTCCCCTGCAATTACAAGAGTTCATCGGCGGCATCTCAAGTAAAAACTGGAAGGCCATGCTCAAGGACCCTCTGAAGCCCTTTATAAACAAAACCATTCAGGGACAATACCCGCCAGGCTCCACCTATAAGATTGTTACAGCTCTGGCAGGCCTGAGTGAGGGAGCTGTTACCCCTGACACCATATTCAACTGCACGGGCTCAATGCTGCTCTACGGCCGCCGCTATCATTGCTGGAAACGTTCCGGACACGGGGCGGTAAATTTAAAAAAGGCCCTGCGTGAATCATGCGATATATATTTCTATCATGTCGGCCTCAAGGTCGGGGTAAACAATTTAGCGAAATACGCCATAAGCCTCGGTTTAGGCCGCAAAACCGGAATAAATATGCCAAATGAAAAAGCCGGGTTAGTCCCCACCAAGAGCTGGAAAAGACGACGCTACAAACAGGAATGGCAGGAGGGAGAAACCATGTCGGTGGCCATTGGCCAGGGGTTTAATCTGGTGACTCCACTCCAGATCTGTGAAATGACCGCCACCCTGGCCAACGGTGGTACCCGCTACCGGCCGCAGTTTGTAGAATCCGTCATAGATGCCGACGGCAGGGTAGTAAAGCCCTTCCGGCCCATAATAGACGGCCACGCCCTGGGCAGTAAACACTCCCTGGCCCTGATCCGGGCCGGACTGGTGGCGGCGGTAAATGAAAAGCACGGCACCGGCCGCGCCGCCAGAATGAAATCAATCCTCGTGGGCGGCAAGACAGGCACCGCCCAAGTGGTGAGGCTGGCCCAATACCGCCATCTGCCAGCCAAGGATATTCCTTATAAATACAGGGATCATGCCTGGTTCACCTGCTTCGCGCCCGCCGGTAAACCGCAGATTGCCATCACCGTCCTCGTTGAACACGGCCGCCACGGCGGTTCCGAGGCAGCGCCCATAGCCAAGGCCTTATTAGAACAATATTTTAACGGGAAAACGGCTGAACATCCCACTGACAAATAATCCGCCATGTTCCAATTCGACCGCCGTCTGATCTTAAATTTCGACTGGGTTCTCCTGCTTACCGTGCTGGCCGTAATCGGCATGGGGCTGGTCAACCTTTATTCCGCCACCACTAACGGCTATACCTCGTCACACATCTTTATAAAGCAGATATATTTCTATATAATCGGACTGGGGCTGGTTATCACAATAATAAGCGTGGATTACCGGGTATTGATCAGCTGGAACTATGTATTTTACGGGGCGATTATCCTGCTTCTGATCATGGCCAAATTCTTCGGCAACAGTGCCGGCGGCGCTCAGCGCTGGATCAATCTGGGCTTTTTCAAACTTCAACCCTCTGAACCTGCCAAATTAGCCATGGTTATCTGCCTTGCCAGTTATTACTATCGTAAGGATACCGGCAAGGGCTTCAGTTTAAGGGAATTAATTGCCCCCGGCCTGCTGGCCGGTATCCCCTTTATACTCATTGTCAAACAACCAGACTTAGGCACCGCCCTGATGATCGGCATGATCGCAGTCTCCATGACGCTTTTTGTCAAACTGCGCTGGAGCACCTTGATAATCATCATTATGGCCTGTATGATTATTGCCCCGTTAGGATGGAAGTTTGCCCTGAAGCCATATCAGCAGCAGCGGATAGAGACCTTCCTGCATCCGGAGGGCGACCCGTTAACCACCGGCTATCACATCATGCAGTCCAAGATAGCAGTGGGCTCGGGCCGGGCCTTTGGCAAGGGATTTCTGAAAGGCTCACAGGCCCACCTGGATTTTCTACCCGAACATCATACCGATTTCGCCTTCTCGGTATGGGCGGAGGAGTTTGGTTTTGCCGGCTCGGTGTTTTTCCTGGCCTGTTACACCTTCATGCTGCTGTTAGGCCTGAACATCGCCCTCTCGGCCAGGGATAAATTCGGCGTCCTCCTGGCCTTTGGTATAGTGGCTCTCATCTTCTGGCAGGCCTTTATAAATCTGGCCATGATCCTGGGGCTCCTGCCGGTAGTTGGTATGCCTCTGCCACTCTTCAGTTATGGCGGTTCATCACTGTTAACCAATATGGCCGGTATCGGCATACTCTTCAACATCCGCATGCGGCGTTTTATGGTTAAAACCACCTGAAGGTTAACCCAGGCAGGGATGTCAGCCCTGCCGCAACTTTCATGTTTCGTGACGGCTGCTTGACCGGGCGTAAGCGAGCGTGTAGTTTGTGGAACGCTTACGACCGGGCATGGCCGTTACGTTACTGAACAACAGGCTGTTGTTTTACACGTTTTGGCAGCTGAAGCGGGAAAGTCAACACCGTGGAAGTAGCGTCGCTCAGGATGTCAATTCCACCGCTGCGGAGAATTAATCCCACATAGAGATTAACCGTGCCGGCTGAATTCTTATTCTTAGCGTCAGCCGCCGGTTTCTTAATCGGCCCAAGCTGATAATCAGCTATATAACCGTCAATCTTCCGAGTGCGCCAAAGCTCGGTAAGACCTATACCGTTCCAGGTCAGGGCGTCAATCTCACCGCTGGGATAACTCTTATGTTTAGCCATGAGCCGGGAGGCTGAAGACATATTCCGGTTGATAATTATGTCGGGATGACCATCACCATTGACATCACGGACAATGATACGGGATGGAACATATATCCTCGGCGGCTCATAGGAACCGTTCTCCAGATCCTTGTTTATATCATCAAAGCCGATACCACCAAGATAGGTGGTAGTGCCGCCGTAATAATTATCACTGACCCACATAACCTTGCCACTGGGCCGCAGAACAAGAATTTTATCGCCATGACTGATGGCCACCACCTCATTACGACCGTCGCCCTCTAAATCAACTATGGAGAAATCAAAAAGGTTAACCCCGTTAACCGGCACCATACCGATCTTAACCAGCTTGCCGTTTTTCAGCTTAAGGCGACAGATTCCAGGGGCCAGCAGAGTTCCAAAACCACTTTTCTGGCCAGCCAGCACCCGCCCCTCGCCGGGAATATTAATCGCCCTTATATACCATCTCTGGTTTTCGGCCAGCTTGACAAAAGTTTTGCCATCCCATTCAAGGATAAAAGAGCTTGGACGCTTGGCATCAGCGGCACTGACGTATATTTCCTGTCGGCCGTTTTTATTCAGATCAGCCATGGTAATGGCATGAATAGCATAACGTGCAGACGTTGACATCTGCCATATTTTCTGAAAACGATTACCCAGCCGGCGGTAAATTCTGATCTCATGCTTGGCAGCCAGAACAAACTCCGTTTTACCGTCGCCGTCAACATCGCCAACATCCATGGCCACCAGGCCGAAATGGAAATTCTGACTCTTTAAAAAGCCGAAAGGCCCGGTGATTACCCCCTGCGGACGCAGAAGACTACCGCCATAACCGCCCTGCAGGCCGGCCCGAAAGGCAAGCTCCGGGTTGGCCGTCTGATAGGGCGATGCCGCGGCAGCCGGAGCGGCAATTGCCGCAACCCGCGGAGCGGGGGCTCTCAGAGCACCGGCCGGTCTCTTCTTGCCAAAGACCTTCTCGGCAATATCCCAGCTCAGAGAATCAACCGCCTTTATAATTCCGCCCTCCGTGGCGGCAGTGGCATAAAACTTCCTGCTCTGGCCGCCCCTGACAGGGGCAAAAGTCACGTCGAGCGAATAACTGCCGCCAAAAACCGTCATACTGCCCTTCAGGGTATAATCAGCCCCGGCAGCCGCAGGCACTATCTCTACCCCGGCGTTATCAGCGAGACGACTGGCCAGCATCGACCTGATCCCGCTTTTAAGATATGACATATCTTTAGCGGCATTAATGGTAAATGGCTTAATCGCCACCTTAGGAGAAGCCGCCAGCACCGGCAGAGCAAAGGAGATAATCAGGGCGGCAAGGACGTAAATCTGCGAAAATCGTTTAGAGTTCATAATGTTATCAAGACTGTGGTTAACTTCATAATAAGGATAAATTATCGTAACTGCTCAACCAGAGAACCCACCTGACATGGGGGCGTTCTTTCAAACTGACAGCTTCCCGTTAATGGACTTTCCGTTTCATGACAAGCATTTTAACTACAACACCATCATTGTTACGTATTAGCAAATAAACTATTTTACAGCACTTGGCAACCAGACATATTAAATATCCACCAACTATTCTTCCGCCCCAGATCTCAACTCCTACAAAGTCGCTCATCTGAACAGTTACCTTTTTATTAATCTTGCAATTACCAGTTTTTTAGTTATAATTCGTGATTAATTATAGATGCTCCCAAATGAACAAAGTGCAAAATTACTCGCAATATTACACACTTAACGGAGAAGTGAAATGAAAAAGGTTATCTGCCTGATTAACGTGCTAATTTTCTTTGCTCTCTGCAGTTATGCTGCGGCCTCGGTTATTGATTCTCCCCATAATGAGACCCACGGTATCAGTTGCGGCGACTGCCATACCTATTCCCTGTGGTGGCAATATTCACCAGCGGCCAATAACAGCACCACCCCTTATTCCTCCATCACCGCCGCCGTCTGTAATAAATGTCACGGCAGCGGAGGTTACGCCCCCAACAAGGTAACTCATTCATCCGCTTCCATGGGGGCCATGCACGATAAAAATCTCGGCGACTGGTCAACGAGCTGTGTTGACTGCCATGATCCGCATTTCCAGGAGCAGTTAGGCTGGCTGTCCACCGATGAAGCCGCCCTTTATCTGGTCAACGGCAGTATCGATGCCGGCTCTATTCAGGTTGACACCTCCGCCAACACCACCACTTTTACCTATAACAATGCCGATTCGTCCACGTTCTGGCCCGATCCCGCCACCTGGGGTGCCAAAACCTCCAATGGCCGGGGCCTGATTCTGGTACTGAGCAAAGACAACCCAGGCAACACCTACGAAATAAACAACGCCGTAGAGACCACCGCCATTACCCCCGGCACCCCGGGAGGCACCGGAACAATCACGGTACAGGGTATAATCCCCGACAGTTACGACGGCAGTACCTTCGGCATTATTTACGGTCAATTAATCAAAAAGACCATCGCCACCCCCAGACTGGACGCCAACGGCAAGAAAATCAGCATGGATGTCAAATTTTTCGATCCTGATATAACCTATGCCTCCGGTGAGGTCGGCGGCCTGGCTGACGGCTCCGGCCTGCCGCCCAAAGGTATCTGCCAGGTCTGTCACGCCTCAACCAAATATTATAATTACGATGGCCTGCAGCCCGACCCGACAGATCCCGATTACCCCAACGGAGCCAGAATAGCGGTCAGCCCCCATTACAAGACCAAATGTACCGCCTGTCATATAACCCTGCTGGGATTCAAACCTTCCTACCCGAATCATAACGTCTTTATCTCCGGTACAGGAACCAGCTGCGTCCATTGTCATAAAGCCACTGATATTATCGCCGATACCCATAAATTTCATTGCGGAGACTGTCATTATCCAGGGCCGCCGACTCTGATTTCTCCCTTCCCCAGTCCTAAATGGCCCACTGCCGCTGGTGCCGTCCGTAAAACCGGTACCTGTTACGACTGCCACAGCGGTATCGCGGCAGACTTTACATCTCACCCCAATGCCCTGGATCATACCGGCCATGTAGATCCCAATCCCAGATGTACGGGATGTCATTTCCACAGCAATAAAAACGTGATTACCGGTATTCATGTTACCAAGGTATGTGCCACCTGCCATAACCTGACTTATGACGCCAGCACCGGTAAATACACCGGCGATGGTGTCCTCATCAGCCTGGCAGCCCAGCACGGCCCCGGCGACTGCACAAACTGCCATACAGACATAGCCGCCAATTTCTTTGCCCATCCCACCTCCGGTGACCATACCGGTCTGGTGACGGCCACAGCGCAATGCGCGGTCTGTCATACCGGCGACCCGGTGAAAAGCGTCCACAACAGTAACTGCGGCATGTGCCATGCGAACAAAACAGGACTGCTCTACGGAGTCGCCAAGACCAACGGTCCCGGTGACTGCCTCAACTGTCACTCCACTTACAGCGATTTTGGCAGCCACACTCCGCCACCACACACAACCCAGGTCAGCGCTGATACCGCCTGTGTAAACTGTCATTCCAACTCTGATTTGATAAATGGCGTTCACGGCCGTAACGGCTGTGCCACCTGCCATGACAGCAAAGGAGTATTAGTCGGCTCCGCCAGCGGCCACAGCGACGGCGGTAACTGCTCGGTCTGCCACAGTACCGAAGCCGCTGATCTCAGCGGGGGTACCCATCCCGCCGCCAGCCACTCCAGCACTACCGTAACCTTCATGGTCGACAGCAGCTGCGTTACCTGTCATGGCGGTGATACCGTTTCTACTGTTCATAACAATAACTGCTTAGACTGCCATGTGGCCTTAAATTCCGTCCAGATTCACACCCTGAAAGGCAGCGCCGCCGGCCGGGAAGGCAATACGACCAATACCTGCGTTGACTGCCATACGGCTATTGCCGCCAGTTTTAACAATCATAATTCCTGGTCTCACGATGTACGAGTCAGCAGCACCGGCACCAGTTGCGCATCCTGTCATCCAGGTGACCCCATCTTCACCATTCACCAGAAAGGAGGTTATTGCGTTGACTGCCATGACAGCAATGACTGGCGGCTCATCGGCAGCGCCGCCGGCAAAGGGACAGGCAAACCAGCCGTGAAAGGCAACAACTGCATGGACTGCCATGGCGGCTTCCCGCTTCATGACTCTTTGAATATTGACTTAAGCCACTCAACCCAGGTCACCGCTACCACGACCTGTATTACCTCCGGCTGCCATGATCAGGTATCCGATTTAGGGGCAAATATTTACGTGGGCGCCAACAGCGTCCATGCCTCAAATACTTACGCTGGTACTGACAGCTGCGCGGCCTGCCATCTAAACGACGGCAGTCTGAACCCGCCGGCAATAGCAGGCGGCGGTGACTGCAAGACCTGTCATACTGATGCCAAATATGACAGCACTCCGCACACCAGCGGCAGTTAAAACTGTAAACCCACCATAAACGCTTACCTGTATGCGCTCGCTCCATAAGCCACACTCTTGCATACGACCATGATCGTATGCAAGAGTGTATTGTGGTTTGTGGAGCGCTTACGTATTATATTGCGGCCGGTCTACGTGTACAGGGTGGTGTTCATGGATCGCTTACTGTGCAAAAAAATATTAACAGGCGGGAGGACCTTATGCAGGAAACCGGCTACCTTAAGGAAAATAAAAAGGTTCTTGAACTACTTAAAAGAATTAAAAAATTCCAGGCCTTTTCCGATGATGACATAGAGGCCTTTTTAGAGGTAGGGAAATTAAAGTCCTATGAGGCTGGAGAAACTATTATAAGCAAAGGCGATAAGGATCAATGGGTTTATTTTCTAATCTCCGGACAGGTAAAAATCGTCAAGGGTGAAAAGACCTTTGCGATTCTGGAGGGCGGCGGCGACCTCTTTGGAGAAATGGGGGTCATTGACGGTTCCCCGCGTTCAGCCAGCGTCTGGGCTCTGGCTAAAACGATGGTTCTGGGACTGGACTGCAGTAATCTTGACTATAAACTCAAAGACAATGCCAGGGTATTCCAATATGCCGTTTTCAGACTCTTTGCCGAAACCCTCGCCGAACGTCTGCGACAAACAGACGAAGAATTATTAAAACTCCAGGCAGAATTACAGGAAAAAGACAAACTGATCGCCCAATTAAAAAAGTCCGGCACCCAGGAAGATGAGACTATCTGGGTATAATCCCCTTTCCTTTATGTAACTCCTGCTCAATCATCACATCAAACCCCTTAAGAGAACGCAGACGAAGAAGGCGACCGTTAATAAATATAGTCGGCGTACCATGGACACCAGCGGCTGAGCCTTCCCTGAGATCTTCATTAACCCGCTGGATGGCCTCAGGGTCTTGACGATCATGCTCAAAACGCGGCATGTTAAGCCCTATTTCCCGAGCGAATTGCTGTAATTTAGCCATGCTTAAACTACTATAATGCTGAAAAATTTTATCATGCATCTGCCAATATTTACCCTGCCGCCCAGCGGCAATAGCGGCAAGAGAGGCTTGACGCGAGAAGCGGTGCATCCGCAGAGGAAATTCTTTATAAACCAGCTTGACTTTAGTGGGATACTGCTTGAGCACCTGCTCAAGTAAGGGGTTAACCCTTGCGCAGTATGGTCATTGATAATCACTGAATATCGCGATAACCACCGGGGCATCGGCAGGCCCCTTGAACGGCGAGCCTTTCGTGCTGATATCATGCACAAAGCTTAAGCGCGTCATACGCACCATGTGACGCGCACTATCGGTTAAAAACAAAGTATTTCCATCTGGTGATACCGCGAGGCGATCCGCCTTGCCGCTTAGCTTGACCGAACCTTTGCGGCGGCCTTTTCGATCATATATTTCCACCCGGCCATCTTCAGTGAGCACAAATATAGATTGGCCATCGCCAGAGATGGCGGTATCAAGAGGGGCGGAAGACAGACGCAGATCAGCAATAGGCGTGGCTTCTACCTTTACCTTCGCCCCGGCCCCGACCGGAAACAGCAGCGGCAAAACCAGCAGTGAGCCTGTAATAATTTTTTTGAGCATAATCTTCTCCAATTTTTACAAAAAAAATAATGCCGTAAACCTGATTGACATCAACACAGGTTTTCAAGCGAACATTAATGTAAATAGATATGTAATTTAAACCACCAGAGACCTAAGGTCAAATCAATCAAAACATGCCGGAAAATAAAACAAAATTCAGCAGGAAGAAAGATGCCGGAACTACCGGAAGTTGAGGTCATCCGCCAGGGGATTGCCCCCATGCTCATCGGCAGAACAATTACCCGGATCAAGAGCAGCGGCCAGACCCTTCGTCTGCCCATCCCCAAAGCAGAGATTGAACTCTATATTAAAGATCACCCCATAACCGCGGTGCGGCGGCGGGCTAAATATCTGATTTTAACTACGGTCGGCAAGGCCGCTTTAATCATCCATCTCGGTATGACGGGACGGCTGGGGGTATTCAGAACCGACCAGGCCTCAATCCGCCATGACCACCTATACTGCCGGCTTGATAACGGGCTGGAGCTGCGTTTTAATGATACCCGCCGTTTTGGCTCAATACAGGTACTGCCCCCGGAGACCGATGAAAATAGTTTTTTTGCCGATCTGGGCCCCGAACCCCTCGGCGATGCCTTCACCGTCGATTACATGATGAACAAAGCCGGCAAACGGCGGCAACCCCTGAAAAATTTCCTGATGAACAGTCATGTGGTAGTGGGAATCGGCAACATCTACGCCAATGAAATCACCTTCGCCTCCACTATTTCACCGGCAAGAACGGTCAATAAAATAAGCCCCCAGGAATGGCAGACCATTATCACCTCGACCAGAGAGATCCTCAAAAAAGCCATTGCGGCCGGGGGTTCCACCATCTCCGATTTTATAAACGCAGGCGGCAAACCAGGATATTTCCAGCTTCAGCTCCGGGTTTATGGCCGCGCCGGTGAACCCTGTCCCATCTGCGGTACGGCCATAGAAAAAACCACCATGGCAGGCCGGGCCACCTTCTGGTGCCGTCACTGCCAGCATTAAGCACCTTGAGCGGAACCGCCAAAGCCAATAATAACAAAGGTACCTTGAGCCCCCGAAGAACGCATGGTTATATCTCCTCCCTGAGTAACAGCCATCAACCGGGCACTGTAGGTTCCCAGCCCGCTGCCACCGCTTTTGCCTCTGGTGGCGTATTTATCAAAAAACGAGGCGCGCAGTTCCTCGGGCACAGCCCCGTCATTATGAATTATTATTTCTAAACGTCCATTTTCCGCCTTACGCATGGCGACCTCAATGGTCTGCCCGACGGGCGAGGCCTCCAGAGCATTTTTAATAAGATTAGCCAGCATACTGTAGGTCAACAGTTCATCTCCGCTGATAATAAAACGCTCATCCTTGCGGCATGGCTTACCATTCACCAGAAGCCGCAGCTCAACCCGCCGGCTCTGAAGCTGATCCAGAAGATCAAGACCGATTTTGCGCAGAATAGCTACGCAATCCACTCTCACCGGTTGAAAATTATATCGCCCCTCTTCCATGCGATAGATTTCCAGAGAGTTATTAATCAACTCCAGCATCTTGTAACCGCTGTCCTCAATCATCTGCAGCCAGCGCAGCTGGTCTACACTGAGATTATCCTGCTTACGGATAAGATAGGGAATATTAACAATACCGTTCAGGGGAGCCTTGAGGTCATGGCGGGCGATACGGTCAAGCTCCTCCCGCAGACGATTCGCTTCCTGACGCTCCCTCAGATCACGATCATAGGCCAGCACCCCTCTGAAAAGGCCCTTAGCATCCATCAGAGGTTTAGCCTTCCGCCATACCGGCCGCTCCTCCCGCTCCGGACCGTAATAAATTATTATTTCCTCCTCAACATTTACAACCGCGGCCCCCTTTAAACGCTCAAAATTAAGCCGGCAGACCTCCAGATTTTCCGGATGAATAAAATCAACTGTCCTCTTACCCACCATTTCCCAGCGTCCCAGACCATAGAGACGCAAAGCTGCCGGATTCACATCGACAATTATCCCCTGATCATCAAGAACGCTTATGGCATCAGGGGCCGTCTCAAACAAGGTTCGATAACGCTCCTCACTCTGACGACGGGCAGCAATCTCCAGATCACGGCTGCGGATCATGTCATGCAACCGCCCCTTCATCACCAGAAAGGCCTGGGCCAGAACCCCGGTTTCATCATCTTTACGGGGCCTGATTTCCTGAGCCCAGTCACCCCGTGCTAATTTATTGGCAGCCGCGGCCAGCTCCAATATAGGCCGGGTTATGCCCCGGGCCAGTTTATATGAAACCAGCAGGCATAAGGCCATGGTCAATAATATAATAGCAAGATAGACAATAATTAACCGTCTTGGCACCAGCATGAAACGGTTCATCGGCAAGGCGGCATCAAGAAAGACGCCCATTTCAGGCAGATAAATAAGGGCGTTCATCACGTCCTGCCCCAGAAGAGGGGCTCGTTTAATACGTACTCCTTCCAGACACAAACCGGAGCTGCCGATTATTCCCCCCAGGTTCACCCGGTGCATTATCTGCCCTTTATCCGGAGAAATCAACACCCGGCCGTCGGCGGTCATCAAGGTCAAATAGCCGGTCTCTTCAAAGTGGAAGCCCGCCATGGTTGGCGATAACCGATCAATAGTGGCCAGGGCCATGACCGCCCCGCTAAATCTGCTGAAACGGTCGCCATAATAGATATATTCAATATACGGCGGCGGCAGTTCTGCTCCCGCCGTATCCCTGGTAACAATTTTGAACTGAATAACATTGGGATGCTCTTTAGCCCGTTTAAAAATAGCGCAATCGCCATGATCAATTAAATGATTTGACTTGCGGCCGCGAACAACCTTAACCTTTTCAAGGCCAGTCTCATCGAGATAAGCCACAGCGGAAAAGTCCTGGCTGGCAGCATCCTTTAAATATTCGGTAAGGGCACCCTCCCAGAAAGAACCGGCATAGGTGGTTACCGCCTCGCTGTGGCCCAGTTCTCTTATTTCACTTACGAGCAGATCCCAGTTATGACGAACAAAATCAGCCTGACTGACAGCCACATAACGCATCTGCCGTTTAGCACTGGCAGTAAGGGCGGTATAGAGAATAAAATACCCGGCCACAGCGAGAGCCAAAGCTCCGAGGAGAGCCATGAGAAGCTGAACCAGCATAATTTTACTGTTAATGGAAAGAGCTTTCACATCTATGTACCGCCTCAGATTACCGGGAATATAAAACAACGGTCGTGAGTATTTTTTTCAACATTTGCAAAAGATGTTTTAGTTCATTATGATAAGAAATTACAAAGTTTAATTTTCGGGCGATGGCGTCGTCGTTAACATAAACAAACAACTATCGACGTAAGCGCTCAATAAAACCACACTCCAGGTGTAAGCGTTCCATGAGCATCGCCCTGCACCCGGTCAACGTGCACCTTGCGGCGTCCCGGAGTGGTATCGCTTTTATACGACAAGCGCTTACAGTTCAGGGGTATTGCAAATGTCGAGTTGTGGTTCGTTTGTCGCTTACACTTTCGCAGACATCATACTGAATAGTTATAATTATTATATGCCATCTCTTTTTATTTCAACATTATTATTTATTTTCACCCTTGTACCATTAAACACCAGGGCAGCCGTTAACAATCACGTTCCTGTGGGGATTGACAGCAGCGCCCTGCTCAATCTTAACGTCAAAGTACTGATTGCCGCCCGTCCATTATCTATCATTTTAGTGGAAAAAGATTTCCAGCGTCTCCGGGTTCTCCGCTATGACGGCAGGTTACAGGTTATGACGGAATATACCGCGGCCACCGGCGAGAATTTCGGCCCTAAAATAGTAGAAGGGGATAAAAAGACCCCGGAAGGTATATATTTTATTACCAAAAAATATATCGACAAAAAACTCACCGTCTTCGGCACTAAGGCCTTTCACCTTAATTATCCAAACATCTTTGACCGCCTGGAAAAACGGGATGGGCATGGTATATTTATCCACGGCACCAACAAAAAATTACGTTATGACAGTACCAACGGCTGCATCAGTCTTAACAACAATGATCTCTCACAATTAGCACAATTTTTAAAAGTTGGAACTATCCCGGTGATAATTATTCCAAGTCTCCTGGACCTGAAAACCGGCCAGGCTTCATTACCGGATTTAAGCAGCAATAATTTTGAATTAGCCAGGAAATTATTACTGCCGGAGGCTGCTGAGGCCCCCATTACCTTTTATAATCTGTATATGGTTCAGGTTAACAGTCAGACTCTGGTCGCCTGTGAATACGGCCTGCCTGGCCGCAAATCAGCTTTCGCCGCCAGTTATATAGGTTTTAAGCCCGGCAGAGGATGGAAGATTATGCAGCGTCTCAGGCCGCCAATCAACTGGATTCCGGCCGTAACTCAAAAAAAATCACACTCCGCCAGGCGGCTGTCTACAACCGCTGCCGAGTCCAGTTTTCCCGCTCTCTCTTTATGGCTGCCCCGGAAAAAAGATATCTATCTCAACTGGTACCGGGAGGCAAACAGACCGCTTAAATTACCAGCAACCAGCCGGGCACCAGAATCCGTCCACAAGCAAAAACAACCGACCGCTCAAAAAACATTACCTGCTCCTTACAGCGCCCCGGCCTCATCCATGCCGGAACTGGTGTTTATCATTCTGCTTCTGTCGGCAGTTCTCATAATATTAAGTTATATAATTATACGGCTGCGAGACCTGAAAAATAAAAACTTAGCAGTCAAGTTGGACAACAAGGAAATTCAGCTTTATTCCAGCACGACAGAACAACAGGAAACCTTGATAAATGACGTTAAACTGCTCAAAAACAATCTTAACGCCCTGGACATTTTCTTAAAGGAGACGGTTATGAATAAAGAGGAATTCCGAACCAGGATTGACGATCTGGAGACCAGACTGGCTGACAGACAGGCAGAAATTGAGCAGCTTATTACTGAAAAAGCAGCTTTAAAGCTCAAGGGTATGTCTGGTTTATCAAAGCAGGTAGAAGAATTAGGGGAAATGCGGCAGGAATTACAAATCGCCCAGGAGAAACTGGACGAATCACGCCAGGACTTAGAGCGTCTCCCGGCTCTTGAGGCAATGCTTGCTGACCAGCAGGAAAAATATCAACAATTAGCCCTTAAGTATGCGGCCTTAAAGCAGGAAGGAGCAGGGGAAAGCGCCAGCCTTGAGGAAGAGTTAACGACCCAGCGCGAGAAGGCGAATGCCTTGCGCGAACAATTAGAAACCAGCCTGGCGGCGCAGGAGGCCCTGCAGAATCAACTCCAGGAGCAAAAGGCAAAGCAGGAGAATGAGGCTGCTCTCCTGCTCAGGAGCCAAAGCTTAGAGTCCGAGCTGGAAAACAGCCGCCAGGAATGCCACCGCCTCCAGGAAGAAATAGCTCTGCTTAGCCGGGAAGAGACAATAGACAACGAACAGGAAAGGGAAATCAGCAGACTGTCCAGTCAGTTAGAAGATATGCGGCAGGAGAATAACCAGCTGAATGAACAAATCATGACACTTACCGAACAAAAAGCCGAGTTGGACATCGCCCGGAAAGAGCGGCAGGAGATCGCCGCCATGCAGCAGGAATTGACAGATATGCGGCAGGGAATAAGCACCTTACGGGAGAAACTGCAGGCCAGCAGGGATGAGGAGCACAGCCTGCGGCAGGAAATCGCCACAATATCGTCTCACGCCACAAGGGTAAAGGAGTTAGAGGAACTATTACTGGCACGCCAGATTGAGATAACCGGCCAAAAGAACAAGATAGGAGAAATCCGCACCGAACATCAGCAGGAATTAAGCGGTCTGAACCGCCAGTTGGAAGAGTTGCGGCAGACGTTGGAAGATGAGAGAGCAAGACGCGCCGAGGACGAAGTAAAGCTCCACGAGCTTGAAGAGGAATTAACGGCCAGGCGGCAAACTGTTGAGCAAGTCCCGGTCGTGCCTGCTGAGGCAGAAGAAACCCCCGGCTCCGCGGCGGGAAAAGAAACAGAACCAGCGGATCAGCCTGCTACAGCCGCCAAACCACCGACAGAGACAAAGACACCGGGCAGTCAGCTCCTGCCCGACGATATCCTCAATAAATGGTTAGGCGCCTAAAAACTTTTTTACATAAGCGCTCCATGAACACCCAGATGCACGCACTTAAGTCCCTAATATACAGGGGGTTTATCGGGGGGGGCTGACTTTTTTACAGCCCCTAAGTCAGATCGACTAATTCTATCTCGCCCCAGGCCCCAATATCCTCGCCCCGGATAATAACCACTCCGCGGATACCGCTGATTTCCTGAGCCGCCTCTAAAACCGGGGAAAGAGAAGAATCTCTGCCAACCTCGTTACCCAGACGGGTCGCCGCGGCATCGGCCAGGGAGGTATTAGCGGCAAGAACTGTTACCGCATCAGCCATTCCAAAGCTCAAAGAATGCCCCACCGAGGCTGAAGAGGTGCAGATTCCCATGGGCATTGCCGCGGCCTTAACCTTGACCCCGATCTTATTACTCAAGGGCGAAGGCCCGGCAAAAATGGCAACCCGGCAATCCTCCCGACGGTGTAAAAATATATCACCGCCATTTTCGACCACTACCTCATCAATTCCGGTTTCAGTCAACAAGCCGCTACCGACATATTCCGCTACTGCCCCGGCCACTGCCGCCATGGGGCCGACCCCGGCCGCAGCGGAGGCCTTAAGCATATTCTTAACAATGGGCGGAGCCAGCCGATCAAAGCAGAGGGGCCGCAGAGAGGATTGAAAGGAAGGATTATGGTTGATATAATTTTCCAACTGATTACGATACTGGTGGACTAAATCATAGGCAGAGCCATGGACATCAGCGGGAGCCATAATCAATAAATCAGTTTCCTTCACCTTAACCTGAAAGGTGGAAAAATCAGCCCCGCCCACGGTCCGGCGATAATCACGTTTCACATATGAATCCGGGGCAGGTTTAAGGTGCCCCCGGCCATATTTCCCATAGTTTTTGTATTGAGGCATAAATTTTTAATCAATCATGGAATTAATAAAGGGCGGCCTGCTGACTTATAGCGCAGAAGACGCGATTATCATCTTTATCAGATCCCCGGTACCAGGCCTGGTCAAGACCCGCCTGATCCCGGCCCTGGGAGCTCAGGGAGCCGCCGACTGCCAGCGTAGAATGAGCGAACAGACAGTACGCCGGGTTAGAGAGTTAAAGCGTTATAGAACCATAGACATCCAGATTCATTACACGGGCGGCAAAACTGAAATGATGGCCGCCTGGCTGGGAGACGACCTGAATTATCATCCCCAGAGAGGGAATGATATAGGCTGCCGCATGACCGCCGCCTTCCAGCAGGCATTTGCCGCCGGCAGCAGGCGTATAATTCTTGTCGGCTCTGACTGCCCGGCCTTGACCGCCGCCATTTTACACAGCGCTCTTAACAAATTAAAACGGCTGGATCTCGTTCTCGGGCCCGCCATGGACGGCGGATATTACCTCATTGGCCTGAACCGACCCTGCCCGACACTGTTTACCGAGATAAGCTGGGGAACCAGCAAGGTATTCGCTGAAACCTTGAAAAAGGCCGAAGAACAAAGTCTCTCAATCGGCCACACAGACACCCTTTATGACATCGACCGCCCGGAAGACCTTAGACATTTCCATAATTATACCAACCCTTAACGAAGCCGGCAATATTGCCCGTACCCTGCGGGCGGCAGCGGCTCCAGAGGTTAGAGAAATTATTGTAGTTGACGGCGGAAGTACCGATGATACGCTGGCCATTGCCCAGGCCAACGGAGCCATTATCCGCCGTTCTCCAGCAGGACGAGCCCGGCAGATGAATCTTGGCGCGGAGGCCGCGAAAGGCAGCATTTTACTTTTCCTGCACGCCGATACCCTGTTACCACCGGACTTCCAGCATCATATAACGCGAATTATGCGGCAGCCTGATACCGCCGCCGGGGCCTTTCGCTTCGCCATGAGCCGCCGGGGAGCCGGCAGCCTCCTGGTGGAGACCGGCACCAATCTAAGAACCCGCCTCCTGCGTCTGCCTTACGGCGATCAAGCTATCTTTGTCAACAGCGTTTTATTTAAAAAAGCAGGCGGTTACGCCCCGCAGCCCATCCTGGAAGACGTTCTGCTCATCAAAGCTTTAAAGAAATACGGCAGAATCAGAATAGCCCCGGCCGCCGCCCTCACCTCTGACCGGCGCTGGCAGCATCTGGGACTGCTCAAAACCACTCTCATCAACCAGGCGATTATGGCAGGATATCTATTTGGCCTGTCCCCCAAGCTTCTTAAGGGCTGGTACAGGATTGGCAAGAAATGAGGAGATGGCCGGAGATTTGGGAATCAGTGACTTCTGCAATTCCTTATCCTTGATAAAGGAGGTGACAAAACGGGCGCTGCGGGTAAGATATCTGGCGCTGAATGATTTTTGAATAATAGGATTACCGGTGGATAATATACCAGCGAGAGCCATATAGGCCAGGGTGGAGATAAAAACGGCCTTGACCAGACCGAATATACCGCCCATGAGCCGGTCAAACCAGCCCAGAAAAGAGACCTGCATCACCTTTTTCAGACCAGCTCCCAACAGCATAATCAGGACATAGGTCACCAGAAAAAGAAGGGTGTAGGTAATGACAAAACGAAGTTCCGGATTATGCACCCATTTCCCCAGATACCTGGAAAAATGATCATAATAGGCTCCGGCGGCAATATAACCCGTGGTCAGAGCCAGGACAAAGGCAATCTGCCGGACAAAACCAATCCATATGCCGCGCACCAGAAATAATACTGTAATAATGATAACGCCAATATCAAGAACTGTCATAGAGGTATAAGTTAAATTTTATTGTCAGTCTCTACAATCAGGCGGCTGTTGCCAAATAATGGAGACCTGCTGTTTAAATAATTCACTGCACGGAAAAGATAATTGATCACAGGCTGACACCAACGAACAAATCGCAAACCAGCTTCTGTAAGCGTTTACAAGAAAGACTATATTTTATGCAAAATAGCAAGAAATTTCCCGGTTCACAGGGCCAGACAAGTCACGATATTGCCATTCTGCCCCTGCTCTCCCAAACCGAAATATCAAATCTGCCACTGTTCAGGGGGATAAAAGTGGCCGCCTGCCGTCTAAAAATCAGTCCGCAACAAGCTGATCTCGCCCACCGTTATCTCAGCCCGGCAGAGGGCATGACCTTGCGACGATTCACTTTCCCCCGGCGGGCCGCTCAATGGCTGGCCGGCCGCCTGTGCGCCAAGGCTGCGGCACTGTCAGTTATTTCCACCTCCTGCCCCGGCTCAGCCGCCTGGCAGCAGATAGAGATTGACAACCAGGCCGACGGCCGCCCGTTTATAGCGTCGAGCAGCACCTGTCCCGTACCCGACATATCTATCAGCCATAGCGGCACTGAGGCCGCGGCCATGGCAGTATGGCCTTTTTTATGCGGCCTGGATATCCAGGAAATAAAGAGCACCAGCCGCCTAAAAAGTCGTTTCGCAAGCCCGGAGGAAGAAATTCTTCTACTACGTCAGGGGACTCGTTTTAACCAGTCTCCCGAGGCAATGTTTATCATGCTCTGGTCAATAAAAGAGGCGGTTCGCAAGGCCTTTCCTCTTCAACCTCTGCCAGGTTTTTTAGACTTAAATATCCAGTCGTTAACCGCGGCCCCCGGCGGTTTCAGCGGCCATATATCATGTCGGCGCTCAGACATGCCTGACATCTTGTCCTTTTTCGCCTTTATCGAAAAGAATTACGCCGCCGCCCTAATCATAAATCAGGAGCCCGGCAAAACGCCGGATAACAACTGATATGCGTTTTGTCCCTTGTCTATTCCATCCACCTTGCTTATAATAACGTAAGTGCTCCATAAATCACACTCCTGTCCTTATAACAACTATCATTACAAAGGAGGTGGCTAAAAATGAATATAAATTCACTCAACAGCCTGAATCCAAACCAGCTGTATCAAAATACTGCGGATAATCAAAATATCCCGCAAACCCAAAAGATACAGAAAAACAATGCTCCGCACTCCCAGAGCCGGGTAGAGATATCCACCCAGGCCCGGCAGTTACAACAGCAGGCCGCGACCCAAAGGAGGGAAGTCCTTAAAGCTGAACAGAAGCCGGAACCGGCAGCAACTGCCCAGACCAGGGGCAGCGTTGAGCGGAATCAGATTCGCCAGGCGGAGACCGCGGCCGGTAGCGCCAAAGGCCAGGCCATAAATCTTATCGCCTGACAGTGGATATCACCCGGCACCTTGCCCAGACCCCGTTATTCGGGGGGCTTCCCAGCAGCCTGATTTCCGAATTAGCCCTGATCGTCAGTGACCAGACCATGGAACGTGGCGAAACAATATTTGCCGATGGTGATCCAGGTCTGGGATTTTACATAGTGGTAAGCGGTAAGGTCAAAATTTTTAAACTATCAGCCGATGGCAAGGAGCAGATTCTCCACATACTTGAGAAGCGGGAGCCCTTTGCTGAGGCGGCAATTTTTGCGGGAGCTCCATATCCGGCTTACGCCATGGCCATGACCAAAACCAGATTATTCTTTTTTTCCCGTCCGGCCTTCATGGACTTAATCCGCACCAAACCGGATCTGGCAATGAATATGATGGCCGCCCTTTCCCGGCGTCTCAAAAAATTTACCTCCATGATTGAGGCTCTGTCCCTGAAAGAGGTTCCCGGCCGCCTGGCCGCTCATTTATTATTACTCAGTGAACAGCAGGGCCGAAGTTTTGAACTTGATATCGCCAGAAACAATCTGGCAAGCCTTCTGGGCACCATTCCTGAAACTCTGTCCCGCATCTTCGCCAAAATGGTCAAAAACGGCTTCATAGAATCCAGCGGTAAGCAGATAAAAATTATCAACTTAGAGGCTCTTGAAGATCTGGCCTCTGGCAGCCACCGCCTCTAATTAAGAAGTTTTCAAATAATCCGGTAAAATTTTATGGGCCTGCACCGGATCCATGGGAGCCTTGCGGCGGTCAATCTTTAAGCCCCTCTCCTCCGCCCTTTTATCTAACACTATAATATCCTGCTTGGTGGTCAGCGGCGCTCCATCAGCATCGGTAAATGGAATAAGAGCCGGGCCCTCGCTGTCAAGGACATAGGCCAGCTGACCATTGACCAGCGAGACCACACTGCCTGAAGGATATATCCCCACTGCCCGGACAAAGGCATGGAGAATAAATTGGAGCAGGGTATCCTTTTGAGCGTATTTATGAAATATATCCGCCACCACTCCTACTGGATTCAAGGCCTCTTTGTAACAACGTTTAGAAGTCATGGCGTCAAATATATCAGCTAATTTACAGACTTTGACATAGGCAGGAATATCCAGAGGCGAGATTTCGGCGGGATAACAGCGTTCCTCATCTTCAAAGAGCCGGGCATGATGATAATGGCTGATTTTACAGATATATGGATTAATCAAATGATTTTTCTCGAGTATTTTGATACCGTTTACAGTACTGTGGGTCTTAACAACCTCAAATTCACTCTCACTCAGCCGGCCCTTTTTATTCAAAATCGATTTTTCAACTAACATCTTGCCCATATCATGCATAAAAAAACCAACTGAGATATCCTCTAATTCATCATCCTGAAAATACTTGAAGGCCTGGGGCACAGCCTTGTTAACAGAGGTGCCGTTAGAGGCCGGCATATTATTCAGGTGATTATTGACCATGGCGTTAAAATTTTCGTTAAACTTCTTCATCACCACGGTACCTATCACACAGACATTTAAAGAGTGATTATAAAGATATTGATCATAGGAAAAAATTTCTCTGGTCAAATATGAGAAAGCGGTCTCATTCTGAGACACAAAATCAAACAGCTCCTTCACCGTGTCGTCAATAGGCTCAAAATCAAATTTACCGCCCTTCTCCTGAATCTGGCGCAGGGCATTTTTAAGACTTTCCTTGGCCAGAGAGGCCTTCTCCGCCGCGGCTCGCCGCAATTCGTCTATCTCATGTATACGGCGGTCTATCTCTGAGATCGGTGCAGGTTCAGGAGCTGGCGGAGTCTCGGTTTTAACGACAAGCGATTTCCCGCTTTCATCCCACAAACCGCCGTCAGCACCGCTGACAATAGAAATTAACTCCACCCCGAATTTTTTCACCCGCAACAGGGGAGCAACATCAGCCACCAGGACATCACGTTCCAGAATCAAGCGCCCCTGCTTGTTAAAAACGTCAACCCCGGTACGAATCTTCCCGCCGGACTGAACAATATTAATTAATTTATCAATGGAAATTCTGATTTCTTCGTTCGCCATCCCCCCCCCTGTTTTGATAAACAAAGCTGATAACGTATTTATTTTATATCAAAAATGAACTCAAAACCAGGAGATTTATATTTTTTAACCTGAATAATGCCAGTACCGGGTATTTTGCACAACTTTGAAAAGAAGATGAATTAGTCATGACTATCATTGACATGAGCATTTCAAGATGTTAAAAAATTAGATTAAATTTTACGGAGGAATGGCCGAGTGGTTGAAGGCGGCGGTCTTGAAAACCGTTGTACGAAAGTACCGTGGGTTCGAATCCTACTTCCTCCGCCAGTTTTACCGCACCTCTCCTTCCAGCAGTCAATCCACAAAAATTTCCCTGCCGAAAAGGACAAACTTAAATGACAGGCCTACTGCAAAATATCCGGCCGGAGACCGAAAAGATAGATCTTATTATGGGCCGGGATTTAAATGCCGCCATTAACAATCCCCTGTTAGGCGAAGTTATAAAATACGCGGTCTTTAACGGCGGCAAACGTATCCGCCCCCTGCTGACTGTCCTGAGCGCCGGATTAGAGGGCCGCAACTCACCGGATCTCTACCGCCTGGCTCTGACTTTTGAGTACCTGCATGCCGCGAGTCTGCTGCACGACGACGTGATTGACCACGCCGAAGAGCGCCGGGGCCGCAAAGCCGCCAACAAGGTCTGGAGCAATACCCATGTAATTTTAGCTGGTGATTTTCTGCACAGCCATGCCATGCGTCTGGCCGGAACAACAGGCGGCATATCCTGCCTGAAGGTAATATGCCATGCCGCCGCAGCTATGGTGGAATCGGAATTTCTGCAATTACAAAACGCGGAGAAACAGGAAACAGCTGAAAGCTATTATTTTGCGGTTTTGCGAGGCAAAACTGCCGCTCTGATTGCCGCGGCCTGTGAGTCAGGGGCCATTTTTGCCGGCAGTGTCAGTGACAAGAGAGAGGCCGTGGCCCTGTTCGGCACGAATCTGGGCTTAGCTTTCCAGATAATTGACGACCTGCTGGATTATCTGGGTGACGAAGCCAAAACCGGCAAGGCGGTGGGCAATGATTTCCAGGAGGGCAAAATGACCCTGCCGCTCCTCTACGCCCTGAGAGGGAATAACAGCGACAGCCGGGAGTTAAAAAAGCTTCTGACAACTTCAGCCGCTGATAGGAATAATCATTTTACCAGGGCTCGAGACATAATTTCCATGGCAGGAGGATTCACCGCCGCCCGGCAGCGAGCCGTAACTCTGATTGACGAGGCCCTGACAGCTCTAAACATATTTCCAGATTCCGACGCCAAAGACACCCTGCACGCCCTGGCCTATTACGTCCTGGAACGGGATAAATAAATGGCAAAAAAGCAGTCCAAAAAAAGTAAGGACAAATCGGGCCTTTATATCGCCCTGCTGTTAACCTTATTCCTCGTCATTTCCATAGCCTCTGCCCTTTATTTTATTTTTTTAAGAACCACCCCCACTGTAATATCTAACTCCCGGCAAGAGCAAAGATCGCCGAAAGAGATAGACGCCAAGCCTTACAAGACACCCTTTAAGCCCAGAATAGCAATAATAATTGACGACATAGGCAACCAGAAGAGACTGGCCCTCGCCTTAATGAAGCTCGATCTTAATCTTTCTTTCTCCGTTATGCCCTTTCGTCCATTCAGCCGGGAGCTGGCCCTTAAGGCCGTTGCCCTACATCACGACGTCCTCCTCCATCTCCCCATGGAACCCCATAATCTGCGACGCTGGAACCCCGGCCCAGGGGCATTATTACTTTCCATGTCTCATGACAAAATGAGGCTGATTTTAGATCAGGATCTAACAGAGCTGCCAATGGTCATTGGAGTAAACAATCACATGGGTTCCAAATTTACCGAGAACATCCCGGCCATGACGTATGTCCTCAAAATCCTTAAAGCCCGGCACCTCATCTGGCTTGACAGCCTGACCTCACCGAAGAGCGTAGGCTTCCGACTGGGGCGTAAGCTGGGGCTTAAAACAGCCAGCCGTGATGTGTTTTTAGACAATACCCAGAGCGCCGCCGCCATCACCGTTCAACTCAATAAATTAATCAAACTGGCCGACAGACGGGGATACGCTATAGGCATAGCCCATCCCCACCCCTCTACCCTCAAGGCCCTGCGCCTTAACCATGAACGGCTGAAACAAAAGGTGATGCTCCTCGGACTCCAGCAACTGGTCACGGAAAAGTACATAAGATAATCTGATGAGCGTCATTATCACTCTATAACATCCCGTATATAAAAACAAAATCATCATCATTAATACTGATTCGCAGGCGACCGCCGTGATTATGGCCATAGACCTCCCATCCCGCCTTATTATTGATCTCGCATTTAAGACAGGAGGGAGAATGAAGATCCCGCTTCCGGTCATTCCAGGCAATGAGCATGGCTCCCGGGATTTCCCGCTCGGCCCTTGCTTCCGCCAAATCGGCAGCCCGTCTGTAATCAAGCGCTTTGCCTTCAACCTTAAGGTTAATATCACGCATATCAGTTCCTCCTGTATGATGGACTTTTCATTTCGTGACAAGCATGTTAACTACGTAAGCGCCCCATAAACCACACTTTAGCATACGATCTTGACAGCTCCAGGCCGCAGAAGACAAGGTTCACCGTCCCGACAGCCAATAATGGTAGACCCGGAACCTCCCGAGGTAAAACCACCGTCCAGAATATAATCCAGGCCGCTGCCGAATATTGCCCGCAACCTGGCGGCGTCCAGAGCCGGAGACTGACCTGATATATTAGCGCTGGTCGCGGTTATGGGCCGCCCCACCGCCCTGACCAGGGACTGAGCCAGAGGGTGGGAAGATATACGGGCACCGATGGTACCGGACGCAGCGGTAATACGGGGCGGAAGCTCAGGCCGGGCGTTAAAAATGAGGGTAAGCGGGCCGGGCCAGAAACGAGCCATAAGGGAATTAAAACAGGGGGGGATACCGGTACTGATAGTGGGGAGCTGAGCCTGGCTCTCAATAATAGTAAGTACCGGTTTAGAGAGAGAACGCTGCTTAAGAGCAAAGAGACGATCAAGCGCCTGACGGTTAAAGGGATCAACCGCCAGGCCATAATAAGTTTCGGTGGGAAAAGCGACAATACCACCCTCTGAGATTACAGCCGCCGCCTCTTCAACAGCCGAAGCCAATTCTGGAACTAATGATAACGTCATATGGTAACTATTCAGGTAAGCGCTCCATGAACACCATGCCGAGGGTTTAATCCTCCAGTCCTGCCGAGGCTTTAACTACATCTTCTGCCATCCGCCGTTTAAAGTCCACCAGCTTCCCGGCCATTGCATCATCGCTGAGTGCCATCATCTGGGCAGCTAAAATCGCCGCGTTTCTGGCTCCGGCCGAACCAACTGCCATAGTAGCCACCGGCACCCCCGGCGGCATCTGAACTGTGGAGAGCAGAGAATCAAAACCCTGCAGAGACGAGGAAGCCACCGGCACTCCGATAACCGGCAGAATGGTATGAGCGGCCAGCACCCCGGCAAGATGCGCGGCCATACCGGCTCCGGCAATGAGTACCCGCATACCGCGGTTCTTTGCCTCCCCCGCGTAATCGGCCGCCCGCTCCGGACTGCGGTGAGCCGAGGCAACAATAACCTCATAAACAATACCCATCTCCCGCAAAAGGGCCGTACACCCCTTAAACACCGGCAGATCAGAGGCGCTGCCCAGGACGATTCCCACCTGTACGGGGTGCTTTCCAGTCAGACGATTCAGGGCCTTACGGCCAATATCGCTACGATAGAAACACCCCGGCCAACTTATTTTTTTGACCGCCTCATAGGCGGCATCAACAGCCGCCCGCAGGTCTGCCGCCCGAGCGGTAATCCCAAGC
Source organism: Desulfobacterota bacterium M19 (assembly GCA_048820955.1). Taxonomy (GTDB): domain Bacteria; phylum Desulfobacterota; class Desulfobulbia; order Desulfobulbales; family VMSU01; genus JAADIV01. The sequence goes on along the minus strand of JBMERE010000005.1, from coordinate 157,240 downwards.
ACCCGGCCGCCAGAGGTCACAACCTCCCCTCCAGCTCTCAGAGAGGTACCGGCATGAAAGACCATTAAATCATCACCAAAATCCTGATCCAGACCAGTAATCACCCGCCCCTTCTCATAACTGCCGGGATAACCGTCAGAGGCCATTACCACACAGACGGCGGGCCGGGGATCAATTTTGAGGTGAACATCGGCAAGGTTATTATCTACGACCCCCTCCATGAGATCCACCAGATCCGTCTTGAGCCTCATGAGCAGAGGTTGAGTTTCAGGATCACCAAAACGGCAGTTAAACTCCAGCACCCGGGCCCGGCCGTCCTTAATCATCAAACCGGCATAGAGAATGCCTTTATAAGGCCTACCCTCAGCAGCCATGGCCCGCACGGTTGGATACATAATCTCATCCATGACCTGACGTTCCAGCTCCCTGGTTAATACCGGAGCCGGAGAATAGGCTCCCATGCCGCCGGTATTGGGGCCTTTATCACCATCAAACACCGCTTTATGATCCTGCGCCGAAGGTAGCGGTAAAATTGTCCGGCCATCAGTAAAGGCCAGAAAAGAAGCCTCCTCACCAGCCAGAAATTCCTCGACAATCACCCGCTTACCTGCCTTGCCAAAGGCCTGGTCAGCAAGCATCAAATCCACCGCGGCCAAAGCTTCATCAACATTATCGGCAACGATCACCCCCTTACCAGCGGCCAGACCGTCGGCCTTGACCACTATGGGCGCCCCCTTCTCCCGGATAAAGGCCGCCGCCTCATCACGCCTGGTAAATGCCTGGTAAAAGCCAGAGGGGATATTATATTTAGCCAGCAGATCCTTCATAAAGACCTTGCTGCCTTCCAGAACAGCCGCCGCTTTCGTGGGACCAAAGGCCCTCAAGCCCCTGGATTCAAAATAATCAACAATACCCAGAGTCAACGGTTCTTCAGGGCCGACAAAAGTAAGGTTAACCCCATTAGTTAAGGCAAATTCTGCCAGTTTTTCCATCTCGCCGGCTCCAATGTCAAGACATTGGGCCATATCTGCTATGCCGGCATTGCCGGGGGCGCAAAAAATTTCTGTAACTTTAGGGCTCTGTTTCAACTTCCAGACCAGGGCATGTTCCCGGCCGCCGGAACCAATCACTAATATCTTCATACCACTCCTCACAAACTAATTTAACCTTATTATCAGGCTCGAAAAATGTCAAAAACACACATAACCGGCGCTGAATCAGCGCTTAAAACACACCGGATTCCCCCCTTAAAACATGGGTGTAAACATGAATATCCATTCATTATTTTTCTTTTATTACTTGACAGCCTTGCCACCCATACATATCATTAGAAAATGAATTTCTATTCATTCTACTCTCTTTACTCCCATCAGGTTATACATACGTGAAAAAGGCAGACAAACATCAAAAAATTCTTGCGGCAGCCACCAAGGTTTTCGGCAGTAAGGGATTCTTCAGCGCCAGAATATCTGACATCGCCAAGGAAGCAAAGGTGGCAGATGGCACCATATATCTATATTTCCACAACAAATATGATATCCTGCTCACCCTCTTTGAAGAAGAAATAGCCAAGTTGATCGTTGACATAAAGGCGGCTCTGGCCCAGGAAGAAGATCCACGGCGCAAACTATATATCTTCGCCCTCCATCACCTGAAACTGGTTATAGAAAAAAAGGAGCTGGCCGAGGTACTCCAGATGGAACTCCGCCAGAGTTCTGATTCCGTAAAGGAATACCGGATCACAAAATTTGTCGATTATGTGAATATAATTTCAAGTATCATTCACCAGGGGCAGAAATCAGGAATTTTCCGGCCGGAGCTCAAGCCTGGGATCATCAAACGAGCCTTCTTCGGTGCCCTGGATGAAATGTCCAGATTATGGATATTAAACTCGGATCACTCGTATACCGTTGATGATACCGCCAATGAAATAAGCTCCATTTTCTTAAACGGTATCAGCCTGCCGACTTAAGACTTGCTCCTTAATTCCTTAATAACCTTTTATATCCTGCTTGTCTTTTTTGCCATACTCCACGTTGCACAAACGGTTACATAGTGCAAAAAACCATAAAAACCATCAAGGCTCCCCGGCCGGGGATATCTCCATAATTTCGAACTGCCTGACTCCGCCAGGCGTCTTCACCGTAACCTCATCACCGACTTCCCTGGTCAGTAAACTCTGGCCGATTGGAGAAAGAACTGAGATACTGCCGGTCTTCACATCCGCCTCTTCCGGCCCTAACAGACAATAGGTTATTTCCTCATCAGTATCCAGATCGACCATCTCAACTACCGTACCAAAAACCACCCGCTGACATTTTACGTTTGTACAATCAATAATCTCAGCCCGGCCCAGCTTATCCTTCAGCTCCATAATCCGGCCTTCAATATGGCCCTGCCGTTCCTTGGCAGCGTGATATTCGGCATTTTCTTTCAGATCACCATGAGCCCTGGCCTCTTCAATAGCGCTGATAACCTCAATACGCTCCTTACTCTCCAGACGATGCAGCTCCTCCCGCAGTCTGGCATGACCAGTCTTTGACATCGGCACTCTTGTAACCATTATATTCCCCGCCTGTATGTATTCTGGACTTACGACACCATCATTTAATCAGTGATGATTTTTTTTACGAGTCCATCAGTATTTATTGTGTTGTAAAATAAAACAGCCATGCGCGACCGGGTGCTGCGCCGATCGTCATGGCTCCTGTTAACTACGAGTCTATCAATAATGATTTACCCCTAAGCTCCCCATGAACACACCCTGAAGCCCTCGCATACGATCGTTATCATACCGCTATATTCCGAGATGTTATAATGTCAGCGGTACAACTATAATCGTATGCGGGAGTATGGTTTATGGGGCGCTTACATTTAATCTGTCTCATGATGGCATCGTAGTTAACATGCTTGTCATAAAACGAAAAGTCCATCAATCTTGTTTGTCATCTTTTTTTTCAAGCCGAACCGGCTTGTGCCCATCCGGGGACGCTCAATCGCAACCGACGCCCATTTTAGGCGCCACCCACTTCTGCAGTCCCAGAATAACCACAAAAACAGCAACAATCGTCAGCAATAGCTTGAGCACATCCTGCCATCCGTCCATCAGCCGAGTCCTCTATTTTATAGAAAATATATATATGATGATAATTACTCTCCACCACCTTCTTTATTTTCTGCCGGATATTATACCAAAATTTCGCCTCTTTTAAACCAAATTTTACCAACGGTAAGAAATTGACACCCCCAGTTCTTTTTTACGATAAAAACTGGAAGAGAACCATTCTCCTCTGGCCCGCAGGCCAAAATCGTTATTAAGCTCAAAAAAGGCACCGCCGATAAAATGTTGAAAGGCATAGCCATCAGCATCGTGACCGACATAGTACTCCATTGTATAATATTTAGAAAGCCCACGCCCCAGATTATCATGAGAAAGCAGATGTTTAAAATACACCCCGACCTCATTGAGCCAATAATTTTTCGGCGACCAATAAGGGTTCCGGGCATGATCCGTCAGTCCTCCCGCGCTCAAAGCCGGGTCATTAGCAACCCGGGAATCGACAAAGGAATAGCGGTAACGGGCCTGGAGAAAACAGGGTTCACTATGGAGCAATAATGACGACCAGAGATCATAACCGTTACTCCAGTTATCGTCTGAATAACGGCTGTGGACATAACCTCCTCCCAAAGCCAGACGAGACAGCGGTTCAAAGGTCAGAGCCCCCTTAAACTGCCGGCGGGATATTCCCTGCCGAATACTGCTCAGTGTATCTGATACCAAGTCCTGCCCGAAAGACAAATCAGCAGTTAACTTGTCACCAGCCTTAGCTTTAACCTTTAAATGAAACAGATAGATACCCTCCCCCCGACCGGTACCGCTCTCCAGACCACCTCCCAGATCAAGATCAATGCCGTGTAAGAGCTTCCCCTGCCAGGCGGCAAATATCCTGTTGGCACGATTAGCACCATCGGCATTAACCCCATGATAATTGCGACGCTGCAGATCAAGACGCCATTGTCGGCCGGGGCCGCTGGGCAGCTTAAAGACAAGTCCGGGGGCCATTATCCTTATATCTTTAAAACCGTTACGCCCCTCTTCCTCAACATAATAAAGTTTAGATAGAACCTGAGGGCGCAGCTTCAACTTGTTACGCCGCCGGTCCGGCTTAAGCTGCGCGAAACGAATGCCGCCGGCAGATAAACGATCGTAAATCACCGCCTCATCACCAAGCCTTCCAAGACGGCTGTAGACCCCCGCCAAATCAAAGAGCAGGGATTTATCAGCAGGGTATTGTCTCGTCAAGGATTTATACCTCTTCGCAGCAGTGAAATAGGCCCGGCCCCGTACCGTACGCCGCACGAGATACTCAGCCGCGTACTTCTGCTGCCAGCGGTAACGGGTATAAAGACGAGCCACGCTCAACTGCCAGCGGCGGTACCTGCTGGATTTACCAGGAAGCGCGGGAGCCATGAGAATATCGGCAAGCGGGCTCTCGTTCACCGGTGCCAGAGAAATCCGGCGCCAGAGAGACTCCTGGCGCTTCGGTTCGGGCAGGGCAATACCCATTTCCCCGGCCATAGCCTCCAGAGTACCGTCCACCCCCGGCCGTAGAAAATGCTGATATATCCGCATGGCGGCCGGCCATTTGTCTGCCTGCCATAATATCCGGGCTCGGAGCAAAAGAATTTGCGGATCAGCCCCCGCCTTTGCCGCCACCTGGCAGATTTTAAGAGCCTGAGCTGGATCACCGCTGTAAAAAGCGGCCCTGACAGCCTGGGCCGACATCAATAAATCGTGGGGACGGCGGGCGGCCAGAACCTCCCAGGACGCGGCACCGGCCCCGTATCTCTGTTCTCTGATTAAGGCCCAGGCCGCAATGACCTTTGCCGTTAGAGAATCAGGCTCCCGGCTCTCAATATCGCCGGCGATCAAGGAAGCGAAAACCGGCTGATCGTACTGGCGGGCCAAACGGGCATAGACCAGTAAATCGGCGACCGGCAGCCGACGGATCTCCCTGATAAGATCCGACATGGTTAAATGCCCCAGACGCAGCAAAATAACCCTGGCTCGGGCATTTTCCCGCTCACGGGCCAACACGGTCTCAGCCAGCTCTACAGCCCGTCCCGGCTCCAGAGAGGCCCAGAAATCAGCCAGAGCCAGATGCCTGCCTGTCCAGCGCCGGTTTATATTACCTTGCGCTGCCCCGCCGCCATCCAGTTTATCTTTCAGCCTCAGGGCCAGATGCCGGGCCTGGTTCTCTTCCCCGCCCGCCAACAGAAAACGAGCCTTGAGCAGGTCAAATTCCCAGGGAGAAATCCCCTTTTCCTCATGGGCCAGAGTCAGCCAGCGCCCGGCCTCATTCAGACGCCCCTCCAACAGAGCCAGATCAAAGAGCCTGGGAATCAAAAGACCTCCATCTCCGCTGACAACCAGCCCCACCCGCAGAGCCTGCCCGGCCCCATACAAACGCCCGTCACGCCGCAAGACCGCCGCCAGCCCCCGGGCAGCCCTGGCGGCCAGCCCGGCCTGAACCGCGGTCATTTGAGGCCAGTTTTTATTATTAGCCGTTTTGTCAATTATACGCTCATAGGAGTCTATGGCCTCCTGCCAGGCCTCACAATCAGCATAGGCCTCAGCAACATCAAGCATCAAAGCCTCAGACACGGGGCGCTTCAATGCCCGCCGCAGAACCAGATAATGATTTACCTCATCCAGGAGCCCTAATTCCCCGGCAATACGGATGGTACGCTCCAGGACCTCCTGCCGTTTAAAAGATGAATACAGGAGACGGTTATAGTTTTTAAGGGCTGAGCTGAGCCGTCTGCCGTTCTCTGCTAACCGGCCCTGCCAGTAATAAAATTCAGGCCGCTTACAACCCTGCCGCCGCAATGACTCTATGATTGGCGCGGCCTTGTCGTCCTCACCCTCCCCAATATATATTGCCGTCAGCTGCAACTTAACATTCTCATCGGCGGGGGCTATTTCATAAATGGCCTCCAGAACCTCGGTGAGCTCCCGACGACGACCCATACGCCGTAAAAGCCGGGCCATGGGCCGGTAAACATCAATAACATGGGGAGAAACACGGGCCAGGTGCTTCCAGATTTTAAGGGCCTCCTCATTATGCCCGATGGCCAGGAAGTTGTTAGCCATGGCCCGTAATATCTCCGGATCATCAGGGCTCATCCCCAAAAGCCGCCGCCAGATATCCAGGGCCTGACTGTAAAGACCCTTTTCGCCGTAAAGTTCAGCGGCCTGCTTTAATTTCCCTCGGTCAGGACGAGGCTCAAGAGCAATATAATCCCGCAGAGCCTCCAGAGTTTTATCCTTATTCCCTAAAGCAGCCTGAAGTTGTACCACCAGCCTGGCCGATTCCAGATCAGCCGGCACAAAATGTCGGTAAAGAACAAGGCATTTAAGCGCCTTGCGTAACTCCTTGAGTCCCAGGTAACACTTACCAAGGCGCTTTAACAAACTATGGTCTCGAGGATATCGCCGCCGCAGAGCCAGGAGATGCGGCAGGGCCTTCCCAACCTGACCCCGGGCCTCATAATAAGCGGCAAGACAGCGCCGAGCCTCCATGTCCATGGGACGACGGGCAAGCAGCCGCTGCCAGTAAGAAACAGCCCGGCCTTTATCACTATGCTCCAGGCTCAAGGCCGTATAACGTAAAATACGCCAGGGAGTATCGGCGGCTCCGCTTAGAGAGATGAAGATACGGCTGGCAGTTTTATAATCACCACGCTCATAGCTCAGACAGGCCAAAGCCAGTCTCAGGCCAGGACTGTCTGGTGATAATTTAAACAATTTTTCCAAATAGGGCATAGCCGCGCCGGAATCCCCGGCCTTGAGCAGAGCAAAGGCCGCGCCGGCAAGACTTTTCTGGTCAGCAGGGTTGTTTTTTAAAAGAGAAATAAAATATTCAGCCGCCAACTGGAAATGAGCGGCGTTAACCTCCAGAGCAGCCATGGTGCGAAGATATTGCGGGCCCCCATCTCCCATATTCGTCAACAGCTTAACGGCCTCATTATCCCGGCCCAGGGCATGAAGAACATTGGCAAGTTCCCAGGCCGCCGCTTTAAGATCAGGCTTGGCTGCCAGAGCCTGGCGATAACTTATAACCGCCCCCTTCAGACTGCCGGCCGCTGCCTGTCGGCGTGCTCTGTTCCAGACAGTCTCCCAAACCGGATGTTTTGCGGAACTCAGGGTTTTAATCAGAACTGAACCAGGTTTTAAAACCTCAGGCCAGGGTATATTACTAAAAGAAAAACTACGGAGAAAATCAGGGGAAGGGGCAATCGCGCACTCCGCGGCATAGGAAGGCAGAGGAATTATAAATATCCCGACAAAAAAAAGAAGGGGAAAACCCAGGCTAAAATTTATCAGTTTCCGGCGCATACAGAAATCTCATACCCGCGGCATGACCACCGTTAAATTCAGCGGGCCTGACGGTAAAAATTATAGATATTTTCAACCACAAAATGAATCATATCCCGGCTTAATTCCGGATAAACGGGCAGGGCCAGAGTCTCCGCCGCCGCGAGCTCCGCCGCCGGCATCCGCAGATCATTCAGACCCATATCTGCCACACAAGCCTGTTTATGCATGGGTACAGGATAATAAATCGCGCAGCCCACTTCATGGGCCTGGAGATAGTCTTTCAATTCATCCCGCCGCCGGCAGCGGATAACAAATTGATTATAGATATGATAATCAACAGCCGCCTCACCATCCAGGGCCGCGGCCCCGGCATACACAGCCGTGGGCGGCGTAACCTCATTGGCACTCAAACCGCATTCGGCCAGCAGCTCACAATAGAGGGAGGCGTTCTGCCGCCGGGCCTTATGCCAGTCCGGCAGATGGGGTAATTTCACATTCAGAGCCGCCGCCTGGATGGGATCAATACGAAAATTACCACCTAAAACAGCATGAAAATAACTCGTTGAGCCACCATGCACCCGGATAACCCGGATAAGCTCCGCCAGGTCATCATCATCAACCGTAATCATCCCGCCGTCACCAATCCCACCCAGATTCTTGCTGGGGAAGAATGAAAAACAACCGGCCTGCCCCATGCTTCCCGCCCGCCGCCAGACCGTCCGTCCGCCGCTGACGAGCGGACAAACCGCTCCAATGGCCTGAGCCGCGTCCTCCACAATGGGAATGCCGTATTGCCGCGCCAAGGCAGTAATGGCTGTCATATCAGCACATTGACCATAGAGGTGCACCGGCAGAACGGCCTTTATTCTCCCCTGCCAGCGCGGATTATTCAGCACCTCCTCCATAGCCTCAGGCGAAATATTATAAGAAAGCGGATCAATATCAGCGAACAGCGGTTTGGCTCCAAGACGAAGAATACTGCCGATGGTAGCGATAAAGGTATATGGAGTAGTGAGAACAAAATCACCCGGCCCCACTTTCAGGGCCATGAGGGCGGCCAGCAGGGCATCCGTGCCGCTTGAAACCCCGATACCATGCCTGGTGCCACAGTACTCCGCCACCCCCGCCTCCAGGGCCTCCACCCGCTCCCCAAGAATATAGGCAGTGGAATCAATCAACTCCGTAATCCCGGCCAGCATCTCAGCCCGCAGAGGTTTTAACTGCTCTTTCAAATCCAGTAATGGTACACGCATATCGTCCTTAACACCCCGTTCACGACATTATTCCCCTTCCCTGCAGGGGCGTATTATACGCCAGTCAAAAAAAGAATTATTTCCGCCAGCTGTCAACAGCCTCATCCAGAAAATCTTTAATATCCGGCATTTCTTCTTCAAAAAATTTCTTCATCTTCTTCAGCAAATTGGCCTCAATCTGCCGAACCCTCTCCCTGGAGATACCAAATTGATCGGCAATATCCTGCAGAGTTACATTATCATCCTGCAACAGACGGTCACGCAGGATCATTTGTTCCTTGGGATTCAGGTGTTCCTGTAATTTTGTCAGAACCATGGCCAGCCGTTCCTTGATCTCATTATTGGCCACATGTTCTTCCACACTCTGACCACCGGCGATTATAAAATCCTTCTGTTGATCATCGGAGTCATCACGCAGGGGACTCTCAAGAGAGACATCACCACCTCCCATGCGCTGGCTCATCTCAATAATTTCACTCTCCTTGACGTTTAAACGCTGGGCCAGGAGTTTGGGCTCCGCCTTAAACCCCTGGGCCTCAAGGAGTTTACGCTCCTTATTCAGGCTGAAAAAGAGCTTGCGCTGAGCCTGGGTAGTGCCAATCTTCACCAAGCGCCAATTATCCATAATAAATTTAAGGATATAGGCTCTGATCCAATAGGCGGCATAATAGGAGAATTTAACTCCACGGTAGGGGTCAAACTTTTTTACCGCCTGCACCAGCCCTACGTTGCCCTCCTGAATCAGATCCAGAAAATTGGTCATCCAGTATTTCTGAAAATCCATGGCCACCTTGACCACGAGCCGCAGGTTGGCAGTCACCAGCTTATAGGCGGCCTCCTGCGAGCCCTCTTCCTTGAATTTAACCGCCAGGGCATCGGCCTCTTCCCGGCTGAGCAGTTCATACTGGCTGATTTCCTGCAGATAACGATGCAGGCCGGGGTGGGTAAGAACAGGCAGATTATCAGTTTCCGGCAGGGTAACCAGAGGATTTATGTTTTCCGCTATATCGCCAGGCGCTATATTTTTTAATGTATTGTCTTTTTTCACGATGTTTTATTTATTAAAGTCGCCCGCACAGAGGAGAATAAAACAAATTACCTCAAAACATAAAAATTTACGCTATTTTTATCGGCCTTTTTATGCTATTTAACAGTGATGGACTGTTCATTTCATGCTGCGACGCCATCACAGTAACCATCCAGAACTTAGATTCTCAGTCTTTCTCTTATAATCCTGTTCATATACTAATCAACAGCCCGCAGGTATAACATGGCGTGAGACGGCTGCACAGTTACAAAAGTTACACAAAATTTTTAAATATAAAACATCCAGCAGAATTATACAATGAACAACATACGCAACTTCAGCATAATCGCCCATATCGATCACGGTAAATCCACTTTAGCCGACCGTATGATTCAGCTCTGCGGCATGGTCAGTGACCGGGAATTTAAAAATCAGCTTTTAGACTCCATGGATATTGAGCGTGAACGGGGAATCACGATCAAGAGCCAGACCATCTGCCTGCCTTACAAGGCCCGGGACGGTAAACAATATCTCCTGAACCTGGTAGACACCCCGGGCCATGTTGATTTCAGCTACGAGGTCTCCAGAGCCCTGTCCTCCTGTGAGGGCGCCCTGCTGCTGGTAGATGCCTCCCAGGGGGTCGAGGCCCAGACCCTGGCCAATCTCTATTTAGCCATGGAAAACGACCTGGAAATAATCCCCATTTTAAATAAAATAGACCTTCCCGCCGCTGATCCGGACAGCGTGGCCTTTCAAATTGAAGAGGATCTGGGGTTGGACGGCGAAAATATTATTCGCTGCTCAGCCAAGACCGGCGAAGGGGTTGAAGAGGTCCTGGAGGCCATCGTCAATCACCTGCCGCCGCCCGTGGGCGACAGCAAAGCCCCCCTGGAGGCCCTGATCTTCGATGCTAATTATGATGCCTTTCGGGGAACAATTATCTCCTGCCGCTTATTTCAGGGCACAATTAAGGCCGGAGACACCATCATTTTCATGTCAAACGGAGCCTCCTACAAGGTTGAGGAGGTGGGCCATTTTGATCTGAACCGCACCCCCCGCAAATCTTTACAGGCCGGTGAGATCGGCTATATTATTGCCGGGGTAAAAACGGTTTCCGACACCCGGCCGGGGGACACAATCACCCTGAAAGACCGGCCCTGCGCCGCGGCACTGCCAGGCTTTCAGGAGATCAGACAGGTTGTATTTTCGTCCCTCTATCCCATCTCCACCGATGAATACGAAAACCTGGCCACCGCCATTGAAAAGCTGAAACTGAATGATGCCGCCCTGACCTACCAGAAGGACTCATCATCGGCGCTGGGTTTTGGCTTTCGCTGCGGTTTTTTAGGTCTTCTCCATCTTGAGGTTGTGCAGGAACGCCTGGAAAGGGAGTTTGACATCCCTCTCATCCTCACCGTCCCCTCGGTGAACTATCATTTTTACCTAAATGACGACTCACTCTTAGAGGTGGACAACCCCGCCTATTTCCCCGACCCTACTCTGCTCAAAAGCACAGAGGAGCCCTTTATCAAGGCCGGCATCCTGATCCCGGAACGTTATATGGGGGCAGTTATGAACCTGTGCATGGAGAGGCGGGGAGAAAACACCAACTACCACTACCCCACCCCCGGCCGTATTGAATTCACCTGTGAAATTCCTCTGGCCGAAATAATTTACGACTTTTATGACAAATTAAAATCCATAACTCAGGGGTACGGCTCCTTTGATTATGAGTTATTAGATTATCGCCCCAGCGATCTGGTAAAATTGGATATTATGGTAAATGGCGAAAGAGTGGATGCCCTGGCCCAGCTTGTTCACCGCTCCAAGGCCAGGGAACGCGGCCTGCACGCCTGCGAAAAGCTGAAAGAGGAAATCCCGCGCCAGATGTTCAAAATTGCCATCCAGGCCGCCATCGGCGGTAACATCATTGCCCGCACCACCATCTCGGCCCTGCGCAAGGATGTCACCGCCAAGTGTTATGGCGGCGACATCACCAGAAAAAGAAAGTTATTAGAAAAACAAAAGGCAGGTAAGAAACGGATGAAGACCGTGGGTAATGTGGATATTCCCCAGAATGCCTTCCTGGCGGTTTTAAAGTCGGATCAATAAAATGAGCATACGATCATGGTCGTACCGCTGACTTTATAATATCTTGAATATGTAAGACTGTTCATGGGGCGCTTACATCCATATTAATCAAGATATTCTGCAGGAATCACACGAAAGAGGCTGATTCGGCGGAGAAAAAAATTGACGTCATATGCATGATATAATATTATTGTGCATAAAGGAGGGCGATTATGAGAACAACACTGGATCTGCCGGAAGATTTATTACAGGAAGCCATGAAGAGCACCCATATTCAAACCAAAACAAAAGTAATAATTACCGCACTTGAACAGTTAATAAGAAAATCAAAAATTTCCGGGTTGAAAAAATTCAAAGGAAAAGTTGATCTGGATATTGACCTCAAGGCTATCAGGGATCGAGAATGTCGGTTTTAGTCGATACGTCTATATGGATAGAATATTTCAGAAAAGGAAATAATTTTGAAAAACTTGATTTTTTAATAGACGAAAATCTTGTAGTAACAAACGACTTAATACTTACAGAGTTAATCCCATTCCTGAAAATTAGAAATCACAGAAAACTTATTAAGTTACTCTATAATATCAACAAATTAGAATTAATTGTTAATTGGGAGAAGATCGTTGAGTACCAATACAAATGTCTCAAGAGCGGAATCAATGGAGTTGGAATACCAGATTTAATAATTGTTCAAAATGCAAAGCAAAATCACTGTGAAATATATTCCCTCGACAACCACTTCCAATTGCTTAAGGATCTCCTCAAAATAAAACTGATCCCATATTAAACCAGCAAAATAGTTAGATGTTGAATGTTCGGTGTTAGACGTTCAATTTTTAAACGCTGATCTTTTAAACAGCCATATTTATGCTATTTTCACAAATTTGTATTACATCCGGCCCCATAAAGGCAATGACGTAATTTACGAGTAAAGGTAAGCGCCCCATGAACACCCTGAAACCCTCGCATACGAGTAAAGAGGTGTTTTTTTCTTTTTAGCTTGCAATGAACATTATATGGCAGCTTCCAGTTCGTAAGCGCCTCATAAACCACACTCTTGACTTTATAACATCTCGGAATGTAAGCGTTTCAGGGACGCCCTGCTGTGCGCATTTAAGCCCCCCGATAATACCCCTGTATATTGGGGGACTTAAATGCGTGCAGCAGGGGGTTCATGGGGCGCTTACTCCAGTTCTGCCAGGGCACTTTGAAGATATGCGTAGTTGATCCGCTCCTGCTCAAGGCGCAGCCCGCAGACGTTTTCGCAGAAGATTTATATCGGAGCCAAAATTAGCGAAATGTTCGGGGATGGTCAGAGCCTGACCGGCGACCAGATAAAAACTATTCGGCTGCCCCATTAAATCCTTGCTCCAGAAGACCTGAGCCAGGGTCAGAATCTGACCGTAACCAGCGTTGCCGAATACCGTCAGAATAACCGAATAACTGTTATGGTCACGCGGAGCCACCGGCTTTGAGGCGCGGCCGGAGTCACTGCGCTCCGTTTTATAATAGCCCATAACGTAGGAACGCAGGCTGCGCTCCCGGCTATCGGCTCCGGCCGCCTTATAGCAGTCAGAAGCCGCCAGGCTGGATGATTTTCGCGGAGCTGGACAAGGGTGTTAAAATCGAGGCCCACCGCATTCAGACCTTGTACAGATCGGAAATCCCGGCATTAACAAACAACTCCGTATCCCGCAGAAGATCGGCCAGAAGAGGCTCCGGCACTGACGGACACTGACTCAAGGCGATACCTCTGCTGATGAGCGCGGCCTCCCGCTGGTCAAGAACCCCCCTGGGCAGAGCCTCACCATAGAGCCATACCGCGGCCTCCCCGGCCGATACCGGATGCTCCCGACCTGCCCGGTGCGCGGCAGCGGCCAGCAGGGAAGACTGCAAAACCTCCACCGCCCCGCTTATCAACTGCTGACCGGCAAGCACCTGAGCCGCCTTAAATTTTTCTTTAGCCATGGTCATTAAACGGGGTTCCCCGGCCTCTTCATCCCCGGCTTCATAATAGGTCTTGCCGCCCGCAACCGGCGAGCCGCCGCCGAGACGGGAAAGGCCCTTTAAGGTGCGAAGATCAATAACCGCCACCGGCACCATTGGCGATGACAGACGGGCGGCAACACGATCCGCCCCATCATCCACCTCATTCAGTACCGCCAGCAAACCGCCGCCCGTCCCCATAATCCGCTCAATCCTCGCGCCAAAGGCCTGCTGCAACTCCTCAATACAATGAGTAATATTTTCTTCAATCAGTCCATCATCCCCGCCATCTCCCCGCTCAATGATTTCACCTGCCGCCTCCCCGACGGCAGGTTCAACAGCATCGGAGAGAGTTTCCGTAACCCGCGCCACCTCATCCGTATCGTCCTCTTTCTTTGCTTCACTATCTGCCAGCAAGGTCTCCAGCAGCTTTTTGGAAACTCCCACCACGTCTTCGGAGGCATCATCAGAAAAAACATTATCAAAGAGATTTTGTTTATTCCGCACCAGAGAGAAGACCTGTTCTTCATAGGAATCGGCTGCCACCATTGTGATAATCTGCACCTTACGGGTCTGCCCCAGGCGGTGTACCCGGCCGTTACGCTGTTCCAGTACCGCCGGATTCCAAGGGACATCAAGGTTGATGAGCACCGAACCGCTTTGCAGATTAAGTCCCACCCCGCCGGCGTCGGTGGAAAGAAAGACCTGAATACTGTCATCATCACGAAAACTGTCCATCAGGGCGCCGCGTTTTGCCGTCGGCACCCCGCCATGGAGACAGACATAACCAATTTTTAACCGGCGCAGGCGGCTTTCCACCATTTCAGTCATTAATTTCCATTGCGAAAAGACCACGGCTTTAAGCCCGGACTGCAGACAAACCTCGCTGAGAATATCGGCCAGTTCATCAATCTTGGGGGAGCCCTCCGTCTCCTTATCCACCAGACCAGCGGCATCACAGGCCATACGGGCCTGCTGCAGGGCGGCCATCAGGCGGTTCTGCTCGCTGGGAGTCAGGGGACGGTGTCTGGCAATCTTAGCCAGGATTCCAGCCGAATTCATGGCAGAATCATGCAGTTCCCGCTGCTTGCCGGTTAATTCCACATCAAGGCGCTGCTCAATGCGGTCAGGGAGCTGCTTACTGACCAGGTGCCGGTCACGGCGCAGCATCACCGGCACCAGACGCTGACGCAGAATGGAGAGATTGCGATAGCCCAATACCTTGCCCCGTTCATCAGTAACATGAAAATCCATCATATAACGCCACAGCGGCCCTAAAATTCCGGGGTCAACCACCTGCATCAGGCTGTATAATTCCTCTAAACGATTTTCCAGCGGTGTGCCGGAAAGAACAAAGGCATAACGGCTGGGGATTAACTTCACCGCCGAGGCAATCTGGGTACGCCAGTTCTTAATCCGCTGTGCCTCGTCTAATATAATCAGGTCGGGACGCAGGGTTTCATTAATAACCGAAAGATCACGCCGGACAAGCTCATAATTGATAATAAAAAAATCACAATCACGGCGATACTGCACACCACGCTCGGCAGGCGGCCCCTGCACAACCTGGGTGGTGAGATCAGTGAACCTGGCAATTTCCCTGGCCCATTGCTGTTTAAGAGAGGCGGGGCAGATAATGAGAGTTCTTTTAACATCTTCGTACTGCCTCAGCCAGACAGCAGCACTGATGGCCTGCAGGGTCTTGCCCAGCCCCATATCATCGGCCAGCAACGCCCGGCCTGTACCGGCCAGAAATGCCGTTCCTTCTATCTGATAGGGATAGAGACGGGCCTTGACCCCAGGCACCCGGCCGCTGTCCCGTATCCGGGTCTGAATTTCAGCAGACCGCAGACGGCGGGCGGCGTCTGCCGCCTGATGCCGGGCATATTCCACCGCGTCTTCGCCAATATGAACATCTCCCCGCTCTTCAACAATCTCCGTAAAGCGAAAAAAATCGTCTGGCAGGCGGCGGCTGAAAGGGCCGGCCGCGGAAAAATAATCATTAAGAATACTCTCAAGATCAGCCGCTGTCTTCCGGGGACGGTGCAGACATATCCGGGGAGCGTTATCAACCTCCCAGGATAAATAAACATAAGGAAAGGGAGCCGGCTGGTTCTTGAACTTATCGTAATCAGCATGCTTTCTGATCTTATGGAGAACGGCCTCGATATGTTTGCAGGTGCCCAGTTGATTATTAGCAAAATCCGGGCAGTTACAGAGATTAGCCCGCCGGTAAAGACTACGGATCGTCACCCGGTAGGACTTATTAAAATGAGTAGATGATTTTAAGGAGGCGGCATGCCAGACACCAAACCAGGGCTCACCGCTGGTGGGCTGAACCTGCACCTCGGAGCGGCCGCGCCTGGCCCGGTCTTTAATGGCATTATCAACGGCGGAGAGCATTTCCCGATCTTCACCACCTTGATCGGCATAGGCAAAAAGCACAGCCACTACATGACGACAGACCCCCTCAGCCGACGAGCTGCCGCATTGGCACTGACAGCTTATACCATCTGCACCGGGCCGGATTTCCACCTCACAATAGACATCAGGCTCCTCATCCTCAACACGGCCCCAGAGCAGTTCCCGGTCTTCATCAACCTCAATTACCCGGTTCTCCTTATAATAAATCAGACCGGCTTTTACGGTCTTATTATCGGCAATTTCCAGGAGCTTTTCCTGATCAAAGAAGAAGGGATCGTCAGCAATAAGATGGTCTATAGTCATAAAATATTCTCCGGCAGAATTCGTACGGGTATTTTCCAGCAACGAGACTTCTGGCCCTCCCGTTAAACAACAAGGCCGTCTCCATAATCGTTATATGGTAAGCGATACCATTAAATTTCATGATCCTCAAGATTATCTTTACGCTTACCGGTAAACTCATGGAACTCAAACAGAGCATTTTCTTTTGGGTTGACAAATTACCCTGAAAAAAGTAACTGATTCTGTAACTTCATTCCGGATTTATGTTCAGCCTGCAACGGGCATAGTTCTCTGCTTTCAGGGGCGCCCCTGAAGCCCTTACATTCCGAGATGTTATAATATCAAGAGTGTGGTTTATGGAGCGCTTACATAAAACTTTTCGCTGCCTTTTTACCGGTCACTCATCATCCCGCCATTTTTTAGCGCTTCTTCTCGCAACGCTTTTTATTTCCGGTCTGACCTCATCACCGGCTGCCGCTCATCCGCGAATATTCAATTACAAGGAAGTACCGGAACACGACATGCAGTACTTACCCCAATGGTTGAGCGTCCTTGAACGGCACATCACCGAGGATGTACCGGACGGGAACTGCACCGAGAGTTTTTTTAACCGTTGTCATCTCAACGAATGGTTCGCCTTTTTAGCCAAAATAAAAAATGAGCCCCAGGCACAGCAGCTCAAGGCCGTTAACCGCTACGCCAACCAGAAAAAATATGTCCTTGATATTGATAATTACGGCGTGGAAGACTACTGGGCCATCCCTAAACAGTTTTTAGCCAGGGGCGGCGACTGCGAGGACTACGCGATCACCAAATTTTTTTCCCTGCGCTGGCTGGGCTATGGGCCGGACAAGATCCGGCTCCTTATTCTCCAGGATACTAATCTGCGGGTTCAGCACGCGGTGCTGTTGTTCCTTACCCGAAATGACATCCTTGTTTTAGATAATCAGAGCCAGGAGATCGTTTCCCAGAAACTGATACACCACTATGTACCGCTTTATTCTCTCAACGAAAAGGAGTGGTGGCTGCACGTTCCACCTGTAAGCACCCCATGAACACCACCCAGCACACTTCCACCCCTGAAATAATTTATCCAAACATAATATTATAATTATATCCAAATAAAATGGTGCTCCATGGCTGAAAACGAAAAAAACAGGAAAAACGAAAAACAGGTTTTTATCGGTGCCGTCATTCTGCTGCTGCTCTTTATCGCGGCGGGAATCTGGTCAATTCAGTCCCTGGTTCGTTACGAGCGGCAGCGTGATCTCAACACCTGGCAGATCACCCTGAATGTCATGGCGGACAGCCGGGCGGCCCAGCTCCGCCAGTGGGCCGCCGCCCAATTTGCCAAGCTCACTGAACTGGCGGGAAACGGCTCCTTGCAGCTCTACACCCAGGAACTCCTGAGACGGCCGGAAACTCCGGGCGAGACGGAACCGGCCCAGCTCTCCTATCTGCGCAACCTCATCCGGGTTACGGCCGCACGGGACGGCTTCGCGGATAACTCGCAAACCGGCCCGCTGGTACCGGCCAATATCGCCTTTGAGGCCAACGCCGGCCTGACCTTAATCGGCCCCAGATCAGTCGTCATTACCGCCACGCGGGGGATGCCGGCCTTAAATAACGGCTTACGAAAGGCGGCAGCCGAGGTGCTTAAATCCGGCCGGCCCCGTCTGTACGGACTGTTTAAAAGTGAGGGCGGCCATGTGCTGGTTGGTTTCTTGACCCCGGTTTTTGCCTTACAGATGCCCAGCGGCGGTAAACAGGTAATCGCCGTGCTTGTGGGGCTGAAAAACGCCAGGGAGTCGCTCTTCCCGCTGCTGGCTTCGGGCTCGGTCGTGACCCGTTCAGACGAGGCCCTGCTGGTACGTCGTAACGGAAACCTTATTACCTACGTTTCACCGCTGGCAGATGGAACCCCGCCTCTTGAACGCCGCTTAGCGGCCAATTCCAGGGATCTAACCGCCGCTTATATGCTGGCTCATCCAGGTGGATTTACGCAGATGCGTGATTATGCCGGGGTAGAGGTTCTGGCCACCAGCCGCGTCCTGACCGGCCTGCCCTGGCTCCTGATCCAGAAAATCAATGCCGACGAGGCACTTAAAGAATCACGCAGCCACCAGCGCTTTTTACAGCTGACCCTGCTCTTAGCCCTCTTTCTAATCGCCGCCCTGTTGTCAGCCGCCTGGTTCTACGGCAGCAACGAAAGGGAGCGCCGGGTGTCCTCCAGACTGACCACCCAGACTCACCTGCTTAATGCCATCAATAACAACATTAATGACTATATATTTCTCATCGATTTTAAGGGACTGCTGCTCTTCGCCAACCGGACACTGGCCCAGTCTCTTGAGGTTGCAGCCGGGGATCTGGACGGGAAAAGCCTGAGCAATGTCTTCGGCCCGGCGGCGGCAAAACGCTTTCAGCCCCTTTTGCGAACCGCGCGGGAGAAGGGAACATCGGTTATCAGTGAAATAGACCTTGAACTGCATGGGCGGCAGCTGCGCTTTCACGCGGCCTGTATTCCCATAGTATACCGCGGTTCATCAGCTAACGACGCTATTCTGGTCAGCCTGCATGATATTACTCTGCTGCGCGACTTACAGGCCAAAAAGGCGCGTCTCATGGAGCAGACGGTTAAGGCCCTCATGCGGGCCATTGATATCCACGATCCCTACTCCGCCAACCATTCCGCCAACACGGCAAAAATCGCCCTGGCAATCGCCCGCAGCATGGAGCTTACGGAGGCCGACCGCAATGTGCTGGAAACAGCCGCCAATCTCTGCAATATCGGCAAGCTCTTTATTCCTAAAGAGCTTCTTGCCAAGACCGGGCCGCTCAGCAGCGCAGAGCGGGCCATACTGCGGCAGGAAACAGAATTTGCCGGGGAGATCCTGGCCGGTATTGATTTTGAAGGGCCGGTGCTGACGACCATTATCCAGAAAAATGAATTTTTAGATGGCAGCGGGCACCCCGCCGGGCTCAAAGGCGAGGCCATAATCCCGCCCGCCCGAATTATAGCGGCAGCCAACGCCTTTGTCGCCATGATCAGCCCCAGGGCCTACCGGGAGAAAATGACCGTGGAGGAAGCCTTGGATAAATTCCTGCAAGAGTCCGGGACCCGATATGACCGCCGGGTCGTGGCCGCTCTCTTTCATGTGGCTGAAAATGAGATCGACTGGTCGTCCTGGCAGGGAAAGGATAATTAGTATGGTTACATACAAAAAGCAAAAAACACCCAAAAGCAAATCTTGCTGATACAATTTGGCTTTATAGTTAATTCGGTGTTCGGTGTTCGGTGTTGAATGTTCATCTTTTAATGTTTTACAAGTATCAATCCACATGCGATTACCTATAGTTGACGGACGTCATTAAAAGTTACTTACTCCTTCATAATTATGGACTTAATCAAATCGGATTTACCAACAATGCCCACCAGCTTACCATCCGTGACCACCGGCAGGGTATGCACATGCTTTTCCGCCATAAGAGTGGCTATCTCATTGAGCGGCGTATCCTCACCGACTGTCACTGAATGCCTGGAAAAAATATCCCGCACCGTGCGGCCCGCCATTTTCTGAAATTCCTGATCCACTTTATTAGGATTAAGGACAAATACAGCATCAAGAATATTAATCACCGTGGGAATATGAAGATTTTTATTCTGGTCTATGAGATCACTTTCCGTCACTACCCCCAATAAATTCCCGTCCTCCATAACCGGTGCGCCGCCGATCTTGTGTTCACAAAACAGGGCCGCCAAATCTTCCACCGGCATGTCGGGCGGTACGGAAATTACATCCGTTGTCATAATTTCTTTCGCGGTTAACATAGATTCTCCTTTTATTCGGTAATGTCCGGTTAAGGACTTGCATCATAAACGCTCCATGGACTTGTTTTCCCGTCCTGAGCATAAAACAGGGCAGCACTGCATTTTATCATAACAATGAAAACAAAAAATATCTTTGCCGAAATTCCAGCTGACTTAAAAACAGAGTTTATTGAGACTATCTGCGCCAGCCAACAGGTTAGAATCGAACGAATAATCTCCAGGGGACATAAATCGGCTCCAGGGTTCTGGTACGACCAGCAGGATAACGAGTGGGTTATAGTTCTTAAGGGGGAGGCGGAGATAGAATTTGAATCTGGCCGCAGTCTCCATCTTACCGCCGGATCATACCTTAATATTCCACCCCATGAGCGGCATCGGGTCTCATGGACCGGGGAGGGGGAAACCGTGTGGCTGACCGTGCATTATTGAGGTAAGCGTGCACATCCTGCTGCACGCATTTAAGTTCCCCACGACTAAATTATCGCCGCGCTGACCGCCGGAATCCAGCATTCCCGACCGTTAATCAGCCGGATATGCCACCAGCCGCCCCGGCGCTCCAGAAGACGAAATTCGAGCCCGGCGTGAAGCGGAGTGGTAAAACTTGGCTTATATATAAGGCCGTCGCCCTTTCTCGCCATCACTTCTTTCGCGGTGAGCACCCCGGCCGGAGCCGGGGGATACCGATAACTCACCAGCAGAGAGCCGCCCAGAAGCAGGGCCGGTACCAGGGGCCAGAGAACCCCCGCCCCGACCCGGCTCCGCCGCCGCAGGTGAACAAGAAGTACCCCCCACAACAACAGCCAGGAGGCGGCAAACAGCCACCAGCGAATATTAACCGGCAAATCGTAATGCCAGAAGAACAGAGTTTTTAAGATCTCGCTCCGCTGCCGGGGGACAATTTTATCCGGCTGCAGACTTTTAACAAAGGCCAGATTCTGGGCCAGATTTTCGTCACCGGCTATATAACGCTGAGCCCGGCGATAATTTAAAATTGCCCGGCCCGTATCATGAAGGCGGAACCAGGTATTACCAATATTATAATATAGCTTACCGTTATGAATTCCACTCCGCCTTAAACGTTCATAACGCCGCAGGGCTTTATTATACAACCTTACCGCCTCCGGCCCCTCTCCCACTTTACCGGCCTGCCGGAAAAAATCATTGGCCTCCCTGAACATCGTCAGAGCCTCTTGATGAGTCAGGCTCCCAGAGGCCGCTAAAGCCGAACCTGACAATAAGGAAATCAGCAGCAGGACAATAAGCGTCCCAGAAAGGCTCGCGTACGATCGCAGTCGTACCACTACATTTCGGGAAGTTATAAAGTCAGCGGGACAACCATGATCGTATGCGGGAGTGTGGTTTATTGAGCACTTATCAGTTCTCATGTTTTCCCCCTCCCGGCCGCCGGGCACTTAAGTCAATTTTCCGGGCGGCCTCGCCGGCCATGGCCAATAGGTTTTCGAGCTTCACCGGGGCGGCTGAACCGGCATAGACCCCGGCCTCACATTTTTTCAGCACTTCCAGCATCCGTTTAACCTCTTCGTCTCCAACCCCCTGATTATACAGGGCCTCTCTGATATCGGCATTAGTAAGCAATGCCTGTTTAAGATCTAATTTAAGCCTTAAATAACGGGTTAAGGCCTTGCTCAGGCGTTCATACCCCCTGCCATCGCCGGGGGACTTTATCTCCCGCAGCTCCTTGCGCAGCGTCTGATAGGCATTACGGGCCGCCCGCCGGGAGTTAAGAGCCGGCAAACGGTGCCGGAGTACCATTATCAACAGGGCCAGCAGATAAAAAAGAGGCGGCAAACCGACAATAGCCCCAACCACAACCCGGCCTGGAATCCCGACTACGGTTCCCTCCTCATTAACCAATACGTCAGGAGTTTCATAATTATAATTTATACCGCCTCCAGCCTGTTTAAGACTCTGCTTACTGCCAATGACCGGCCCAAGTCCCTGAGCATCAGCCGCCGTCACCACCCGGTTGGCACTCACCTGCAGCGGCACCGGTTTGGAATGAATGGTCTCATAGCGGCCGGTTTTGACATTAAAAAAACTCAACGACAACGGCGGAATACTTTTCACCCCCGGGTGACGAACCCGCACGGTCTGGGTGAAGGTCTTGAGCGGCCCCTGCCCTTCACCAGGCGCCATTTCAACGGGTACCTTAAAATCACGCGCCGGCAGTTGAGCGCGCAGAGAGGGCAAGTGAACATAATCG
Source organism: Desulfobacterota bacterium M19 (assembly GCA_048820955.1). GTDB lineage: Bacteria > Desulfobacterota > Desulfobulbia > Desulfobulbales > VMSU01 > JAADIV01. The sequence continues at coordinate 134,740 of JBMERE010000005.1, read as the reverse complement.
GCGTAGGGGCCGGCCACCTGGATGGTCAGGGTAATGGGGTCGCCCACCCGTACCTTGCGGGGTACAGCCATAACCAGGAGTGAATAGTTGCCCACCAGGCCGTTGAAATCAGCGGGCCGCCCCTCGGCGGGCAGGGGCTTTACAATCAATTCCAGTGTGTTGGATGGTACCACCACGCTTTGATACAGGGACTGGCCAAAAAAGTTATCATTAAAAAATGGCGAAAATGACCGGCTGCGAGCCTGAGGGGCCAGGGTCTTGGCCGACACCGTAGCCTGGGCCAGCTTGATAGTTCCCGCCTGCCTGGGAACCAGTACCAGGCTGAAAGTCAAGGTGGTAAAATCGTGGCCCTGCAGCCTGCCCGTCCCTTTCCGGGCCGCCACCTCCAGGCCGCCGTCAAGGGTCAAATTGATGATACCAGCCTTATTTGCCGGGCCTGAAGCGGCTGAATCAACCCGAACCCGCAGCTTATCATTACGCAGAAAAGGCAGATTGAAATTAAAGCCCTTAACATCCCGGCCGATATACCAGCTGACGGTGAGCCGCACCGGCTCGCCAACATAGCAGGTATTCTTCTCTAAACGCAGGCGTAATTTAAAATCCCGCAGTTCGTGAGGCGGCATCGCCAGAATATCAATGGGGGTGGTGAAATAATCCCGCCCGGCAATATGAAGTTTAAGCGCGGGAATAATCAGCTGACCGGCCTTGCGGGGCGTCAGCCGGTAATTAAAGACATACCCCTCATGGCTCACCTTGGACAGCTGCCCGTTTATAAAGGATATGGAAGAACTGCTATTCTGCTGACCGCCCAGGGATTCCACCTTAAAATCAGTGAGAGCGGAGAGATCAGGGGCGCCAGGGGAGTCATTACCATCCACCTGAATCTGCAGCATAATCCCCTCACCAACCGAGACATGCTGCTGATCCACCACGGCATTAACGCTGATATCCGCCGCCAATACCGCTCCAGCCCACAGGGCAAGAAAAGCCGTCAGTATCAAAAGTGACAACTGCCACCCGATAACAGCCTGAATATGCCTACCAGTCTTTATCAACCGCTTCATATTCACTTCTTTTTCTCACTTGACGGCGCAAATCATTCCGCCTCTCCTGCTCTAAAATATTTCTGGCGGTCTGATCGTTATCGGCCTGAATTCCGTTCACAGGATGTTTATTTTGTTGAGCCTGTTTGTTTTGACCAACCTTATTAGCCGCGGCCTCTTTTTTATCTCCGGCTTCAGCGGCCTTTTTTACGGCACTTTTATGATTATGGCTGCCCGCCCTCATATTATCCTGCTTAATATGTTTTTTATTACCGCTGCCATTTTTATTCGGCTTCGTTTGCGATTTATCAGGCTTTCCGGCCAGCAAATCGGCCATGGCCTGCCGTAATTTATCCGCCGCTTTATCCTGATTAGCGGCTGCCTCCTTCAGTTGTTTATTCTTTAAACTCTGCAGGGCCTTTTTCTGGCTCTCCATGGCCTGCCGCAGGTCTTTGGCGGCCCTGGCTCCATTACTGTCCCGGAGCGCGGCCTGCTGTCTGGCTAATTTATTCGTCAGCCGCCGAGTCTCATTATTTAATTTTTTCTGTTTCTCACCAGCAGCCCCTTTACCTTTTCCGGATTTAGCGGCCTGCTTACGATTCCCGGCAGCCAGGGCAGCCTGTTTTTTACTCATTTCAGCCAGTTTTCGGGCCATTTTTTTCCGAGCCTGCCGGGCTGCCCTGGCCGCCTCCTGTTGACGGGCCAGGATTTTTTTTACCGCCTTGATTTTATCTTTAACCACCTCGATATTTCGTGCCGCCTTATCAAGACCAGGCTCAAGAGTCATAGCCTGCCTGTAATAGCTCAAACTTCCGGCCATACCCCGCAAAGCAGTCTCCGGGCTCTTTTTCACAAGCTCTTCCGCCTGACGCAGGGCGGCATTACCCTGATTAAATATCCCAGCGGCCTGAAATTCGCGTTTGCGACTCCGGGCAACAGCCTGCTCATAGGCCGCCTCAGCCCCTTTAAAATCTCCCAGTTTATAGAGGGTATCACCAAGATCAAAGTAAACATATGGTGAATCAGGGGCCTTTTTCAGAGCCTGCTGATATTTTTTTCTGGCCGCTTTAAATTTCCTCTGTTTATAAACAGCGTTCCCCTCTTTGACCAGAGAAGACACCGACTGAGCCCGCACGGCCGTGACTGGTACAAGAAACAGAATAAGAGCGACAACAGCAGCTTGTCCTCTCCCGGCACTGCCGGTATTTCCCGAAGTCCGCCTCCGTCCGGCAATGAGTATCTCCAGCAACAGACAAAACAGGGCCGCACCCAGAAATATCTGAAATTTCTCTTCATACTGCCGATGAGTACGGCTGGCCAGCTCTTTTTTGGCGGAGCGGGCCATTATCTGCCGATAGACCTGCCCCAGGTTAATAGTGCCGGTAGCCACGGGAAGATAAAGACCGCCGGGCGTAGCCATGGCCATACGCCGTAAAACGCCGGCATCGAGCTTACTCCAGACCTCACGCCCCTTGTATTTCAAAAAGCTCTTACGGCCCTGGGCGTCGAGGACGGGAATGCGGCTGCCCTCCTTGTCGTTGCCAAGACCAACAATAATCAGTCTTATCCCCATCTCCCCCGCCTTCCTGGCGGCCTCCACCGGAAAACTGCCATGATCGCCGCCGTCGGTGAGTATAATTATATCCTTATACTGTTTGGCCTGATCGTCAAAGACCTGGTTCAGCACGGTACGCAAGGCGTCACCAAGTTTGGTACCGCCGCGGGAAACAGCATCCGGGCCGGTAATATTATCCAGGGCCAGCCGGAAAAAGCCATAATCCAGGGTCAGAGGGCATTTAATCACCGCGTTCCCGGCAAAAGTAACCAGGGCAACCCGATCGCCATGCAGAGAGGCAATGGTATCCTTAATGGCCATCTTGGCTTGAGTCAGACGATTGGGCCGCAGATCTTCAGCCAGCATACTGCGGGAGACATCAAGCATAAAAACCACATCCCGACCACTGCGTTTGATAACCACATCCTTACGATTCCAGGCCGGGCGGGCCAGGGCGATAATCAAAAAAACCAGACCAATAAGAATCAGCAGCGGCCGCCACCAGGGCCGCTTAACGGCCGACGGCATGCCACCGCCTCCCAGAGCCAGAGCCTCTACCGCCTGCCGCCGCTTACGGGCCGCGTAGATAAAGAGGGCCGCCGGCAGCGGCAGCACCCAGAGTAAATAGAGCATATTTATATGATAGAGATGCATGGCAATCTTATGGTATTCTTCGAAATACGGTACATCTTAAAGCTGTTTCCGCGAGCAGCAGCAGCAGAGCGCTCAAAGCAAAATAAAAGAAATGTTCCTTATAATTTAAGAAACGAATACTTTCCACTTTACTTTTTTCCAGTTTATCAATCTGCTTATAGACATCCTGCAGAGCCCTGCCATCCCCAGCCATCTTGAAAATCCCCCCGGTCTGCGCGGCAATAGAGGCCAGCAGCTTCCGATCTACACCATTACCGGTTCTAATCATCTGGGTACCGAAAATAGTCCGTACCTTAACCACATCATTACCGCCAACCCCAATGGCGTATATCTTAATTCCCCATTTTTCAGCAAGAGCGGCGGCAGCCTCCGGCGTATAACGGCCGGCGTTATTGGCACCATCGGTCATCAGGATAATAATCTTGCTTTTAATCTTATAATCCCCGGCCGCGGTGCCGGTCTCTCGGGCCATGGTCTTCTCCGCCATATGCAGACGAGCGGCAGCCAGGGCAATGGCATCACCAATGGCGGTACGATTTTCCGGACTCCTCGGCGGCACCACCTTAATACTGTCTAAAAAATCACGCAGCGGCCCCCGGGCCAGTGTCAGGGGGCAGATGGTATCAGCATAGCGGGCAAAGGTAATCATACCGATAAGATCATTGGGACGGCCGGGTAATGAACCGCCACCGTTGACAAATTCAGAAAACACTTTTTTCACCACCGACAGGCGGGTCATTTTCCGGCCGTTAAAATCCATTTCCTGCCCCATACTGCCTGAACGATCCAGCACTATTTCCATGGCTACCCCCTTATTGACCTCACGAATATTCTCCATACCGCTCTGGGGGCGGGCCAGGGCAATAATCAACAGAGCCAGAGCGAGAAGCCGCAGAAAGAGAGGCAGCCGGTGCAGACGGCAGCGCCAGCCCAGACGGGCCGGCACCAGGTTCAAACTGGAAAACGTCAGGGCCGGCCCCCGGCTCCGGAGCCGCAGATAGAGAATAAGCGGCAGAAAAAGAAGCAGCACAAGGGCCAGGGGATCAGCAAATCTCATGATCTATACTCCAAAGCCGGCAGGGGTTTTTCGTCAACTCCCCCACTGTCCGGGCCATCGGTCTCATCAATAAAGCGCCGACAGATAGTAACCGCCATCTCAATATCATCCACCTCCGGTCGATGACGGGCAAATTTAACCAGATCACAATGGATCAGGAAATCACGCAGCAAATACCGATGTTCCGGCCTTAATCCCTTATAAGCAGCTATAACACTACCGCTCTGTGAGCGGCGACGTCCCAATTCGGCTAAAAATTCCTCAGTGGTCAATTCCGGCGCCCTGATCCCAAAATTACGTTCCAAATACTGGCGGATAATGGTAGAAAGGGCGGCGTAAAATTCCTTTACCTGCCCATGCTCAGGTAATTGCCGTTCCAAGAGCCGCTGTAACTCTCGTCTGGCCAGCTCAGCAGGCGGCAGGGGCGGCGGCAGAGATGGAGCTGCGGGCTTGCGCCGCCGCCACAACCAGATTACCAGAGCCAGAAGCACGACCGCCCCCATCCCGGCCGCCGCCCAAAGATGCCAGTTAAAGGGTTGACTCACCGGCGGCTCGATATCCGCCAGGCCGCCCTTTTTATCCGGTCCAAACAGAGATTCCACACTTAAAGGAATCTCTGCGCTCACTAATTCCAGTACGTCCGCCTTATCTTTGTCAGTATCCCAGGCCGAAACCTTAAGCGGCGGAAGTTTAAATCTGCCGGGCCCCGGCGGTTCCAGGATATAGGTCTGGCTCTGAGAAACCCGATTTTTACCCACTAATATCGGACGATTCAGTTTACCGCCAGCAGGGCTGAGACTGCCCATCTTTGTGTCCGGCCCCGGCAGCTTAAAGGCATAATTCTCCGGCCCCTCCACCCGTAGAGTAAGGTGAAAAAACTGAGCCGCGTTAATCCGCCGGTGATCGACCTCCAGGGTCAGCTCCACCGGCCCCTTCCGGTAATGCTCACTCACCTCCGGCCCGGTCTTGACAAGCGGAACAGACCGAGCCGACTGCTCCTGACAGCCCGCCACAGGCAACAACAGAATCAGCAACATTATTTTGACAAATGCTTTGCAGTAATCCATCGATTTATTCTTAAATATCAACCTGCTGACTCATCTTCTCGATTCCCGGCTTTTAAAAAAACGCACCAGATCGTCAACGTATTGCACCCCGCCTCTGAGCTGAGCAGCCGGCCTCAGCACCAGGGGAATATGATCCACCGCCCTGGATCTGAAAAGACGGTCAAGGGCCTGGCGCCGGGCCGCTGTCTGCCGGGCATATTGTTTCCTGAAACCGGGATCAGAGGTATCCACCAGCATCCGGGCTCCGGTCTCGGCATCACTCAGGGTGATAAGCCCAAGAGGCGGCAGTTCGAGTTCCCGCTGATCGTTTACCGAAACCGCGATCATATCATGACGCCGGGCCAGCAGTCCCAGGGGCCGCGAAAAATCAGGGGCCAGGAAATCGGAGATCAGGAAAATAACTCCCTGCCGCCGCATCACCCGGCCCGTGTACTCCAGGGCCTGAGCAATATCAGTACCCCGCCCCTGCGGTTTATAGTAAAGAACCTCACGGATAATCCGCAGGACATGAGAGGTACCCTTCTTGGGCGGAATAAAGAGTTCAATACCCTCAGAAAAAAGCAGGAGCCCTACCTTGTCGTTATTCTTGATGGCGGAAAAGGCGAGAAGTGAGCATATTTCCGCCGCCACCTCACTCTTCGTCCGCCCGGTGCTGCCGATGCCGCCGGAAGCGGAGATGTCCACCACAAAGAGAACGGACAACTCCCGTTCCTCGGTATAGCGTTTGACAAAGGGCCGGCCGGTGCGGGCCGTAACATTCCAGTCAATAGTCCGAATTTCGTCACCGGGCTGATACTCCCGCACCTCATCAAATTCCATTCCCCGGCCTTTAAAAACCGAACTGTACTCCCCGGCCAGGACATTATTAACCACCCGGCTGGTGACAATCTGGATATATCTGATTTTATGGGCCAGCTCTTTGGGGATCATGGCACAGCAACGGTATCAAAGATACGGCCGATAATATCCTCCGGGGTAATCTCCTCGGCCTCGGCCTCATAGGTAATGGCCAGCCGATGACGCAGGACGTCAAGGCCCACTGTTTTGACATCCTGGGGCGTCACATAGCCGCGGCCGGCCAAAAGTGCCGTGGCCTTAGCCGCCTGAGCCAGAAAAATAGTCGCCCGCGGCGAAGCCCCATATTGGAGCATATCATCCAGTTCAAGCCCATAATCAGCCGGCCGGCGGCTGGCGCTGATGAGATCAACGATATAGTCTTCAACTTTTTCATCGAGATAAATAGAGGCGGTAAGCTGCCGCAGACGGGCAATATCATCCATCCCCAAAAGCGGATTAACCGCCACCGGCTCATCACCTCCGGCCATAAGACGCAATATCTGTTTTTCCTGGACCTTATCCGGATAATCAATCTTCAACTTCAACATGAAACGATCCATCTGGGCCTCAGGCAGGGGGTAAGTGCCCTCCTGTTCAATGGGATTCTGGGTAGCCAATACCATGAAAGGCGTGGGCAGAGGATAACTGTTGTCACCAATAGTCACCTGCCCCTCCTCCATGGCCTCGAGGAGGGCGCTCTGCACCTTGGCTGGAGCCCGGTTAATCTCATCAGCCAGGACAATATTGGCGAAAATCGGCCCCTTGCGGGTGGTGAATTCGCCAGTCTTGGGATTATAGATCAGGGTGCCGATAAGATCACCCGGCAGGAGATCCGGGGTAAACTGCAGACGCTGGAAACTAACCTGCATGACCTGGGCCATAGTCTGTACCGCCTTGGTCTTAGCCAGCCCCGGCACCCCCTCCAACAAGACATGGCTATTACATAAAAGGGCGGTGAGCAGCCTTTCTACCATGGCATTCTGGCCGACAATCACCTTGGCGATTTCACGTCGTACCAGATCAAGCAAGGCGCTTTCCCTGCCTACCTGTTCATTAAGTTCCTGAACATCAATTGTCATTACAATCCCCCAAAAAGAAAATATCAATCGGCACGCGCCGCCCGCAGCGCCGCACACTATAATTTACGCCAATAAAATAGGCCAGCTTTGTCAATTGTCAAGAGTAATAAAGATGGGCTGCAGGGGGGATTCAGGAAAACACAGACTCCGGAAATTAGATATATCAGACGTGGTGGTCAGGCAGGAGATCGGGCTTTTAGTTTCATGACAGGCATGTCAACCAGTGCCTGTCATGAAAGGATTTTTTTGTAAGCGATTCAGAAACCCCCTGAATCGCTTACAGTCTGGGGGTGTTGCAAATGTCAAGGAGTAGTTCGTTTGTCGCTTACATATTTTTTGTTCGAGATCAAGGTATGCTCATAAAATTTCCGCAGACATCTGGTTGATATTCCAAAGAAAATTTCCTGAGTATAACACAGAGACCGGACAGAAAGACCATTTCCGGACAGGCACTGACTACAACGCGATCAGTCATAATACCCGCTTGATCTCATCTTCAACAGGGAAACAGCAGAGAATCATGGTCCGGTTTACGGTGAAGAATTTATATTCCATATGCTCCCCACCGGCAAAAATAATACTGGCATCGGTAACGGCCAGGAAAGGGCTGTCCTGGGTGTTACGGTTCAACATATCAGTAAGACGCAGACGATGGGGTTGATGGAAACAGCCCTCTATTTTCGTACCATCCACCAATATCAGTTTAATTCTTATCGGAGTAGTCCTGACTTTCTGGTACATAATTTCTTTATTCGTTTCGCTACCACCCTTCTCCGCTTCACTCATTTCACCACCTCCCGATTATTTTGCAGGCGAATTTCGAGCCATCTTAATTATTAAACGCAGAAATTATCGCAGAAGTCAAATATTCACCCTGCTTTGGCAATTTTATCATGCAAAAGCAGGATGATACTCATACCGCAGGTATTTGTAACTGTTTACAGGCTGCCGGAGATTTTTGCGCTCATGCCGGCGAAGCGTATTAGTCATAGGCGAGTCAGCCTGAGCGTGAAAACTGAGCGTAAAAAGATTCGGTACCCTGTGAGCAGCTGCTCAAGATGTTACCAATAATATTCCGCCGCCGGCCCCAGTTCCCGTTCAATCTCCAGCAGACGGTTATATTTAGACAACCGCTCACTGCGGCTGGCCGAACCGCTCTTCAGGTGACCGCAGTCCATAGCCACCGCAAAGTCGGCCAGAAAGGCGTCCTCCGTCTCGCCGGAACGGTGGGACAAAAAGGCTCGCCAGCCGGCCGCCCGACACATCCGCACCGCATCCGCCGCCTCAGTAACAGTGCCGATCTGATTCAGTTTTATCAGCACGGCGTTAGCAGTTAATTCACTAATCCCCCTCTTGATATAACGGGTATTGGTGACAAAGATATCATCGCCCACCACCTCGATTTTATTACCGAATCTCCCGGTAAAGGCCTTAAATCCCGCCCAGTCCTCTTCGGCCAGCGGATCCTCCCAGAGAACGATGGGATATCTCTGCAGCCAGTCCGCGGCCAGATCAATAATTCCAGCCGTATCCTTAACCCCGCCCCCCGACCATTTAAGGTCATAATCACCATTTCGGGTAACAAAAGAGCTGGCGGCAGAATCCAGGGCAATGGCAATATCAACGCCGGGCCGATATCCCGCCAGCCTGACAGCATCAACAATCAATTCCATAGCCGCCTCATTATCAGGCAGATCCGGAGCAAAACCACCCTCATCACCGACGCTGGTGACCAGTTTCTTCTCCTTGAGTATTCTTTTAAGGGCATGAAAGGTCTCGGCCACATAGCGCAGGCCCTCGGCAAATGACGGAGCGCCGAGAGGCACAGCCATGAATTCCTGAATATCAACGCTGTTATCGGCGTGGGCGCCACCGTTTAATATATTCATACAGGGTACCGGCAGTCGGCGGGCCATCGCACCACCGAGATACCTGTAGAGCGGCAGACCGCTGACCGCAGCCCCGGCACGGGCCACGGCCATTGATACCCCCAGCACGGCATTAGCTCCGAGACGGGCCTTGTCAGCGGTGCCATCTAAATCAATCATTATGCGGTCAATCAGCGCCTGGCGGCGAACATCCTGCCCGAGAAGGGCCGGAGCAATAATTTTCTCCACCCTGGACACTGCCTCCAATACCCCTTTACCGCCATAACGACCTGAATCATTATCCCGCAGCTCCAGAGCCTCATTCTCCCCGGTACTGGCCCCGGAAGGCACTGAAGCGCTGGCCCGTATCCCGCCTTTAAGCTCCAGAAAGACCCTTACCGTAGGATTACCCCTGGAATCAAGAATCTCCATGGCCTCAATACCGCTTATCTGAAATTCATTCCGCCCCATGACCACCTCCACAATTTATTAAGATAGAAACTACCTGTCTCAGATGATAGCTGTTATCACAATCCACCGCAATAATTAACTATGTAAGCGCCCCACGCCCCCTCAAAAAAAACGACTTGACAAGATTAAAGGGCGATCTTATTATGTGCATATGCATAAAATAAGACGCGGTTTCAATCACCACGGTCTATCCTTGAAACAACCGGCTTATTAATGCACATTCTCCCATTAACGGGGCAATATCAGCAAAGGAGATTATTATGAAACTCTGTGTAACAGCAAACGGCTCTAATCTGGAATCATTAACCAATACAGCGTTTGGACGGGCTCCGTGGCTAATTTTTGTTGATACCGAATCCATGGCCCTGCAGGCCATGGAAAACAGCGCCGCCAACGCCAGTCAGGGGGCAGGTATCGGCGCGGCGCAACTCGTGGCGGATAACGGAGCGGCCGCCGTTTTAACCGGCCGCGTAGGCCCTAAAGCTGAAGAAGTCCTGCAGGCGGCCGGCATAAAAATCTATGAAGGTTTATCAGAAACCTCGGTCAAATCTGCTGTACAGCAGTTTAACCAGGGTAATTTTTCAACCAACACTAATTCAGGAGGTCAGGTAATGAACAACAGGAATGGAGTTTCTTCAACAAATGGCTGCCGGCGGGCAGGCGGTTCAGGACGTGGACTGGGAAGAGGTAATGGCGGCGGCATGGGCCGGGGTAATTGCATGAACAATGGCAGCGGCAGGGGTAATGGCGGCGGCATGAGAAGAGGCGGCGGCAGGGGTAATGGCCGGCCGGGCAGATGCGGCAGATAAAAAAGTAAGCATTCTAACATCCCTAATGAGCCTGATTGAGTCCCCAACTATGTTTTTTAAATAACGGGGACTCAACCACCCCGCAGCGGTTTCTCCCCCTGAGACACCTGCATTTCAGGCTGTCACTGCCGGAAAGAAAAATTTACGGGAAATTGCAAATCAGAAAGTCAATATATTTTCGGGTTACAATAAAACAGGACGCAAAATCATGCATGAAATAAGATCGATAGGGATAATACATTCTCCCTATGACTCAATTGAGGATATGCCGATTCAACCGAAAGGGGCATCAGGGGTTGAGGGGTGCATCGCCATGGACAGGAAATACATTGACGGACTGCAGGATATTGAAGGTTTCAGCCATATTTATCTTTTATATAGTTTTCACAAGGCAACACGAACCGAACTTCTTGTAACACCCTTTATGGATAAACAGACAAGGGGGGTATTTGCTACCCGTTCTCCATTGCGCCCTAATCATATTGGTATATCCATTGTTAAATTAAAAAGAATTAAAGATAATAAAATTTTTGTAGAAGACATTGATATACTTGACGGAACTCCTTTGTTGGATATCAAGCCATATATCGACAAATTTGATACCGTGCAGAATAGCACTTCCGGCTGGATGCAGGCCAGTGATAAAGAAATCAGCAAAAAACGTTCTGATAACAGATTCAAATAATACTTACGCTCCAGACAAACTTTAGTTTTCGGGGCCGACCTCAGCCGGGTAATTTAATGCGTTTTAATTGCTTTGTTTCAATCCACGCCCCCCGCACGGTGGACATTTATGCTTTATGACAAAACAACTCTATTTTGAAGGTCACATTATAGGGTCAGGCTTGACCAATGGGTGTTTGGCTGTTAAATCGTAACGCATGGTAAGAAAACCATAAACTCGTTATCTTGATGTTTTTTTATCATGTTATCCGTGGCAATGCCGGACATGATATTTTAGCTATATCTGATTTTCCCAGCCCAATGACTACGGATTTTTTCAATAAATTGAGAGGAAAGGTTGATAAACTGAAGAAGAGATACATGAATACCCATTTGTCAAGCCTGACCCCATTCTCTGACCCATTCTCTACCCTGACCCCATTCTCTACCATTCTCCTCATTCTCCTGCTCACAATCCCCAAACCAACTAATATCCCCTGAACCATGAAAAAAAAATTACTTGTTATTGAGGATGAGCAGTCAGTTGCCAAACAGCTGCGCTGGAGCCTTGACAAAGAATATGAGATCACCATTGCCGCTGATATCGAGCAGGCCAGACCGTTACTTGCTTCCGGTGTCTTCCCGGTGGCCACTATGGATCTGGGACTGCCACCATATCCGGATACCCCGGAACAGGGGTTTGCGCTTCTCAAGGAGGCGGCAAGCCTGGCTCCCCATACCAGGGTGATTGTTATTACCGGTAACACCGAGCAGGAAAACGCCATCAAGGCAGTAGCCCTTGGGGCCGCCGATTTTTGCGCCAAGCCCATTGATCTGAAGATACTCAAAATTATCCTGCAGCGTACCTTTCACCTCTGCCGTCTGGAAGAGGAAAACCGCCAGCTTCAACAGCATAATAATCAAAGCGGCTCGCTGTGCGGTATGCTGGGTATCTCGGCCGCCATGACCGATGTCTTTGCCCGGCTCAAACACGCCAGCAGCACTGATTACCCGGTGTTGATTTCCGGCAGTACCGGCACCGGCAAGGAGATGGCAGCCAGGGCGGTGCATAATTTAAGCAGCAGAGCAAAAAAGCCTTTAATTATTATCAACTGCGGAGCGATTCCTGAAAATTTACTGGAAAGTGAGTTGTTTGGTCACGAAAAAGGCGCCTTTACCGGGGCATCCGCCCGCCGGATTGGTAAATTTGAACAGGCCGACCAGGGCACCATTTTTCTCGATGAGATTGGTGAACTGCCCCTGCCCATGCAGGTAAAAATCCTGCGGGTTCTGCAGGAATCCACTCTTGAGCGCCTGGGCGGCACCCGTACGATCAATATAAATGTTCGAGTGATTGCCGCCACCAATGTTGATCTGGAGAAGGCCGTTACCGATGGCACCTTTCGCCAGGATCTTTTTTACCGATTAAACGTGATTCCATTGCATATCCCTGATCTATGCCGGCGGCCGGAAGATATCCTGCCACTGGCACATAAATTCCTGGCCGAGGAGGCGGAGCTGCAGCAGCGTCCCCAAATGTCATTTTCCGCCACCGCCCTTGCCGCCTTGAGCGTTCATAAATGGCCAGGCAATGTCAGGGAGTTGCGGAATTGTATCCGCCGGGCCTTGGGCACCAGTATGGACAAGGTTATCTTTCCCGCTGATATGGGGCTGGCAGAAGCGAATACCGATCTTGATGACCATAAAGTATCCACCTTAAAACAGGCCAGGGACAAGGCGGAAATCCAGGCCGTGCGCCGGGCCATGGGCTTGAGCGGCAATAATATCAGTCAGGCGGCAAAATACCTGGCCATCAGCCGTCCCACCCTGCACGATCTACTGAAAAAACATGGCATACAGGTTGAAAAATGACAATATTCTCGACACCAACAAAAAAATATGTAAGCGCTCCATAAACCACACTCTTGACATTATAACATCTCGGAATGTAAGGGCTTCAGTGGCGCCCTGCTGCAATCCCAAGCGGCGCTTATCAGCTGGCTTAGCATACGCTTGGCGGGCGCCGCTATGGTGGTGCCGGTTATGGAGGAGTTACCCCTGATTGAACTGTAAAATTTTTCGACACATACCGAAAGGGACAAATATAGTATTATTTGTCAGGTATTTTCATGCAATTCCAAACAGACAGTGACTTTCTACCGGTTACTGATACTGTTAAGGCAAAAGACTGACAATGAAGCAGTGAAAAAGGTGTCGTTTTTTTTTACAGTGCTATATTTCAAAATCAATTTATCCTGCAAAACCCATGTTATTTCAAGGCGATATTATATTGGCACAGCTATTGCTTACCTTTATAGATAATTGTATTTTTTATTTTATTTTTTGTTCAGTGGTGGCCATAATGGCCACTGAACACAACTAAATAAAAAAGGAGAATAAAAAAATGAAAAAGAAACTTTTAGCAGGATTGGCAGTTGGGTTATTTGTGATGAGTATGGCGGGGGGGGTTTGTGCCACTACAATTACCCTCAGCTTAGTAGATAGTTACCAAAAGACAAAGCCGTTCGGGATGGCCTATGATGGAGAAAATATCTGGTGGGGAGCTAACGACGGAGTACTTCATGAGATGGCGACAAACGGGGTTGATACTGGCAATAGTTTGAGTACAAATCGTTGGAGCGCTCTGGCTTGGAACGGCTCTCAGCTCGTCCAAGCCAAAGCTAATACACTTTACTTCTTCAATACGGACGGAACCGCCTCAACGACCGCCACAATTTCTGGAGTCGGCAGTAACGGCCTGATCGACGGTCTTGATTATGACCACGGACAAGTGTGGTATTCCCCTGACGTTGGCAATGTATACAGAGGCGATTCCTCTATTGCCGGTTTTGCAGGCACCACAGTCTTGTCAGGTGGTGGTGGCTTCTCCGGAGTTGAGAGGGTTGACATCGGAGCTGAGAGCTTTCTCTTTACTGTTAATGATGCCTCTTCCCCGCGGAGATTGGACGTCAGGGAGCTCGACGGAACGCTCCTTGGACAAGCTACGTTTTCTAACCAACGATACGAGGACCTGGCCTTTGATGGCCGGTATCTCTGGGCCGCCGATTTTTATGGAAATAAGATTGATAAATTCGACGTTCTCTCGGACGGTAGCTCAATCTTAGATGACAATAATCCCGTTCCCGAACCTGCCACCATGCTCCTCTTCGGCACCGGCCTTGCCGGTCTGGTAGGTTTCAGCCGCAAACGTTCCAGCAAAAAGAACTGATCAACACTTGAACAGTACAGTTAATCAGTATGAGTTAGAGCAATAAAAAAAGCCTCCGGTAATCAGGAGGCTTTTTTTATTGTTTAACAGCACACCCACGTCAAAAAGTAAATGAGGTCAAAGTAAAATTAAGCACCCTCTCTTACCCCCTATATCAACGGCAGAATAACCACAAACCGTGCCCCGCCACCCGGGCTGTTCATTGCCGAAATATCTCCCCCCAAGCTGAAAACCATACGTTTTGCCTGCCACAGACCAATACCGCTGCCGTTTTTCTTCATGGTCTTGAATGGTTCAAACAGGGCGTGGGGCAGCAACTCTTCAGCTATACCGGGGCCTTTATCGGTCAATTCCATCCGCACCTGCCCGTCAGCCGTCTTGTATATTTTAAGCAAGACGCTGTTTCCCTCACCTCTTGCCTGGAAAGCATTGAGCAGAAGATTCTCCAAAACGGAGAAGAGCAGTTCAGGGTCGGTATGCAACTTAATCTTATCGGTAAATTCCACCCTGATCTCCATGCCCGGCAGCTTGTTGCGCAACCGGCGGCAGCCTGCCTGCAAAGTCGAGCAGAGTTCAATTTCTCGCAAGACAGGAATAATTTCGTCTTTTAAGGTCAGCAAGCGCCGCTCAACCCGGCCCATGCGGCGCAGGGCATCATCCACCAGCTCCAGCATATCCTGCTGAAATTCCGGCTCATGGATATGTTCCGGGGCATTTTCCCGGAGCATGGAGAGCATAGTGGTGGCATTCTTAATATCGTGCAATACAAAGGCAGAGAGACGGTTCCAGGCCTGCTGCTCCCTGGCATGGGCGAGTTCTTCTGCCATGTGCACTGCCAGCAAGGCAGTGGCAGTCTGACTGCCAAGCACGGTGAGCAGATCAAAATCATCACGGCCATATTGACCGCCGGTGTACTCTGCCCCCAGGCCAATCACCCCCAGCAGTTGCTCCCCCACAGAGATTGGAGTAAGCAGGGCAAGCCCCATGGAGGAAAGAAACGGTTCAGCATCCCCCCGTACCCGGTGCCAGGCCGAATCAGGATCGGCATTATCTATATGAAAATATGAATGACTCCGCAAAAATGGCAACAAGGGGTTGTCAGCGGCAAGGCCATCATCATTATGGCCTGTTGGGTGGTTTTCAGGGGCAGAAACCAGTCGGCAGCCTTTATTGCCATCAGCCAGCCAGATGAAAATCCGGGTAGTGTAGAGGCTATCGGTAAGCACCTGACGCAGAGCCATGACCACTTGCCGCTCAGTTGAAGCGCCTTGTAACTGCTGGGAAAGGGCCTGCCACTCATCACGATATTCATATTTATTCACATAAAAATTGGTGGATATATAGAAGTGAATCCGGCGCCGGACCCTGCCTGAAAAGGTAAGCAATAGCGCCGCCACAACCCCGGCGGTAACCAGCAGCCATCGGACAACAAAACCCATTTCAAGGCCAAAGGTGTGCATGAGCAGCGAGAACAGACTGAAGCCAATCAGATAGGCGGCAAGTAATGAGGGAATGGCGAGGGTTGAGACAATTTTTCTTGAAACAAAAAATTTACGGTTTAACAGGCGGTGATGCAGCACCCCGTAGAGCATCAGCGCCCAGGCCAGGAGCAGCAGGATTGCCGCAAGCAGTAGATGGTGCGGGACAATTTCAAGGTACGTCAGTCGATAGGAGGCCATCCAGGCAAAGGTGCCGCAGAGCAGCATATTACTGGTGACCAGGGTCTTGTATGCCCAGCGTTGGACGGGCGTTAAGCCGTTCCAGAATTGTTCCAGCCGCCAGGATACGTAAAGCACGACAAACAGGATATAAAAGGCGGAAATATAGGCCGGACTCCAGTTTTTGAAGACCGGACAGCCGGCAATGGCCTCAAATTCGGCATAAAAATAAAAAAAACAGCCTGCCGCCGCTGTGGCAGACAGCGTGGCGAATAACTCAGCCGCAAGGCCTGAACGTGATTTCATCGCCGGGGAAGATGTAGCCCGGCGCAGACGCAGTGCCATGGTCAGCCAGATCAGAGAGAAGCTGACCTCGGAGAAAAGAACGGCCTGCAGCAGGCGCAGAGTGAAGAAATAAGTAAGGTATAGATAGGCCCCGGCCAGTAGAGGCAACCCTAATAAAACTTGGATCAGAGCCAGGGAGTAGAGGCGCTCATTGCTCTTCAAACGTAAGCCGACTACGCTGACCAGCATAAGCAGCGCATTGAGGGTATAGATTATCAGGAGTGGCAATTGCATGAGCGGGACCGGTAAAATTTTGCTTAGTACAGCCTGGTTGTGCCGAATATGTAAACGTTCTGCAGTGCCTTAGTCAAGGAAGGTCAAGTCTCACTTTTAACTTACTTTTGCTTTATGCTGAAATAACTTTAGTTTGAGTAGATTGCTGGAATACCTCAATAGATCACGACTCAGGTAAACATATTATTGCTTCGGGATATAATTCACATTGGATTGCTCTTTGAGATCCGCATCTGAAGATATGATTTTGCAATTATGGGCTCTCGATACAGCCACGATGACGGCATCTGCCATGGCCAACTTTTCCTGTAGTGCAATATCCGCAGCAACGAGAGCAAGGGTGTCATCAAGTGGGATTATTGTGGAGTTTTTCATATACCCGGCTGCGAGCAATGCCTTTTCTTCGCCGACCTCTCTTTTAAGGATCTTGTAGACCTCGTAAAAAATGATCGCAGGCATCAATATGTTGTCAGGAGATGCGAGATACTCCTTATATTGGTTGGCCAGCTTGCCGTCAGTAAACCATTCCAACCAGCCGCAAGAGTCAACAATAATCATCTAAAACGATCCCTTTTTTCTCGGTAGTTATCTGTTTTAGCGCCGGCGGCAATGCCCCTTAATTCATCAAGAGATGCGTGAGGGATCAGGATGAGCATTTTGTCCTTTTCTATGACTGTCAGCTTTTGTTTAGGCTTGAGGTTAAGATGTTCTCTAACCGGTTTAGGGATGACTACTTGATATTTACTGGAAATAGTCGCCTGCATAGCATTCTCCTTTTTGTGTATCGATGCTGCTATTGTAGGATTTTTGCAAGAAAATGTCAAATTTAAGATTAGCAGCAAAGAATATATAGGCAACTGGAGATAATCCGGGGAGGCAATACTATTGTTCATATTCTCTACTGACCGGCCGACCAGATGCTTTTGGGAATCCGGGGAGACAATGCCTATTTAATTTGCAAGGCGGTTGGAGGTTTTTGAATAAATAGGATTATGTCCCCCGGAATATCCGCGAATTGTTTAGAATAGGACCGGTTCACCATCGTCATCATAAGACATCATGTCACTCATTATATAGAAACACCCCAAGTGATTCGCATAGATTCTTTACTGTTTCACTATGCGTCACTTTCTCCTCTGTAGTCTTTGTTTTTCCCATGGCTTTTAGAGCGACATCGATTTCTTTTGAAATGCCAGTCATTATTTTCTCAGGATCCATTATTCCCCCAACTCCTGATTTTCCACTGCATTGACTTGTTATGCTTTTTGTCTTATGGTACATTAAAATGTACATGTCCAATCAGGAGGAATAGCATGGATATTATCACATATACCTCAGCACGGGGTAACTTAGCAAAAACAATGGCAAAAGTTTGTGACGATCATTCAGCTGTTGTCATAACTCGCAAAACTGCCCAACCAGTTGTCATGATGTCTCTTGAAGATTTTGAAGCTCTTGAAGAAACGGCCTACTTATTAAGAAGTCCCAAAAATGCTCAGAGACTTCTTGGATCAATAGCTGAACTCGAAGTTGGCAAAGGATCTGAAAAGGAGCTTATGGATTGAAGCTTATATTTTCAGAAAATGCTTGGAAAGATTACATTTACTGGCAGCGCACCGATAAAAAAATATTAAAACGTATTAACCTGCTTATTCGTGACATTCAACGCATTCCATACGAGGGAACAGGTAAGCCTGAGTCCTTAAAACATGGTCTTTCCGGTTATTGGTCTCGCCGAATCACAAATGAACACCGTCTGGTTTATAAAGCAGAAGATGATGCGGTTTTAATTGCTCAGCTTCGTTATCATTATTAATTTTTCTTCTCATCTCACGGTAGGAACGCCGATTACCCGGCCCCCTGTATATTGCGCCCGGTCAACGTGTGCAGGATGGTGTTCATGGATCGCTTACGTACCAACTGCTTAGCCACTTAACCATACTCTCATATTCTTCATTTTTGGGGTCTCGTAGGATTTCAAGAAGTTTTTCATAACGTTTTTCGTAAACGCGTTCATAGAGCACTTACCATTAGACAGACAGATACCGCCAGCAGCACGGCGATGGCAGCCGTGATATACATCAATCGGATAACGGCTCTGATATGCCGGGGACGGCATTCGTTAACCTCGTCACCGATAACAGGCTTCACAACCACCTTACCAAAATAGCGGCTCTCGCCCCCTAATCGCAGACCAAGGGCTCCGGCGGCCGCCGCTTCGGAGTGACCGGAATTGGGGCTGGCATGGCAGCCATGATCCCGCCGCCATATCCGCCAGGCCCCGGCAGCGTTACAGCCCCCGGCCAGGGAGGCGGCCACCATCAGCAGGGCGCTTAGACGGGCCGGAATAAAATTGGCCAGATCGTCCAGGCGGGCAGCGGCAAAACCAAACTGCCGGTAACGTTCATTTTTATAACCAAACATGGAATCCATGGTGTTCACGGCCTTATAAGCAATGGCACCGAGAGGGCCGAAGATTACGGCCCAGAACAGAGGAGCGGTAAAGCCATCAACAATATTTTCGGCCACCGATTCCACACAGGCCCTGCAAACCGCCGGGGCCGCAAGCTCTCCGGTATCACGGCCGACAATCATGGCCAGCCGCTGCCGGGCAAGGGGCAGATCTCCACTCTCCAGGGCGGCGGATACACGCCCGGCGTGCCGGGCCAGATCATGAGCCGCGAGAGAGGCATAAAGCAGATAAAGGCCGACCAGACTCCATAGCCAGGGATTAAGCGCCGCCGCCATGAGGAGTATGAACCATGCCAGCCCCACCGTCAGAACCAGCACCATAATAACGGTGACAAAACCGGCGGCCTTGAGATGAGCCGACATAACTTTCCGGCTCCAGGCCTCAAGCCTGCCGGCTAAATAACCGATTGCCCGTACCGGATGCGGCAGCCAGACGGGATCACCCAGAGCCAGATCAAGGAGGAAGGCAGCCGCGATGAGGACGGCAAGATCAGGCTTCATGTATTAAAGCCCTAATAATTGATATATACGGTTCATATCCAGGGCCTGCCGCACCACGGCGGCCAGACGGTCAAAGGCCGGCTCCAGGTCATAGACAGGCCGCGGCCCGGCGTAGGCGGGCAGCCCCCGGCGGCGGCGCAGATTATCCACAAACCAATGCCGAAAGGGATCAGCATCAAAAATACCGTGCAGATAACTGCCCCAGACCTGATTCCGGCAGGCCCCGGCATCGGCAGTACTTGTCGAAGGCAGGTCGAATACCGGCCCGCTCTCCGAGATACTCCGGCCATGATGAATTTCGTAGCCCCTGACCTCAAGGCCGGAGAGAAGATGAATAAACACCTGCCGCCTGAGAGTTTTGTCGGCTGCCAGCTCAGTCACCAGCGGCAAAAGCCCCAGACCGGATACCACGCCGCCAGCCTCTATATTATGAGGGTCGGCAATCTCCCGGCCCAGCATCTGAAAGCCGCCGCAGATCCCCACGATCTCAATTCCAGATGCCGCCAGTCCTCTCAAGGCCTCTGCCATACCGCTGCGCTTCAGATATTGCAGATCCTTTAAGACGTTTTTACTCCCCGGCAGCAACACCGCCTGGGGACGGCCGAGATCTTCAGCTTTGCTCACCACCCGCAGCTGGACATCCGGTTCAAGCCGCAGGGCCTCAAAATCGGTAAAGTTTGAGATATGGGGCAGGTCGATGAGGCATATATCCACCACCTGATCCCCACGCGGCGGAGTCTGGGCAAAAAGCCCCTTTTTAAAGCTCACCGAATCCTCTTCCGGCAGGCCCAGATCGGCCAGGTAGGGAACCACCCCCAACACCCCGCGACCGGTATAGTCTCTGGTATATTCCAGGGCCGGAGCCAGAAGAGACTCCTGCCCCCGGAAACGATTAACGATAAATCCAGCCACCAGGCTGCGTTCCCATTCCTCCAGAACCGCCATGGTGCCGATAAAGGAGGCAAAAACCCCGCCCCGGTCAATATCACCGACAATAAGCACCCGCGCTCCGGCGTAACGAGCCATATTCATATTGACAATATCATGGCTCTTGAGATTGACCTCACCCGGACTGCCCGCCCCCTCCAGCAGGATTACCTCATGTTCAGAGCTCAAGGAGTCGTAGGCCGCGCAAGCCGCGGTAAAGGCCTGAGGTTTATAGGCGATATATTCATCCACCGTCATATTACTTAGAGCCCGACCGTTGACAATGACCTGACTGCCTACGGGAGAACAGGGCTTTAAAAGTATCGGGTTCATCCGGGTATCCGGCTCCAGACGGCAGGCCTGAGCCTGCACCACCTGAGCCCGTCCCATCTCACCGCCACCGCTGGTCACAAAGGAATTCAGGGACATATTCTGGGATTTGAAAGGTGCCGCCTGAATACCGTCCTCTAATAATATTCTCGCCAGGGCCGCGGTCATAATGGATTTTCCGGCATCAGAGGCAACCCCCTGCAGCATGAGGGCCGGAGTCCGCCTCCGGACACGGTCTCTATTCCTGACCCCTGAAAGCCGGGAAAGCTCGGAGAGCAGACGCTCATTCTCCGGCCTGGTACGTACCGCTATCCGCAGATAATTATCCAGACCTGAAAAATTATCACAGAGCCGCAGGGCTATCCCCCGCCGCAACAGATCTTTGCTTAAAGAAGCCGCTCTCCGGGCGGCGCTGACCCGGATCAGAAGATAATTAGCCGCCCCCGGCAAGACCTCCAAGCCCGGCATCACAGCCAGCCCCTCGCTGAGATAACAGCGTTCCTCCGCCACCAGTTTCCGGCTCGCCGCCGCGTAGTTGCGGTCATTAATTACCCTGGCTCCCAGGGCCGCGGCCAGGGTGTTAAGCCGCCAGGGCGGCAGCTGATTCTCCAGGAGCCGGATAATATCCCGGCAGGCAATTCCATAGCCGAGGCGCAGACCGGGAACGGCATAAAATTTGGTGAGGGAACGCAGAACAATAATATTATCCAGCCCCTGTTTAATAAGAGGCACCGCCGAGACCCCGTTTTCGACAAAATCGATAAAGGCCTCATCCACCACAAAAAAGACCGCCGGCCGCCGCCGCGCCGCCGCCTCTAATTTCCGCATATCAAGCAGACGGCCGCTGGGATTATTGGGATGGCCGAGAAAAAGTAAATCACCGTCCCGCAGCAGGTCTTCCAGAGCCGGCCAGTCGATACTTAGATCATCGGCGGTTTCAGGTTCCTCAATAATCAGACCGGCCGCCCGCATCCCCTCGGCATAACCGATATAGGAGGGGGCCGGAATAACCGCCCGCTTGACCGGCAGGGCTCCGGGCAGGGCATAGATAAGCTCGCTGGAGCCGTTGGCCGCCACAATCAAGCCCGCCTCAACCTCGCAGACAGCTGCCGCCGCCTGCCGCAAAGCACTGTAATCAGGATCGGGATAATGGCTCAGACTGCTGATGGAGGCGCTGATAAGCTGACGGGTGTAAGCGGGCGGACCCAGGGGATTTATATTTGCTGAAAAGTCAAGCAGTTCATCCTCCGGCAATCCGGCCAGCCGTGCCAGTTGGCGGATATTACCGCCATGGCCCGGCAGCAGACGGGGCGGAGCTTCAGTCATTCACCTTATCCCCTTTCAAATAGGTATTCAAGGTTGAGGCGGCATTCTTCAAAGCGCAAAGCTCACCGCACATCGAACACCCCTTGGCGGACAAGGACTTCCGGGATTCCAGAACATCTTTGGCCAGATCAGGAAAGAGAAGATTATCAAACTGTTTATCCCACCTGAAATCACGCCGATCTTTGCTCAACTGCTTGTCCCGCAGGTCGGCACGACCCTTTAATTTCACCACATCACCAATATGGGCCGCTAAGCGGGCCGTTCGCACCCCAATGGCCACATCCTCCTCGTTGGGCAGAGCGAGATGCTCCGACGGGGTGATATAACAGATAAGATCAGCACCATGCATTGAAGATTGAGCGGCCCCGATGGCAGCGGTAATATGATCGAGTCCGGCCCCGCAGTCACAGGGCAGAGGGCCTAACATATAATAGGGGGCATCATTAGACATCTTTTTCTGCAGGATGATATTGGCCTCAATCTCGTCTAAGGGCACATGCCCCGGCCCCTCAACCATGGCCTGGCAGCCGGCCTCGCGGGCCAGTTCCGCCAGTTCACAGTTGATAATAAGCTCCGCCACCTGGGCTCTATCCATAGAGTCATGAATGGCTCCTGCCCGGATTCCGTTACCAAGACTCAGGACGGTATCATATTTTTTTAAAATAGCGCAAACCCGGTCAAACTGTTCATAAAGAGGATTTTCGCGTTTGTTCTTCAACATCCACTGAATCATCATGGTACCGCCCTTGGAGCACAGGCCGCCATAACGATATCCCTGCTTCTGCATCCGTTCCAGAGAGAACATGTTAATGCCGCAATGCACGGCCATAAAGGCCATACCGTCGGCACATTGCTGCTCAATCAGGTCAAAAAGGGCCTCAGGATCCAGACGGGTGGCATCCTTATGCTTTTTGATGGTATCGCAGAAGGCCTGGTAAAGAGGAACATTGCCCACGGGTATGGAGACCGAAGATAATACCTGACGGCGGATATCATCCAGGTCACCGGCCGCCGAGAGTTCCATAAGAGTATCGGCTCCATGCTTCTCTGCAATAACCGCCTTCCGTTTCTCATGCTCCACATCACAAAAATCGCTGGATGTGCCGATGGAGGCGTTAATTTTGGTGCGCAATCCCTTGCCGATTCCCACCACCCGCTGTTCACCATGGCGGCCGCTGAGAATAACGATCTGCCCGGCGGCGATACGTTCTCTGATCAACTCCGCCTCCAGCCCCTCCTGTTCTGCCACCTGCCGCATCCCGGCACTGATCTGCCCCTGCTGAGCCAGCAGTAATTGATTATCCATCATAAATCTCCTTTAAATTACTCCACCCATCAAGATGGTTTTTGTATAAATATTCGTAAACGCCCCATGAAACGCCCTGCCGCAAAACATGAAAAAAACTCACCTGTTTCCTGATTCCTGCCCCCTAAAGCCCCAGCACCATTACCGTCTCGGCCAGTTCACAGCCGGCGCCCAGGGTATCGCCCGTAGCCCCGCCTATCCGCGCCCGGCAGAACCAGGCCCAGAGCATAACGGCCAGCAGACTGACAATCATGGACAGCAGCCCCCGCAGACCACCGCCATACCAGGAGGCGGCATAAAGCAGAAGCAGAGCCCAGAGAGCGGGCAGCCGCAGTTTATGATGATCAGAGTAAAACAGTGAAGCGGCTCCCTGCTTGCGGATATAAGGCAAAACAGCCATATTAACGATCATCAGACAACGGCCGCACAGCGGCATAAGGAAGGCGGCGAGCACGAAGCGCCGGTCGTCAAGGGCGGTGAGAGCTGCCACCTTCAACAAAATCGCCATAACAACGGCTATTACCCCCATAACCCCGATATGACTGTCCCGCATGATCTCCAGCATTCGCGCTTTGGGCCGGGCGCTGAACAGGCCGTCGGCGCTGTCGGCCAGACCGTCCAGATGAAAACCGCCGGAGACCCCCAGCAGACACAGGGTCAATAAAACCGCCGCTAACATTGGCGGCAGAAAGTGACGGAAAATCCCGGCCAGAGCGGCCATAATCAGGGCTATAACCAGACCCACCACCGGGAAAAACGGCAGACTGCGGGCCAGATCATCCGCCCGCTGCCCCCGGCCGCCGGGCAGGGGAATAATAGTCAGAAAACTCCAGGCCGCCCAGAATCCTGCCATTATTTATCCGCCCCGGCCACCGCCGCCTCCTCAAAGGTGGCAACTTCGGAAACTATACGGGCCGCCGCCTCTACGAGGTGCATGGCCAGGGCGGCACCGGTTCCCTCCCCGAGACGCAGATTTAAATCCAGCAGCGGTTCACACTTTAAATGCGCCTGCATAACCCCGTGACCATTCTCCATACTCCGATGGGCGGCAATGATATATTCAGCCGTCATGGGAGCCAGGCTCTGGGCTATCAGGGCTCCGGCGGTGGAGATAAAACCATCCACCACCACCGGTTTGTGGAGAGCGGCGGCGCCGATAATCACCCCGGCAATACCGCCGATCTCAAAGCCGCCCACCTTACCTAAAACATCAAGCCCGTCGGCCGGATTCGGCCGGTTAATCTCCAGAGCCCGGTTAATAACCGCGATCTTGGCCGCCACCTGCCGATCATCAAGACCGGTACCGCGGCCGGTTACCTCAGCCACATCCCGGCCGGTGAGGGCGGCAACAATGGCGCTGCTCGGCGTCGTATTGGCAATACCCATATCCCCGGTGCCGAAGATATCGTAATCAGCGGCAAGTTCGTTCACCACCTCAATACCGGCCTCCACGGCCCGCACAGCCTCTTCCCGGCTCATAGCCGGGCCCTGAGCCATATTGGCGGTACCCATGGCCACCTTTTTATCAACCACCTCTCCCCTGGCGGTCAGAGCCGAGAGATCGGCGGCCACCCCCATATCCACCACCAGCACGTCGGCCCCGGCCTGCCGGGCCAGGACATTAATTCCGGCCCCGCCGCGGGCGAAATTGGCCACCATCTGCGGGGTCACGTCCTGGGGGAATTTACTCACCCCCTCGGCCGCCACCCCGTGATCTCCGGCCATGGTAATAATTACCTTGCGGGACACCGGCGGCGGCAGCGCTCTGGTCTGGCCGGCCAGATCAAGAGCCAAATCCATTAAACGCCCCAGGGCCCAATGAGGGATAGCCAGTTGATCCAGACGGGCTCTGGCCTGACGGCGCCATGTTTGATCCTGACCGGTAATTATGGCGACGGTTTGCTCTAATAAACTCATTTTTTTCTCTCTGTGATGATTATTATTCTGAATTAAGGTAACTATTCGACCTGAGGCGTAAAAAAGACCAGCAGTAAGCGCTCCATGGGCACCCTGCTGCACGCGCTTACTTTGTTCCTTTTGAAGCCAACCCGAATATTTACCCCTGCTGCGGGGCTTCAGCCTTTAATCCGCAGCGGAATTCCGCAGCTGACAAAATAAACTTCATGGGCGGCAGCTCCCAGCAGCTGATTACAGCGCCCCAGCATATCCCGATACATCCTGACCGCGGCCTTCTCCGGAACAATACCGCAGCCGACCTCGCCGCTCACCAACACCACAACGCCCTCCCGCCGCTGGCAGACGGTAATCAGCTTCGCACAATGAGCACTGATCCCGGCCTCATCAACTGCCATGCCCCGCCATTGCAGATTACTGACCCACATGGTGAGACAATCCAGCAGGATCACAGCTCTGGCCGCCGCCTGCTTAATGACGGCCGCGGTATCCACCTCCTCCTCCACGGTCTGCCAGCCCCGTCCCCGGCGCTCCTCCTGATGACGCGATATTCTCCCGCCCATCTCCGCGTCAAGCCCCGGCGGCGAGGTGGCGATATAAAGCCTGTCCCCGGTCTGCGCCTCAGCGTAATCCTGAGCAAAGGCGCTCTTGCCGCTGCGGGCGCCGCCGGTTATCAGCACAATCCTGTTCACAGGTTAAACCCCTTCATTGTTGCGCCGCCATCATTAATCCGCAGAATAGTCAGGCCGCCGGGCCGCACATCAAAGCTCAGATAATTATCAAGTTCAAGCCCCAGAAAATAGCAGATTAACACCCTGATAACCCCGCCGTGCGCCACCACCAGAGTATCACCAAGGGCTGTCAAAACGGGGGCCAGAGCGCAGACCCGCCGCCGAAATGATTTTATATTTTCGCCTTCCGGAAAGGTAAACCCGGCCCCTTCAGACAGCCAGCGCCCCACAAGCTCCGCCTCGGAAGCCTCAATATCCGGGAAGGTCAGACCCTCCCAGCGGCCAAAATCAATCTCTCTTAAATCAGCAATATATTCGGGGGCCAAATCGTGATGACGAGCCACAATTCCGGCCGTCTGCCGGGCGCGAAGCAGGGGACTGCACAGGCAGCGGACAGGACTTAAAGGCAGAGCGCGGGCCAGAGACAGAGCCTGCGAGCGGCCGGTCTCGGTGAGCGGCGGGTCGGATGAACCAATATAAGCACCGGTATCAGAAACCTCACCATGGCGGGCTAAAAAGAGATCTACCGCGGCGTGTTTTAAGACCATGATTTTTTCATCACCTCAGTTAACTATTCAGCTATACCCCATCTTCGTCCGTTTCGTCCTCCTCACGTACAGGAAGTACAGACTCGGAGGCCGAAATGAACGAACCTGGAGCACATCTGAACAGTTACAGTTACGAGTTGAGGGTAATTTACAGCCCTCGCTGAATAGTTACCACCTCAGTTGACAAATCTGGAAATTACCATTTTCGGCCGTTATCTGCCGGATACTGCCATTTTTAACCTGAAAACGAAAAAACCCGGCCGCACCATTTTCAGGTGAACCGGGCTGTTTTTTCATGTCAGGGTGCTTATTCCCTGTCCGCAAAAAAAATTACCCGGACTCTCAACTCATTCCACGAAGTAAACGTCCGTTAACCTCAGGTCGGCCTACCGGCTTATGAATCACCCTAATCACCGCGCCTTCCCATCCACCAGAGCTGGTAAACAGTGGCTTCTTAGCGGTTTTCGTCCTCACTTACGGTTGCGGGTCAGCGCCGGATTCACACCGGACTTTCCGATCATCCCCATCTCCATCCGGAACGGGGCACCTGAAATTATTATTATTTGTTGTCCATAATGTAATTTGAGCGATATTTCAAATATTATCTGTAAAATATTTTCCAGCCAACCCTGAGCCGCGAGCCAATAATGGCGGGTACGACAAAAAGAAAAAAAAAGATTTTAGCAGATATTACGAATAAACAAGAGTAAATCAGAGATATTAATTTTAAACATCACGGCCGAAAAAGACACCCAATCCCCCTTAAAGCCATAAAAACATGACATTTCTCGCACGGCCGGCAAATCGCTTTATTGACAAGGCCTGTGAGCCGGCCGTCAATTAGAACCCTTGTCTTTACTTGCCTCCGCCCCTGTTGATAACTTTGTTTTACCGTCTCGGCAAATCATCTAAAACCGCCTTTGACAGGCTGCCGTTTTTTTTTTAAACATTACGCCATAATCTGGTCTTTCACCTATCACGTCGTAGGATATTTTTCCGCAAGAACCAATTTTCAAGGCAAACTCATGACTTGGCAGCAAATAGAAAAAAGACTTCAAGACAAACTGGATCCGAGTATTTACAACCTTTGGATAACTCCCCTGCAATGCCTTAACTTTGCCGCTGATGCCATAGAATTACGCGGCCCGGATCGTTTTTTCTGCTCCTGGGTGGTGGATAATTATATGACAGATATCCAGGCGGCGGTTAAGGATTACACGGGCCGGAAGCCCAAAATTATCTTTAAGGCCGACGATGAACTGACAGAGACGGCCGCTTCCCGTACGACCGCGGAAACTAAGCAGTTATGCCTGCCCACCATCAATAAGATCCCCACCTTCGTCAGAACCCTGAACCCCAGATATGTATTTGATGAGTTTGTGGTTGGCGATTGTAACGCCATAGCCCATTCCGCCTGCCACGCTCTGGCCGAAGGCGACACCTCCTTCGGCCGCTGCCTGTACGTAAGCTCCAGCACCGGTCTTGGTAAAAGTCATTTAACCCACGCCGTGGCCCATTATATACTGGAAAACGCCCCCGGTCTCCGCTTAAATTACCTCAGCGCCCAGCAGTTGACCTCCGAGATGGTCAATTCCATCCAGAAGCACAAAATGGAATCCTTCAAAACCCGCTTTCAAAGCAGCGACATCCTGATGCTGGAGGATTTACAGGCCCTGGCCGGCCGGGCCAAGACCCAGGAGGAATTAGGGTCAATCTTAGACATTCTCATGGAGAGCGGCAAAACGGTTATTCTGACCGGTATCCAGCCGCCCCGGGAATTAAGCAATATTACCGACGGGGTACGTTCCCGGCTGTCATCAGGCCTCATCACCACCATCACCGAGCCAGACACCGAAACCAAGGCCGCCATCATAGCCCGAAAGGCCAGAGTGCTTAATGTAAATCTTAAAGAAGAACTGATATGGCACATAGCGGAACGAATCAAGGGAGATATGCGGCAGGTAAAAAGCGCCCTGGTAGGGATCAAGGCAAAAATGGCCCTCCGGGGGCATGAGGCCAATGTGGAAATGATCAACGAAGTTATGGCCAATATCGTCAATCAGCTCAAAGCGCTTGACCCGGAAATGATTAGAGACTATATCGCCCGCCAGTTCAAATTACAACCCGAAGAACTACTCTCCAAATCACGCAAGAAAAGTATCGCTTTCCCCCGCCAGGTTTCCATGTACTTCTCCCGAAAATACACCCGGAACGCCCTCTCAGAAATCGGCCGGGCCTTTAACCGGGATCACTCCACCGTAGTTCATTCTGTGCGGGTAATCAGCAAGGCGATAAACAATGATCTTTCCATCCAGGGGCAGATAAAGATGTTAGACCAGAAAATACGGGCTAAATTCCTCGCTTAAAATGCTTGTAAGCACCCCGTAGACCACACGCACCAGGCGTATGCGAGAGTGTAGTTTATGAGGCGTTTACCTTAAAACGCTTTGCCCATCACCACACCCGGTAACACGGGTAACTCGGAGCACCTAAAAATAAACAGGCTTCACCTGTAATTCTTCTACCGGCCGCTCACCGCCGGCGGCAGCGGCGGCAGCGGTCTTGCGGGCCGATTTAATCATATCGTTCATCCCGATACCATTCCAACCGAAACCACAGATATACAGATTCGAAAAATCAGTTTCCATGCTCTGCCGCCAGCACAGCAGAGCCGGATGATCCATCTCAAGTTGCGGGATGGCGTGTTCGGTACGCAGAACCCTGATAAAAAGGGGCGGCTCCGGCAGGTCAATAAGTGAACGTATATCTTCTACCGCCTGTTCCTCTATTTCACTGTCCGAGAGACTGAGACGTTCAGGATGCCGCCGGCCGCCCACCAGAACCTCAATCAGGCGGCAGGAGCGGGGACTGCGACCAGGGAACATATGCGAGGTGAACATGGCGCCGACAGCGAAACGATGCTCCCGCTCCGGGGCCAGATAACCAAAACCGTAGGGAACCCTGGCCGAATCGGGCAGGCCCATTACCACATTAATTATCCTGGCCGTCGGAATTTCCACCACCGGCGGCGGCTTAAAAGCGGCTAAAAGGCGAAGCGCCTGGTTCACCGGCAGCGCCATAATCAAGCGCGCCGCCTTAAACTCCCCCGCCTCTGTACTCACCGTCCAGACTTTATCCCGCCTGATCCCCTTCACCGCGGCATTATATTTAATTTCTTTTTTATCGGCCAGGGCCTTGACCAGCCTCTCCATGCCGGTGGGGAAATTAAGCATGGATGGTAAACGATCCAGCTTCTTTTCCCCTTTCGCCGCCCGTTTTTTCCTGATCAGCCCCCGCAGTACCGAGCCGGTCTCCTTTTCAAGCGCCCGGACACCAGGCATAACAGCATCAATACTCAATCTGTTAAAATCCCCGGCAAAGGTACCGCTGACAGCGGCATCGGCCAGAGGGAGAATGGCCGAACCAAAACGATAATTTACCCAGTCGGCAATGGTCTGATCCTCCATCTTCGGCCGTTTCCAGAGATCAGCCATTAGCCGCAGTTTCCCGCTCATGGAAACAAGCGGGGTATTTAAGGCCGTGCTTAGACTCTGGGGCAGCCGCTCCAGACGGCCCCGATGACACATATAACGGAAAAAATCGCCCAAAGGGGCCTGCTGGGCCTCACGATAAAGATCAATATCACGCAGAAGTTCCTGACTTTCCGGGGTATTATCAAGAAAACCATGCGGCCCCCATTCCCCCTGATAACCTTCCGAGTTAAAGGTCTTTATGGCTCCCCCCGGCCGGGAGGTCTTTTCTATAATGGTAACCCGCAGGTCAGCGTGAGACAATTTCGTCAGAAAATGGGCGGCGCTTAAGCCGGAGAGACCGGCGCCGACAATTATCACATCATAAAAATTTTCCATAATCTCCACCGACCTTTCCCGCGCCCCGCGGTTAACGACGAAATAAATCAAAAATATAAGTAACTATTCAGCTTATACCCCATCTTCGTCCGTTTCGTCCTCCTCACGTACAGGAAGTACAGACTCGGAGGCCGAAATGAACGAACCTGGAGCACATCTGAACAGTTACAGTTACGAGTTGAGGGTAATTTACAGCCCTCGCTGAATAGTTACAAATATAAAAGATTTTTCTCAAGCTTACTGTTTCTGCACATTGCAGTTGCGGACACGATAATATAATCTTATTATGGCGGCAATTTAAATTTTCACCCGGCAGGCGCAACTGATATCACCTCTAAATTGACATTTTTCCATGACCAGAACCAGAAAAAAAAGAATTCTCATCCTCTCATATTCCTTCAGCGGCCAGACAAGCTGCCTGATAAGGCGTCTTAAGATTGGCCTGGAGAAGAATGGCCATCAAGTGTTGAAAGAAAGAATTGAACCTGTGGTTCATCTAAAATTCCCCACTGGTTCCATCGGTGCCTGCCTGATAATGATGTTTCTCACCCTTTTCAGGAGGCGCAACCCCATCTGCCCCCTTTCCGAGCAGGTAAATCAACATTTTGATCTGATAATTTTAGCTGGCCCCACCTGGTCGTATAATCCCAGCGGCCCCATTCTTTATCTTATCGACCATTACGGGAAAAAACTATTCAGCGGCCAGACCGTCCTGCCCCTCATTTCCTGCCGGGGATATTGGCGTATGCACCAATGGGGCCTGAAGGCCATGCTGCGGCGCTATGGGGCACATATCCCCAACAGCTTAATCTTCTCACATCCATGCCATGAACCATGGCGCACCATCGGGGTATTTATGAAGATTTCCGGCAAGGCACCGGAACATTCCGTTTTTTTAAAGGGCCACTATAAAAAATTCGGCCATTCCCAGGCCCAGCAGGATGAAGCGGAACGTCTCGGCAGATTGATCGGCGAAGCCCTGCGCCGGGATGAAGATTTAAGTAACCTGCCGCTCCACACCCCCATCGCTCTGCCCTGATTTTCGCCCCGAAAGGCCATAAAAAAGGGGGCGCCGCAGACCAGCCCCCCCCCGCCTTATAAAACAAACAACCAACAGAGCAATACCCCTGCCGGCAAGAAAAGTTATTTCCTGCCGGCCTTTACCTCTTCCAAGACCTGGGCCACGGTCTTGCCACCCGCGGCCATGGCCCCGGGATTTTGTTTGACAATGGCCTCCCACTCCTTAATCGCTGCCGCCTTATTATCCTTGTCAAACATAAGCACAATTCCCTTATTAAAGCGAGCCTGAACATTTAAAGGATCAATGGCGGCGGCCTTATCAAAGCATTCGATGGCCTTGTCCGGCTGACCGGCCCGCCGGTACATAACCCCGAGGTCGGTAAGTACCCCGGCATTCCCCGGATGCAGAGCCAGATATTTAGTATAGGCGCCAATGGCCTTGTCCGCCTGACCGGTATCAAAATAGGCGTTTCCCAATTTGACCCAGATCTCTCCCGCCTCAGGATGAAGCGCGGCCTGCTTTTCCAGGCCTGCAATCATCGCCGTCTGTCGCGAAACTTTGACAGACTTGGCCTGGGAGGCGGTATCCTGCTGCCCATGAACCACATCTCTGGAATGAGCCGGGTGCAGCGAACTATATATTACCCCGCCCAGAAACCCCACCAGCAGACATACTGCCATGGCGGAGTAGAGAGTCGTTTTCTTCACACAATCATCATCTTTTTCTGCTAATAATGAAGTCATTTATTTATTCCTGTTGAGAATTGATTGCCACCCACAGGGCCTTTAAGAATTAACCGGCATCAACGAGACGGCAATTATCATAACTCTCGAGATTATTATTCTTAATAAGACTCTGCAGAGAGGTCACATAAACCCCCTTTTTGGCAGAATAATTAAGCAGACCTTCCGCCACGGCCGCGGCATCCATGGAGTGAAGCCGTATACGCCGTAAATCAGCGTAAGCCCCAACTCTGTTTATAGTCAGCATATAAGCCCGAACCGAGTCTAAAACCGAATCATAGACAGCAATTTTATGATTTTGATTAGCGGCACGCCGAGCCGGAACCAGGCCCTTTTTCCCCCAGGTCCACATCCCGAAAAGATTATTGGCCTGATTAGCAAATCTGGAACTGCCCCATGATGATTCGATTGCCCCCTGAGCCAGCATCAGGCTGACGGGCAAAACATTCACCCGGTTCAGTAATTCCTCGGCATCCCGGGTACGATATTTACGGCATAATTCATTGATAAAGAGAGCCTGCTCCCTGGCGATAGCCCCCTGCCACTCCTGTCGCCCGGGGTAAAAGGTCAAACCTTGCGGGCCGCCCAGTTCGTCAATGACAGTCAATAAACGCCGGCGTTCATGCATAACCTCTTCCCTGGCCACCATTACCACCGGCAACAGGGCCCGTACAAAGGCCTTCTTTTTACGGTTCAGATCAATCAAAGCCAGATCAGCAGGGAAATGCTCAATTATGACTGAAGGCACATCCTCCTGCACTTCGCCCCAGAGCTTAAACTCCTGCAGCCGGGCAATAAGCTCCTGACTTGACTTAACACTCATAGCATATATACGCCGCCCCATTAATGATTCCCGCTGGAGATCAGCGGGAGGCGGGGAGGCGGCAGTCCTGCTCTGGCGAGATGGCAGAACAGGGGCAGGCAAAGTGCTGATGAGAGAGCTTTGCCGGCAGGAAATTACTGAGATCAAGAGAGCGGCAGCTACCAATAGAAAAGGAATCCACTGACCATAAAGATATTCAGTCTTAGACCGAGACATAGTTATCCAACCCCTGGTTAATTTATCCATTTTTTCACCAATCTTCATTTTACATTTAAGGGGCAAACACCCCCGCGAACCCGGCCAGCTCCGCCATTTCACAAGCAAGTTAAATGCCAATCCCCGCAGCCAAACCGCATTATTTGCATTTTATTCACAGATACCAAGGAGTTAAGAGACGATTAAGATTGTTTATCGCCCCTTTTACAGAGGGTGATTTTTCTTTCAAGAGCTCATTATGCGTCATTTAGCCAACGTCACGCCAAGGCAGGGTGCTCGCGGAACGCTTGCCAAAAACTAATTATTTTAGCACAAACAGGGGGAAAAAGCAAGGCAGGATAAGGCGCTGAATACCAATAAGCCTACACCCGATGCGGCTTGCGCCATTTAGGAGAAAGGGCATAAATCACAATAGGCCCGGCGGCAAAGACCTCAGGAGTTCCAGCCAGAACGACCAGCAGCAGCCCCAGGCAAAGACAGAAAAATATCTCCAGGGGGGTTAATGAAAAGATAATCTGATTAAAATGAATCCAGTTCACCACAAAGAGGCACATAAGAACAGCGGCGGCAACCATCACCAGCATAGACAGCCAGGGGACAGGAAACAGAACGGATGCCACCACCAGCCAGGCACCGGCCGGACTGGGCAGCCCCCGGAAAAAACCAGCCGGGGTAATATCCTTGGAGCGCCCATAATCATAAAGCCGGACCAGAGTTGCCAGAAAATATCCTGCCCCCAGAATAATAGCCAGGGGCCGCCAGTCATTCACCGCCACCGCTAAAACGGCAGGAGCCAGTCCGAAGCTCACCATATCGGCAATAGTATCAAACTGTTTACCAAAGTTGCTTGACACCCCCAGCTTACGGGCCACAGCCCCATCCCCGAGATCAAACAACATGGCGGTTAAAATAGCAACCGCCCCCAGGGAAAAACGACCATTGACCGCCAGCCAGATTGCGAGAATACCGCAAAGCACATTACACAAGGTAATCAATTGCGGAATCACCATCTGCATCCTCGCCCACCATCTCGGCGGCACAGCCCGGATGCTGACGGATATAGAGGCCAGCACAGCGGCCAGCCCCAGCAACAGATTACCCACCAGATTAAAAGCGGGCAGGGCAAAAAGGGACGCCAGACCAAAAAACAATTTAGCCACATTCTGCGAAAAGGCCTTTCTCTTGCCGAATTGATTAGCCCCCCGCCCCTGGGAGCCGCGCATAAAGGTTGAGCAGATATCCAGGAAGAGGAGCAGATAAAATACCGGTTTGACGATATAAGGCAGAAAAAGACCAAGGGTACTGTAAGTGATTACTTTATCCACCAGGGGATCAAGTATTTTGCCCTCATCACTCACCTGCCCGGTTTCCCTGGCCAATGCGCCATCAACAATATCAAAAGCAATGACCGTGCCCACAATCAGGATGGCGATAACTCCCATAACCTGCCAGGGGCAGGAAAAACGGGCGGCTAGTTCATAACGATAATACCAGATTAGCCAGCCGGGGATAAAACACAATAAGCGGCCTATGGTGACCTGATTGGGAGAAATCCCCAGATCATAGCCAATCCAGCGCACAAAACTGACAAAAAGACGTTTAAGCAAAGTTAACTCCAGAAACAGGATTGCAACCCATCAGGCTTCAATTTAATTCTTCCGCCGGGGTAGCGGTTCAGCGGAGATATAATATTCCATCCGTAACGTAATGCGACATTTTACCATAAAAAATGGCTGTAGTAACGATATAAAGGGCCGGGCCGCCTAAAATATACTTCAACACAGCCGCAGACGCCATACAGATACGGCCCATCCATCCCCTTAAAACAAGTCCCGGCAATCCACCTTACGACGGAGCCTTATCCCCGGTTATAGGCGGCATTCTATTCTCCATTTTTTTCTTTCTTTTCCCTCCCGAATTATAAATTGGATCATCAACATGATTATGGCAGGGCAGACAAAGCCCGACACGCAGAATACGATCCAGTTCCCGGCGGTTAAAGGGCCGCATGTCAGGGCGAAAGCCCTTCTGCAGAGCCTTGCCGTCAATGGTCACAAAAGCATCAAGAGGCGGGGTCTCACCGGTGGGTGTCTTTATCCCTTCAGAGGCCGAATCAAAGTGCCATTTGCCCTTATCCAGCCAGACCGTACCCCGGCCCAGCCCCAGGGTTTTGGGACTGCGGTGACAGGCGCTGCATGAGCGGGCCTGGGGCTGGGTAGTATGGGGATCAATGGCCGCCATGGTAAAAGAGTAAAAAGAACCGCTGAACTTACCCTTTTTGTCCTTTAAGGTGACAATATCCTGACACCCCGGAGTCACCGGCATGACCCGCCCGGCCCAGATCCCCAGAGCCGGCTGCTCATAACGGATATAGGAACGCCCCTCCTCCCACCAGCCGGGGGTCTTCTTGAGAGTCAGTTTGTCGAGATGGGTCTCGCTCAAATCCCTTTTCACATGACAGCCATAACACTGCGGTACCCAGGCGGAATGGCAGGCCTGGCAGGACAGGCGGCGGTGCCCTTTAAAATCGCAGACTCCGGCGAGGGGCTGCTTTACAAGATGTTTTTTACCATGCAGTTTATCGGTAAGAATTATTCGGCCGTCCTTTTCCACCTTAATCTGCGGCAGCCGGTCCCCCTTGCGGGTCAGCCCCGGATCACGGCGCTGATGGCAGGTGGTACAGGATATTTCCAGTTGATCCTCAAAATGGGCGTAACGCTTACCGTCGCCCATAATCTCCCTGCGGGTATGGCAGTCAATACAGGCCATCCCTTTTTTATAATGAATATCAGGCGGTAATTTAAGATAAAAACGATTACCAGGCAGACGCTGGGTTGAGAGTTTTCCTCCCTTGATGGGAGCGCCGGAGCCCTCGGACTCATAAATACCGGTATATGATATCCCAATCCGACCGCTGCGGTTATGGCAGCGCACACAATTTTTTATCGGTACTTTTTTATCAATCCAGGGATGAGCCTTTTTACGTTTCGCAAGAGGCAGATTGGGATTTTCCTCATAATGGCAGGCCGAGCAGCCACCGCCCTTTTCACCAAAAAAACCGGGTAGATCACCCTTCTGCTTCCAGAGATGGCAGGTAGCGCACAATTTACGGTAATAATCTAAGGCCAGGGAGTTTTCGTGAGTGTCCATAAGCTGTTTAACCGAATAATCGCCGTTCTGGTTCGGGGCCTCACCCCAGTAATAACGCAGAGTGGCAATAATTCCCCGGTTGGTGGCCATGAGGGAATTCTTGACCTCCGGCACCCGGATGGCGTGACAGCCGTTCACCCCGCAGGTTCGATCAACCACCCGCAGGTCACCGGGGTTTTTCACAATCCCCTTATGGGCCCTGGCCTTGCTGATGGCCAGCGGGTCACCAAGATGACAGCTTGAGCAGCCAATCACCTTGACATCATGGGCCGGATTAAGTTCCACCCCCTTATGGCAGCTCAGGCACATCTCCACCCGGCCATTCACCGTCTCATAGAGGCGGCCGGGGCGTTTAATAAGATTCTCCCGGAAGATAAGAAAGGCGGCTAACATAAGGAGCAGAGCCAGGGCTATAAGACTGTTGACATGTTTTTTCATTGAACTCTCCGACGGCTGATAAAGATACTGCTGTCTCCAGGCAGATCATGGGTAATGGCGGGAGCAAAATCATCCGGCAGCAGGGCCGCCAGCTCTGAGCTTAAGTGACAACGACCATTACAGGTATTAACCATCATATTTATATCATAAAGGCGCCCCTTGACGGCAGAGGCCCGTCCTCCGGCATCGGGAAAGTAATCATGGATGAGCAGCAAACCGCCGGGTGCCGTGAGCCCGGCCGCTTTCTCCAGCAGAACCCCGGCCTCCCGGCGGTCATAGATATGAAGGAAATTACCCAGCAATACCAGACCGAAGGATTCATTAAATTCCTGCTGCCGGAAATCCCCCGATATTGTTTCCATGCCCCGCCAGTCTTCGGGCCGGGGATAGAGATCAGCCGCCGCCCGCAGGACTTCCGGCAGTTCGTAGAGCAGCGCCCGGCCATCTGCCGCCCCCTCTAACAGAGCCCGGCTCAAGGCCCCGCTGCCGCCGCCAATATCCAGAATCGGTCCCTGCCAGCCAAAATCGGCAAGGATTTCAACAATACCCGGGGCATTGAGCCTGGCCAGGGCATCCATGGCCCTGACATAATAAAGGGTACGTTTCTCATAATCATCATCAGGGCTTAAAAAGGAGGCCTGGTGTTGTTGACGACTGACCTTGGCACTCAGTTTACCCCAGGACCCCTGGAGATAACGGCGATAGAGAAGGAAATCACCGAGATAGGACTTGCGGCCGGGGACAAGATAACGACAGGCGGATTTACTGTTATACCATTTCCCGTCTCGATTCTCCACCAGTCCCAGGACCTCCAGAGCAAGAAGCAGCCGCTCCAGCTCCGATGCCCGGCAGTTCGCGGCCACGGTTATAACGTCCAGGGCGGTTTCTTCCTCCAGACGGGCAAAAAGTTCTAATTCCAGGGCAGCAAACAACACCTCAGAGTGCCAGTAGGCAGTGGCCATATTCTCCAGAGGCAGCCAGT
Source organism: Desulfobacterota bacterium M19 (assembly GCA_048820955.1). Classification (GTDB taxonomy): domain Bacteria; phylum Desulfobacterota; class Desulfobulbia; order Desulfobulbales; family VMSU01; genus JAADIV01. Next base: position 96,874 of record JBMERE010000005.1, on the reverse strand, counting down.
CGGGCTCCACGGATATTGTTTCAGACATCCTCAAGGTACCTCTGGGTTATGGGATAGCGCCGGCCGCAGCCAAAAGCCTTGGCGGTCAGCCGCAGACCAACAGCGGCCTGCTGCCGTTTATACTCATTAATATTAACCCGGCGAATCACGTCCCTGACCACCCCGGCCTCAAAGCCCTGAGCGATAATTTCAGCCATGGTTTTGTTTTCCTCAAGATAGCTGAAGAGAATGGGATCTAATATTTCATAGGGTGGCAGATCATCGTCATCACGCTGATCCGGGGCCAGTTCAGCCGAGGGCGGCCGCTGAATAATATTTGCCGGAATCACCTCCCCCTCCAGGTTGATATAACGACAGATATCATAGACCAGAGTCTTGGGAACATCGGAGATAACGGCCAGGCCGCCGCTCATATCACCATAGAGGGTACAATAGCCCACGGCTAATTCGGATTTATTACCAGTGGAGAGCAGCATATGACCAAACTTGTTAGAGAGAGCCATGAGCAGACTGCCCCGAATACGGGCCTGAAGATTCTGCTCGGTAACATCCTCTTTCAATCCGGTGAACAGGGGCGCAAGGGTCTGCCGTTCGGCGCTGAAGATATCGTTAATAGCCATAATCTCGAAATTAATCCCCAGGTTAAGGGCCAGGGCCCGGGCATCGCTGATACTTTCCGGCGCGGTATAGGGTGAGGGCAGAGCCACGCCAAGAACATTCTCCGCCCCGAGAGCCCGGGCGGCAATAACGGCGCAGAGGGCGGAATCAATACCGCCGCTGAGTCCCAGGACTGCGGATTTAAAACCGCATTTCCAGACATAATCGGCGGTCCCCATACACAGGGCATCCAGAGCGAAACGCTCCGGCGGAGTATCCCGGCAGTTAACCTCAAGCCCGGTTCTCCGGGGCCGGACAGCGCTGTCCACCACAATCATATCCTCCCGGAAACCGGCGGCCATGGCGGTTAGACCGCCGTCCGGGTTCAGAGCCAGACTGTGGCCGTCAAAAAGCAGCGAGTCCTGGCCGCCCACCTGGTTTACATAGAGCAGAGGCAGACCGGTGCGACGGCACACGCGATGAAAAAAATCCGTCCTGGCCCCGCATTTACCAAGGCTGAAGGGCGAGGCGGCAATATTGATTAAAATATCCGGGCCGCCTGCCGGAGACGTCAGAAGATCCGTCAGGGGGTCAACTGTGTAGCGGCGGGCCGGTATCCCCCGCGAGCCGCCGCCTCCAAGGGCGGCAGGCTCCAGCCCCTGATAATTAAAGATATCCTCACAGACGGTTATACCAAGTTTAATCCCGTCTAAGGTAAGGACGGCCGACTGACGGCCAGGCTCAAAATAACGGGCTTCATCAAAGACATCATAGGTGGGCAGCAGACGTTTATGAGTCCATTGCCACCGGCCGTGGGCATACAACAGAGCACTGTTATGAAAGGGGCGGCCGGCGCCGCTGTCCCGGTGCCGGGTTACCACCCCGCAAAGTACGGCAATGCCCTCAGTCTCCGCCAGAAATTTATCCAGGGCGGTCAGTTGATTCTCCACAAAGCCCCGGCGCTCTAATAGATCCTGGGGCGGATAGCCGCTCACTGCCAGTTCCGGGAAAACAATGAGTTCACAGCCAGACCTCCGGGCCCGGGTGATCCAGTAGCGCATACGGCTTAAATTAAAATCAAAATCACCGATCACGGGATTTATCTGAGCAAGAGCTGTTTTCATAAAGTTAAAATACCAAAAAGTATAGAGCCGCCATCATTTCTTCGTGCAACAGGTTCATGCTGGTTTATATAGCATATTTTTTGAGGCTGGGTTAGAATAATATACCAGTCTCGTCCAATTCTTACTACTTGAGGAATTTTAAATATGCCCAAATATTTCGTCCTTGACACCAACGTCCTGCTCCATAACGCCGATGCCATCACCTCCTTTTCCGACAATTTCATTATCCTGCCCATGACCGTTATTGAGGAACTGGATAACTTCAAATCCCACAGCGACGAACTGGGCAGAAACGCCCGCGGTGTTGTTCGTCAGCTTGACGCCCTGCGGGCCAAAGGCAAGCTGGGTGAAGGAGTCAAGATGGACAACGGCGGCACCTTACGTATAATTACCCACGAACGAGAATCGGCCATTGCCGGACTCGACATGTCGGTACCCGATAACCGCATCCTGTCGGTAGCTTACAAACTCCGCCAGGAGGGCAAGAAAGTCATCTTTGTCTCCAAGGACATTAACGCCCGCCTCAAGGCCGACGCTCTGGGACTCGGGGTAATGGATTTTGAAAAACAGAAGGTTAATTTTGACGAGCTGTATACCGGCTACCGTACCATAACCGTCGCCGGTGAAATAATTGATGATTTTTATCAGAAACGCGACATAGAACCTCCCCCGGGCCTGAAGCTGCTGCCCAACGAATTTGTCCTTCTTAAAGACGAAACAAATGTCAAGCACACGGCGTTGACCAGAACCAGCCCCAGGGGTCACTTAATTCAACTTGACCCCCAGATGGATACGGTATGGCAGATTCAGGCCCGCAGCAAGGAACAGCGCATGGCCCTGGAATTATTAATGGACCCTGAAGTACGACTGGTAACCCTGGTGGGCCAGGCCGGCACCGGCAAGACACTGATGGCCGTGGCCGCCGCCCTGGAATCGGTTATTAATTACAATCGTTACGACCGGATACTGGTATCCAGACCCATTGTCCCCATGGGCAAAGATATCGGTTATCTGCCCGGCGGCAAGGATGAAAAGCTGGCCAACTGGATGCAGCCCATCTTTGACAATCTGACTTATCTTTTCCAGCACGGGCAGGACAAAAAAGAGGGTGAAGGCTCCGTAAAGCATAAAATTGATAAACTGATAAGCGATAATATTCTGGAACTTGAGGCCCTGACCTACATCCGCGGCCGCTCCATTCCCCGCCAGTACGTCATCATCGACGAGGCCCAGAACCTTACCCCCCATGAGGTCAAGACCATAATCAGCCGGGCCGGCGAAGGCACTAAAATGGTACTCACCGGCGATCCTTATCAGATCGACAATCCATACCTGGATTCCAGCAGTAACGGTTTGACCTATACCGTGGAGCGCCTGAAAGAACAGACCCTGCACGGCCACGTAACCCTGAAGAAGAGCGAACGCAGCAACCTGGCCGCCGCCGCCGCTGAATTTTTATAATCCCCCGCTTGACTTTAATACATGCAGTTTGTAATTATTCACCGTGATGCACAGCAGTATGCAATAACCACTGAATAGTTACTGTATTTTTTATGTTGCTGGTATAAACAATCAACAGCCGCAACAGCCTTCACCCGCCGACAATAAGCGATATTAATATTGCGGCAAAGGAGATACAACCTTGGAATTTGAGCCAAAATGGATAGCCTGGGAGATTACCAGGCGCTGCAATCTGCACTGTGTGCACTGCCGTTCCTCATCCGAGTCAGAGGTCCAGGGGCACCCTGATTTTTCCTTTACCGAGGCCCGACGGGTACTGGATGATATTTCATCTTACGCCTCTCCGGTTATTGTTCTCTCCGGCGGCGAGCCCCTGCTGCGCCCCGATGTCTTTGATATTGCCGAATACGGCGGCAGCAAGGGTCTGCGGATGTGCTTAGCCACCAACGGCACCCTGGTCAACGAGGAAACATGCGCCCGGATCAAAAAGGCCGGCATCAAGATGGTTTCTTTAAGCGTTGACGGTTCCACGGCCGCAGTACACGACAATTTCCGCAACTCGCCGGGAGCCTTTGAAGCCACCATGAATGCCGCCCGGCTCTTCAGGAAAAATGATATAAAATTCCTGGTCAACTCCTCATTCACCAAACGTAATCAGGCCGAAGTACCCAAGGTCATGAAACTGGTCAAGAGCCTTGGAGCCACCGCCTGGTATATGTTCATGATCGTCCCCACCGGCCGCGGCGAGGACATCATGGAAGAACTGATCTCAGTGGAAGATTACGAGAAGCTCCTGAGCTGGCATTATGAGATGGAAAAAACCGAAAAGGACATGCTGGTTCGCCCCACCTGCGCCCCGAGTTATTACCGCATTGTCCTCGAAAAGGCCAAAAAACAGGGGGATGATTTTAAACGTCGAACCCTGCAGTTTTCCACCGGAGGTTCCAAGGGCTGCCTGGCCGGCCAGCTCATATCTCTCCTGGACGTAGACGGTAATCTGTTGCCCTGCAGCTATTTCCCCATGGCCGCCGGTAATATCCGGGAGCAGTCTTTCAAGGATATATGGGAGAATTCCAAGCTCTTCAAGGATCTGCGGAATTTCAAGGCCTACAAGGGCAAATGCGGGGTCTGCGAATACGTTTCCGTCTGCGGCGGCTGCCGGGCCAGGGCCTATGCCATGACCGGCGATTATATGGAAGCCGAGCCCTTCTGCAGTCATCAGCCCCTGAAATTAAAAAAATAAAGAATTTTTCCTGTCTAATTCAGCAAAGGAACAACCATGAACGATACTTTTCTAAGGGCCTGCAAAGGCCAGGAAACCGATTACACCCCCATCTGGATTATGCGGCAGGCGGGGCGCTACCTGCCCGCCTATCACACGGTACGTGACAAGGTAACCTTCCTGGAGCTCTGCAAGACCCCGGAGCTGGCCGCCGAGGTCAGCATTCAGCCAGTTGACATTATCGGAGTTGATGCCGCCATCATGTTTTCCGATATTCTGGTACCCATTGAAAAGATGGGTGCCCCCCTGGAATTCCGCGAAAAACAGGGCCCGGTATTCCCCTCGCCCATCCGCGACCAGGCGGCGGTTGACCGCCTGGGGATTCCCGATCCGGAAGACGATCTGGGCTATGTTATGGAGACCGTCCGCATTCTGCGCCGGGAGCTTAAAGACAAGGTACCCCTCATTGGTTTTTCCGGTGCCCCCTTTACCCTGGCCACCTATCTTATAGAGGGCGGTTCCTCCCGTAATTTCCTGAACACCAAGATGATGATGTATAACGCCCCGGAACTATACAGATCATTAATGGATAAAATCACTGCATGCACCGCCACCTACCTCAAGGGACAGATTGCCGCCGGGGTACAGGCTGTGCAGATTTTTGACTCCTGGGTCGGGGTTTTGTCCCCGGCTGATTTTGCTGAATTCGCTCTGCCCTATGTAAGCAGAATCGTCAAAGCCATTAAAGAGGTCAGCGATATTCCAGTAATCTATTTTGCCAACAACGGCGCTACCCTGATCGACCAGTCCCTGAAGAGCGGCGCCGATGTCCTGGGCATTGACTGGCGTGTCAACCTGAGCTCGGTGGTCAAAACGGTAAACGGCCGGGCTGCCATCCAGGGAAATATGGATCCCCTGGCCCTCTTTCTGCCGCCGGATAAATTAGAAAAAAGAATTGCCGGCGTCCTCCGGGAAGCCCGGGGGGCCAAAGGCCATATCTTTAATCTGGGCCACGGAATCGTACCACAAACCGACCCGGAAAAGGCCCGGCTGACAGTGGAGCTGGTTCATAAACTGAGCCGCATGGACAAATGATTCCCAGCCCGGAGGAATGTCTGCTCCTTATGAGCGAATACGACATGCTGGATAATATCCGGGCCCATTCACGGGTAGTGGCTCAAATTGCCGGATTTATCGGCCGGGCTTTGATAAAAGACGGGGTTGATCTCAATCTAAAACTGATTGTCAGCGCTGCCCTGCTCCACGATATAGGCAAGACCGCCTGTTTAAATAACGGCCGGGATCATTCACGCCTCGGTGAGGAAATCTGCCGGCGCCATAACTTTTATGAACTTGCCCCCCTGGTGCGGCAGCATGTCATCCTCCAGGGTGAACTGCCGCCGGAGGCAGATGAACGGCTGGTGGTCTATTATGCCGACAAGAGAGTCAACCATGACAGGATAGTAAGCCTCCACGCCCGTTTAGCCTATATTATAGAGCGTTACGGCCAGAATAATCCCCGCCGCTGCCAGGCCATTAATGATAATTTCAGGCAGGCCTTTATTATTGAAGAAATGATATTCCGCCATCTGCCCATAAAACCGGAAGAATTAACCGCGGTTAATCTGGCTGACCCAGAGTAAGCGCCCCGTAAACCACACTCTCGCATACAATCACAAAACCTTCTTACCGACCCCCGATGAACCAAGAAACCACAGGCGTTATCCTCCTCAATCTGGGCGGCCCGGAGCGCACGGCCGATGTACAATCCTTCCTCTATAACCTCTTTTCCGACCGCCTCATTATCCGCCTGGGCCCTCCCTTCATGCAGAAACCTCTTGCCTGGTGGATCGCCAGACGTCGAGCTCCCAAAAGCCGGACATTCTACGAGCAGATCGGCGGTGGTTCACCCCTTAACAGAATCACCAGGGCTCAGGGGGAAGCTCTGGCCGCCCAGCTTGCCGCCCACGGCCCCTTCAAGGTCGGCATGGTCATGCGCTACTGGCACCCCTTCGCCAGAGAAGTGCTGCCTGATTTCATCAGAGCCGGAGTCAAGAGGCTGATCGCCCTTACTCTCTATCCTCATTACTCCATCGCCACCACCGGCTCCTCCATCCGCGACCTGCATGAATGCCTGGCTGCCCTGCCGGGCGGCAATGAGATAGAGGTAACGGAAATCACTTCCTGGCCGGAGCAGGAGGATTATATCAACTGCCTGGCCAGCTTCATAAACAAGGCCCGCCGAGGGCGTGAAGATTCCGAGATTATCTACAGCGCCCACAGCCTGCCCGCTAAATTCATCGCCGACGGCGACCCATACCTCGATCACCTGCGGCTGACCATCGCCGCCCTGGAGCAGAAAACCGGCCTCAAGGGCCATCTATGCTTCCAAAGCCGCAGCGGCCCGGTTGAGTGGCTCAGCCCCTCCACCCCGGAGACCATCCAACGTCTGGCAGCCCGGAACTGCCGTGGACTCATAGTAGTACCGTTAAGCTTTGTCTCCGACCACGTGGAGACTCTCTGCGAGATCGACATTCAATACCGGCAACTGGCAGAAAAACTGGGAATGGATTTTATCAGAATTCCGGCCCTTAACACAGAAAAGGCCTTTATCGCCGGCTTAAAAAAGCTGGTGATAAAGGCCTGCCAGACAAAGAAGCAGCGTTCTTCGCAGAATTCAGGAATCAAAAGAAGAGGATGAACAATTGCCGTTATCTGTTCCCTGACTCCTGTACCGCCACCGCCACCGCCACAGAGGCTCCCACCATGGGGTTGTTACCCATACCGATGAGGCCCATCATTTCCACGTGGGCCGGCACCGAAGAAGAACCCGCGAACTGAGCGTCGGAATGCATCCGCCCCATGGTATCAGTCATACCGTATGAGGCAGGACCAGCTCCCATATTATCGGGATGCAGAGTACGGCCGGTGCCGCCGCCGGAGGCCACAGAGAAATATTTCCGGCCCAGAGCCTGACATTCCTTTTTGTAGGTGCCGACCACCGGATGCTGGAAGCGGGTGGGATTGGTAGAATTCCCGGTTATGGAAACATCAACCTTTTCAAGGTGATTAATGGCCACCCCCTCACGGACATCATCGGCTCCGTAACAGCGCACCTTCGCCCGCTCCCCCCTGGAATACGGGGTTTCACTGACAACAGTCAACTCGCTGTTTTTATAATTAAAGATAGTCTTAACGTGGGTAAAACCGTTTATCCGGGAAATGATATGGGCCGCGTCCTTTCCTAAACCGTTTAAAATAACCCGCAGAGGGCTGTTTCTGGCCTTATTGGCAGAATGGGCCAGACCAATGGCCCCCTCGGCGGCGGCAAAGGACTCATGGCCGGCCACAAAGGCAAAACATTGGGTTTCCTCACGAAGAAGCATGGCAGCCAGGTTCCCGTGACCCAGACCAACCAGCCGTTCAGCAGCCACGGAACCGGGAATACAGAAGGCCTGCAGCCCTTCACCAAGAACTTTAGCGATTTCCGCCGCCCTGGTTTCACCCTTCTTAACAGCCATGGCCGCCCCCACGGTATAGGCCCAGCAGGCGTTATCAAAACAAATGGGCTGCACCTCCCGTACCAGAGCGGCAATATCAAGCCCCCTGTCCTCGCATATCTGACGAGCCTCTTCCAGAGAATCTATCCCATATCCCTGCAAGACCGGCAGGATCTGCCCTATTCTGCGCTCATATCCCTCAAACAATGCCATTTTCAGCTCCTTTACTCTTTTCTGGGGTCGATGAATTTACAGGCCTCGGCAAACTGCCCGTAGTTACCGGTAGACCTGGCCAGGGCCTCATCAGCGCTTATGCCCTGGGAGATAAGTTCCATCATGGGGCCTAAGCGGACAAATTCATAACCAATAATTTCTCCCCCCTCATTCAGCCCCAGGCGGGTAACATAGCCCTCCGCCATCTCAAGATAACGCGGCCCCTTGAGCCTGGTACTATACATGGTGGCAGTGACACTGCGCTTGCCCTTGCCCAGATCCTCCAGACCGGCCCCCACCGGCAGGCCGTTTTCGGAAAAAGCGGTCTGGCTGCGGCCATAAACGATCTGGAGAAATATCTCCCGCATGGCAACATTAATAGCATCACAGACCAGATCACTGTTCAAGGCCTCAAGAATGGTCTTGCCGGGCAGAATCTCCGAGGCCATGGCGGCGGAATGAGTCATACCGGTACAGCCCACTGTCTCCACCAGAGCCTCCTCAATAATCCCGTCCTTGACATTTAAAGTAAGTTTACAGGCTCCCTGCTGAGGGGCACACCAGCCAACCCCGTGCGTTAACCCGGAGATATCCTTAATCTCTCTGGCCTGCACCCAGCGTCCCTCTTCAGGGATTGGAGCCGGGCCGTTCCGAGCCCCTTTGGCCACACAGACCATTTCTTCCACCTCAGGAGAGTATTCCATGGCATCCTCCTTAACCGGGTTTGCCCCGGCATTATAAAAAAAACAGGCTGTAACTATCAGTTATCACTGACGAACAAGCTACAACCAAATATGATTAGAATCACGGTAAACCAAGCTTCAGTATTCACTGTCGCAAACATAACACGTACAGGCAAAAGACGCAAATCAAAGGTAAACGCTCCACGAACACCCTGTTGCCCACGATCAAAGTATTATTTCACCCGCGGCATCACCCGTCACCACCTTTTGTCATTTTTGTAATTTATCGTTTTTTTTTACCCTTTTTTGTAACATATAACAAGAATCACCACTTATACAGAAAAGCACTTCCCCCCGAAATAACCAATGAGGGCAAGATCAACAGGCATTCCTCACGAACATGGCATCACATTTGCATGCCACAAAAAACTACTATGAGTAATAAAAAAATATCATTTTGTGGCCTTATTAAGAGAATAACGGCTGATTTTTTTCTTTTTTTAGGGTATGAATTTTTGGGTACAATTTGTCTGATCCAACAAGGAATGCTTTTAATAATGATGGGCTCGTCGTCAACATGCTTGTCATGAAACGAAAAGTCCATCACTAACTAAGAGATGGCTACGTAAAAATTCGATGTACCAGGCGTGATGGTTCGACAAAACTTCGGCATACCACATGTACGGCCGAAGCCCTGCCTAACCACCACAAGGCAGTAGATCAGACTTTTTACAATGCCATCATATTATAACAAGGAGCTAAATGATGACCAGAGATGAGATTTTAAAAATTGTCGAGGAAAAGAATATCAACTTTTTCAGATTGCAGTTCTGCGACATTAACGGCTTTATGAAAAATATCGCCATCCCCCGCAGCCAGTTAGGAAAGGCTCTGGACGGTAAAATCATGTTTGACGGCTCCTCAATCAGCGGCTTTGCTGATATTGAGGAATCAGATATGTACTTAGTGCCGGACTATGACACCTTCGTTATTCTGCCCTGGCGCAACCAGGACGGTATTGCCGCCGCCCGCCTGATCTGTGATGTCCATAACGCCGACGGCACACCCTTCAGCGGCTGCCCGCGCTGTAACCTGAAACGCGTCATGGCCGAGGCCCGCGAAATGGGATTCACTATGAATGTAGGCACCGAAGCGGAATTCTTCCTCTTTGAGAGAGACCCGGACGGCAACAGCACCACCATTACCAACGACCGTGCCGGTTATTTCAGTCTTGACCCGGACGACTCCGGCAACGACTGCCGCCGGGAAATCATTGAGACCCTGGAGGCCATGGGCTTTGAGATTGAGGCCTCTCATCACGAAGTCGCCGAGGGCCAGCACGAGATTAATTTCAAATACGCCGACGCCCTGGCCTGCGCCGACAACACCCTGACCTTCCGCTGGGCGGTAAAGGCTATTGCCAAGAAACACGGCCTGGCCGCCACTTTCATGCCCAAGCCCATCTTCGGTATTAATGGTTCCGGCATGCACACCAACCAGTCATTATTCAATCTTGACGGCACTAACGCCTTTGCCGATGAGAGTGACGCCCTGCAACTCAGTGAAGTAGCTTATCAGTACATTGCCGGGATTATCAAAAACGCCCGTGATTTTGCCGCGGTTACCAACCCGACCGTAAACTCATACAAACGCCTGGTTCCCGGTTATGAGGCCCCGGTCTACGTCGCCTGGTCCGCCGCTAACCGCAGCGCCCTGTGCCGCATTCCCGCCTCCCGCGGCCTGGGCACCAGAGTCGAGGTCCGCTGCCCTGACCCCACCTGCAACCCTTATCTTGCCTTTGCCATGATGCTGAATTCAGGCCTCGACGGCATTAAAAACAAATTGACGCCCCCCAAATCAACGGACATAAATATCTTCCATATGACTGCCGCTGAAAAGGATGCCGCCGGTATTGCCTCCATGCCGTCCTCATTAAACGAGGCCCTGGCCGTTCTGCGTCAAAGCTCTCTTGCCCGGGAAACCTTAGGAGAGCACATCTTCAAAAAATATCTGGAGAGCAAAGAGGCTGAGTGGGATCGCTACCGCATAGCCGTAACCGATTGGGAATTAGACGAGTACCTGGATATCTATTAGAAATAGAGCTATTTTCAGTCTTGTAAATGCGCTGTAAACAAAAAAAGCCGCTTCTTTTTTACAAAAGAGGCGGCTTTTTACTTTTCCCGCTTCATAAAAGGCAAGGTCAGCCACAAAACACCTCAGGTCCACAGCTTTAACAAAAGCCGGTTAAACCATCCCCCCTCTTCGCCCATTTTCCCGGCGGCAATACGCTTTAAGAGCACGATTCTCTTATCATTGGGCGGGACTTCAAACTCAACCCCCATATGAAAGCAGCGCAGCTCCTCATCGTCATCAAGATTAAACCAGACCGGCCGTACTGGAATCGTTAACACCTCACCGTCCTTTTCGCCATCCCGTTCAATATATAACTGGTTATCATAATTATCCAGAGGCTCATAGAAAAAATGATGGCCCTGAAAATGAACCTGATTCAATATAAGCCCTAACCCATAGGAAGACAGATCAACCACAAAGCATGGCACCGGCCCGGCCAGGCGCATATCCCGATCCTCATCCCGCAGAACAAGGTCAATGGTTATATTTTTGTTATAGCGCTCCGCCCGGCGCTGTGCCTTTCCCATATTTTTTACCCTCTTTTAATCAGTGTTATACTTTATCATAAATTTTATAATAAAAAAAGTACCGCCTCAGCCTTTTTACTTGACAGCTTTAGATATATATCGGATATAATAATTATTATTAATTTTATCTCACCTATATCCAGAAGGAGGAAGTGATGAAAAGAAATGAACTTAAAAAATTGCTGGCCGGGGTCGGTATTGCCGGTCTATTATCTGCTGCCGGAATCGGGCCGGGGGCCGTTACCACCGCAGGAGCAAGCGGCTGAGGGAAATCATCTTCCAGCGCCGGGAGCGCTGCCATGGGTGGAATGAATCATAATCAGGGTATGATGAGGCAAAAAGGTAACATGTCCATGCATCAAAACGGCAAGATGATAGATAAGGATGACATGCCGATGACAGGCAAGGATAAAATGATGGACAGGGATGACATGCCGATGACAGGCAAAGCCAAAATGATGGACAAAGACGACATGCCGATGACCGACAAAACCAAAATGATGGACAAGAACGACATGCCGATGCATCAAGACGACATGACCGGACAGGATAATACGGCCAAACCAGCTGGGGGTGATGACTGACCCCTGTTCTCCCAAATATGCGACATATCAGGATTTAAAAAAGAGCGGGCGGAACTGTCAATTTCCAGCCGCTCTTTTTTTTTGCCTTCAATCCTTTTATATGTTAATTTTGTCGAAACTGAAAACGAGGGGATAATATGAGGTGGATATTTATAATTATGGCCATGGAATCATTCTTATGGGGTGGATGCTGCAATTATGCCGGAGCGGATATCATAGGCTTTCAGTTCAGCGGTTCATGGACAAAAGTTGATAGCGCTTTCAACAGTCTCGTTACTGAGAAGCACCCGGTTACCGGCAGCGTTTATTACGACACCACTATTACCGCCGCGGCCGGATCCAATAATAATCAAGCCTATTATTACGGCAGCGATTCCCATATTATAAATTTCTCCTTTAGCACTGACAACACCCCGGTCAATATCAAAAAAGCCCGCATTGCCGTCTTTGACCAGTCTCAAACTAACACTAACAGTACAAGTCCTATGAGTGAATTTCAGCTCTGGTTTAACACCAAAAACGGGCTGCGAGTAGGCGAAGAAATAAAGCCAGCCTCCCTGCCGGCAGAAGCTTCAGGATCATTTTTCATCGACGATATCACCAAAAAGTTTTTTACAGATGACCTTTTACCCCGCGACATCAACCCGTTACAGGCCATGTCCACGAAGTTATTCACCCTGTACCTCCCCACCAGCTCCGGCCAGCAAGAGGCCGTGGCTGAAATTAATTCCATTACTCCCGTTCCGGAGCCAAAGACCATAATTCTTTTATGCCTGGGGCTGACCTTAATCTTCTTTTACCCCCGGCCTGATAACCGTAAGGGCGGACTCCAGAAGCTGAGAGCTTAAACGCAGTCCAGCGGCCCTGGCAGCGGTTAAATTCACCTGATAACGAATTCGCCGTCCCATTTCCACCAGCTTAATCATACCGCCCACGCCTAAAAAATTCCTGGTATCAGCCACCGTTAGAATGGGCTGTCCCTTGAGGCGAGAGAGAATAATCTTGAAATTATCGGCCTGAGAGCGGCCGATAAAAAGAATCCGGCAAGCCGAGAAATCAAGACCGGGCCGATAAGAATCATAGAGAATAACCCTGATAGCAGTTCTCCCTCTCTGCCTCAGGCGCCTTGCCAGTTCCGTAAGACTGCGGCCCATCTCCTCGTCACCCAGAACGCCGATTACCTTTACAACCTGCTCTTTCCGACGATCCGGCCAGGAGATAAAGTGCAGGAAGTTATAGAGATAAACGGCTTTGATCTGAACCTGTCTGATCACCGGTTCTCTGCCGCCACTGGCTCCCGCCGGTGAAACAGCCGAAAAGGAGGCAATCAGGGCCAGGACAATAACCGCCATCTTCAAAAGAGGTCTCATCTTCATCCACCGACCCCCGCGCCATCTTCATTATCAACATTTTCATGCGGCTCCACGGGCAGAATAATGATGATCTCTGTTCCCCGGCCCGGCGCCGAGTCTACCTTGATTTCACCATGGTGATTTTTAACAACATTATAGCTGATTGAAAGGCCAAGACCGGTACCCTGCCCCACAGGCTTGGTGCTGAAAAAGGGGTCAAAGATATGTTTCAGGTTTCCAGGCTCGATTCCACTCCCGTTATCCCGAAAACTGATATACGCTTTATCCCCGGCCAGCCAGGTCTTGAGCCAGATCGTCCCCCGTTTGTCAATAGCCTGTATGGCGTTAAGGAGTATATTCATATAAGCCTGGCTCATATGATCCCGCTGACAATAAACGGCGGGCAGACCGGGTTCAAAGTCCCGCGTGATTTCCACCCTGTCCCGACATTCATAACGGAGAAGATTAATTATATTATTAAGCTCGGCATGCACATCAACCGGCACAAACCGGCCGTGGCTGGATCTGGAAAAATCGTTAAGATCCTGGACAATTTTCTTTGTTCTTCTAACCCCCTCCTCGGCGTTGGCCAATAATGAAATTATATCAAGATGCATATCCCAGGCCGGGGAGGCCTTGTGGTTTTCCGCCATCTCCACAATCAAATTATTGGTCATCCGCTTAATATTAGGCAGAGCCCCGGCGATAAAATTTATATTATTATTAATATCGTGAGCCACCCCGGCCACCAACTGACCCAGAGCCGCCATTTTCTCGGACTGTACTAACTGAGCCTGGCTCTTTCTCAGGTCGTCCATGGCATTCTGCAGTTCCTCTGTACGGGCCGCGACCCGGCCTTCCAGAGTGCGGTTATACTCCTCCAGGCGCTCATGGGAGTCACGCAGCCGGTTATTCATCTCTACAAAGGCAGTACATAGAACCCCCATCTCATCCCGTCCGCGCGTACATGAGCGTTCCTCAAACTGAAAATCTCCGGCGGCAATCCGTTTGACCATCTCGGTTAAAGCCATTAACGGCTTAGAGACAACATTACGCAGCAGGGCCGAAAGCCAGAAGGCCGAAAACAGAGAACCAACAGCGACCAGCAGAAGAATAAACAATATCTGCTTCCGGCCTCTGGCCATATCACGCATATCATCATCAATAACGATACGGCCGACATAGGTACCGTCATCAAGGATAATCTTCTGGGCAAAGGAACAAAATTCTCTGCCGCCCCCCCCTTTAAGAGCCGGCGCCTTATAACTGGCAAAAACCTGCCCCTGATTGTCATAGAGAATCACCTGGCGGACTGATTTGCGTCCCTTAAGGGTAGCAAGCACTGTATCAGCATCCTCCGGAACATCAAACATGAGGGCGGCCTTACAGTTGGAACCGACAATAAGAGCCAGATTGTTCATATCCCGCTTATAGACCTTCTGAAAGTGATTAACCACCAGGCCATAAAATGCCAGGCAGGCGACCAGCACCGTCAGGCTGCTGGCCAGCATCAGAATCAGAGTCAATTTATGTTTAATACTTACGTCACGCCAGGACATCATACGCCCCATATCAATAATTATAAGAGATGGATAGATAATATTGCGGATTCTCGGCCCGAGGCGAATCAAGGGGGCGGGTACCATTAAAATAGGCGGGATATTGATTGTAATTCTTATGCAGCAGTTCCTTGGCGCTCAGGGAAAGTTTGAGATGTTTATTGACCTGATACCAGAGGTTGACATCCATGACAAAAGACCATTTATCAAAGAGAGCGGCCACTGCCGGATCGGTCACCTTCGCCTTTTCGTAACGGGGCGATTCCAGCAGACCATTGGCCCCGGCGAAAAGGCCGGGTATAATTTCATAGCTGAGATACATTTTAAACATATGAACGGGATAACGAGTCCAGGTATCATCCGCATTGGCCACCCGTATGGAATCTTCAAAGGAATCAACCGGCCTGGAGTAACTGTAAGACAGGGAACCGGAAAAGGGGCCGTCCGGCGGCTGGTAGACCAGACTCAACTCACCACCCACGGCCGTAATGATTTTATGACTGTTACCGTAAGTAAAACCGCTGTCTACCCAGCCCTGGGTATCTTTGTAGCGGTTATAAAACAGGTTACTGCTGATATTCAAAGACTTCACAAGTCCGGTTATATCATAATTAAGTTCGTAACTTTTCGAGGTCTCTGGTTTAAGTTTAATATTGGTGCCATTGGCCTTGTTCTGATGCGCCACCCACATCAGCGGCCAGCAGTCAGCAAAACGGAAACCCTCCTGATAAGAAAACCTGACCGTCTGGCGCCGGTTTATCTGATAAGCAACAGCCAGACGTTTGGTATAAGCCGCCGCATCGTCAGGAGCGGGATAGGGGCCGTCGTTAAAGGGTGGTACCGCCGATATCTCATGGTGATAATAAGTTTTATCATAGCGCAGACCACCTAACAGGGTGAATTTACCAATCTGGGCCTGATCCTCACCAAAGGCACTAAGCGTTTTCCATTGCCAGGGATAGGTGTAAAATTTAAAGTATTTGGCCTCTGCCCCCCAGGCAATTTTCTGGTTACGAAAGCCCGTGTAATTATTAATAACAGTGAGGCCCGTATGCAGTTCATCGCCATAGGAATAATAATCCTCGTTACATTTCATAGCCGGGCAGTCATTACCATTGGTGGGGGGCAGACTGATATGAAGCCTCCGCACCTCATCAAGTAAAAAATCACTGAACACCGAGTGCGATTTGAGACGATGATAATAGGGGATCAGAGTAAGATTATTATGCTCATTAAGATGCAGCTTTATCTCTGGAGAAATGAGAAGATTCTCAGACTCCTGCACATAAAATGGCGAATAACGGCCAGCCCTGGCCTCGGCAGTTTTCTTAATTTCCTCCCGCCAGCTGGCACTGCTGGTAAGATACTCGCCAAGCACAGGATCAACATTGGAGGTATGACTCAGTAGCCCCTTTAAATCAACCTGCAGGCGGTCACCTGACTGACCAAATTGAACCCGGAAATCAAATTTGTAATTCCCATCAGTCTTACCGACCCGGACATTATCAAGAAAGGTGGCGGAGGGCGTGCCATTGACCCCGTTCAAACTGGACCATTGAGATATGGGCAGGGTGTAATGAGGACGAACACCATCATCCTTACTGTAACCGCCATAGATAAAATAATTCAGCCGCTCGTTAAGCACCCCCCCGTAACTGCCTTCGACCTGCCGGAAATCACCACTACCCACGGAAGTACGCAAACGCAGACCTTCCCGACTCTTACCCGTAGCGCTGATCAGATTTATGGAACCGTTGATGGCCCCAGAACCATAGCGCAGGGTGCCGGGGCCGGTGGATATTTCGACCCGCTCAATATCACCCAGCAGGGTGGTGGAAAGGTCAGAACCGTTTATCCCCACGATCTGCCGGTTATTAATATTAACATTATCACGCAGCATAATGGTTTTCGAGTTATTATCGATGAGCATACCCCGAACTCCAATGGTGGTACCCTGATTGCCATGAATGACGGTGGACATCCCCGGCACCTGACGGTCGATATATTCAGCAATGGAACGAATCCCCCTTCGTCGAAGCTGCTCTATGTCAACTATATAATGACTGCCGGGCGCCTGGCGGCGCGACATGGGAAAAAGACCTGAAGACTGAATAGGCAGCCGGGCCAGCTCGGCCATGGACAGGCCTAACAGATAGTCATACACCACATCATCATCCCGGCTGGCGGCAGGACGCGAAACGGCACGGCCAATGACGGCTGATGTTTTGGGGGCCGCGCTGCTGTCAGTTGAAACCCCTGACAACAGCAGCAATATAAAAAATCCGCTGATAATTATTTTCATCCTCATTAAAGGAAAGAGCCTGCCTTTTCCACTCCAATAGTGCTTCACCGATGAACTCCGGGAACGCATAGGGATCTCCACCTGTAACTGACAATTAATCTGCTGAAATCTGCCTGTCGACGGGCAGTACCCAGCCAACGCGGGGCAAATAGTTGATTTCAGGTCGGATGGGCAGCTTAATTTTTATAAAGAGTAAGGTAAACGCCCCATAAACGTAAGCGCCTCATAAACCACACTTTAGCATACGATCATGGTCGTACCGCTGACCTTTACATATTTTTTAAACAACTAAATAAATCTACCTAAAATTGAAAACGGTTGTCAATCGCTTTAACTATTTATCGATAAATAAGATATATTCAGGGGTTTGCTGCCTGTAAAATACATGGGAAGGGCAAAGGAGCGGATATTAGTAAGTCCAGAACGCCGCAATTTTTCAGGCTGTAAAACCATAGAGATCAGGCCCGAAAAATTGCGGCAAGGTAGAGGCTGGATATTAAAAAGGGTATTATTTGTGGTCAGTGAGCGGCCAGCAGGGGTTATAACGACTGTCATCCAGTACGATCTGACGAGCAAGTCGTTTTGTGGTATTAATCACCACAGGGCCTAAGAGGTTGGCGGTCATCTCCTGCGGACGCCCCCGGGGGATAGTGAGGATCACCAGAATCTCCGGCGTCTCATCCCTGGAGAGCAACAATTCGTCGCGGACCAGGCGGCCAATCTCCGGATCATAACTGATGTTTAAGCGGGCCGCCTGCAGAACAGCAAAGGCCAGAGACGGATTTTGAACGGCCTGAAGCCACCAGAAGGGTGAATCAGGAGCATGGGGAATTAAGATAAATTGCCGGTCATCGGGGAAGCCCAGAATAGACGAGGTCATGGTAATAATCTTGTCTTCATCTATTTCAATAGCACCAAAACGGCTTGTCTGAATCAACGTACCCCGGCCTGCGATAATTTCAGCGGTGTTTTCCATGTTTTTTTATAAAGATGAACTGCCGGGAGATCCCCGACAGTAATTTTAGCGTTTAGTTACAGCCTGACCACGGGCAGCGTTACTACCCAGCAAACGGGCCGCGGTTTGCAGATCAAGGTCAACTCCGGCGGCGGCCTTTTTATTTTCTTCCATAATGCGGTTAAAAATTTCCTCACGATGGACGGTTACCGCCGCCGGGGCCTCAATGCCAAGCTTGGCCTGCCCCCCCTTGATCTCTAACACTTTTACCTTTATCTGATCACCGATGGCAATACTTTCACCGATTTTTCTGGTCAGAATCAACATTTTAAGCCCTCCATGGCTTCACTTCCCGCAACCAGCGTCCACCTGGTTGTTACCAGTCATTTTTTATGAAAATTCAGATTCCTGTCCTATTTAAGAAAATCAACCAGACTGAGCTGCATAGTCTTACTGGCGGCGGCCAGCGCGGCCTGATAGGCCGTCTCCTTGGTCTTTAATTCCATCACCGCTTTTATCATATCCGTATCCTGAACTTCGGAGAGATTACCCTTGGTGGAAACCTCCATATCCGTGTAAATCTGGGTCTGTATATTTATCCGGTTGGCCCGCGCTCCAAAGTTGGAAATCTGCTCCGTTAATTTGCTCATCAGACTGTCTATCTTGTCCATATCCTGGCCAAGAGCCTGCTGCTGCATAAATTCCGGTGCTGTACCAGTCGCTTTAAGAAAATTACTGCTGTCGTCATTTAAGGCAATGGTATAACGCTCGGGGTCATCGGAACTTATCACCAGTTTGCCGTCGGAATTCCAGTCAGCCGACACATGAGCAATACCATCAATACGACTGGTGACGCTGTCCAGAGAATCAGTCGCCGGATCAACACTAATGACCATTGGAACGGAACGGGGCGGATAATAATCATGATCGGTAACCGTAACCTTAAAAGTCCCGGCACTGAACAGATCCTCCGAGGGCAGTTGAGAGGCCGGTTCCAAGCCGGTGACTTTACTGTTAAGCAGCTGCGAGGTGGAAGCCGCAGCGTGAATGCCGGTTACCGTGGTAAAATTTTTGTTTTCCAGGGAATTTTCCAGACTTTTCAAAGTCGTAAAAAGAGTGGTATCGACAATACCGGTTTTACCGTTATCTCCCACTAACATCGTGTTAGTTTTGCCGATTTTAATATTCAGACTGCCGGTTCGATCACCGGCATAACGCACGCTGCCCTCCCGGTCATGGATACTGAAGACATCAATGCGCCCATCGCCTTTGGTATCGTCCGGTTCACCACTTACCGACGTACCGCCGGCCATCCCCAGGGCGTCCAGACCCGGTTCAGTTGAATTAACCGTCGGTTCAACCGTCTCCAGAATAAATTTACGATCAGAACGTAATTGCAGGATGCCTGAATAGACCCGGTTTCTATGTTCTACACCACCGTTTAATCTGGTGATATCCTCACCATGCACCGAGGTCTGGATATGGATATTACGGCCATCCACGGCGGTAAGCTGCAGACTGCCGTCCGCCCCCCGCGTCCCTTTAACCCCGGTAGCGGCAGTCTTGGAGTTGATCGCCTCCAGGAGAACATTGGTAGCGTCTTTGCCGCTCACCTTGGCGGGGATAGTGAATATATCTACCCCGTTTATCCGCAAATCGCCAGTATCAAGAAAGCGCGGCGTAGAACCATAATCTATCTGCCCGTCGCCATTCTGGGAACTCAGCCCCAATTCCTGAATAATCGTATCAGCAGGCGGTGAGGTCGTGGGACTGGTAACAGTAAAAGCGGCATCCGAGGCCAAAGATATTTCACCGGTATTATGCGAATTATCTACCGCCTGATTAACATTACTGAGGCCGGAGAGGGTAGTCTCTCCGGCGGATAAACCAGCCACGTCGATATTACTTTCGTCACCACTCTCCGTATTGACTAAAACAACGCTGTTTAGCGCCCCGCCATTGTCCCCGCTGCCGACCCTGGCCGTAACCCCGGTCTGCGTAGTCAGCTTGTTAATGGCCGAGACGATATCCGAGGCGGTGGCAGCCGGACTGACCCCGCCGGTGGTAAGCGCCACAGAAACCCCGTTCAGGGTAAAATCCAGGGCCTGAGGGCCGGGGGCGGTTGCCGCCGAACCGGCGTAGAGGGTGGTGAGCAGTCCTTTGACCCCGGTGGTATCGCTGATGGCATTAATTTGGGTTCCGGCATTAAAGGCCTTGGCCATATTAAGGCCGTTGGTCACCGCTCCGCTATTGATGGCGTTATTAAGCACCGTGCCGTTAATCGCCAGATCATTGGCATTAATGGTGTTATTGGTTACCGTACCGGTGAGCATGGTCTCTTCCGTGCCGCTGTTTACCGCGCCGCCGGCGGTGACGTGGGCCGGATCAACCCTGGCGGTAACCCCGGTCTGGGTCGTCAATGAATTAATGGCCGCCGCCTTGGCGGCCGCCGAAGAGGCGGCATAAATATCAGAGAGGCCGTCAGCGGTGGTGGCCGGAACCAATATCCCGTTGACCCGCAGGTCACCACTGCTCAGCGGATAACCGTAGACCAGCTTACCATCAGCCGCCGCGTCATAATCACCCTTGCCGCCGCCGTCCAGGCCTAATTGTTTGAGAATACTGTCATCAGGAGGATTGGGACTGGTCGTCATGCTGAATGAACTATCGCCGGACAGGGTTATCTGGCCGGTGTTATGAGTGGCATCAGCCGCCTGCGAGCCATTGGCCAGATTAATGGCGCTCCCGGTAGTACCAGCGCTGAAGTTGGCGATATTAATGGCATTTTCATCCCCGGCCTCAACATTTTTCAAAATCAGGACATCGGCGGCCGCCCCATTGGTACCGTCGCCGATCTCGGCCGTCACCCCGGTTACATCCTTCTCCGCCTCAACGGCGCTGACAATGGCGTTATTGATGGCAGCGGCGGTCGTACCGTTAGTCACGGTTACCGAGATATGACGATTATTAAGGTCAAAGGAAATTGTGCCGTCGGCAGTAGCATCGGTGGTGGCAGCAGTGGCCGTCACCAGGGTGGTTAACTTGGAGCTCATCGTTGTACCGCCAAAAATCTTCCCGTCAATGGCAGTCTGCAAGTTAGCGGCCCCCTGCATATTGAGTCCCGAACCGCCGGCCGGAGTCAGGGTTACCGCCCCCACATCCGTACCGTTTATCAGTAAATCATTAGCCGCCAGATCAACGGGGGCGGTATTAAGCACTGTAGAGGTCAGGCCGCTCATATCATGGCCATTGCCGTTAATCCAATAGCCGTCACCCTTATCTTTGATAAAGGGAGCCGGTTCCTGGGCGGTATAACCATTAGTACGCTCACCGCCAAAAATAAATTTACCATTTTCCTCAGTATTGGCAAGCTGCACCGCCTGTTCAAAGAGATTTTTAACCTCAGCGGCCAGGGCCTTCCGATTGTCGGTACTCAAGGCAGGATCAACGGCCTGGATAGCAAGGGTCTTGGCCCGCAGTGCCAGACTCTTCATCTGGGTCATGGCAGTCTCTGAGGCCCCGATAATATTACTGCCGCTGGTAATATTGCCCTTAAACTGCTTCAGCTCCGCCACCGTGGTTCGAAAACGCAGGGCGCTGACCAGATTAACCGGGTTATCAGAGAGCCTTGACAATTGACTGCCGGACGATATCTGCTCATTGATATCAGCCATACTGGTGGTAATCCGGTCAAGATTATTCTGAATTCCGGCATATATGGTATTTAATGTGGTTCGCATTCTCGTAGGCGCTCAACAGAGCACACTCCTGACTTTATAACATCTCGAAATGTAAGGTGTCCCTGAAACCATTAGGCATTTTATCCTATCTGCCCACCGTACTCAATAGAGTCTGCAGCATCTCATCCGAAACAGAAATAAGCCTGGCCGCTGCGGTATAGGCATGCTGAAACTTCATCAAATTAGCCATTTCCTCATCAAGAGAGACCCCGGAAGTTGAATCCCGAATGGCCTTAAGTTGAGTATTTACCTGCTTGTTATAAGTTAAATCGGTATTTATGCTCTTACTCTTGAGTCCTATTTCGGCAATAAGAGAATTATAGAAACCATCTAAGGTGTCGGTTGTCCCGCCGCTAAAGGTAACATCTTCATTTCTTTGAATATTTGATACCAAGAGGGCGTTGGAGTTGTCACCTCTGAATATTTCACCATATTTATTAATCGTCCCGGCAGCAAGATGGTTAAGATTATCAGAGACCGTGGAATTAATACCGATGGTACCGGCTGAATGGCCGGAAAATATGGTATTCAGACCAATGGCCGCTAAAAAATTCGAGTCATCGCCGCCAAAAGCGAATTGATGACTGGCATCAGGGGTCATAATCAACTTATTTCCGCTCACCGTGGCCTTTACCCAGGGAGTAGTTACCGTCGGATCGTTAATGGCATTGACGATTGACCTGTTGATAACGTCGGCCACATCCTGTAAATTATAGGCCCGCTCCAGGGGAATGGTTACCGGCTGAGCCAGAGCGGGAGAGCCGTCCTTATTGTAGAGCCACATCTTAAAGCTCTTGCCGTCGGTATTCAGGGTATCGGCGTAATCCAGACCCATTAGCGAGTTCGCCACCCCGTTATCAGCAAAGGTATATGATAATTTACCATCATTGGCCGTCTCATCGACCTTGGCCACCCCGAGCTTGGTAAACTTTGTAAAGCCAAGATTAGCGCTCCCGGCTCCGCTGATATTATCCACCCTTATATCCGAGGTCTCACTGGAAAAAACAATGGCGTTCAATATTCCACCGTTGGTACCGTTTCCCACCTTGGCGGTAACCCCGCTCCTGGCACTGGCCAGATTTATTTCATCGACTATCAACTGGGCGTTCTGCGCTGCGGTATCGGCAGACAAAAGGTTTACCGATACCGTCTGGCCGTTCACGGTAAACGAGGCGGAAGAATCAGCCCCTGGCACAGTCACAGCACTATCACTGTAATGAACCGTCCCGGCCCAGCCCAGCTCCGCCATAATGGTATCATCTGCCCCGCCGTTTATACTGATGGGCCCTGAGCCGGTAAAGACGGAAAGAGCGCCGGTATTATGAGTTGCATCGGCCGTATAGGTACCATCGGTGAGGCCCGCCTTGACCTCCACCGGATCCGTTTGATCGAGACCGGCAAGGACAATCTGCGACTCATCGCCTTTATTAGTATTCCGCAGAACAAGGGAGTTAACCGCCCCGCCGTTCAAGCCGTTACCCACCACCGCCTCAATGGTCATCCTGGGCTGATTGGTCTGAGGCGCGGTCAGTCCCACATTATTATTGTAATCGCTGACCGCCTGATTAACAGCATCCCTTAAATGCCCGGCCAGAACGGCGGGATCCGTATCATCCGGGGCACCAGAGGCATTAACCGTATAATTTACCGCGATACCGTTGACCGTAAAACTGATCGTCTTGCCGTTATCGGCGGCCGCCATTGGGGTCACGGCACTGCCGGCCACCTGGGTCGTCATTTTAGCCAATACCCCGGCTCCGGCGGCATTAATAGCGGCCGCGGCGTTATAGGTTTTGCCCATGGCCTGACCATAGACCACGGTACTGCCGTCAATCCGGCCGATATCCCGGCCGTTAATCTGCAGACTGCCGGCAATAATAGTCTCGGCAGCGGTATCGACATCTACCGTGGTATGCAGAAGAGCGGCATCATGGGCCTCTTCAGAGCTCACCAGACGATCAGAGAACGGCACCATCCCCACCCCCTGACTGTGCTGCTGATTAACCTCCCGGATCAGGGAATTGGCGAGAGAGTTTAAACGGCCAAGATAATTATCGGGATTACCCTCAACCAGTTGATTATTCATCCCCACCAACCCCCCGAGCTTGGCACCCAAAGCCTCTCCGGAGGAGATAACCGCCATGGTTTTGGCACCGGTGGCGGAGGTCTCCACCCAGTGGAGCTGGTTATCCGACCAGTCCAGGCTCCAGGCCTCATTGTTATTGACCAGGGAATGACCATCGCCAAGCATTATGGTATAGGCCCCGTTGGCGGATTCAAAATAATTGACGTCCACATAGCCGGAGAGTTTTTTCAACAAATCATCCCTGGTATCACGCAGATCATTTTGCTGCTGACGAGTGGTTTCGGAAGCGGAAATTTTTACGTTGATATTAGCTAATTGTTTAGTCAAACTGTTTACGTCACTGATTGTGGACTTCAGGTTCTCACCAATATTGAGTTTTACCTGATTGATGTCCGCGGTCATGGACTGAAATTTATCATTTAAAATTTCCGCCTTCTGCACCACAGTCTGCCGGGCGGAAGACAACTCCGGGTTATTGCTTAAGGCCTGCCAGGCAGCCCAGAACTGACTCATCAAATCATTGACCGCCAGACCGGGAGCCTCATTGAAAGTAGTTCCCACTACCTTCATTATCTGCTGCTGGGCCTGCAGATTATTGATGGTGGAGTTCTGATCCATGAGCCGTTTAACCATGAACTGGTCATACTGCCTTACAACCGATTCACTACGCACTCCGTTACCGAAAAATCCAGCCCGGTCAGGAGTGGCCACCGGAGTGGTCAAATCCAGTATCTGACGGGTATAGCCCGGATTATCAACATTGGCGATATTATGCCCCGCCACGTTGATTGCGGCCTGATGAGTAAGCAGGGCCTCCTTGGCTATATTTAATACCGACGCGATACTTGGCATTTATTCTATACCTCTCTGCTGATCAGGCTGGGCTGGGCACTGCGCGGCCTGAAGCCGGCTGCCCCGTAAGTGACAGGGGCCTGGGCCCCAGGGCCGGTTAAAAGATTAACCGCCTCATTCAGGCAGGACAGCGTATCCAGGGTAGCCCGCTGGTTAATCAGGGTCTGAGTTCTAATCTCCCGGCGCAGCTCCCGCAGATTCTGCCTGTACTGCTCCACAACCTGACGATCAGTCTCTGTCAGCAGGGGCAGAATGACCGTCAGAGTCAAGGCCGCCGGTTTATTATCCTTTGCCGCGGCAACCACCTCCTCGATAACCCCTTTCAGTATATCATCCACATATTGAATCTTAATCAGTAAACTATCCTTCTCTTTAGAAAGCCTGAAAAGTTCCTGAGCCGCCATGACCTTCAGGGCCTTATTTTCATCCCGCAGCAGATTTTTAAGTTCCTCAGAGAACCGGGCGTTCGTCCGCAGTCCCTCAACGAGCTTTTCCACTATTTCCGGTTTTAAATTATTCATATATAGTAATTCCAGTTTGATGTATGGGTAACGATTTACCGTAACTGTTCGGGAAAGCGCAGAGCCCGAGATGGGTACAGATGAAAAGTAACTATTTATCTTGCCTGTAATGATGAGCAATTGACTGGGGCCCGCGAGTCAACTGGCGGTAAAGACTGTCACCAAGGCCCATACCCCGTCCCTTGGCCATCTCCTGCGCCAGAGCGTCATCCTGCATTGACTGGTACATATCGGAGGCATAACCGCCATGCAATATACCGTCTTTGGGCACAGATTTCCGCATACTGGTGAGCAGCTGTTTAAGCATCAGGGCCTCAAAATCATGGCAGGCTTTACGCAATTTTTCCTCTTTTTTCTCTTTAAACTTATCGGCAGCCGTCCCCATTTGCTTGAGCTCCCTTACCGCCCCGTTTATCCGCGTCATCAACATCCCCCGTTAAATAATTTTTAATTCAGCCTGCATAGCCCCGGCCGCCTTAATGGCCTGTAAAATAGCAATGAGATCACGGGGGGCAACCCCCACGGAATTCAAGGCCCGCACTAACTGCCCCAGAGTAACCCCCGGATTAATCTCCGCCAGTTTTTTAGAGGTTCTGCCGGCCGTGGCGCTGGCAATCTGGGCAGTCATCTTTTTCACCATTTTATTGGTCAGCAGCTTACCCACCATAGCCGAGGCGATGGGCGATGTTTTGGCGGCAGAGACCTGCACACTGAGGGAACCATGAGCCAGAGCCAGGCGGCTGATCCTGACATTTTCCCCCATAACCACGGTGCCGGTACGCTCATCCACCACCACCATAGCCCGGTTGTCCGGCCGCACATCCAAATCCTCCAATTCCGCCAGCAGGGCAACCTGTCTGTTTTTATAGGACTCCGGTACCTCTACCCGGACACTGGCACCATCCCGGGCCTTGGCAAAATCACCCCCAAGATCATTATTAATGGCCTTAACCACCCTGATTACCGTGGTGAAATCCGGCCGGTTAAGACTGATCGTCACATAATTTCGCCCGGCAAAAGAGACCGGCACCTCTCTCTCCACCGTAGCACCGTTGGGAATACGGGCCACAGTTAGATGATTCTTCTGGCCGCGGTTCCGCCCGCCCGGCACAACAAAGCCGCCAATACTCACCGGCCCCTGGGCCATGGCATAAATCTTACCATCTAAACCGCGCAGGGGAGTAGCAATCAGGGTACCGCCCTGTAAAGACGAGGCGTCTCCAAGAGAAGATATAGTAACATCAATTTCCTGACCATTCTTGGCAAAAGGCGGCAGACTGGTGGTCACCAGAACCCCGGCGACGTTCTTGACCTTGATGTCGTTGGCATTGATGTTCATCCCGACATTTTTCAACATATTGGCCAGCCCCTGGGTGGTAAAGGTTGATTTATTACCGTCGCCGGTACCATGCAGGCCCACCACCAGACCGTAGCCCAGTAACTGGTTATCACGCACTCCACCCACCTGAGCCATATCCTTCAGCCGGGCTCCCTGGGCGGTTAATACCGTAATATCCAGCAGAAATATAGTTAGAATTAAGAGTATTTTTTTCATAAAAAAATCCTGTATTCAGGAGTAGACCAAGGCAAAGCCCCCTATGATTTTGATATAAAAGCAATTAACGTGCCATCATAAAGCGGCAATATTTGCCGCCTCATGGCCTGCAGGGAAATAACATGGCTGATTGCCCGTGTTATTTCCCTGCAGGCCCCCCTTAGAATGGCCAGACTACATCTATGAGATTAGCGAACCAGCCAGGCCGCTGCTTGGAGCTTAACGATCCGACACCGTTATATTCAATGCGGGCATCGGCGATATAGGAGGATAATATGGTATTATCACTGCTGATATCCTCCGGCCGGATAATCCCGGAGAGGATAATATGCTGAGTCTCATTATTAACCCGCACCTCCTGATAGCCGCGAATCAGCAGATTACCGGAAGGCGATATATTAATTACCCTGGCTGATAAGGTGGCGGTTACCTGGCTGTCCCGCGAGGTTTCGCCCTTACCATGAAAAGACTTGGTCAAACTGGCATTCATACTGGTCAGGGAGGGAATCTGCGCCCCATGACGACCCCGGAACAGACTTTCATAACCAAAGAGCGAAGAGACACCGCCCTTGAGACTGGAGTCATGCGAAGTCTTGGTTTCAGCATTTTTATCGGCGCTGGAATTCTCAACGATCTTCACCAGAAGAATATCACCCACTTTATGAGCCCGGTCATCCTCATAAATATTTTTGGCGGCTGGATTAAATATAGCCCCCACCGGGGCGACGGCCGTTGCATGATCCGCCGCCGGCATACTGTAACGCTCCGGCAATACCGGTTTATTCGCGACCGCCGGGTTCTGCCCGGCACAACCGGCTATCAGGAAGAACAAACAGCCATACAGTCTAAATATTCGCATTATAATTCTCCTCTCGCTGCGGGAACAGAGCCGCTGTCATCATTGCAATACCACACCACCCCATTTTTAATATACCGCCTCCACCTCATGGGCATTAACAATACGGGCGTAAATTTTTTTACGGCTCATCATATTCTTCACCATAACCATATCCCCCAAAGCTCCGGCCATGTCTATCCGGCCCGCAGCCCTCACCATGAGCAGCCCGGAATGAACGACGATTGTAACCATATCGCCCCGCTTAACAATTATCGGCCGCTTCAACAGGCGTTTAAAAAAAACCGCCCCCGGCCGCATGGCAGTCTTTAACTGCAGGCCGGCCGCCTGCGCGGGATCAGTAATAACATCAGGCCCCAGCATGGTTATATTGCGGCGCATGGTATCGAAATCAGCAGCCCGAAGTATAGTATCGCGGGACAGATTACGGGCCGCGCAGACGACATCCCCCCAGAGTTCCACATCAGCGCTCATGCTCACCCGCACCTCCGCGCCGCCAACCGCCATAACGGCAACCTCCATCTCCTGCCGCAAACCCGTGTCATTGCCATTTCTGGACAGCAACCGATAAGTAAGCGGCCCTGACAAGACCTTAACCACCGCCGGCCGGGCCTTAAAATGGCTCAACCGCCGTTCTATGCCTGGCAGATATGATTTTGTCCTGCTGCCCGTGGGCAGCATATTCATAAACACCTTCTCTAAAGCGCTTTGCCCCAAGATTACCATGGACCCGGCACCAGCCGGCCAGACAGCGACAAACTGCGCTCCCACTACAACCGCCATAATCAGCAGCCACCCCCTGACCTTACGTCTTAACACCATAAATCAACCTCACTAAATTACGGCCAGCCTGCCGCCTGCCTGATTCCAGTTTACCAGGCCTGGGATTAGCGAATTACCGAATTACCGCTTCAGACTGTTGGCAATCTCCATCAATTGATCAGCCGTGGTAATGGCCTTGGAATTGACCTCATAGGCCCTCTGGGTAATAATTAAATTTACCATCTCCTCACTGACATCGACATTGGAGGTCTCTAAAAAATGCTGAGCAATACTGCCCATTCCGTTACTGCCCGGATTGTCCTCCACCGGAGCCCCGGAGGCTGTTGTTTCGGCAAAGAGATTGCTGCCCATACTCTTTAAGCCGGCTGGATTTACAAAACGTACCAGAGTAAGCTGTACCGAACCCAGAGTCTGCTGGGCGTTATCCTTGGCCGTCAACAGGCCGCTGGAGTCAATGCTTAATTCCGTGGTACCATCGGGTATGGCAAATTCCGGCTGTAATCGATTGCCGTTGGCCGTCACGATATAACCATCGGCATCACGTTTAAAACTCCCGGCTCTGGTGTAATAATCCGTGCCATTCCTGCTGATCTTAAAAAAACCGTCCCCTTCAATAGCCATGTCCAGGTCATTGCCGGTCTGAACAAATGAGCCCTGGGTAAAGAGCTTCTGCACCGAAGTCACCCTGGTACCCAGCCCCACCTGAACCCCGGTGGGAACCATACCGCCGCCCACAGTCTGCGCCCCCACCTCCCGGAGAGACTGATAAAATAAATCTTCAAACTGCACACGGCTCTTCTTAAAACCCCCGGTATTGACATTAGCCAGATTATTGGCGATGACATCCAGCTGAGTCTGTTGGCCGTCCATCCCGGTACGAGCTGAATAAAGAGCGCGAATCATAAGTTTTCTCCTTGTCTCATATAATTTTCAGGGCGATTTACCGTCAGCATTGGGCTCACCCTGTCAAATTTCCAACCCTGGAAATAGCCTGATGATCCAGGTCGTCCAGGGTCTGAATCATCTTCTGCTGGGCCTGATATGACCTCTGCAGATCAATCATCTCAGTCATCCCCCTGACCACACTGACATTTGAGGCCTCAATATATCCCTGTTTAACATCAACCTTTGAGGCCTGTAATTCCTGATTACCGGGCTTTAACTTAAAAAGGCTGTTACCTTCTTTAAGTAAGCCTCCGGGGTCAGTAAAATCCACTACGGCCAGGCGGTCAACGACCTGGCCTCCGGAGCTTATATTACCGTTCCGGTCGACCTCAATATGCTCTGAATTCAAGGAGATAGAACCGCCATTGCCAATTACCAGATTACCATCGGCCGTACTCAACTGACCGCTGCTGTTCAGGGTGAAATTTCCATCTCTGGTATAACGAATCCCCTGCGGCGTCTGGATCTTGAAAAATCCCCGGCCGTTAATGGCAAAATCCAAAGGATCATCGGTCTTCCGCACCGCCCCCTGGCTTTGATCGATTATCGTTTTGATGCCTTTACCCACCCGCGTCCGGTTGTCGGCCGCCTTGAACATCATCTCCCAGAAGGTTAAATCATCCTTTTTATAGCCATCGGTATTGACATTAGCCAGATTATTGGCTATTTGGTTCAGCCTCTGTTCCTGAGCCACCATGGTCTCCGTGGCCTCAGTAACCCCAAGACGATTTTTAATAAACACCGTAGTTCCTCCTCAAATCATATAGGTTCGCCCTGCTTTTATGCATTTGTAATGCCAGACCATTAAAAACAGCGGCTTTAATTTTGATTGAAGAACAGGGAGCCTTTTTCAATTATATTGAAATACATGGCGGCAAAGTGCCCTGTTGAATAGTTAGACGTTAAACGTGGAAGGGGAATATTGGCAGGCAATTTTATTTACATGATGGGCAGCCTGATTTACAGACCTGGCGGATAAGGCGGCAAATCCTGCCTATCAACGCTCGGGCTGATATTTCTCATTAGCGCGATAGATAAAGGCCAGTATTTCGGCAACCAGAATATAGGTCTCCGGCGGAATCTCCTCATTTATCTTAAGGCGGGACAAGACCTCCACCAGATCTGCATCCGCGTGAATGGGAATATCATTTTCCCGTGCCAGCGCGATAATACGCTCGGCAATCAGACCTTCACCTTTACCAATAACGGCTGGAGCCTGATTACTCTCCTTATCGTAACGCAGGGCCACGGCCTTGTTTTTAATAAATTTTGATTTTTTTGATTCAGCCATGTCAGCTTTTTATGAAATTTGACCCTGAATTACAAGCAGCAGTTTTCCTGCGGCGCTACAAGCGTTTTCTGGTAGACGTCAGAATGCCGGATAATAAGGAAATTACTGTCTACTGCCCCAACACCGGCCGCATGACCAACTGCCTGCGGCCTGGATGTGAGGTTATGCTCTCTTATTCCAGCAATACCAGACGTAAATATCCCTATACTCTGGAACTGACCCGGCCAGGCTCCTGCTGGATAGGAGTCAATACCGGACGAGCCAACACCCTGGCAGCCGAGGCCCTGCGGACGGGAATTATCCAGGAATTCCGCCACCTGAAGACAATAAGACCGGAAATTAAGGTTTCTAACTCCAGCCGCCTTGATTTTCTCCTGGAAAATGACGATGATATAATATATCTTGAAGTAAAAAGTTGTACCCTGGCAGTAGACAGAGCGGCAATGTTCCCGGACGCGGTGACCCGGCGCGGGGCCAGGCATATGCGGGAACTCTCCAGCCTGCGAAAGCGGGGATTCAAGGCAGCTGTTTTGTTTTGTATCCAACGGGCCGATGCTGATTATTTCAGGCCGGCCGAAGAAATTGACCCCCAATATTGCGCAGCATTGCGCCAGGCCCGGCGCCTTGGAGTAATGCTTCTCGCTTATCAAGCGGCTGTCGAGCCGTCCGGGATAAAAATTATCAACAAAATTCCCATAAGGTTTTAAATGACCACCAACAGCCACACCCAAATTCATAACCCAGTAAAAACCGCGCCTCCCCATCATAAGTCAGATAATCAAAAAAAAGCCGTGATCCTCTTAAGCGGCGGCCTTGACTCCACCACCATTCTCGCTATTGCCAGGGCGGCAGGCTATCTCTGCTACTGCTTAAGTTTTTCATACGGCCAGCGCCAGGTTATTGAGCTCCAGCGAGCCAGAGAGACAGCCGCCCGCTTCCAGGCTCAGGATCATCTCGTGCTGGAATTAGGCTTAGACCAGATCGGCGGTTCAGCTTTAACCAGCAGTCTTGCCGTCCCCAAGCACAATGACCCGGCCGCCATTGGCCGTGACAATCACAACATTCCCGTCACTTATGTTCCGGGCCGCAACACCATTTTTCTCTCCTACGCCATGGCCTGGGCCGAAGTTCTCGGAGCGGCTGATATATTCATCGGGGTTAACGCCATGGATTACAGCGGATACCCGGACTGCCGCCCCGAATACCTTGAGGCCTTCAGTAAACTGGCCCGTCTCGCCACCAGAGCCGGGGCCGCCCAGGGCCGCGAACTTACGATTAACGCCCCATTATTAGAGCTCAGCAAAAAGGAAATAATTCTCCGCGGCCTGAAACTTGGAGTTGACTACAGTCACACCCACAGCTGCTACGACCCGGATGACGAAGGCCGGGCCTGCGGTGCCTGTGACGCCTGTCTCTTACGCCTAAAAGGCTTTGCCGAGGCCGGGTACACCGATCCGGCAGTTTACCATGAAGACCATGAGGAGCAGAATCATGCTTCATGACGGCTCTCAAGAGCTTGTCAGCGGCCATCTTTTCATGATCGGCCTTCCGGGAACAGAGCTGGACAAATCCACCCGGCAGCTCATTAATGAACACAGCATTCATAATTTTATTATCTTTCGACGGAACGTCAAGAGTAAACAGCAGCTGCAAAGCCTTTGCGCCGCCCTGCAGGAGGCCTGCCGTCAGAGCGGCCTGCCCCGGCCCCTGATTTCCATCGACCAGGAAGGCGGCCCGGTTGCCCGCTTACCCAAGCCCTTTACCCAGTTCCCGGCCATGCACGAGCTGTCAGGCGCTCCGAATCACAAAAATCTCCTGGCGGAATATGCCGCTACCTGCGCCCGGGAACTCCGGGAGGTTGGAATCAACATGAACCTGGCCCCGGTATTGGATATCTGCCCCTCCGATCAGGATCTATTCATGGAAGAACGTTCCCTCGGCGGAGAGGCACAACAGGTTGCAGAGCTGGGGCATCTCCTGATTACCGGCCTGCAGGGGGCCGGAGTAGCGGCCTGTGCCAAACACTTTCCCGGTCTGGGCGCGGCAACTCTTGATCCCCACAAGGAACTGCCGGAAGTTGACCTGCCTCTCTCCTATTTTACCAAAGAGGGGCTGGCTCCTTTCCGGCTGGCCGCGGCAATCGGCACTGCCGCCTTCATGACCTCACATGCCGTTTATAACGCCATAGCCCCTCAGGTACCCGGCACCCTGTCTCCCAAGGTCGTCAGAGAGCTTATCAGAGACGAATGCGGCTATGAGGGCTTAATAATTACCGATGATTTAGAGATGGGGGCCATTGAGCTGTTCATGCCCTTCCCCAGGGCCGTTCTTCAGGCCCTGCTGGCCGGGGCCGATCTTTTACTGATCTGTCATGATCATAACAAAGTGCAAACGGCCCTGCGTGAGCTGGAAAAAGCCAGAAAGGCTGGCAGAATCAGCAACGATATAATCCGCGATTCCCTTTTACGGCAACAGGATCTGCTCAGGCGTTTCAGCTGCGGGCCATAATTTGTTTCATAAGCCATCAAACTTTATGGTACAATAAGCGTATGGAGAGCTTACCATTCAAACTGTCCGGCGTAATTAATTTACCCCCCCCTGACTGGATAGTTACGGATAAAGTATTATTTTCTATTCTACAGCTTTTGGGTACCGGTAACAATTAAACAACCAGGCTGCACCATATCGGTCAGCCTAAAGAACAATGAAAGTCCCATGCTTCACTTATATGTTGTTGCAGACAATTAAGGGCTTTCAGACAAAAATGGAGGATTTCTATGGAGCTACAGGTAGAAGGCCGCAATCTTGAAATCAGAAAATCTTGGCAGGAAAAAATTAATACCGAAAAGGAGAGACTTGACAGACATCATCCCGGTTTGCTGCATAATCTCCGGATAACCATTGAGGATGCGAAACACCACAAAAAGGGAGGATACGAACTACAGTTAGTGGCCTCTGTCCCGAACGACACCGTAGTAGTTAAGCGCAAGGGCGATAAGATCCGCGCCATGCTGGGTGACGCCTTTGATACCCTGGGGCTGCAACTCAAAGAGCTGCAGCGCAAAAGGAGGCAGACCAACAAAGTAGATGCCGCCTTACCAAACAACCAGGAGGGGGTAATCAAAAAAGTAGTACCCTATGAATCATATGGTTTCATTGCCACCACTGACGGCCGCGAAATCTATTTTCATGAAAATGCCCTGAAGGATATGTCCATTGAAAAAATCAACGAGGGCGACGCGGTAAAATTCGGCGAAGCCGAAGGCGACAAGGGACCTTGCGCCGCCTGGGTACGAGCCGATTAGACCTGAAAATATAATTATGATGGACTCGTAGTTAACATGCTGGTCATGAAACGAAAAGTCCATCAATTATTACTGTACATAAAAACATTCTTAAATTACATTTAAGGCCCGCTGTGGATTCTCCCCGCAACGGGCCTTATTTATTTAACTTGCAACTGATAAATTATGAAAAATGTAAAACAAACTAATATTGCTGATTACCATAAGCTGAAAAAAGAGACAATCCTGC
Source organism: Desulfobacterota bacterium M19 (assembly GCA_048820955.1). GTDB lineage: Bacteria > Desulfobacterota > Desulfobulbia > Desulfobulbales > VMSU01 > JAADIV01. The sequence continues at coordinate 62,499 of JBMERE010000005.1, read as the reverse complement.
AGCGAATCGCAGCCCGCAAGAAAGAATTAGGACAGGAGCTGCTGCTGCTCTGCCATCATTATCAGCAGGATGATATATTTCAATTCGCCGACTACACAGGTGATTCACTGAAACTGGCCCATAATGCGGCCCAGGTGGCTGACAGACGTTATATAATCTTCTGCGGAGTACATTTCATGGCCGAATCGGCCGACATTCTCACCGATGATGAACAGATTGTTATTCTGCCTGATCTAACCGCCGGCTGCTCCATGGCTGATATGGCCACCAGCGGCGAGGTGAAAGGCCTTTGGCACGAGCTGGCTCCCATAATGGACACCGGCCGGCTTGTCCCCATAACCTATGTCAATTCCTCGGCCGACCTCAAGGCCTTTGTCGGGGAACATGGCGGCTCTGTCTGCACCTCGTCCAATGCCGGGCGGGTGCTGAACTGGGCTCTGGAGCAAGGGGAAAGAGTATTTTTCTGCCCCGATGAACATCTCGGCCGTAATTCGGCCCAGGCGGCCGGCATCCCCGACGACGAAGTTGTCCTCTGGCGGCGGGGCGAGATACTGGGCGGCAACAGCCGGGAACAGCTCAAAAAGGCCAGGATAATCCTCTGGGACGGTTACTGCACGGTTCACATGCAGTTCTCCGCCGCCCAGATTGCAGACAGCCGCCAGGCCGATCCGGGGATAAAAATCATCGTCCATCCGGAATGCCGCCGTGAGGTGGTGGAGGCCGCCGATTTCCAGGGCTCCACGGAGATGATAATCAAGGCCGTGAGCGAGGCTCCCGCAGGCAGCAGTTGGGCGGTTGGCACCGAAATCAACCTGGTAAAGCGCCTGACGGCTCAATTCCCGGATAAACACATCCGTTCTCTATCTCCGGTGGAATGTAAATGCTCCACCATGTACCGCATTGACCCCGCCCACCTCCTGTGGGTACTGGACAATTTAACCGCCGGCCGCATCGTCAACCAGATCAAAGTGGACAAAGAAACCGCCGCCCTGGCCCGCCTGGCCCTGAACCGCATGCTGAAAATTTAAGATGCCCAGTACTGCCGGCCGGGGACAGAGACAAACTCCATATCCGGCAGAATGAGACAGGTCAGCCGGCCGCCATATACCGCCCCGGTGTCAATACCGATTCCCCATTTTGTGATTCGTGGTCTGGTATGGGCAGTGTGGCCGTAAACTACTATCTTGCCCAGACCGGTATCATGCCCCTGCTCCCGGCTCCAAAGCAGCCAGTCCCGACTCTGCATACTTAAGTGAACACCGCGCCGCACTCCGGCGTGGACATAGATATATTTATCATCCTGCCAGTAAAGATCCAGCTCCCGGAAAAATTGTTGATGCCCGGCCGGTAATCCTCCAGCTGCGATTGCCGCCTCCCCGCCATAGCTGGCAATAGTCTGCCTCCCGCCGACCTGGAGATAAACATCACGCCCCACGCCTTTAAGATAATTATTAAACATCTCCTCATGATTTCCCATAAGGGTTATTACCCTTTTGAAGCTGCCCGCAAGACCGATAACCGTTTCCACTACCTGCCGGGATTCCGGCCCCCGGTCAATATAGTCACCAAGAAAGATCAGGGTATCCTGATCATGGGGAGAATTAATTTTAGACAATAAAGCCATAAGGGCTTGATGACAGCCGTGAATATCACCAATTACAAAGGTTCTCATCATGTTCCTTTAAAGGTAAGCGCTCCATGAACACCACCCTGCACACATTGCGGCCTCCCTGAAACTTACCTTTAAGTAGAAGCTCACTTACATGGACTTCAGCATCCCGGCGGCTTCGTTCCTCTCGGGAAAGTCCTTTATCTTGAGAGCGGCTTTAAGTTCCTTACGGGCCTCATCCATTTTCCCCTGACCCTTGAGAGCCAGAGCCAGGTGATAACGGAAGACAGGGTTATCCGGGGCTCCGGCCACCGCCTGCCGCAACTGGCCGGCAGCTAAAACGTATGAGTGACGCTGCAGATGAATCCAGCCCATGGTATCAGCAACACTTGGATTGTCCGGCCTGGCACTTTTAGCGATAAGTCCTAAACGCAGTGCCTCACCAAGATCACCTCCCGGCTCATGACTGATAATCCAGGCCAGATTATTGGCCGCCTCCGGCAGCTCGGGGTTTAGCCTGAGAGCATGTCGATAGAGAGCCCTGGCTCCTTTAATATCTTTCTCAGCCTCCAGAGCAGGGGCAAGGGACATAATAGCAGGCAGATAATCAGGCTTCAAACGCAAATAGTCCTGATACATGACCGCCGCAGCCCGGCTCCGCCCCTGAGAATTTAAAATAGAGGCCGCCAGCATAAAGCCCCCGGCGCCCTGCGGCCGCAGACTACGTACCCTCTTACAGAGATCAAGAGCCTCGGAATATTTATGATTTACAGCCAGTAAATTAGCCAGCAGTAATAGATCTCCAGGATTATCAGGCTGGCCGCGCAGCTGCTTACGCACCCTGGTTATGGCACCCGGCAGATCACCACCGGCGCTCATTATCCTGGCTATCCCGGCCAGAGCCCGGCTGCCGGCGGGCCGCAAAATTAAAATTTTTTCCAGCATCTCACGGGCCCGGGCCGGTTGCTTGAGCCCCATATAGGCATCAGCTAAATTAGCGTCTATTTCAACATTATCCGGCAGCATTTTAGACATTTTTTTAAATAATTTCAAAGCTCTGGCATATTCTTTTTTCCGGATCAGAGCCTGGCCGATAATTACGGCAGCCCGATAATTATCGGGCTGCAGACGAAGAGCGGTAAACGCCTCCTTAGCCGCATCATCAAAATTGCGGCTTAACAGATTGAGCTGCGCCAGCAGGGTGTGAGCTCCAGCCAGACGGGGATCAGCGGCCACCGCAGCAGCTGCCTCTTTACGAGCCAGGGCCGGCTTGCCCATGCCAAAAAAGGCCAGACCCTTTTGATAATGAGCCTCTGCCATTCGCGGCTGCTCTTTAAGCAGGGCGTTCAAGATATCCAGAGCGTCCTGCCCCCTGCTCTCTCTAATCAGCAGCTTGGCCCGTACCAGACGGGCCAGGGGCTGTTTATCATCAACCTTTAAAACTGCGGCACTCTCTTGCTCCGCCAGTTTAAATTTATGACGTTCAAAATGAAAATCGGCCAGTTCCGCCTTGATCGGCAACGATTCTGGGTGCCGGCTCAAGGCCTGTAACAAAGCAGCTTCAGCCTGTTTGAACTTACCCTGATGTTTATAAAGAGCGGTGAGCAAGAGATCAAATTCACTTCTTTCAGGAAAGACCGCACGAGCTGATTTGATCCAGTCCTCAGCCTTATTCGGCCGGCCGGTCTTCATATACAGCGCGGCTAACATCATATAAGGCCGGGTAGATTTTTTAAAGACATCCCGCATGGATTTTATCTGTTTTTCGGCTTTATCATATTGTTTGTTTTTCATATAAAAAACAGCAAGGGTCTGCTGAAAGCCGAAATTGTCCGGCTGCAGTTTAACAGCCCGCCGCAGGGCTTTTTCCGCCTCGACAGCTTTACCAGCGGCCATTAAGACCCTGGCTTCAGTCAGATAGGCCCGGCCAAGATCGGGTTTTACTGCCAGAGCCTTGTTAATGGCAGTCTCAGCAGCAGGAATATTTTTGGCCAGGATATCAAGATTAGCCTCAAGCACCAGGGCCGGGGCATAATTGGAATTTCGAGCCAGAATTTTGTTTACCATAATCCTGGACTCCTTGGTTTTATGGCTCAGATACAAAATCTCAGCAGTCTTGAGCCGGGCGTCAAGATTGGCCGGATTCAGGGAGGCAGCCCGCGACAATTGCCTGAAGGCCTTACCCGGCTCATTAAGCTTGAGATACAAAAGCCCTAACTGATAACGGGCCGGAGCATATTTAGGGGCAATTTGCGCCGCGTTTTTAAACTCAATAACGGCCGCTTTATCATCACCCTTATTGAGATAACTTATACCCCGCTCATAGGCCGCCTGTTTCTGTTTCTCTTTATTCGCGCAGCTGACAACCAACAAGCACAACACCAGCATAATTACCAGACGCTTCCATATTCCATCTTTCATTTTTTATCCCCTTTCGATTCAGTAACTGTCAGCGTGATATCCAAAGAAAAACCAACCACCAGGCAAGCGCCCCATGAGCACATAGAAACCGCTGCATTACGAGATATTATAATATCAGCGGCACGATCATGACCATATGTGAGAGTGTAGTTTATTGAGCGCTTATCTAATTACTATTGCATAAAAAAATAAAATTTTATAGTGTATTTATCAGAGATAAAGAGAATCCGTAGCCGTAACACCAGGTAAATTTAAAGTACCAGACCTGACCCAAGCCTTCCTTTATGAGTTATTACCCTGAATTTCAGGTTACAAACAACACAATACATATGGAGATAATTAAAATGCAATTCAACCACGTGCTATCATTTAAGCGAATATCACTCGGCCGCGTGTGGGCGTTATTAGCCGTTATCTCCTTGTTTTCATTTGCAAATACTGGGAGCACAGCCCTGGCATCCTCCAAAGCCATCAGTAACAACGCCGCTTCGCCTGCTACCAGAGATGTGGAATATATAATCGGCCGGGGCGATCAGCTACGGGTTATGGTCTGGAAAGAAAAAGATCTGTCACAATCCATGAGCGTCCGCATTGACGGCCGCATATCCCTGCCCCTGATTGGTGACGTAATGGCCGCCGGTAAGACTATCAGCGGCCTGACTCATGAGCTGGAAAAACGTTTTGCCAGCGTGGTAACCGACCCCGCCGTCTCGGTCATGCTCATTCAGAGCAAAAGCTGGCGTTATTACATCATCGGCAAGATCAACAAGCCGGGGGAATTCCCCATTGATTTTCCCATCACCATTCTCCAGGCCATAGCCAAAAGCGGCGGCTTCACGCAGTGGGCCAAGAGCGATAATATTTCTATTCTGCGCCAGACCGACGGCCATGATAAAATTCTTAAATTTAATTATGACGCCGTGACCAAGGGCAGGGACTTAGCTCAGAACATCCAGATAAAGCCCGGCGATACAATCATAGTTCCCTGAAAAAACAAAGGTAAATACAAAAAATGGCGAACAAAGAAAAAGCAGTCCTGACTCTTATTTTATGCGCTCTAATGTCCACAACCGCCGCAGCCCGGCAGACGACTTTTAACGGCAGCGTGGCCATTGGCAGCAACTATGATTCCAACGTCTTTCAGACCGACAATAATCATACCGATGAGTGGCAGAACACTCTTGAAGCAAAACTGGCTCTTGAATCAAAGGGGCTCGACAACTTGTTAAGCCTGTCATACACCCCTGATTTCACCTATAACGAGCGCCGCGAGACCACCGCGAAAAGACATGATTTAGACCTGAAGGCCCAACGAGATATCTCTGAACGCTGGCAGATGACCCTGGAGAATGCTTACTCTTATCAGGACAATCCATACTTTGAAAGTAACGCGGCGCTCTCCCTGGCCCGCCAGTTCCAAAGAGCCGACAACTTTACCCAGACCGAGGTTGTCCGCCTCCTCTTCCAGGAAATCACCTGGGAACCGAGTCAGTTAACTTATGTCCTCTCCGAGATATCCACCCGCTACCAACAGGCATCAGCCCAGGATCAGAATACGGTGCGTAATCTGCTGAATACCAACGGCGGCCAGGGCCGCCAGCGCTATTTCACCAACGATCTCAGCCTGACCTCCATTTACAAATTCGCTGAAGACAGTCAGCTCGTTATGGGCTACACCCTGAAACTGCTGGACAACAGAACCGGCATTCAGGCCGACAAAACAGGCCATAATCCCACCATTGATCTGACCTGGCGTCTCAACAGAGCATGGCTCTTAGAGACGGGATACAACTACAGCTACAAACATTTCGACACTACAGACGACAGCACCACCAATAATCCCCATCTCCAGGCCAGCTATAATTTCACAGCCGACAACAAATTAACTGCCGGATTTAATTATGAGAATATCACCTATGACGGCAATACCGCCTCCTCAACCGAGCAGACTTTTTCTCTATCCTGGAACAAGGGCTTAAATCAATTCACCACCATAGACAGCGGCCTGAATTTATCATATAATAACAGGGAAGCGGCCGGTGATGAGCGGGAGCTGGCCGTGAGCCTGGGGATAACCCGCCGGATTGACCGGGGCAGCATCTCCGTAAGCGGCGACAGTTCATGGACGGCAGGCAATGGAACCGGCTCCTGGAGTGATCTTCGCCGGGCCTGGGGCTTAACCACTACTGCCAGTTACCAGATCCGGCAAGACCTGGCGTCAACGGCCGACATCTCCTATGAACGTCGTTACGCCTGGAACAACCAGGACAAAACCACCTATAACGACCTGAAGGCCGGGGCTGGTCTTACCTGGAATTTTTACCGCTGGTTTTCTTTAGATATCAATTATGACTATAAATTATTAGACAGCGATTCCACCTATCTCGACGATTACAATGAGCACTTAATTACCATCAAATTATCCGCCGCCAATCAATGGCAGTTGTAACCCGTCCCCGATACCGATAAATTCATAGCCGCTCATGAAGCGGCATTAATTTACAATACGTCATTACACTCGTAAAAGGAATTTTATGGAACAGCAGCAACGTCAGCAAACCAGAAAATATATCAGCCTGCTTCTCCGTCGTAAAAAAATAATTATATCATTCATGCTGCTCAGCCTCTTCGGGGGCCTGGCCTTTTACCTTAAAAGCCCCAAGGTCTACGAGTCCACCGCTCTCCTCATCTATGAGCGGGCCAAAATTAATCCCGGCAGGATGTCCCCGGATGTCCATACCCGCACCAGGGAGATGATTGCCACCCTTACCCAGCAGGTAACCAGCCGTTCCAGCCTGGAATCCATCATCAAACAGTTCAATCTCTATCCAGATATGCGCCGGAAGCTGCCCATGGAGGACGTGGTAGATTTCATGCGCAGCAATAATATCATTATAAAACCCGAGAAAGGCGATGTATTCGATGTTACCTTCCGGGGGCAAAATCCTCAACAGGTAATGCAGGTCGCCAATGCCCTGGCCGCCCAGTTCATTGAAGAAAACCTGCGCTATCGTGAGGAAAAGGCCACCGAGACCTCAGCCTACGCCTCTGACGAGATGAATATTGCCAAGGCCACCCTGAGCAAAAAAGAAGCGGCCATGCGGGATTACAAACTTAAATATTATAACGAAATGCCCCAGCAGTTTCAGAGTAACATGACCCGCCTGAGCGCTCTGCAGAATCAACTGCAAAAGAACACGGACAGTATCCAGAACCTGGAGCGCACCAAGGTCATGATCCAGGAACAGATAACCAAACGCAAAGACGCCCTGAACCAGCTTACCATGCAGGCCCAGCAACTTGGCGGAACCATCAGCCCCAGCGACCAGGCCCTGGACGCTGACTCGCCTTTAGCCTCCGTTATTAATAATATCAACCGCAGCAAAGCGGCTCTCAGCAACCTTCTTCTCCGCTACACGCCCCGTCATCCTGAAGTCAGGCGTCTAAAGAAAAAGCTGGCAGAATTAGAAAAGAAAAAAACGGAATTAGAAAAGGAAATGCCACCGTCAGCGACCGGCAAAAATGGCACAAATATGGCCTCGACCGACTCAATTTTATACAGTAGAGACAAACAGCTGTCGCAATTATATCTCCAGCTTACCGAGGCCTCGTTTAACATCAAGCTGATGCGCAAAAACGGCAAGGATATCCAAAAGCAGATCAACCAGTACAAAAAATGGATTGCCAAGACCCCGATCCGTGAAGCCGAATGGACAGCCCTGACCAGAGACTACAAGCAGCTCTACGACCATTTCCAGAAATTGTTAGTACGTAATCTGGAGGCAGAGTCGGCCCAGAGCCTGGAGCGGCGGCAAAAAGGCAGTCAGTTCAAGATTGTTGATTCAGCCTTTTATCCGGGCAAGCCGATCAAACCTGATTTCAGGAGAATCATGCTTGCGGCTCTGGGCCTGGGCCTGGCCCTCGGCGGTGGCCTGGCTCTTTTCCTGGAAATGGGGGATACATCCTTCCGAGATGCCGAAGATCTGGAAAATTTTTTAAACCTGCCGGTTGTCTGCTCTCTGCCCCTGATTGTTTCAGATAAAGAGAAAAAATTAAGCCGTCTGAAGGCAATTGGCTGGTTTCTCCTCTTCTTGACCGGCCTCGTCGCCCTGACGGCTGTCATGGTACATTATTATAACAACGGCCGTATTATTCTCTAATCATCCAGCCCCTTGCTGACCAGGCTATCATGTACACCAAATATTACGGTTTAGCGCACAAACCATTTTCCATAGTTCCAGACCCGGATAACGTCTATATGAGCGAAAGTCACCAGGAGGCCCTCGCCATCCTGCGTTACGGGGTGATTGACCGTAAGGGCTTCCTCATGCTCACCGGCGGAGTCGGCACCGGCAAGACCACCCTGCTGCAATTATTACTGAAATCAATGGACAGCAACATTCACGTTTGTCTGCTGGCCAATCCCACCCTGTCGACAAACGATTTTTATTATTATTTAGCAGCCAAATACGGGCTCCGGGAATTTGAGGGCAACAAAGCAAAATTCATGCTTGATTTTGCAGAATTCCTGAAAAAATGCCGCCGGCAGAAGGAACGGGTACTGTTAATTGTTGACGAGGCCCATGCCATGCCCGTTGAACTCCTTGAGGAAATCAGGCTGCTCTCCAACCAGGAGTACCAGGAGTACGGGATCATGAGTATCTTTCTGGTCGGTCAGCCGGAGTTAAATGAACACTTGACCAATGAGCGCCTCCTCCCTCTTCTGCAGCGCATAGGTATCCGTTACCACCTTCAACCCTTTTCCAGTGAAGATACCGGGAAATATATTCTCTTCCGGCTCACCAGATCCGGCGGCCAAAGTGCCGGAATCTTTACCAGACAGGCGATTGAGCGGATACATGAACACAGCAGGGGGGTGCCGCGGCTGATCAATATAATCTGCGATCAGGCTCTGCTTTCCGGTTTTGCCGAAGGCTCACCGGTTATTGAGGAGGAAATGATCCAGCAATGTATTATGGATCTTGACCTGTATAATTCCACCAATCCGTCACCTCCAGCAGCAAAAAATGCCGTCCTGAACCAATCCTGGCTTGTAGTCAAAAATGTTTTGCTTACAAGTCTATGGCTTTTGATTATCATTGTTATTATGATGGCCGCTCTCTTCGTATTCTGGGATATAAATCCCATTGGGATCATCAACAAGGCCGGCAACTGGCTGCTGGACTTCATTTTCAAATTGTTTTAACGGGAGGACAGACGTGGGCAAGGTATTCAAGGCGTTAAACAAGGCAATGTCCAATCCGGAAGAGAGCGTTTTACCTCCTCCATCCGCACCCGGCCCCTCAGTAAAAACAGAGCGGCAGCCAACACCACCCAGAGTCGAAATTCCCGCAGGCACCATGGGAAGCATGGACAACACCTCCGGTGTAAACAACTGGGATGAAAAATTACTGGCTTTTTCGGCTCCCTCATCCATTATTACCGAGAATATACGCCATCTGCGCAACCGGATATTACACCCGCCCTCCGGCGGGCCTGCCCTGCGCCGGGTCATGGTTACCAGCGCCCTGCCGGGCGAGGGTAAAAGCATGCTCTGCGCCAACCTGGCCATCTCCATGGCCCAGGGCCTTGAGCAGCATGCTCTGCTCGTAGACTGTGACCTGCGGCGTTCCAGCCTGGCCCAGATGCTGGCAGTAAATAACAGTCAGGGGCTGAGCAATTTTCTTCAGCATGACCGTGAGCTCGGGGAAGTAATCCTCCAGACGGAGCTGCAGAAATTAGCCCTCTTACCCAGCGGCCCCAGGCCCATGAACCCCGCCGAGCTTCTGGACTCCAAGCGGGTTGGCGAGATGTTTGATGAGCTGTCCAACCGCTACGATGACCGTTTTATTATTATAGATACTCCGCCCCTGCCGATGGCCGCCGAGACAACAGTTCTGGCCAAACAGGTGGATGGTATCATTATCGTGGTGCGCTGGGGAAAAGCCGCCCGTGAGCAGGTCAGACAGATGACGGAAAATCTTAAAAAAGATAAAGTTATCGGCGTGGTATTCAACGCCTTTGAAAGGAACATATTAAGCGCCAAACTTACCGGTTACGAGCCCTACGGCCATTACGGAGGCTATTAGAGAACCAATGCCCTATATTTCAGGTCAATATTACCCTGTCCGCCGGATTGTTTTTTTCCTTGGCGAGGGAGCCTTGATTTTCGTGGCCATCTTCTTCATGCATATGTTCTTCATGGGCCAGGATGCCTTTCTGCTCCATGAAAATCAATGCCTGATCCGTACCTCACTCGTTACCATAGTGTTCATGCTCAGCCTCTATTTTTTTGATCTTTATGATCTGGATGTCTATTCATCCATGGCCGATACCGCTACCCGCATGACCCAGGCCTTTGGTTTTGGCTGTATCATATTAGCCGTTATTTATTACCTCTTTCCCTCCAGTATCATTCCCACCCGCATCTTCCTGCTGGGATATTTATTAATCTGCCTGTTGTTAGCCCTGTGGCGTTTATTTTATATCACCGCCTTAAATAAACGCTTATTGGCAGAACCCATTATTATGCTGGGCGCCGGCAAGCTGGCCGCCGACATTGCCAACGTAATAATGAACCGTATTGATGCCGGTTACCAGATCGCCGCCATTGTCGGTCATGAACCGCCGCTCTTCCCAATTGGCGATATCCCGTTTTACAGGCACAATGAAAACTTAACTGATATCTGCCTGCGGCATAAATCGGAGATAATTGTGGCAGCCCTGGATGACCGCCGCGGCACAATGCCGGTTCATGATTTAATTGACTGTAAATTAAACGGGGTACGGATATTGGCCGGCATCAGTTTTTTTGAAAAGCTGACCGGCAAAATAATGGTTGAAAGGGTCAACCCGGACTGGATCATCTACTCCAGCGGATTCAGCACCGGCCGATTTTTAAATGCGGTAAAACGAGGCATAGATATTCTGCTGGCCGCCCTGGGACTGGCTTTAGCGGCACCCATAATGCTGATAAGCGCCATTATTATCAAACTTGAATCACCGGGCTCTGTCTTTTATCTTCAGACCAGAGTTGGCCTGCGCGGTAAACCATTCAAGGTAATAAAATTTCGTTCAATGCGCCATGATGCCGAAAAAGAAGGGGCGGTCTGGGCCGCGGCCAACGACAGCAGAGTCACCCGCTTCGGCGGCTTCGCCCGTCAGGTACGTATTGATGAACTCCCTCAGTTGTGGAATGTCCTGAAAGGCGAAATGAGCTTTGTGGGGCCGCGGCCGGAGCGACCTGTCTTTGTCGAGATGCTGAGCCGCAAAATTCCCTATTACTCCCTGCGCCATAATATAAAACCGGGGGTTACCGGCTGGGCTCAGATATGTTATCCTTACGGGGCCTCGGAAGAGGACGCCCTGCGTAAGCTGGAGTTTGACCTCTACTACCTCAAAAACATATCCCTGTCTCTTGACAGCTGGATCATATTTAAAACCATCAAGACGGTATTGTTCCGTAAGGGTGGACGGTAATTTTTTCACATCACATAAATTATTAACAGGAAGAGAAAAAAATGTGCGGCATTGTCGGTTATATCGGCTCAAAACGGGTTGTTCCCATAATTATTGAAGGCCTGAGGAGGCTGGCCTATCGGGGCTATGATTCCGCCGGCCTGGTCTATCTTGATAACGGCCGTCTGACCAAACACCGGGCCGCAGGCAAGCTCAGCAACCTGGCAGACATCATGGAGGAGATCAATGCCGACAGCCGCATGGGATTAGGCCACACCCGCTGGGCCACCCACGGCTCACCCACCGAAGACAACGCTCATCCCCACAGCGATTGTAAGGGCGAATTGGCCATCGTTCATAACGGTATCATCGAAAATTACAACTCTCTGCGTCATAACCTTATCAAGCGAGGCCATAAATTTACCTCTGAGACCGACACCGAGGTGCTGGCCCATCTTATTGAAGAAAATCTTGACGGCGATCTGGCCGCCGCCGTTCGTCTCGCGGTGAAGCAGGTGGAAGGCTCTTTCGCCCTGGGGGTAATCTGGGCCGCTCAGCCTGACCGGCTGGTGGCAGTACGGAACCAGAGTCCTCTCGTTTTAGGAGTTAAAGAGGACAGCGGCTATTTTATGGCCTCCGATATCCCCGCCCTCCTGCCCTATACCAGACGGGTTATCTTTTTAGAGGATGGTGACCTTGCCGTCCTCCAGCGGGATTCCTGCCAGATAAGCCGTTTAACAGACGCCAGCGCCGTGGAACGGCCCTGGCAGGAGATTTCCTGGAATACCAATATGGCCGAGAAAGGGGGCTACAGGCATTTCATGCTCAAGGAGATTTTTGAACAGCCCCAGGCCATTTTAAACACCTTCCGCGGCCGTTTTGAACCGGAGACGGGTACCGTTGATCTCCCGGAGATAGGGCTTTCAGTCTCAGAAATAAAGGCCATCAAACGAATATCTCTCGTGGCCTGCGGCACCTCCTGGCATGCGGCTCTCGTGGCTAAATACTGGCTGGAGAAGTGGACCGCCATCCCTGTTGATGTCGATATCGCCTCGGAATTCCGTTACCGACGCCTGCTCCTTGACGAAAGATCCCTCGTTATTCCCATCTCACAGTCCGGTGAAACTGCCGACACCCTGGCCGGAATGCGCCTGGCCCGTACTCTCGGAGCCAAAATAACCGCCATCTGTAATGTAGTGGGCACCACCGTCACGAGAGAGGCGGACGGCACCATTTACACCCACGCCGGGCCCGAGATCGGCGTAGCCTCCACCAAGGCCTTTACCTGCCAGTTGACGGCTCTTTTTCTCCTGACTCTATATCTCGGCCAGGCCAGGGGCACAATCTCCCAGGAGGAATCACGTGCTCTCGGTAATGTTCTGCTGGAACTTCCCGCTATTCTCGAAGCGGAGTTGCCGCGTCTGCAAAGAGATATTGAGCCGATTGTCGAGGAATTCATAAACTGCCGGGACTTCCTTTATCTGGGCCGGGGAGTGAATTTCCCCATCGCCCTGGAGGGAGCGCTGAAGCTCAAGGAAATCTCCTATATTCATGCCGAGGGCTATGCCTCAGGAGAGTTGAAACACGGCCCCATAGCCCTCATTGATCAGGAGATGCCGGTGCTGGCCTTAGCGCCGCGGGACGGGGTATATGCCAAGGTGATCTCCAATGTTGAAGAGGTCAGGGCCCGGCACGGACGTCTGATTCTGGTGGGCAGTGCCGGAGATGAGAATCTGGCCCGCATCGCGGAGCATATTATTCAGCTGCCGGAGATTCACGAAGACCTTAACCCTATACTCTACGCCATTCCCCTGCAGCTCCTGGCTTATGGCATTGCCAACGCCAGAGGCTGCGATGTTGACCAGCCGAGAAATCTGGCCAAGAGCGTCACGGTTGAATAATCATGGACAATTTAAGGAACAGCTATGCGTAAAATTCTCGTCACCGGAGCCGCTGGTTTTATCGGTAATTTTTTAAGTCGGCGGCTCCTGTCCCAGGACTGGGAGGTAACCGGCATTGATAATTTAAATGATTATTACGATCCAGCCTTAAAACGCGGCCGCCTGGCCCTTATAGCACCAGACGCGCCCTTCACCTTCATTCAGGGTGATATCGCCGACCGGCCGTTGATGGCCGAATTATTTATCAAGCATAAATTTGACGTTGTCGTCAACCTGGCCGCCCAGGCGGGGGTACGTTATTCCCTGGAAAATCCCAACTCATATGTGGATGCCAATGTGGTGGGCTTTGTTAATCTTCTCGAAGGCTGCCGCCACTCCGGGGTAAGGCATTTTGTCTTCGCCTCCTCAAGCTCGGTGTACGGCGGCAATGTCCGCACCCCCTTTTCGGTGCATGACAATGTTGATCATCCAGTCTCCCTGTATGCCGCCACCAAGAAGGCCAACGAACTCATGGCCCACAGTTACAGCCATCTGTACGGCCTGCCGGCTACCGGCTTACGCTTCTTCACGGTTTACGGCCCCTGGGGGCGGCCGGACATGGCTTATTTTCTCTTTACCAGGGCTATATTAAGCGGTAAACCCATCAAGATTTTTAATAATGGTAAAATGAAGCGTGATTTTACCTATATTGATGATATAATAGAGGGAGTAATCAGGGTCATTGATCAACCGCCACGTCCAAATCCAGACTGGGATAAAATTAATCCTGATCCGGCCTCCAGCTGGTGCCCTTATCATATTTATAATATCGGCAATAACCATCAGGAAGATTTAATGCGTTATATAGAGGTACTGGAGGACTGCCTGGGCAGGAAGGCGGTCAAGGAATTCCTGCCCATGCAGAACGGCGACGTTAAGGAGACCTTCGCCGATGTGGACGATCTGGTACGCGCCATTGATTTTAAACCGCGCACCTCCATTGAAGAAGGCCTGCGTCGTTTCGTGGACTGGTATAAAGTTTATTATTCTTAACAAAAATAAAAAATAAATGAATATAACGATGATAGGTACCGGCTATGTAGGGCTGGTAACAGGCTCCTGCCTGGCTGAATTCGGCCATCAGGTGACCTGTATGGACAAAGCAACGGAAAAGATTCAGGCCTTAAATGAAGGTAATATCCCCATTTATGAACCAGGCCTGGAACAGCTGGTAGCCAATAACGTCAAGGAGGAACGCCTGCGTTTCACCACAGACATGAAAAAGGCGGTCGAATCGGCTCAGGCGGTATTCATCGCCGTCGGTACCCCGGCCTCCAGGCGTGGTGACGGCTACGCTGATCTGACTTACATCTACGCCGCGGCCCGGGAACTGGCTCATTATCTCTGTGATTACACGGTGGTAATTGACAAGAGCACAGTTCCGGTGGGTACCGCCCGTCAGGTGGCGCGAGTTATCAGAGAAGAAAATCCAACGGCGGATTTTGATATTATCTCCAATCCGGAATTTTTGCGGGAGGGAGCAGCCATTAACGATTTTATGCGGCCCGACCGGGTAGTAATCGGCACCGAATCTGCCAGGGCGACCGATGTCATGCGCGAAATTTACAACCCCTTGTATCTTATCTCAACCCCCATTGTGGCCACCAATCTTGAGACGGCTGAGCTCATCAAATATGCCGCCAACGCCTTCCTGGCCATTAAAATTTCCTTTATCAATGAAATTGCCGGCATCTGTGAAGAGGTGGGCGCCGATGTAGTTGATCTGGCCAGGGCGGTGGGTTTAGACGGCCGCATTGGCAGTAAATTTCTGCATCCCGGGCCCGGATACGGAGGTTCATGCTTCCCTAAAGATACCATCGCTCTTTTGCGTATTGCCCAGGAAAATGGAGTCGCCGCCCGTCTCGTGGAGGCCGGAGTAGAGGTCAATGCCGCCCAGAAAGCCCGCATGGTAAAAAAGATCATCAATGCCCTGGGCGGCTCGGTGGCCGGCAAAACCATTGCCGCCCTGGGATTAACCTTCAAACCGGAGACCGATGACCTGCGGGAATCTCCAGCCATGACGATCCTGCCCCCCCTGCTGGAGAGAGGCGGCCGGATTCAGGTTCACGACCCCCAGGCCATGCCGGAGGCAGCCCGGCTGCTGCCTGATTTTCATTATACCAACTCGGCCTATGAAGCCTGCGAAAATGCCGATGCCGTGGTACTCTTCACCGAGTGGAATCAATACCGGGCTCTCGATCTTGAACGGCTCAAAAAGGTAATGAAAACACCGATTTTTATTGATTTACGTAACGTCTATGAACCGGAGGTCATGCGGACCGCGGGCTTTACCTACAGCAGTATCGGCCGCTGACCGCCAACTTTGTATAACTACAAATGACAACCACTCCTGCAAATAAAAACAACAACCACGAGCTGCATAAGTCAAGAGCCGAGGTCCAGAGGTTAGTCAAGAACTGGCGTTCACTGCTTGATATAATGCCGATTATGGTTTTGTGCATACGCAATGACAAGGTTATTGAATACCTTAATCAGAGTGCCCGGAAAACCTTCGGCAACGTCCGCGGCCAGACATGCGCCACGGCCCTCTGCAGTAATAACTGCCAGAAACAATGCCCAATGAATATGCCCGCCGACAGCCACGATACCATTGAGACCAGAATAGCGGACATGCACGTTGAATGCACCACCGTTCCCTTCGCGGGCTACAATGGTGATAACCTGACCATGGTTTTGCTGCGGGACATCTCAAAACGTAAACAGCAGGAGAATGAACTTAAATCCTTCAACGAAAATATTGATCACATTCTGCGCCTGAAGATTGATGAGTTAAAGGAAAGTGAGATCCTGCGCAACAAACTGGCGCGGCAGGTCAATCTTTTAAAGCAAAAGGTTGAAATCAAACAGAATAACGGCGGGATTATTGGCAGCAGCCGTAAGATACGGGAACTGCTGGATACAATTCAGCAGGTGGCAGCTACAGATGCCATTGTCTTAATTACCGGCGAATCAGGTACCGGCAAAGAGCTGGTTGCCGACCTTGTGCGCCGCAACAGTCAGCGGCACGACAAGATATTTTTAAAGGTAAACTGCAGCGCCATTAATGAGAATCTCCTGGAAAGCGACCTCTTCGGCTATGAAAAAGGGGCCTTTACCGGGGCCGCCATGCGCACCAAGGGTAAATTCGAAATCGCCGACGGCGGTACCATCTTCCTTGATGAAATCGGTGACATCTCGCCCCGCATGCAGAGCGCCCTCCTCAGAATCTTACAGAGCGGCGAACTTATACGGGTGGGCGGAACCACCCCCATAAAAGTTGATGTACGGATCATCGCCGCCACCAATGTTGATTTAGCCAAGGCCGTGGAGGAAGGAGCCTTCCGTCTTGATCTTTACTACCGCCTTAATATCATTCGTATTTCTCTACCGCCTCTCCGGGAGCGGAAAGAAGATATTATGGAGCTGACCACCCATTTTGTCAAAAAATATCGCCAGGTATTTAATAAACAGATAGATTTTCTTCCCCACCGGATTATTGATCTCCTCCTTCAACATGACTGGCCAGGAAATGTCAGGGAACTGGATAATGTTATCCAGCGCACCGTATTGATGTCAAAGAGTAACATGATAACCGAAAATGACATTATCTTTGAAAACGTCACGGGCACAACAAGCAGCAACACCCCCCTGACCGATTATGTCGCTACCAACTCCGGCAAATCGCTGAAAGACATAATGTCAGCCCTGGAAAGAGATCTTTTAACCCATGTCCTGCACAAAAATAAGGGCAACGTCGTAGAGGCCGCGAAACAACTTGCCATAGGCAAGACCGCCTTTTACGATAAACTTAAGAGACATGGCCTTTCCCCTAAATCGTTAAAGAAAAGAATGTAAGTATTCAGCAAAATGCCCGGAATGAGCGATAACCCAATAGATTCTTCATGCCCATTTTTCTCCAACAACGCTGATTGTCTGATGCTCAATGACGGTATTTATATTCCCTTACCGAAGCATATCAAGATGTTTTGCCGGCGCAGTTCATTCACCAGATGTCATCACTATATTCATGGCCGCAATCCTGGTGACCCACTGCGTTATGATGAAAAAAGCAAAACAGATTTTGCAAATATTCAGCATGATACCAGCGTCAGGAAATGACTTAACACCCGGCAGGCCCCGGACAACTGCTCTATCTCAATAAATTCATCTGACTTGTGAGCCGCTTTGTAGTCACCAGGCCCCCACACCAGACAGGTACCACGGTTTTTTAAGCGTGAGCAATCTGACGGAAAAGGAACACCAACTAATTTATCGGGGAAATTCTGAGCTCGAATACTGGCCTGAAAGGCCTGAATAAAACTGTCATCAGGATCAGATTCAAGACCAAAGGCCGCGAACAGGGGAATAACCAGGCCTCTGCCGCCTACCACCTGCTTTATATAAGCGTGAATTTTAGCTGGTTGGTGGCTTGGCAACAGCCTTATATCAATTAAAATCCGGTCTTTATCCCGGAGGCCTGACGCCCCGCCCGCAATCAGTGTAATTGTCATAACAGCCCTGCCTAATTCAGGATGAACCTGTTGCTCTATGGCCGCTTTGAACCGGCCTAATTCCTCTTTAATCCGGATGAGCGTCTCAGCGTCAGAGTTCCCATGGGGCAGAATACGGCAGCGATAGACCCCGATATGGGTTGAGATCGGCTGCAGTCCGCTTGGTTCAAGGGCAACGCATAAATCCCAGCCGGCAGGATTAGCACTGGCCAGCTTAGCCGAGCCTGTCATCCCACACTCCTCGTCAACACTCCCCACCAGAGTCACATCATAACCCAGCGAGACCCCCTGTTTACGCAGGCCGATCAAGGTGGAAAAGAGCGCGGCCAACGGGCCCTTATCATCACACGCCCCCCGCCCCCATATCTTGTTATCCCTGACTTCGGCCAGAAAGGGATTCCTCATCCCCCTGGCGCTCACCGTATCCATGTGAGCCAGAAAAATAATCTTTGGCGCCCCCGGTTTGGGGAAGGAGGCGATAAAATTAAAACGCTCCGGCAGAGCTTCCTGGAGCTGCCAGGCAATATTATTTGTGGAACAAAGCCGCTCTAACACCTTGACAATTCCGGCTTCGCAGGGGCCTGTAGTGGCGGTTGGTTCAGATGACTCACTGGGAATGGCGATTAATTCCTTAGTGAGGTTAATCGTATTATCAATAATATCACGCATTAATTAACCAGAGATTTTTTTATATTGTAATTTCAATGGTAAGCGCTCCACAAACCGCTCTTGATGGACTTGAGGGCTTACCCTGCAGCAGGGGGTTCATGGGGCGCTTACTCATAAAGCGCTACGGGAATTTTACTATACGAGATTACATCCGACCAAATAAAAAAACACCCTGATTCAATATATTTATAAATAAAATGTTGCATCTTCTGAATTCTCAGGTTATAGTCTTTTAAATCTTGTGTAGTCACTATTTGTAGTTCATTAATTACGGAAAAGCTAACCGCACAGTCCTCAGTATACAGGAGTGCGGTTTTTTTGTTTGAATACAATGACTGACTGCCTGCCGGTTCATTAACCGGCATTTCATCATTTAAGCGGTTTTAATATAAATCGCGAACAGTAAGGAGTAGTAAAAATGGCTGAAGGTACCGTAAAATGGTTTAACGATTCTAAGGGTTTTGGTTTTATCGAGCAGGATGGTGGAGCTGATGTTTTTGTTCATCACACCGCAATCCAGGCTCAGGGCTTCAAATCCCTTCAGGAAGGCGCTCGGGTAACATTCGAGGTTGTTGACGGTCCCAAGGGTCCGGCTGCCGCTCAGGTTGTCCAGCTGTAAGATCATTTTTTGATCATTTACAGGCCCCTCTTTTTTTAAAGTGGGGCCTTTTTTTTAGCTTGGCTCATGTATCGCCGGGCATAAATAATTAGCAGAGGCACAATCTTGGCCAGAACAAACTATTCATTTGAAAAACGCCAGAAAGAATTAGCCAAAAAGAAGAAGAAAGAGGCAAAAAGGCTGCGCAAGGCAGAGAAGAAGAATCCAGTCGCTGAACAGATTCCCCCCGCCCCTCAGGAAGATTAACCACTTTCGACTTCGCACCCCACATATTCCCACGCTGCAAAATTCGCCTGCTGGCTTTTTATCTTTTTTTATTATAAGGATACCACCATGATTACCGCCGCCAACATTTCTCTTGCCTATGGTAAAAGAATAATCTTTAAAGATGTCAATATTAAATTTACCCCCGGCAACTGCTATGGCCTGATCGGTGCTAACGGAGCAGGCAAATCCACCTTTCTGAAAATCATGGCAGGCGAGTTAGAGCCCGATCATGGCAGCATCAGTAAAGGGCCGCGCGAGCGAATCGCCATGCTTAACCAGGATCAATTCGCCTTTGACGACTATACCGTTTTCAATACTGTTATCATGGGCCATAAAAAACTCTACAAGATAATGGCTGAGCGGGAAATACTCTATGCAAAAACAGACTTCAACGAGGAAGACGGCATCCGCTCAGGAGAACTGGAAGCCGAGTTTGGCGAGATGAACGGCTATGAAGCCGAATCCGAGGCAGCAGTACTTTTGAACGGTCTCGGCGTTCCGGAGAATATGCGCCAGAAAAAGATGCGTGAACTGGACGGCAGCGATAAGGTTCGGGTGTTACTGGCTCAGGCCCTGTTCGGCAATCCTGATATTCTGCTCCTGGACGAGCCTACTAACCATCTGGATCTAAAGACCATAAACTGGCTGGAATATTTTCTCTCCCGCTTTCAAAATACTGTAATTATCGTCTCTCATGACCGTCATTTTCTGAACCAGGTCTGCACCCATATGGCTGACATAGATTATGGTAAAATTCAGGTCTATGTCGGCAATTATGATTTCTGGTACCAGGCCAGCAACCTGCGTTTTCATCAGAAAGAGACAGAGAGCAAGAAAGCCAAAGCCAAGGCCGAGGAATTAAAGGAATTTATCCGCCGCTTCAGCTCCAACGCCTCCAAAGCCAAACAGGCGACTTCCAGAAAAAAATTACTTGAGAAACTGACCATTGACGAGATGCCCATTTCATCCCGCAAATATCCTTACATTGTCTTCAACCCTGAACGGCCCTGCGGCGATATTATCCTTGAAATTGACCGGCTCAGTAAAGAGATAGACGGGGTTACTATGTTTAAAGATCTGACCCTTACCGTAAACAAGGGCGACAAAATTGCCTTTGTCGGCCCCAACAGCCTGGCCAAAACAACTCTTTTTCAGATTCTCACCGGGGAATTAAAGGCAGACCAGGGAAAATTCCGCTGGGGAATAACCATCAGTAACGCCTATTTCCCCAAGGAGAATAATGCCTACTTTAATGATGATGAGCTTGATCTGGTGGGCTGGCTGCGTCAGTACGCCTCCCCCAGAGAGCATGAGAGCTTCATCCGCGGTTTTTTAGGCAAAATGCTCTTTTCCGGTGAAGAAGCAATGAAAAAGACCGCCGTCCTCTCCGGTGGAGAACGGGTGCGCTGCATGCTCTCCCGCATGATGCTCTCCGGAGCCAACGTCCTGCTTCTGGACGAACCCACCAACCACCTCGATCTGGAGTCAATCACCTCGCTGAACAACGCCTTGACGGCCTTCCAGGAGGTCATACTCTTTGCCTCCCATGACCATCAAATCGTTTCCACCGTTGCCAATCGTATTATTGAGATCACACCGGAGGGTATCACCGACGTAATGATGGATTTTGATGCCTACCTCGCTATGAAGGATGAGAACTCCGCCAAAGCGGGCAATTATATAGCCAGCCAGGCGGCGTAGCAAGAGGCCGACCGTTTTTTTCAGGCGGCCACTTCTTTTACTACCTTACGTATTTTTTTCTTCTTCGTCTTAGCGGTTTCAGGAGTCTCCGAAACGGGAAGAACACAGATAAGAATCTTAACCCCGTCTTTGAAAGTAACCTCTATTTTATTTGCCGGAATAATTGAGGTAACCACACCAAGTCCAAAGACCGGGTGATTAATTATCTCATTTTTGTTAAATATCGAGGTCATGGCGTAAGGCTTGCCCGCAGAACTGTCCCGCCCCTTAAGCAAAGCCTCGAAGGCGGCTGTTGCCTTCTTCTCTTTCAGGGTAATACCTGCCGCCGCCCTTGATGCGGTACTTTTAGCTTTGGTAGATTTACTTGGTTTAGCGGCCCGATACTTATGCCTGCCGCCACAGACATTACACTGCGCCTTGGCAATCTCCCCGTCCGCCATGGCGATAATCATATGATTAGTCATGTCTTTACACTTAAGGCAGTAAGAATCCACCTCACTTCCGGCTGTTAAATCAGATTCCGTCATTTCATCATCTCCCTTCTATCATGTTTTATGGTCGTCTTATTTGCCATAGGCGGCCGTCTTTACAGCTATATATTTTTGATGGCGTTGTACTAAATTTGCGTACGCCCCATAAACCACACTCTCGCATACGATCATAGTCGTACCGCTGACATTATAGCATCTCGAAATGTAAGCGTTTCATGGGGCACTTACCTAAATTTCACATGCGGCAAACAACAGGAAGGATTTCGAGTGCTCAGCAGAATACCTCAAGGAATTTAAGCCTGTGAAGGCAAATGGATATTCTATGAGAAAGAAAATAATAGTGAAAAAAGGGATGCGGCCGGATACTTCAATATTTAGGCATGACTATACAACATTCTCTTATTTTTGCAACAAGATTGCCGCCTGCTCCTTACATGGGAGGGCTTACGAGTTATCAGGCCTTTAATTTTACTTCAAAGCCGCGAGTCGTTTTTTAGCCGCCGCCGCCTGGGAACTGCCCGCATATCTGGCCAGCAGTTTTTTATAGACAATCGCGGCAGTCTTTTTATCCCGCAGCTTCTCAAAAGCCAGCCCCTGCTTCAAAAGGGCGGCCGGGGCCTTGGGATTCTCAGGATAATCGGCGATAACCTTCTGGTATTCGAGAATAGCCAGTTCATAATCCTGCTGACTGTAATAACAGTCCCCCATCCAGAAACGTGAGTTAGGGGCCAGCCGCCCTTTGGGATACAAAACAATATATTTCTTAAAGGTTCCATAAGACTCCTTAAATTTACTCTTTCTGAACAGAGCAAGACCTTTATTATATAACTTATTGGCAGCGGCCGTCCTGGAGAGAACCTTTTTCTCCCCGCTTTTTCCTCTGCCTTTTTTAATTTTTCCGGCTTCCGCCGGACTAATCTTCCTGCGGCTGGGAACAATCTGGCGCGGGATATTACGCCGCGCTACGGCCCGTTTCTTCTCAAATACGGCCACCTTATTTTCTGCGGTTGCCGCCCGTCGTTCAGCCGCGGCCGCCGCCGCAACCGCCTTCTCCGCCTTGGCTTGCGCCCCCAGAGCCTGACGATTGGCATTCAAAGCGTCCTGAGCCGCTTTTTTAGCCTCCTCCTGAGCTTGCGCGAGCCGCTCATTACTCTGATTCAACTGATCAGTCAGCAAAGCAATCTGCTCGGCCAAATCATTAAATTTCCGGTTCAGATCTTTTTTCAGTTCCTTACTCCTGCCCTGAATAACTATATCGTTATGACTGCCTGCCTCCAGCTGCCCCTTGACCTGCAGCATCTGCGTATTCAACTGATCCAGCCTGTTACTCATGGCGGCCTGCTGACGGAGAACTGCATCAAGGCGGGCGGCACGCCCCTTACCGGTTGTCCGCAGCTGGTTATTGAGATTTCTGATCTTTAGATCCACAGTATTGAGGTCCTGCGTGGATACACATTGAGTCAATAACGGCAGTACCAAAAGGATAATCGCGAGCTTGATAATTTTTGACATAACCTGCGCTCCTGATAGAATTAATAAGGCAGACGAGGCGACCACTGCGGAAAGGTCTGGTTGCCCTTTAAATTTTTAAACATGGGAATAACCTTATGACCCTTAATAAATATACGACAGAGTTCTTTACGGCCGCCGCGCTGGCGCGAAAAGACTAATTGCCGGCTGTCCGGCGACCATGAGGGGGATTCATAGTCGCCCCAGTATTTAGTGAGCTGCTCGGCCTGACCGCCGCGGGCGTTAATTATATATATCTGATGGGTGTTGTTCACCCGGCCGGTAAAGGCGATTTCAGTCCCCGACGGCGACCAGGCAGGCGTGGTATTCTCGGCCCCCTGATATGTAATTCGAGTGGTAATACCGGTCTTAATGTCCATGGTATATATCTGCGGGGTACCGCTACGGTCGGAGACAAAGGCGAAATGACGCCCGTCCGGTGCCCAGGACGGAGAAACATTAATCCCGTCGTTTCTGGTAATACGACGGATAATCCGGCCGCCAGCCGTCAGCAGATATATATCAGGATTACCGTCTTTACTGAGGGTTATAAGCATTGTTTTACCATCCGGCGCCCAGGATGGCGCTAAATTCAGGCCCTTGCGCCATGACAACGCCCTGGTAAACTTATTTTGAGCCAGATTGGTTATATAGAGATCAGGATTGCCGCGATGATAGGAGGTGTAGACCAGCTGCCGGCCATCGGGAGTAAAACGTGGGGATACAGTTATATTGTGGTGCCTGGTAATCTGGCGCGCTCTGCCGCTCAGAATATCAGCGACATAAACTTCTTTGTAGCCGCTACTGTCCGAGACAAAGGCAATTTCGGTATTACTGATCCCCCGGCGGCCGCTTAATTTATAAATGACCTCATCACAAAATTTACGGATCAGCAGTGAGCCCTTTGACCACGAGGTATGATAGCGTTTCCCGACAATCATCCGTTTATTGCTGAGATCAACAAAACGGATCTCCAGCACCATGCCGGATTTGTCTCTGTTATAGCTGCCTAACATGACAAAATCCGCCCCGGCCTTCTGCCAGTTAACCGACCGGCCCTCGGCGTAACTTTCAGCCGGGACAATAGAGATGAAACCGTGCAGAGCAAGGGCACGGCCGGCAAGGTCAGCCATGCGTCGGCCCTTGTCAGTTATCTTATCAGGGGCCTTCTTATTGATAAAGGCCGGCACAGCCACCGGCATCTGAATCAAATCAGCCGAGGTAATATCAAGGTAGACCATGGCCGCGGCTGGCCTGACAGCGGTGACTGTCAAAAAAATAAGCGCTAAGATTACAAAACTGATACCACGGTTAAATCTCATCATAATTGTATTGGATGCTGCTGAATAGTTACTGCCGTCAAAGCATACCGCCCGGCGTAAAGCGCAGACCGACCTCAAGACGCTCTCTTTTAAGGTCGGACGGGAATGGCGGCATTGGCGAGGCCTCTTCAATAGTCTTCTTTACATACTGGTTAAAATACATATTATCTGATTTTTTTTCAAAAGTTATACGGGAGACGATTCCATCCCGGCGGATATTAATAAGAACCACCGCCTCTAAAGATTTATCCCAGTTATGAGTCTTCGGTAATGACCAATGCTCATGCATCCGCAATGAAATAAGCATATAATAACGCCGCAGGGCCAGTTTAAAGCCGGCAGCCTCAGCAGCGTTGCGGGCCGTCGGGTTAGATTCAGCCCCGGCCGGAACCTCTTTTGCTGTATCAGGTGCGGCCGGTGGAGCCGGTTTGCTTTTCCGCGGGGCAGGGATATTTTTTGAAGACTGCAGATTCTTCACCAGTTCTGCCAGAGCGCTTTTTACCTGCCGGGCCTCCCGCCGGGCCTTAAGCCGGGCTCTTATACCCTCCAGCCCCCGCCGTAACAGCTCATCGTTGATTTTTTCATGCTTAGCATGCTTAACTGCCGACGCAACCTTCTTCTTGAGTTTACGGGGTCTTAAAGATACCACCCTGGCAGGTTTGGCCACAACCGGGGATGACTGGTCAATATTAATCGACTTAACATCCTTCGCCGGAGCAGGAGGCGGCGCCTTGCGCCGTGGCCGGGCAGGGTGACTGACCCTGGTGGGCACGATGTGACGACGGAGTGGTTTAAGCTTTGCTTTAAGCTCAGCGGCAGTGAAGAGGTTAATGGTCTGAATTTTCTGGAAATCATGCCTGGGCCGCAAGAACGACGGCGGCATAATCAAGAGCAGAAAAACGGCAAGATGCAGAAGCGCTGTTAAAACCAGCGGCATTTTCCAGTACGGGGCGTGAGTCCCGTTCCCTGCTAAAGTAAAAAATTCAGTCATGAGGGCCCGGATATATCAGCGTTTTTCTCTGGGCTTGGTCACCATCCCAAGTTTATTGAACCCGGCAGCCTTTATATCGGCCATAACTACCGCCACCACCCCATATTGCACCCGGCGGTCAGCCTTGAGATAAATCGGCCGCTTAGTACCATCGTTTAAAGCCAGTTTTTTTAATTGCTGACGCAGAATTTTTTCACTGCCTCTAACCCGGTTCAGAAAAATATCGCCTCGCTTATTAATACTGATAACAATTGGCGTTTCTTTCTGGCGCAATGCCCTGGAGGTCGTTCGGGGTAGATCCACATCAACACCCTGGGTCATCATGGGCGCTGTCACCATAAAAATAACCAGAAGCACCAGCATGACATCCACCATTGGTGTAACATTTATCTCCGACATCATGCGCCGCTGCCTGCTTCGTCTCATTTGCTTATGCCACTCTTATTGTTGATGTTTACCACACCCGCCCCGCTATTCAGCCGACCGGCCAATGACATCACGTTCAATAAGATTTAAAAAATCAGTTGTAAAACGATCCATATCATTCTCAAAATAGTTCAGACGGCTGGCAAAATTATTAAAAAATATTACCGCCGGGATGGCCACCGCTAAACCGGCGGCAGTGGCAACCAGGGCCTCTGAAATACCGGGGGCCACCACCGCGAGAGAGGCGGAACCACGCTGGCCTATACCATGAAAAGAACTCATTATCCCCCAGACCGTACCAAAAAGGCCGATAAAGGGAGTAGCGCTGCCGGTTGTAGCAAGAAAATTAAGAGTCCGGGCCAGATTTTCCATCTCCCCGGCCGCCGCCCGGTTGACAGCCCGTTTAAGATTATCCATCCCGGCCAGCCGCATATCAAGGGTATCGTTACCACCGCCGACCATGGGCCGTTTTTTATTTAACTTCTGCAATTCATTATAGCCGCTGATAAAGATATTAGCCTCCGGACTCAATGGCGTTTCTTCGGCAGGGCCAACAGCATCACTTAAATTTTTGCATTGCCAGAAGCGCTCCAGAAACAGGGCTGAATCCTGCCGTACCTTTTTGTAAAGAATAAGCTTATTAAAAATAATATACCAGGAGCCAACGGAAAAACTTAAAAGCAGCAGCATAACAAATTTTACCGTGGGCCCGGCATTGATGAACATCTTGATAAGGCTTAGGTCTTGCATATATATGGCCACTCCGAATAGAATATTTTACGAAATCAATAAATTACTCAAACTAAGGGAGATAAGCAAATGATTTTTTGGCGGCCCGACTCATCTTTTTAATTACCGCAGACCGTGGCTGAACCCCCCTTAGATAAAAGGCTTGACGACTCCCATGTTTTTGTCAATATTACACAAGTGGACAAACCAGGTTAAAAGATAGCCACCATGTTAAAAATTACCAGCAAAAGAGGCTTGCAACAATCTGTTCGGCTACTTTTGCAAATCAGCAATAACAGGAGTATGGACACACTTCAACGCCATGTTTCAAGCAGTCCCGCCTCTTGATTTTTTACAGAAGAACACCATATTTTGATAAATCCAGACAACTTCACCCCCATAACCCGTGATTCAATGCCGGAATACCGGTGCCGTTTAGCTGCCGTATCACAGACCGCCTCCGACTACAGCTTTGTAAATATATGGGCCTGGGCGCAGGAATACGGTCTGACCTGGGCCTGGGACAATGATCTGGTCTGGCTGCGCCAGAGTCTGCCATATCCCGCCTATTGGGCGCCGGTAGGAAACTGGGAGGCCGTTGACTGGCAATCCCGGCTGTTGAAACTTGCCGAAAGGCTGCCCATTATCCGGGTCCCGGAAAAACTGGCCAGGCTCTGGCAGAGACAGGCAGCTCATATTGTAACCGGAGAGGAGGCCAGAGAGCACTGGGATTATATCTATGATACCGGCGAATTAATCACCCTGAAGGGCAGAAAATTTCATAAAAAGAAAAATCTGCTGAACCAGTTTAAGACTAAACATGACTGGCATTATATCCCCATGGAACAGCCCTTTGTCGACCAGGTTTTAAAGATGCAGTTAAACTGGTGCACATGGCGTAATTGTGAGTCCTCAGCCGGCCTGGCGGCCGAGGACAGGGTAATCAGCAAGGTTCTCCATAATTACACAGCCCTGCCGAATCTCCTCGGCGGCGTAATTATGATAAATGAATTTGATGTCGCGGCCTTCATCGTTGCTGAGATTATTCGCCCTGACACCCTGATAGTCCACTTTGAAAAGGGCATGGGGGGCTACAAAGGCATATATCAGGCCATCAACCAGATGTTTTTATCAGCTAATCCTGAATTTATTTTTGTGAACCGGGAACAGGATCTCGGCAACGAGGGCCTGCGCAAGGCCAAAATGTCTTACAATCCGGTTAAATTTATAAAAAAATATACTTTTAAGTGGCTTTAAAAGGTACAACCCAGCCCCCAAACAATGATTTTTGTTATTATCCAATTCGTCTGTATCGGATTGATCTTACTGCCCTTCGGCCCCATCCGCTACCCATACGGCCTCATGGCCAGTCTCCCCGGTCTTGCCCTGGCCTGGGCCGCCATACGCCAGGTACGCCGCATGGGGACGGGCCACTTTAATATCCGTCCTATTCCAAGAGACAACAGTATTCTGGTCACCAACGGCGTATACAGCTATATCCGCCATCCGATGTACAGCAGTGTCCTGTTATCCATGCTGGGACCTGTGATTATGTATTGGCACCTGACCAACACGGTAATTTATGCCGCTCTGCTTATCAATTTGCTGGCCAAACTGCACTACGAAGAAAACCTGTGGCTGCAGAGAGACCCGCAATACCGCAATTATTGCCGCCGCACCAAACGTCTAATCCCCTTCATCTACTAAAGCGGCCTTGAAGGTCAGCCGCTCACTGCAATTTTCTGCTGAAAAAATTAAAATTTTCATCCCCACACCAGCACATAATTATGCTAAAATCAAGATAACTATTCAGGTAAGCGCCCAATGCCCCCTCCTGAAGCCCTTACATTCCGAGATGTTATAATGTCAGCGGTACGACCATGATCGTATGCGAGACGGTGGCCTACGGGGCGCTTAAGTTTATTGAGCGTTTACGTTATTACGAAATAATGAGGTATAAAAAATGCGCTGGTATGACAAATACGAAAAGCTGGGACGCCATATAGACGCGATGAAAGATATGGACAGCAACCGCCGGGACGCTCTATTGCAGGGAATAATGGCCATTATCCGCCGTCACAGCCCTGATCTTTTAGAAAAATTTATCCTTGAATTCCCCCTGGACAATTCCCGCCAGCGCTGGTATGACAGTGATCCCTATCTCTGGTTGACCATCAACGGTCTCCAGCATGGCAGGCCGGATCTCTTAGAGACCGTCGCCCTCTATATGGCAGAAGAAGAAGAGGCCGCAAGCCGGGCGGAAGAGACGGACAGCGCCATCCCTGCTGATAGCGCCGGTCAAGTCACCTGGTGAGGCGGCGGTATTTAATACGGTGCGGCTGGCTGGCATCCACCCCGTAACGCCGTTTATAATCGGCCTCATATTCCGAATAATTACCATCAAACCACACCACCTCACTATCGCCTTCAAAGGCCAGGATATGAGTCGCGATACGATCAAGAAACCAACGGTCATGACTGATAACCACGGCACATCCGGCAAAATTTTCCAGGGCCTCTTCCAAGGCCCGCAGGGTATTAATATCTAAATCATTGGTGGGCTCATCAAGAAGCAGAACATTACCCCCCTCCTTCAGCATACAGGCGAGATGCACCCGGTTACGCTGGCCACCGGACATCAGCCCCACCTTCTGCTGCTGCGCCCGGCCGGAGAAATTAAACCGCCCCACATAAGCCCTGGAATTAACCTCCCGATCACCAAGAATTACCGTATCCCGACCGCCTGAAATAACCTCCCATATGGACTTTTCCGGGTCAAGATTATCCCGGCTTTGATCCACATAGGACAACTTGACCGTCTCTCCCAGCCTGATTACTCCGGAATCCGGCTTCTCCGTACCGCAGATCATTTTGAACAGAGTACTTTTACCCGCCCCGTTGGGCCCGATAACCCCGACAATACCGCCGGCGGGCAGGGAAAAATCCAAATCAGCGAACAGCAATTTATCACCAAAGGCCTTACTGACATGCTCGGCCTCTATAACCAGCCTGCCAAGCCGGGGACCGGGCGGAATAAAGATTTCCACATCCTCAAGACGTTCCTGCCGCCCCTGATTCAATAAATCTTCATATGATTTAATTCTGGCTTTGGCCTTGGCATGCCGCCCCCTGGGGCTCATCCTGATCCACTCCAACTCCCGAGCCAGGGTCTTCTGACGGCTTGACTCATGCTTCTCCTCCTGGCTCAGACGCTTCTGCTTCTGGGCCAGCCAGGATGAATAGTTTCCCTTCCAGGGAATACCGCGGCCCCGGTCCAGTTCCAGAATCCAGCCCGCGACATTATCCAGAAAATAGCGGTCATGGGTAACGGCAATTACCGTCCCTTTATATTGCTGAAGATGATGTTCCAGCCAGGCAACAGTCTCGGCATCAAGATGATTGGTCGGCTCATCCAGAAGCAGAATATCCGGCTCCCGCAAAAGCAGACGGCAGAGAGCCACCCGCCGTTTCTCTCCGCCGGACAAAACCTTGATAACGGCATCCGGCGGCGGGCAGCGCAGGGCCTCCATAGCCATTTCCAACCGTGAATCAAGCTCCCAGGCATTCAGATGGTCGAGCTTCTCCTGCACCTCTCCCTGGCGCTCAATAAGATCATTCATCTCATCATCAGTCATGGGCTCGGCGAACTTATCATTGATCCGATTAAACTCGGCAAGCAGATCAACAGTCTCCCGTACCCCCTCTTCCACAGCCTGACGCACCGTGTTATCCTGCTCTAATTCCGGTTCCTGAGCCAGATAACCAATACTATAATCAGAGGACAGGCTTATCTCACCATTAAAGTCCTTATCCACCCCGGCCAGAATCCTGAGCAACGAACTTTTACCCGACCCGTTCAGCCCCAGAACCCCGATTTTAGCCCCATAAAAATAGGATAGGGAGATATCCTTCAAAACAGGTTTCTGATCATAATACTTACTAACCCGCATCATGGAATAAATAATTTTATTCGCCTCTTCCGCCATCTTATATCCCTCTTCATTTTTTGTCTTACAAATCACAAACCACACCCTTTTCAACTTAACAAAGTCCACCCGGCAAAACAAGGGCGTTACGAGAACAGACAACCGCTACATGTGATGTTCCGCTATTTTAGTAAACATTCGCACCAGCCCCGCACAAAGGGTGAAAATAGATTTAATCTGGAGATTCACCGCGCAGCATTCATCAAAAAATATGGTCAGCAACGACTCCAGGTCATCCTCCGGAGACTGATAGCAGATAAGGATAGGAAACTTGGGCAGAGGATAAAGAATTAAAGCAATATCAGCTTGATACCACTCAACTTCCCGACCGGCAAAAAGTTCGATTATATCCTCCAGGAGATGGGGGTTATCGTCCGCCAGTTTACGCAGCGGCATCTCGCAACGGCTCGTAAACAGACCCTGCCAGTCAACACCTCCCTTTATCTCCCGCAGGGATATCCACCTTCCGGTTATCTCAGCATGATTTTTACTGGTAATATACGAAAGGAGCGGAGCCTGCACCCAGGGGTTGATATGACATTCAGAGACTAATGTGCCCTGGCGTCTCACCATGAAATCCTTGCCAAGAGAGTTAACAACCAGACTGTCATCCTTGACAACGGCCCCGATCAGCGGAGCCAGAGCCTGAAAATCGACAGAGGCAACTTTATCCTGCAATTTATCCATAAACTCCGCCTGTTCAAACTCCGGGGTCGCGAGACTGGGAATATCTGCAGACAATTCTTCGCTCAAAGCAGACCCAAGCTCAGGGCAGTCCCGCAACTTTTTACGCCCCTCAACCACCGCCGCGGAAAAAGCCAGGCAAGAAGGCAGCAGACACTTGCCGCAATTGGTTTTAGGGAGAATTTTATATATTTCCAGAGGGTTACGCATATTCTTTCTCATATCACATATATGGTTACAAACGTTCAACAATAAAAAAAAGGCCATAACTCATAAGAGCTACAACCTTAACATAACCTGGTGCCGCAGAGAGGAATCGAACCTCCACAGGAATACTCCCACTATACCCTGAACATAGCCAATAAAGATAAGAACATACTGATATTGTTACTTTTAACTCAGGTAAAAATACAATTTGTTCCATTTTTGTTCCACTTTTTAAAATATTCTGGCGAAACGATTATTCAGAATATCAAGATATTTCTCTTTCATCTTTTCGGACAAAAAACTTGCCTTGAGCAGAGCTTCCCACTCAGAGCGTACTCCGAGAAACTGATCCAACATTTTCCCAATCACCTTTTCACTTAGCTGTAATCGTTCACAGGCAAAGTATTCTATTAAATCATTACGTTGCAACTTGTTCTTCCTACCGTGAAGAGGCAGGGCTATTTCCTCTTCCGGCTGCGCCAGAATAATAGTTGTGTTTAAAAGGTCATAAGCCGGGGACAGTGAAATGACATCTTTATGACGAATGACGGAAAAATTTTTTAAATGCATATCTTCATTGCCCACCAAGAAAGAAAACAGGGTCAAACGCAAAAGTTTTACCTTCTCCACAACAGGAAAGGTGCAAAATTTTTCAACAAGCCGGACAAGCTGCTCCATGCTTGAACGATACTTTGTGTCACGATCTTGACCACTGAGCTGGGCAAAATCTTCAACATGAACTTTTCCTTTACGACCAAAACGGTCAAACCGTTTAATGAAATATGTCAGTTCTCCGTCCCTACCATATAGCAGACCATGCAAAGGGACATCAATTCCAGCAAGAGCGGCCAGGCGCATTGTCACATCCTCATTTTCCGGTACCTGTACGTAGTCGGCGGCCTGGGGTTTAAGAATATAATGACCTCCCCGGTCAACCAGGGCAAACTGCTGCTCCTTTACCCGCAACAGTGCCGACAGTTTAGGCTGCACTCCCTGGATGGATATTTTGGAGGCACGGGCAGCGGCCTCTTTTCTCAATTCACTGGAGTTATAGGGAAGTGGTTGCAGATCCGTGAGGTGATGCGATAGCTTTTTCAGGCCGGCACTTGAGTAACGGCGGTTACAAGTCTCGTAGGTTATGGGACAGCGGTTCATGAGTCCACCATAACGGTAACTGCGCCAACCGTCTCAGATCCTATAACCAATAGTTGCCCGAATCGGTCACTGTGATCCAGCTTTTTTTGTCGCAAGAGGGCATCAAGCTGGAAGCCTTCCGGCAGCAGACCGTCAAAGAAAGGGGGGAAGCTGTCAAAGGAATAGACATCTCCCCTAACCGGCATGGTCAAAGATATGGGCGGCCCATCATAACCAGGCTCATATTGGAACAGGTACTCTTTGCTGCTTATTTCTGTGAAATGCCCGGCCAGTGCCTCATCAAAAAAAACCTTAGCGCTTCTCATTCGCGCATCCCCCCTGTCTAACAGCGACATCACTAAAAAACGCCTCCCGCAAGGGACTCTGGAAATCCAACTCGATATTCAATACCTGCAGAACCTTTAGCAAATTCTCCAAGCGCACACTCTGCTTGCCGTTCTCCAGTTCATAGACCAAATTTTTGCCTACTCCAGCCAACTCAGCCAATTCAATCTGTGTCAATCCACTCTGTTTCCGATGAAAAAGAATAATGTCACTCAATCTGTTTTGCACAATTTCCCCTATATAGCAGTGTTTTTCTTGATCAACGACTATGATAACTTGCATAGCACAACCAACACAAGTAATTTCCCCTTATAAAGGGGAAATTGTGTTAATTCGACCAAAAATACTATTCCGGATCGGATAAACCTTATTATTCCCCGTAAACAGGGAAACTGAATAACATACAGCGTTGTCTCTTCTTAGAAAAGCAAGCAATGGGATAAACCGAACTATTTTCTCCACTTGACATATTTACGCCAGACCATGAGCCACACCATAGCAGTGGTATCGCAGTTATACGACGATGGAGTCTATGGCATCCGTGAACACCATAACGCTTAAGTCATCAAAAGAAGGCGATTGCCCTGATAGGTTGTGCCAGTTGCTTGATGAGACACTGTTCTCATCATAACCAATCGGAACAAAGCCGTATGAAAGAAGATAAGAATACTGGCAAACAGCAGACATGAAATCATACACATTGCGATTTCCACTTCCCCACGTAATCTTAAATTCACGTTTGCCTAATTCGGCTTCGGGTTATCGAGAGCCTGCTGAAAAATGACCTGAAGGGCCAGACGGGGTTCGTTATACTTCTGAGCTTTTATCTTTTCAGCGGTCTTTGCGGCCCAAGCAGACGCTTCCCCCTTGGTATCAAATGTGCGGCTAACAGAAGGATGTCCCTTGATACGAACAGTTGCTGTGTAACTCCAGCCGCTTTTGGTTTTTCTTTTTAGGAAACGTGCCATCAATTAAGAACCATTTTTTGTTCCACTTTTTCGACAAAAGATAGCATAAAACAGCAAAGGATAGCAAGAGAAGATGAAAGACACAAAAAAAGGGTTTAGCCCGTTATTACTAGGCTAAACCCTTGATTTTTTTTAATGGTGCCGAAGAGAGGAATCGAACCTCCACAGGAATACTCCCACTAGACCCTGAACCTAGCGCGTCTACCAGTTCCGCCACTTCGGCATTGAAGATGGGGCTAATTTAGTTTTTTCTGCTTATTTGTCAAGTTAATTTATCAAATCTTGCTAAAAAACACGACTTCAGGCCGGATGATCAACAAAAACCCCTTTCTTTAACTACCATTTGGTTGTAATTTAACAAATTCTCCAATTAATCTTAACAGAAGCTGTAACCGTGCAAATATATACTGATCTTCAAGATATTAAACAGCCCTTCCCCCGCCCTTTTGTCACCATCGGCAATTTTGACGGCGTTCACCTTGGCCATCAGCAGTTATTCAAGACGGTGGTTGATAAAGCCAAACACTGCCAGGGTACCAGTATTGCCATTACCTTTGCCCCTCATCCGTTAAAAGTAGTGCGACCGGATATCGGGATTAAATTAATCTCCACCTGCGACCAGAAACGGGAGCTTATCGCCCAGGCCAATATAGATGTTCTAATTATTATTCCCTTCACCAGGCCGTTCGCGACCATATCCGCCCAGGATTTTGTGGACGAAGCCCTTATCAAGACCATTGGCATCAAAGAGTTGGTGGTTGGCTATGATTACGCCCTGGGACGGGGCAGAGAAGGTGACATCGCCTTTCTACTGGAGCAGGGTAAAAAAAAGGGATTCGCAGTTTCAGTAATAGAGGCTATCTATATTGACGGCATGCTGGTCAGCAGTACCAAAGTCAGGGAACTGGTGGGTCAGGGCCGAATGCGGGACGTGAGGAAACTTCTGGGCCGTTTTTACCAGATCCGGGGTGAAGTTCAAAAGGGCCAGCAGCGAGGAGGCAGATTATTGGGCTTTCCCACCGCCAATCTCCACATTGCCGCCGATGATCTCTGCCCAAAGCATGGGGTCTATGTTACCCAGGTCATCTATGATGCCAAGTGCTATGGCGGTGTGCTGAATATCGGCTACAATCCGACCTTTCACGGCCGGAAGATTTCCGCCGAGACCCATATTTTTGATTTTAACCAGGATATATACGGTAAAGACATTAAAATAAACCTGTTGCAATATCTACGGGGAGAACGTAAATTCTCCGGCCCGACGGCCTTAGCCGATCAGATAGGAGAGGATATTGAACAGGCCAGAGAAGTATTATTCAAGGCACAGCAAGATCATCTTCTCAGCTACACTGCTGATTCTTAAAAGCGGAAAATCAACAGGCTCAGCCCTGCCTTCTTATCCCCCTTTTTTTATTTCGCAATCCCGCCTTTCGTGGTAATGCTTAATCCATGATTAACGATCGGCGTTTTACAGATTTTCTCCATAATGACTATCATGGTCATATACTAAACGGCGACTATTCGGATACTCTGAAAACACATGTCCGAAAGGCCATTGCCCGCTTTATAGACTTAGAACTGATGGGCCTCTCCGCCATCCCCTATATTGCCGCCTGGCACATGGATGAAGCTCACCATATATGGTATGAATACAGTGGATTCCGCCTTTCAGCGCTGCTACAATGTGACCCCCGGGAAACAGCCAGAATGCTGCGCTGCTGTATTATTGACCGCTGCACATACCCGCCCCCCCAGACCGAAGATCAGATAACACCCGAGATCATCGACCGCCGTCTGCTTACTAACGCACGCTGGCGCATACGCGGTCAGGTCAGGCAGCGAGGCATGGCTGAGGCCATCTATAAAATAGCCCCACCGGAGGCCGCGCCTTTCTGGCTCAAAGACCAGGCCACCATTGAGACTCACAACGACGACCAGATTTGCCTGTCATTAGGCCTGCTGTTTGTGGTCACCAAGGAAATGCGGGTTGAAGAGGAATTACGACAGACAAAGGAAGAATTACGCCTTCACCGAGATCACCTTGAATCCCTGGTGGAGCAAAGAACCGTTGAACTCAAAAAAGCTCAGTTGGAAATTGTTTACCGCCTGGCTCGAGCAGCAGAATTCCGCGACAAATGGACAGGACTCCATATAAACAAAATAAGCCGCTATTGCGCTGTTATCGGGCGGGGAAGCGGCCTCAGCAGCTACAAAAACACCCTGCTGTTCCAGGCCGCGCCCATGCATGATATTGGTAAAATAGGCATCTCCGACCAGATCCTGCTAAAACCCGGCCGTTTAACAAATAATGAGTTTAAATTAATGCAGACCCACAGCCGTATCGGGGCACAATTATTATCCGGTTACGATTCAGAACTCCTGCGGGTGGCCAAGAATATTGCCCTAACTCATCATGAGAAATGGGATGGCAGCGGCTACCCACGCGGTCTGCATGGTAAAAACATTCCTTTAGCCGGGCGTATAACAGCCATTTGTGATGTCTTTGACGCCCTTACATCATTCCGGCCGTACAAAAAGCCCTGGTCTTTCAAACAGGCGGTAATGGAAATAAAAAATGGGGCCGGCAGTCATTTTGATCCACGTCTCATTAAAATATTCCTTGACCATGCCCCGCAGATTAAAGAAATTTACAATTTTAATTCAAAACGATAGGAACCGCTTAAAATATTAAGTAATATTATATTTTTTTAAACCCTTTTCATTTTTCAAACAATGCATATTATTACTGATAAGGTTGTTGAGAATTTCAACAAACCCCTGCTAAGGAGCCGGCGGCCGCCCTCCCCCTCTTTTCTCCTTTCTAATGGTCTCCGTGCTCCTTAGCTTTTTTAATATTTCAACACTGTATTTTCTTGTTTTTTTCTTTTTCTTCTGTTCAGTCATCATTTTTTTTGACAAATATTGCCGGACTATGCTGTAATATAAAATGTGATGGACTCGTAATTAATATGCTTGTCATGAAACTCTCACATACAATCGTAGTCGTACCGCTACACTCCGAGATGTTATAAAGTCAGCGGGACGACCATGATCGTATGCTAAAGTGTGGTTTGTGGAGCGCTTAACTGAAAAATGGTTAAATAGATAAGCGTAGACTTCGAAAATTTGATACTTATTGCTCATTATGGGCATTTCGCTGAATAATTATAATATTATAAAATGTGATGGAGGTAACAAAAATGAAAATGGTCGACATCAAGCGAATCGCCAAACGAGTAGGCTGTAAACCTGGACGCCTCAAGAAGGCGGATTTAATTAAAAAAATTCAGGAGGCGGAAGGTAATTTCCCCTGCTTCCAAACCGCCGGTGATTCATGTAACCAGGAAAACTGTTCCTGGCGTGACGACTGCCTCAACAGTTAATTGTCAGCCTAACCAGCTATTTTTCCAGTTATGGGAGGGGTGAGACCTAAACAGTTGATGTTAACTAAACGCCATCAAAGTTTTTTTAAGAAACAAAGTAAGCGCTCCATGAACACCTTACATTCTAAGATGTTATAAAGTCAGCGGTGCGACCATGATCGTATGCGAGAATGTAGGTTTATGAGGCGCTTACTAAACAAATTCCAGGAGTTGTCTGCAGATCCCCCTCAGCCCTCGTAAAGGAAGGTTTTTAAAAAAAAAACCTGAAAGGATATTTATGTCTCAATGGTATCTCAGTTATAACGGCAAAAAAATCGGCCCCATGGATCTTAATCAGGCCAGAGCGGAGGCCCGTCGTAACCCCAACGGTCACGCCTGGCATCCCGGCCTCGTAGAATGGGTACCCATTAAAAGTATTGATGAATTAATGACGGCCGACGCCGCCGCGACCGGGCCGCCGCCCTTTAAGGGCCGCCGCACAGCCGATGAGATTGATTATAAGATATTCGGCGCCGAAATGCAGTTTGTCGAAATTGAGCTGGACCCCGGCGAATCGGCAGTTTCAGAGGCCGGAGCCATGATGTACAAGGATAATTCCATTCAGATGGAAACTATATTCGGTGACGGGTCCCAGGGGCAGCAAGGCTTCATGGGTAAACTTCTTGGGGCCGGCAAAAGGCTTTTGACCGGCGAGAGTCTGTTTATGACCGCCTTTACCCATAGCGGCCGGGGCAAGGCCCATGTCGCCTTTGGAGCCCCATACCCCGGTAATATTATTCCCATCTCTCTACCGGATATGGGCGGCTGCCTGATCTGCCAGAAAGACGCCTTCCTCTGCGCCGCCAGAGGCGTTTCCATAGGTATTTATCTGCAGCAGAAGATTATGACGGGGCTCTTTGGCGGCGAAGGATTTATCATGGAAAAACTGGAAGGCGACGGCATGATTTTTATTCACGCCGGCGGCACTGTTATTAAGAGGGTACTTGCCGCTGGCGAACGTATACAGGTGGATACCGGCTGCGTCGTGGCCATAGAACCGGCAGTTAAATTTGATATTCAGCAGGCCGGAAACATAAAAAGCGCCCTCTTTGGCGGCGAGGGTTTCTTCTTTACTAATCTCGAAGGCCCCGGCCGGGTATGGCTCCAGTCCCTGCCCTTCTCCCGTCTCGCCGGCCGCATGCTGGCCGCGGCACCAGCCAACGGCGGCAGCCGGGGAGAAGGCTCAATATTAGGCGGTCTGGGCAATCTCATTAACGGTGACAACAGTTATTAAAGTGCTCAACAAAAAAAAACATCAGGTACGATAATCGGCGTTTATCCGCACATAATCAAGTGACAGGTCACAGGTATATATCTCAGCCTCCGCGTTTCCCGCTTTTAAGTCTATGAGCAGGAAAAATTCCTTTTGAGCCATAATTTGCGCCGCCGAACGTTCGGCGGCCGCCGACACTAAACACCCGTCCTTTACTAATTCGCTGTTACCAATTGATATTGCCGTTTCAGCCGGATTAAAGGCGGCCCCTGAACGTCCCAGAGCCGCCAGTATCCGGCCCCAGTTAGGATCTGCCCCGAAGAACGCCGTCTTTACCAAGGCGGAATCCGCTACCGTCCGGGCCGCCAGTTCCGCCTCGGCGTCAGTCAGCGCTCCGCGCACCCGAATCGTCACCAGCTTGGTCGCTCCCTCACCGTCTGCGACAATCTGCAAGGCTAAATCACGGGTAATATCATTCAACATCCCGGCAAAAACCGCGGCCTCGGGGCTTTCAAGATCATTAATCTCACGACCTCCACTGCCGCCGCCAGCCATGATGATAACCGTGTCATTAGTGGAGGTATCGCCGTCCACCGTTATCCGGTTAAAAGACTGCTCCACCGCCATAGGCAGCAGGGCCCGCAGCAGGGCCGGGCTTATCCTGGCATCAGTCATAATAAAACTCAACATGGTAGCCATATCAGGCATAATCATGCCTGCCCCCTTGGCAATACCGCTTATCTTGATTTCCTCTCCCGTCGTTCTGAGCCGAGCTTTACGTGTTGATATTTTAGGCACCGTATCAGTGGTCATAACTGCCCGTGCCACCTCCGGCAGGGCACCCGGAGAAAGCCCGGCCGCAAGTTCAGGGATAACGGCCTCAAAACGCTCCATTTCCAGCTGCTCACCAATAACCCCGGTGGACGACACTAACACCGTCTCCTCATCAACCTCAAGGGCCCCGGCAGTCAAGGCAGCACAGCGTTCAGCATTGGCCATCCCTTCGTCACCGGTACAGGCATTGGCAATGGCGGAATTGACCAGAACAGCCCGTAACCGACCGCTTTTTATCCGTTCCCGCCCTAAAACAACCGGGGCCGCCTGTACCAGATTCGTGGTGAATACCGCGGCCGCCGCAGCCTCCTGACGACAAACGATGAGTCCCACGTCCAGACCGTCCCTGCCCCGCAGACCGGCCCGGGCCGCGGCAAATTCAAAACCATTAATTCCACAGTCCGCTATCATTTTGATTTACCGCAGCAACGCTTATATTTTTTACCGCTGCCACAGGGGCATGGGGCATTACGACCAATCTTATCTCCCTGGCGTACCACTGGCTTTTTAACCTCGGCCTCCTCATCATTACGTCTCATTTCCATGGCCTCCTGCTCAGCCCGCCGCTGTTGCTCCAGAGCCTCTATCTCCTCCTCGGAGACCAGACGAACCATAAACATGGTGGCAACGGTCTGCTGCTTGATGGATTCCATTAAATCAACAAACATCTCATATCCCTCCCGTTTATACTCATCCAGGGGGTTCTTCTGGCCATAGCCCCGCAGGCCGATACCTTCCTTCAGGTGATCCATATTGAGGAGATGATCCTTCCAGTGCGAATCAACCACCTGCAGCAGAACCATACGCTCGAGATGGCGCATATTCTCGCTGCCGACCTCCTGTTCCCGGGCCTCGTAGGCCTTAATTGCCTCCTGGCGCAGCCGTTCGGTCAGGGATTCGCCATTCATGGCCAGACGTTCATCCTCAGTTATATCAAGTTCGGCCCCGAACATCTCCCGCATCCGGTCGGAAACCGATTTCCAGTCCCAATCCTCCGGCGGGCTGTTATCGTTAATAATCTCAGCGGCGATGGCCGCCGCGGCATCAGTTACCATCTCCTGGATCATATCCTTTATGTCTTCACCCTGCAGAACGGTACGCCGTTGCGTGTAAATAATCTCCCGCTGCTTATTCATGACATCGTCATATTCCAGCAGATGCTTACGAATATCGAAATTATGACCCTCCACTTTACGCTGGGCGTTCTCAATGGCCCTGGTAATCATGGAATGTTCAATAGGCTCGTCCTCTTCCATCCCCAGACGCTCCATGATCCCGGATATGCGGTCAGAACCGAATATCCGCAGCAGATCATCCTCAAGAGACAGATAGAATCTCGAAGAACCGGCATCTCCCTGCCGCCCGGAACGTCCCCGAAGCTGATTATCAATCCGACGTGATTCATGACGGCTGGTGGCGAGAATGTGCAGCCCTCCCAGCTCTGCCACCCCCTCACCAAGTTTGATATCAGTACCCCGGCCCGCCATATTGGTAGCAATGGTAACTCTGCCCCTCTGGCCCGCTTCAGCGATAATCTCCGCCTCCCGTTCATGATGTTTGGCATTTAAAACCTCATGGGGAATTTTTTCCTTTTTCAGCATATTGGAGATATGCTCGGATATATCAATATTAACCGTCCCCACCAGAACCGGGCGGCCCTTTTCGTGCATTTCCTTAATCTCTCTGACCACCGCCCGATATTTAGCCGCCGCGTTCTTATAAACCACATCGGCATAATCATCTCTGGTCACCGGCTTAAAGGTGGGGATGATAACCACATCCAATTTATATATCGTTTTAAATTCCGCCGCCTCGGTATCGGCGGTGCCGGTCATTCCTGCCAGTTTATCGTACATCCGAAAGAAGTTCTGGAAGGTGATGGAGGCCAGGGTCTGATTCTCCTGCTCAACCTTAACCCCCTCCTTGGCTTCCAGGGCCTGATGCAGACCGTCACTGAACCGGCGGCCCGGCATGGAACGGCCGGTGAACTCATCAACAATAACCACCTCTCCGTCTTTAACGATATAATCCACGTCCCGTTTGAAGAGGGCGTGAGCTTTAAGGGACTGGTTGAGGTGATGAAGATAATCAATATTCTTGGGCTCATAGAGATTACTCACCTGAAGTATCTCCTCGGCCAGGGCAATACCCTCCTCTGTGAATGAAGCCTGGCGGTCTTTCTCGTCCACCGTGTAATGCTCCTCGGCCTTGAAACGGGGCATAATCTTATTAACCTCATTATACAGACCGGTGGACAACTCCGAGGGGCCGGAGATAATAAGCGGTGTCCGGGCCTCGTCAATGAGGATACTGTCAACCTCATCAACAATGGCGTAATTAAGCTCCCGCTGGCAAAAATCGGCCACATCAAACTTCATGTTATCCCGCAGATAATCAAAGCCAAACTCGTTGTTGGTGCCATAGGTTATATCAGAGTTATAGGCCGCGCGCCGGGCCTCATCATCCATATCATGGACAATTGATCCTACCGTCATCCCTAAAAAGCGATAAACCTCACCCATCCACTCAGCATCACGACGGGCTAAATAATCGTTCACCGTCACCACATGCGCCCCCTTGCCGGAAAGGGCGTTCAGATAAATCGGCATAGTCGCCACCAGGGTCTTACCCTCACCGGTCTTCATCTCGGTGATACATCCCTGGTGGAGAATTATACCGCCGACCAGCTGGACATCATAAGCCCGCATGTCAAGAACCCGGCGACCGGCCTCTCTGACCACGGCAAAGGCCTCCGGCAGCAGATCATCCAGGGACTCGCCCCTGGCCAGGCGCTCGCGGAATTCAATGGTTTTAGCTCTGAGACCGGCATCATCCAATTTCTGAATATCCGCTTCGAAACTATTAATCCGCTCAACAACCGGCCTTAATTTTTTTAAAATCCGATCATTCTTGCTGCCAAAAACCTTGGTTAGCACATTGCTTAACATGAAAAATTAACTCCTATTTTTTTGAATGCGGAATTTCGATTTTTAGAACATGGAATCAGTCTCCAGGCT
This sequence comes from Desulfobacterota bacterium M19, assembly GCA_048820955.1. Lineage (GTDB taxonomy): Bacteria > Desulfobacterota > Desulfobulbia > Desulfobulbales > VMSU01 > JAADIV01. The sequence continues at coordinate 20,026 of JBMERE010000005.1, read as the reverse complement.
CCCTGGTTCCAAATTCCTCCGGACGTATAACACAATACACCCCTACAACCGAACCTGCCCCTGGTTCATGGGCAACTTTTCAGCATCTGAACGCCAGATTAAGGCGATCTCATTACAATCCGGATATTTAGGACATTGCAGACATTCGCTCCAGACCTTATGAGGCAATTCATCCCGGGGGATAAGTTCAAACCCAATTTTTATAAAAAAATCCGGCTCATAGGTCAAGACAAAGACCCGCTCTATCCCCAGTGTCCCAACCTCGGCGAGACAGCTTCGAACCAACCTCCGCCCCAGACCCTGCCCCTGATAATCTTCAGCCACGGCCAGAGAACGGATCTCCGCCAGCTCTCCCCAGCAGACATGAAGAGCGGCCACCGCCCCTAATACCCCCTTGCCATCCGGAACCTCCCAGACCTTGAAGTCCCGCAGATTATCATAGAGAGAATTAAGCGAACGTCCCAGAAGCTGCCCCTGGTCTGAAAATTTATTCAACAGATCATATATGGCCCTGACATCGGGTACTCTGGCATCTCTAATCATAAATTTCAGGCTGCTGCTTACCATTCATGGATATTGCCGCCCACCAGCGGGCAGCAACTTGATAAATACCCGGCCTCCTCCCTCTTCTTCAATAGCGGCAGCCTTTTTCCGGGCCGCACTTAGATCTGCAATATGACCAACATAAACTATGTATAATTTGCTATCAGGGCCAGGCTTCAGGTAAAAGGCCTTATAATGTCTGGCACGCCATTCACCGACGGCCCGCTCAGCCCCCTCCTCTTTACGAAAGGCGGCAACACGCAGGACGTAAAATGAAGTTTTATTATGCTTTAACTTTACTGCCCGTTTTTTTGCCAGCCGTTCAGCCTGCCTTCCATCCTGCCCCGCGCTGCGGTTTAAAAGCCGCACTGCGGAATGCCCCATACCGACAGCCTTATCCATCACGGCGGACGGCCCATGCAGCACCGACTGACCTGTCCATATGCCAAAAATAAACATCCACAGAAGAAGACAAAACGAAACAACGGCCAGGCCGCAGAGGCCGCCCCAGCCCATCTCAAGGCGGATAAGCGGCTTTTTTTTCTTCCTGGCCGCCATTATCCCTTTACATGACCTCCGGCGCCCGCACCCCGATAAGAGTCAGACCGTTATAAAGAACAACCCGCAGACCGTGCGCCAACCAAAGCCTGGCCTGGCTTAATTCAGCTTCTTCGGCAGAAATAATTCGGTGTTTATTATAATAACTATGAAAGGCGGCAGCCAATTCCTGAAGATAAAAAACAAGACGATGAGGAGCGAGATCCACAGCGGCTTTTTGTACCATACCGGGATAAGCGGCCATGGTTCGCAGCAGCTCCAACTCCTCCGGCTGCACAAGTAACTCAAGACGGGCCTCCGACAATTCACCTGCCGTCACCTCCTTTTCCACCGCCTGTTTCATAATGCTTGTCAAACGGGCATGGGCGTACTGGACATAATAAACCGGATTTTCCTGACTCTGCTGAGTAGCCAGATCAAGATCAAATTCCAGCTGACTGTCGGCCTTGCGCATGAGAAAAAAGAAGCGGGCCACATCAACTCCCACCTCATCTAAAAGTTCATCCACGGTAACAAAAGTAGCCTTGCGGGTTGACATCTTCACCTGCTTCCCGTCCCGCATTAAAGTCACAAACTGATGCAGCACCACCGTCACCATTTCAGGATCATAACCCAGGGCCCTGATCCCTGCCATAACATCAGGTACTGTGGCAATATGATCGGCACCGAATATATCCACCAGCCAGTCATAACCCCGGCGGAATTTTTCCCGGTGATAGGCAATATCCGGCAGCCTGTAAGTGGGCTCACCGCTGCTTTTGATAATTACCCGGTCTTTCTCCAGACCGAACTCGGTGGTCTTAAACCAGACTGCGCCATCTTCTTCGTAGACCAACCCTTTAGCCCGTAATTTAGCCACCACATCATCAATATGACCGTTATCATAGAGGGTATGCTCGTTATAATAATTATCAAACTTAATACCGAGACGTTCCAGGGTAGCGTTTATATCCTTGAATATGGCCTGTTCCGCCCTTTTCTGAAAAGGGGCCAGATCATCGCTGTCCCGCAGGCTGTCACCAACCTCAGATAATAAATCCCTGGCAATATCATAGATATATTCACCCTGGTAGCCGTCCTCCGGCAGCTCACAGGGCACACCGGAGAGCTCAAGATAACGGGCTCTGAGAGAAGCGGCCAGAACCCTCATCTGACGGCCGGCATCGTTATAATAATACTCCCTGCTGACCTCAAAACCAACCGCGGACAAGAGCCGGCAGATAGCGTCTCCCAAAACGGCCTGGCGTCCGTGACCGATACTGAGAGGCCCGGTGGGATTGGCACTGACGAATTCCACCAGCACCCTCTTCCCGGCTCCCACCGCCTCGGGCCCATAATCTTTGTCCCGGCGGCAGATATCCGGCAACACCCCCTGCCAGACCTCATTTTTAAGGAAAAAATTGACAAATCCCGGCCCGGCAATTTCTATCCTGTCAGTCAGATCACATTCCCTGTCCAGCATCTCCATCAACCTGCCGGCCAGCTCCCTGGGATTCTTCCGGGCCCGGCCGGCGGCCACCAGGGCCAGATTAGTGGAGAAATCTCCCTGGCCCTCATGCTTTGGTTTCTCGATGGTATAGGCGGCGGCTTCAGCCGGCCAGATACCCTCTTCAACCCCGGCCGCAAAACAACGATCCAAAATTTCTTTTAAGCGTTTTCGTATCATATATAATCCATCAAATATAGCGCCGTTTATTATTACTGCCAAAGAGACAGAGAACTTCGTAATTAATGGTACCCATCCAGGACGCTATCTCATCGGCCGTGATTTCGTCCTCTGCCGCGCCGCACCGCTGCCGTCCCATAATCACCACATCATCACCAGTTTCAACCCCAGGAATTTCGGTTACATCCGCCACACAGGCATTCATACATATCCTGCCTCTGACCGGTGCCCGGCGGCCTCTGATCAGTACCGAGGCCCTGCCGCTCAAAGAACGCGAATAACCATCGGCATACCCCAGCGGCAGAACCGCAAGACGTGACGGCACCTTGGTCTTAAATATATGGCCATAACTTATACCATAACCGGCCGGTACATCTTTGAGCTGAATGATCCTGCTCTGAAAGGACATGACGGCCTCCAACCCCGCGGGCTTTAGAGAATCGGCAAGCGGGCTGTAACCATAGAGGGCGATACCAGGACGTACCATATCATGATGAGTATCGGCAAAGCGGATAATAGCGGCAGAGTTAGCAATATGACACACACCCCGGCTGCCGTTTGACAGTTCGTTCAACTGATGGCGGAAGATTTCATCCTGTGCCATCGTTATCCCCTGGTTATCAGTATCAGCCAGGGGAAAATGCGCCATAATCCCGTCTAAATACACCCCGGGCAGACTTTCAATTTCTCTGACATAGGCCTGCAGCTCCGTGGGCATGATTCCCAGGCGCCCCATCCCCACATCCATTTTCAAATGTACCCCGATTTGAGCCGCCCGCCTCACGGCCGCGGCCGACAGTACCCGGATATTCTCAAGTTCAAAGACCACCGGGGTCAAATTATAATCAATTAAGGGTTCCGCCTCAACACTGCCTAAAAGGACAAGGATAGTCCCCTTAATCCCGGCCCGCCGCAACAATACGCCCTCCTCGGAGGAAGCCACCCCGAAATAACAGGCCCCGGCGGCACTCAGAGACTCGGCAGCAGGCACAAGGCCGTGCCCATAGGCATCGGATTTAACCATGCTTAGAACCGCGGTATCCGGCCCGGCCATTTTTTTAACTAACTGGAAATTATGACGTAAAGCGATAAGGTCTATAGAGACTCTGTTATATGCTGAAAGGGACATGAATTTATCCTGACGACCAACAGCTTAAGTACCTTAAGGAGCTATCTTTTTGAAACCATCCCACAGTACCCGGCTGGAGAAAAAGAGAGCCCAGCCGATGGCGGCATAGATAATCCCCACTAAGGAGCGGGGCGCGCTGGAAGTACGCAGAAGCCAGCCCAAAAATATCATCACGGCAATGAGTCCCCACATTTTTACGGTATAGACCCCGCCCAGGCAGTTACCATCATTCTTGGTTCTCAAACGACGCAGATTTTCTTTAGCCGCCTTATCAAGCATAAAGATTGACTTCACCGAGCCAATGGCTATCGCCGGGAACAGGAGCCAGAGCTGACCGACACCATGCAGAAACAGACTGCCACGGATAAAGAGCATTATCCCCACCGCACTCCAGACAAAAGCCGCCGCAAAATGAAAGACCCGCCGTGATACCCCAGGTTTAAGTCTTGCCAGCACAATTCTTCTCCCACACTGCCTTCGGTAAAAACAAGAGAGGCCTGTCCCCCCGAAATGCGGAAGACAGGCCTACAGGTGCAACCTATGAAGCAAAAATAAATCAGTCCTCACTAACGGTAATAGCACCTTCAGGACAAGTCTCAACACAAGTCTCACAACCTAAACATTCGTCAATATTAACCGGCTCGGAATGGCCGTCAACCAGTTCAAGAACCTGAGCGGGACAAGCGTTAATACACTCTTCACAACCTGTACATTTATCTTTATCAACTTCTACATTCCACATAACTTTTCCTCCAAAAATTTTTAAAAACTATAACAACGAAAAATGCTGCCATAAACTTCCACCCTTAAAGTACTATATCCACATAATGCACGGCATCTTTTTTGTCAATAAAAATTAGCCACGCTTAAATTACAATTTACCGACACAACAGCACTTTGGCCTTGACCTTTACGAACCAAGTTTTTATTCTGCTGGCAATAATTCCCAGAGAGCCGCCTCAAGAACATGTCATACTGCCTGTTTCGCAGCGGTGGCTGCTGAAATCGACGGCCATAGTTATTAACAAGGAAACAACATGAAAATCAAGCAGGACAAATCACAACAAGTCAGGATGGAGCAAAAACGGCTCAAGAAGCAGGAAGAGAGAGCCTTACGCTCCGAGAAGGCCATGGTCGCCGGCATAATGGAAGGCAGCCCCAAGGCCGTGGGCGTGGCGGTAATCAGACTTGAATGCGGCTGCCGCAAGATGGCCGCCGTGGCCAAAGACGGCGAACCAGCAAGCAAGGTTATCATGTACCGGGATAAAGCTGAGTCCATCTGCCCCAAATGCAGGAAGGATAACGGGGCCTTCAGCCGAGTCACGGAATCTTTTATAGACTGGCAGGATGACGAATTAGACGACGACCTGAAGATGGAGCTTACCATAAAGGTCTTAGGCAGCAGCGCTGTAGTCCAATAACAATCACCACCCCGCCTGAATAAATGCCACGTCCCAAGAAACAAAGACATTGCGAATGCCGCATGAGCGGCAAAGCCTTTAAACCTACCGGTATTCCCATGGGCAGACTGGCCCAGATTCCCATGGGCAGAGACGAACTAGAGACCCTGCGTCTCTGCGATCTGGAGGCTCTCACCCAGGAGGAAGCCGGAGCCCGAATGAAAATTTCCCGCGGCACGGTACAACGCCTCTTAAAAAGCGCCAGGGCCAAAAGTGCCAGAGCCCTGAGCCAGGGAGCGGCCATCATCTTCACTGACCCCTGAGCGCCTGATTAATTACCGCTTCTCCCTGACCAGCGCCACAAAGCCCTCGGCCCATTCAGGTGTTCCCAGAGCATGCACATGGGTATAGAGGGCCAGGCAATTTTTATAAACCAAACCATCGCGGCCATGGGCAAAGCCCACCCCCCGCTGCACCGCAAAAGCCATACTTTCTTTTTTCACCGCACTGTTTAATACCCTGCTATATCTAAATTCATGCCCCTTAATCACTGAACCGGGGGCGTAAACCGCATTATTAGCCAGGGTCTCTAAAATAGTATAGCCATGCGCCTGTGGTTTTTTCTCCATCCGTAAACGTACCGGATAGACACCAGTAAGATCATAGGACTGGCCGTCGACCTCCAGACTTTCGCAGAGATAAATCAGCCCCCCGCACTCGGCATAGACAGGCATTCCGTCCTCCACCCGTTGACGCAGGTCATGCCGAAAGACAGAGTTGGCAGCTAATTGAGCCACACTGGTTTCCGGAAAACCACCACCAATATAAAGACCGTCTATTTCAGGAAGGACGGCGGCCCGCAAGGCATTAATTTCAATCAGCTCCGCCCCGCACTGCTCCAGAGCCTGAAGATTTTCCGGGTAATAAAATTGAAAGGCCGCATCTCTTATTACCCCGATCCGAACATCCGTAAGCGCTCCATGAACACCCTGCTCCAGACCGTGACACTGTGGAGCGACATCTTTTTTATCGTCAGGCAACGGCTCGGCAAGAGCAAGCAGCTCCTCAAGATCCACATGTTCCCGAATAATGGCGGCCAGTTTTTTTACCGCTTCCTCAGCGCCCGCGTATTCCGGACAGGGCGTAATCCCGATATGGCGCTGCGGAAAAACATCACTTGATAAACGGGGAATCGCCCCCACCACCGAAACATCAGTATAATGTTCCACCGCCTGCCTGATAACCCGTTCATGACGCGGAGAACCTATCCGGTTCAGCACCAGTCCCCGAATAGATATATCGCCGCCTAACTGCTGGCAGCCAAGCACCAGAGCGGCCACAGTTCTGGTCATTTTGGTACAGTCAACGGCTAAAATTACCGGCAGGCGCAGAATGGCGGCCAATTCAGCACTGCTGTAACTGCCATTCAAATCAACTCCATCAAAAAGCCCCCGATTCCCCTCGACGACAACGAGTTGGGCCCCTTCGGCATGCTCAACACAGGACTGCCGGATCAACGCGGCTGACATCAAATAGGGATCAAGATTATGACATGGGCGGCCGGCGGCTAATTGCAGCCAGCCGGCGTCAATATAATCCGGCCCTTTTTTAAAAGGGGCTATACGCATCCCCTGCCCGGCCAGGGCCGCGGTAATCCCCACCGCCGCCACACTCTTCCCCGAACCGCCGCTTAAACCGGCCACCATAATTCCCTGCGGAGTACCTGCTGTAAGATTCATCATATTTTAAACCTTGATGGACTTTTCGTTTCATAAACAACAACGCCATCACATATCCAGCAACTATATCAGTGTAAGGTAAGCGCTCCATGAACACCCTGCTGCACGCGTAGGAACCTGATTGTACCGCTGCATTCCGAGATGTTATAAAGTCAGCTCTGCGGCCATGATCATATGCGGGAGTGTGGTTTATTGAACGCTTAGGTATCTGTCGACACAACCGCATTAAAAAATACGGCTCTTTAATATACCCCGACATCAACAAAAAGAAAAAGACAAAAAGGATAAGTTTATCTATCCGACCCTTGAAAAAGGTATAAAGCATGATTACCAGTTGTCTAATTGTCAGGCAGATTACCAGCTCAACAAAAGGCCTTTTACCCCGACCAGCACTCAGACAACAAGCCAATATAAAAAGTATAACGATAAGACCAACAAAGGAACAGACCATGAAAGAAATAAATGAGGAACTTGCCGGCGCCATTGCCGATCTGGAGAGAGAATGTCAGGAATCACCAGCCTCAGTACGCGCCCATCATCATCTTGGCCTGGTTTACCGTCAGGCCGGACGTCTCGAAGAAGCGGCCGAAAAATTAGAAAAGGCTATTGAGTTGGACGACCAGGCTGGTGAATCATATGTCAATTTAGGCGCCATTTATTTCGAAATGGGCCTCCTGGATAAGGCCTTGGCTCTTAACAAAAAGGCTCTGGCCCAATTAGTAAAACCGGCTCAGGCCCATGTTAATATCGGCCTGATTCATCAACATCGAGGCAATTTTCAGGAGGCAGTTAACTCCTACCGGAAGGCGACGGTTCATGATCCGGAATTCGGGATGGCCTGGGTAAATCTGGCTTCAGCCCAAATCATCGAAGGCGATTACCAGGGAGCTCTCGGTTCAGCCCGCAAAGGGGTTGAACTTAACCCTGATTTCGCCATGGCCCACAATAATTTAGCCGTCGCCCTGTACTTTAACAAAGACTACAGGGAGGCTCGGGCCGAACTGGATAAAGCCATTGCCCAGGGCTATCAGCCAGAGCCCAAGTTCATTGAAGCCCTGGAGCAGGAATTAGAATGAGCAAGAGCAACAGCCTGCCAATAAAACCCTGGTGTCCATTTTGCGGTGCCAATATTCCACCGCCGGTTGAACCGCGGCAGCGCAAAATGGATGAGTTCAAACTTGGACACTGCCAATGCGGGGCCTTATATGTCAGCGACCCCACCGGCCACAACGTCGGTGCCGCCATGGTTGAATGCCTGGTCCGGGCCTGCGATGACAACTGGGATCTGGCCTGGGATCTTGATGCCGATGAGGATTACCTCACTAACCGCCTTGATAACTACGATGAACTGACTCATCAAATTGTCGAAACCAGAAATCTTGACGGCCGGGCAGTGAGAGGTGTCTTATATTTCGTGCGGGTGAACAGCGATATTAAGGAATTAACCGCAAAAATCAACAAAAATGGAAATAAAGCCGCATCGCCGCCAGCCGCCGGCATTCCACCCATGGAGCCTTTACGGGATCCGGCTCGCAAGAAGCAGCGGGCGACCAAGCTCATGGTTAAAACATTAGCGGGCAAAGAAGATATTTCAGCCCTGGTGGATCTATGTTTTGATGACAAGCGTACTATTCGCTTCCTGCAGCGTCTCCTTTACGAGGCGGACTATGACCAGCGCATGCGTTATATCAACGTCATCGCCAAGGTTCTGGGGCGTTATTCGACCCGGAATCCGGGAACAGTCAGTGATCTGCTCCACCGTCTTTATGAGGCCTGTTCCGATTCAGCGGCCAGTCATTGGGGATTAGTAGAGGCCATTGGCGCTATCATTGCCGAACGTCCCGATATATTCGGAGCCTTTACCCGCCATCTGCTTATGTTTCGGGAGGTACCAGCCACCAGAGTCTCCGTTCTGTGGTCTTTATCGGAAATTGCCCACCGCCAGCCGTCTATAATCCGAGACGCCCCTTTTTACTGCCTGTTTAACATGCTGAAGCATCCCGATCCGGCAACCAGAGGCCATGCGGCCTTATTATTCGGCCTGATTCAAGCCGATGAAGTTAAGAACCAGATTAAAAATCTGCTTGATGACAACGCCCTTATAATCGTTTATCATCACGGCAGACCGCAGGCCATTACGGTTAAACAAATAGCCCAGGAGGCCTTGCAAAGAATTAATGAAAAAGGAGAAGACAATGACTGAGAGTAATACGTCCAGCCTCAGCGGCTTTCCGGAGCTAAAAGAAGAGGATGAGAAAAAGAGTCCTGCTCAGCAGGATTATGAGCAGGGAATGGCATTTTTAAACGATAAAGAATCCGCCCAGGCCGCCGCGGCCTTTCATAACGCTTTATTAGGCTTTGAACAGGACAATGACAAGAAGGGAGTAGCCAACGCCTCCATGCAATTAGCCGATATATGTCTCGCCAAAGAGGAATTCGAGCAGGCTCTTCAACATTGTGCCACAGCCAATAAGATATGCACCGCCTCTGAAGATACCTTCTCTATTATCTGTATCAAGGAGAAAAAGGCCAAAATATACAGCCAATGGTCGAAATACGACAAGGCTATCAAACTGTATATAGAATTAGTTGATGACTACAACAAAACCCGTAACCCCCAAGGTGCGGTGAACAGCCTGGAAACCTTAGCTGAATTATATCTGAAAATTAATAACAAAGAAAAGGCGGCTGACAGTTATAACACTATTGCCAGAATCCACAAATCCTTTAAACACGTTACCTATTACCACCGTTACGAGAAAAAGGCAGCTGAAGCCCTTAAATAAACCAGATAATTCGTAAACGCTCCATGGTAACACTCCATGGTAACACTCCACAAACCACACTCTTGACTTTATAACATCTCGAAATGTAGCGGTACGACGACGATTGTATGCGAGAGTGTGGCTTAGAGGCGCTTACAATAATTCCGGGCAAAAAAAAAGGCGGCGATTTTTATCGCTGCCTTTTTTCATCAGAATGGCATAAAATCATGCATCACGATGTTCTTCATCCTTGGCCCGATCTTTAAGGGCGTACATGGTAGTACTGCCGCTGGACCAGAAAACCATCTTGCCTTCCTTAACCAACTCATTGGCGACATTCTTAATCGCCCGTGGTTTAGAGTCTGGATCACAGGCGTGAAAGTCCTTTATATAAAGCTGTGGTTTCGGAGATTTAGCCGCCTTGGCCAATATTGCCTCTTTGAGCTCTTCCTTACTTAAAGCCATTTGCGTGTACTCCTATTAGTAGATTACGCTGAAAAGAATTTGGGGCAATCCACATGGAATTGCCCCAAATTCCAAGATATCAAAAAAATTACTTGATATGATTAGTGAACTTGAACTGCGTGGTACATCTCCAAGTATCGTAGGCAAGACGATAATCGTCAATACTCTTGATGGTGAAGGGAATATCACATTTTTCGAAGAACTTCTCCCAGCCAATTCTCTCAGCCCACTCGCCAACCCGCTCATACTTATTAGCGTCTTTGGCATAAACCTCAACGATATGCTTAATCACAGAGGTAACTTCCGGCCAACGGGGAGGATTATTCGGGATAAAAGGAATAACCAGCTTAGAGAACTTGGGAGCACTCTTGGAGTTGGAGACCTTACCGCCGACCAGAATGGCAATACCGTCACCCTCCGGATCAGCAAGAGGCATCGCCGGACACATGGTGTAACAGTTACCGCAGAACATACAACGATCAGCGTTTACCTGCACGGATTTAATTTCCTCACCCTTGCTGTTGGTAGTCTTCTTGGGTTTAACCGCACCAAGCGGACAGGCGGAAATGGCAAGAGGCAGCTCACAGAGGCCGGTAATAGCATCATGGTCAATCATCGGCGGCTTACGATGGACACCAAGTACCGCGATATCAGAGGCATGAACGGCGCCACACATATTTAGACAGCAGGCCAGAGCAACACGAATCTGAGCCGGCAGTTTCATAGAGGTGAAATACTCAAAAAGCTCATCCATAACCGCTTTAACCACACCCGAGGCGTCAGTAGCAGGGGTATGACAATGAACCCAGCCCTGGGTATGAACCATATTGGAAATAGAGGCACCTGTACCACCGATGGGCAGACGGGCGCTGCGTTCCTTAAGTTCCGCGATCAGAGCATCACATTTATCTTTGGAATCAGTCATGAACTCAACATTGTTACGGGTGGTGAAACGCAGGAAGCCGTCACAATGTTTGTCTGCCACATCACACATCTCACGAATCAGCTCAATACTGATAAGACGGGCAGAGGCACAGCGAACAGTGTAACACTCATCACCGGACTCAGCGACATGCACCATGACACCCGGAGCCAATATCTCGTGATAACTCCATTTACCATAATTAGCCTTAATAACGGGCGGGAAAAACTGCTCATAATGGGGCGGACCGATATCAGTGATTCTATCTTGCATCGGATTTGCCGGATCGTAACCCATATCTAACCTCCTTTATATATATAAAAAAACTAAGATTAATATAAAACCTGTATTAAAAACAAAAATTATTGAGCGTGATTCTTACGGAATTCCCGGATATCACGATCCCAGCCGCCTTCAACTTCTTCCTCTTTCCAGAATACATAAGGATTGGAACGGGGCTCTTTAATATGCTGCGGGATAGGCTCAACATTCATAATCTGGAGGAAGGAGGGTAGACCAATACGCTGAATGGCCTCACCAGTCCGCTCACGATTCTTACCGTTTTCCATCCACCAGTCCCAGATATTCTCGATAAAATCAATGACCTCCTGGAACTCATTCTCAGGATCAATTTTAATAAAGGGAACAATCATGGTGGCGAACTGAGCACCATCAAGGATAGGAGCCTTGGCGCCTACCAGCAGAGTAGCGCCCTGCTCCTTACCGGGCTTCAAAGCCCGCGGCATAACATTGATACAATGCATGCAGCGAGTACACTCGGAGGTCTGGATCTGCAACTCATCACCCTTCATGCGCATGCAGTTGGTGGGACAGAGCGCCAGAACCTCTTTCTCGATATCAAATGGACCCCAGTCACGGCCGTCATGAGAACCGGCATTAGATTTGTACTCACCCTTGATATAGGCCTGAACCGCAGCCTGATCAATTTGAATATCATCTTTCCAGGTACCAATTACCGACAGGTCGGAACGGGCAATAGAAGCTACGCAGTCATTGGGGCAGCCGGAAAATTTGAATTTGAACTTGTACGGAAAGGCCGGACGATGAACCTCATCCTGGTAATGCATGGTCAGATGATGGCATATGGCCTGGGTATCAAAGCAGGACCACTCACAACGGGCCTTACCGAGACAGCAGGCAGGTGTCCGCAGATTGGAGCCGGAACCGCCGAGATCCTGCTTCAGTTCATGGGTCAGATCATAAAACAAAGGCTCCAGATGCTCAGTGGTGGTACCAAGCAGAATCATATCACCAGTGGAACCATGCATATTGGTCATACCGGAACCGTATTTCTCCCACAAATCGCAGATAGCCCGCAATTTTTCAGTAGAATAAAATTTACTGGAGGGCTGATTAACCCGAACCGTATGAAAATGCGCTACGCCGGGAAAACGATCCGGCATATCTGAGTAACGGCCGACAATACCACCGCCATAGCCGAAAACACCAACTATGCCGCCGTGCTTCCAGTGAGTGATCTTCTCTTCGTAGGACAACTCCAACTGTCCGAGAATATCCCAGCACTCTGGTTTTTTCTCAGCCTGGCGTTTGATGTCGCTGACAAAGCTCGGCCATGGGCCTTTCTCGAGTTCGTCCAATAAGGGCGTATCATGCTTAGACATCTTGCGTTTCCTCCTTAGGATATAAAATTAAATAAAAACGCCTAATCATCAAGTAACAAACAGCCTCTTGCGAGACTGACAACTTACCTGACAACAAAACAATTATAAAATGAATACCAATTCAGCGAATGAATTTACCACCGATTGTTTCTTTGTCAACAAAAATATTTTTCTTTATACGGCCGATCTCTTCATACATCGTAGTACCATGTAAGTTTACGGCCGGATTACAACCAACTCATTAATATTATTTTTTTAAGCAGATAAATTGACATCCCCAATATTTGCTGTATATGAATTTAAGCTTATTGTTAACTCTGATGAACTCGTAGTCAACTCTTATGTTTAAAATCATTTAACAGGAGAAATATAATGGCTGAGAATATTGTAATAATCGGTGCTGTGGCGGCCGGCCCCAAAACGGCCTGCCGCCTGCGGAGATTAAACCCAGAGGCAGAAATCACCATTATAGATATGGACGACCTTATCTCTTATGGCGGCTGCGGCATCCCTTATTATGTTTCCGGCGATGTCTCTGATGAAAAGGAGCTACGTTCCACCAGCTTTCATGTCCTCAGAGACGCGCAATTTTTTACCAATGCCAAGGGCGTTAAGGCAATGATCAGAACGGAGGTCACCAGGATTGACCGCCAGAATAAAAGGATCGAATTTATCAGTCTCGACAGCGGTAAAACAGATTCCATGTCTTATGACAAGCTGGTTATCTGCACCGGAGCCGCTCCCAATCATCCCCCAATCCCCGGAGCAGATCTGCCCGGTGTCCACTATGTCAGCAATATGCACCAGGCCATCGCCATCAAAGACAAACTGGCCAAGGGTCAGGTGGGCCGGGCTGTGGTCATCGGCGGCGGAGCCATCGGCCTGGAAATGGCAGAATCATTTGCCGATCTCTGGGAGGTGGAGACAACAATTATAGAATTCATGCCTCAGATCCTGCCTAAAGCCGTGGATCGTATCTTTGCCATGATGCTCACCAACCATCTGCGCCAAAACGGCATTCAAGTTCATGTCAACGAAAACGTCCAGAAGATTGAAGAGGTTGAGGGAAGCTATAAGGTCACCAGCAACAAACGCAGTGTAGAGACAGACATTGTCATCATGGCAGTCGGAGTTCACCCCCGAACCGCCCTGGCCATGGAAGCCGGACTGCAGGTAACACCTCGCGGCGGCATAATCGTCAACAACCGCTTACAGACCTCAGACCCCAATATATACGCCGCCGGAGACTGTATCGAAACCACCAATCTGATCTCCGGCCAGAAAGTGGTTGCCCCCTTTGGTTCCCTTGCCAACCGCCAGGGCCGCGTTGTAGCCGACAACCTGGCCGGTATTCCAAGCAAATTTACAGGCGTGGTTGGTTCATTTATCATGAAAGCCTTTGAGTCGAGCATAGGCAGTACCGGTCTCAGCCTGGAATCAGCCCTGGCCGCCGGTTTTGATGCCGACAGGGTAATAACCGCTCAGACAGACCGCGCCCATTTCTTCCCTACCCACGCCGTCATTCCCCTGCAGATGGTCTTTGACAAACGAAGCAGACAGGTACTTGGAGTACAGGGCTTCGGGCCCATGAACGATGCGGTACTAACCAGGATAGACACGGCGGCAGCCTTAATCGCTAAAGGCGCCACCGTAGAGGATTTCAGCAACGTGGAAATGGCCTACGCACCGCCCTTTGCCACTGCTTTAGACGCCCTGAACGCCGCCGCCAACGTGGCTGATAACCTCATCGACGGCCGCCTGCGCACCGTTGATCTCGACCTGTTCATGGCCTGGATGGAGGACAGCAGCAGTCAGCCGGACTGGTTAGCGCTTGATATCCGCCACCCTAAGGATGCCAGAATTTTTAAAGATGAGTTTAAAGACCTGTGGCTCACCATCCCCTATGTGGAGGTACGGCAGCGGGCAGCGGAAATTCCCACGGATAAGACCATGATTATCATCTGCGATGCCGGCACCAGATCATCTGAAATACAGCGTTTCCTCAGCAGTATCGGCAGAAACAACAATCTTGTTCTGGGCGGCGGTTTCAATATCATGCGCCAGCTGGAACCCGCCTGGTGGCCCAACAATTAGGTAAGCGAAGAATAAACGCAGACTTCGAAAATTCGATATACCAGGCGTGGTGGTTCGGCACAACGCAGTAGATCAGGGTAATTTCCTGTCCCTCACTAAATAGAATAATAATGAAACAACTAAAAATAATATTGCTGGCCGCCCTCCTCATCCTTGGGTCAGGCGGCCGGCCGGCTCTGGCCCTGGAGGGACAGCTCAATATCAATACTGCCAGCGCCGGCCAACTACAGAAACTGCCATTCATCGGCAAGAACCGGGCGGCAGCCATCATCCGTTACCGGCGAATTCATGGTGCCTTTAAATCTCTGGCGGAACTGCGCCGCACTAAAGCCATTGGCACCAGCACCTTCGAGGCAATAAAACCATATTTAACCCTCTCAGGAGCCGGCAGTTTCAAGTCCGGCAGCAGAATTTCAGCCGCCGGCAGCCAGCTGCGGGTGATGGCACGCATCACCACCTATCCGGGGCAGGTCGTCATGCTGGCCGACCAGGCCTATTACGACACCCTGCGGGGTTTTATCAGTCACGCCCATCAGGAAATAGACATCTCAATGTTCCTGTTCAAAATCACAAAATCCCCTCGGAACCGGGCCTCTATCATATTAAATGACCTGATTAAGGCTGAAAAGCGCAAAGTAACAGTAAAAGTGCTGTTAGAGAAATCAGGTTATGATGAAGATATCAACAAGGACAATCAAAGGACGGCACGGCGCTTAAGGAGAAACGGCATAGAGGTGCGCTTCGATACTCCGCACACCACTACCCATACCAAGATCGTGGTTATCGACCACAGGTTTTCCTTTGTCGGCAGCCATAATTTTACTCATTCGGCTCTGGCCCGTAATCACGAGCTGTCCATTCTCATCGACAACAGACAATTAGCCGGGCAGATAATCAATTATATCAAATCAATCCGTTAAGCGTAAGATAAGCGCCCCGACAATACCCCCGTATATTGGGGGAATTAAATACGTGCAGCAGGGTGTTCAGGAGCGCTTATCTACAATTCATAGAGAGTCTCATCCCGTTGAGGAGCAATTAGCCGGACGGCGCGGCCGGTTTTTTTCGCAAACATGCTTAAAGGATCTTCGTCCTCAAGAATATCACCCATTTCCGCCTCTATCTTTTCAGGATCCTCACCAGCCTCCATTCTGGCAAGGGCCTCTTCCATACCGTCACTTAGGGACAGGCCTGTCTGCTCGGTAAATTTACGCATAACTACTGCCATCTGACGGGGGTCATCCTCGTTAATATTTCCCGCCTCCCTGGTTAAGGAGTCCAGAACACGCTCCATCTGGTTCTCATCAATATCCGGCAGACCCGCCTCATCCGGCTCCCTGGCCCGGCCAATGGTGGCAAAGGTGGACATCTGGCGGCAAAGGGCCCTGGAACATTTCGGGCATGGGGGAGTTTTAGAGTTGTTTACCCGTGCGGAAAAGAAATTAAATATGATATTACAATCAGCACAAAAAAATTCGTAAATCGGCATACAGCTAATTCCTTTTTTTAACCATTTTCTGTAAACGCTCCACAAACCACACTCTCGCATGCGACCATGATCGTATGCGAACATTTCAGAAGCGCCCTTACATTTATTTCTTACGGTGCACAACCCGTACCCGTTTTCTGGCACTGCCTTTGGCCACCCGGCGTACCCTGAGTTTCTTTTTGTTTTTTTTATATACGGGCGGTGAAGAGAGATTTTCTCCGCCGGACAGGGGCACAGTATAATCACACTCCGCTCTGGGACAGCGCAGGGTGAGACGACCGCCTGCCCCTTTTTTTTCAACAAGATATGGAGAACCGCAGACCTGGCAAGGCACATCATGCGGTCTTGACCAGGCCATAAATCCACAGTCAGCCGCCGGACAGACGTAAAAACTTTTACCGGCTGGAGTTCGCTGCTCAAGCAGCCGGGCCGTGCCGCATAATGGACAAAGTATGTCTAATGCCGCGGCCTCACTATAGTTCTCAGTATGCCGACAAGCCGGAAAAGCGGCGCAGGACCAGAATTTGCCGAATGAATCTTTTTTCAACAACATAGATGCCCCGCAGACCGGACAGTTTTTACTCTGCTCAGTGGCGATCAACTCAGAAACAGGCGGCTCCCGGCTGATCTCCCTGCCATCATCTCCCCCCTTTTCCAGGGCCCCTTCCAGTATATTGCTTAACTCGGCAGACCAACTGTCAGTGACTGGTTCCTTCTCCCCGCCATCTCCAGCCAGCACAACTCCAGCAGTCAGGTTCTCCTCCTCACCTGCGACGGCGCCCGGCATATCATCAGTCTTGATATTTTCTTCTCCGTCAACGGATTCCACCCCGCTCTCAAGCAAATCAACAGTTCCGGATTCCTCCATTGACGGATCGGGAGAAACAATCTCTTCCGCCTCTGGCTCCACCACCTCAGAAAGCAATATCTCCGGCCTGCCTGCCGCCTTTTCCACAACTTCAGCCTTTAGAGACGACTGCTTGATAATCCGCGTAGAAGTCCTTTTCCGGGGCCGCACCTTAACCGTCAACTTCCGTTTAACCAGACCCTTCCCGTACATCATCAGGGTCTGCTCAAATTGTTTCAGGGCAAAATCAAGATCTTTACGACCACCTGTAACCTCACTGATAGTCTGCTCAATATAGGCGGAAAGATTAACCCCCTGCATCTGCGGAAAGGCCCGTTTTAGAATGGCATCCACCTGGCAGCAAACAGCCGTGGGCCGCAAAAAGCCATTAGCGGCACAGTCAATATAACCACTCTCTAACATGGCTTGGAGGATTTCCAGGGCAGGCCGCTGAGCAACAATAGAAAAATCCGCCAGATCAACGAGGAGGCTCTCAATGGTATAAGGCTCAGCAGAAATACCACCCATTTTTTCTACTCTTAAATCCAGCAGTCGAGCATCAGCCCCCGCTTCAATGGCCGCCAGCGGGCAAGGCTCAAGGAAGCCCCCGGCAATCCTGCCCTGCCATATATCCAGGAAACCAGATCTGGTAATACTGGGCAGGGTAAGGGCAAACATTGTTTCCGGCCCGCCGGCAATTTCTATGCGTATATTTTCGCCCAGGGCCGGTCGCAGCAGAGACGCCAGCGCCCGACGGCGCAACATATCATAAATGCGCCGCTCGTTCTCGGTCAATTCCTCCGCCAGCTGACGGTCTTCCAGAGCCGGTCGCAGGGGATAAATCAAACCCGCCGTGGGCTCAATGGCAGCAGCATTACCAATTTCCCCCTCGTCAAAAAGCGTTGCCGCCTGCTCGGCGAAACGTCTCAGGCTGTTTGCGAGGCTCTCCTCATCACCGCCGGCGAGCGGACTGGAGATAAGCCCCTGCACCTTACCATCAAGCATTACCCCGTCATAGAGACGACCCAGAATAGCCAAGGTATCAACGGGGTTTAACTGGTGAAGCACCCTGGCATCATGCAGCAGTTCCGGAAGTTGATAAGGGGCAGGAGGCGGAATCACTAATTCCTGCCGTTTAACATTCTCCACCAGAAACTTATCCTGGCGCAAACTGAGCGCCAACTTGCCGGCATCTGACTCTTCCGGGAAAGACCCGTCTGAAGTTACATCGAAGGCCTCTTCAAGACGAACGCTGAAGATCCGGCCCTCAAGACGCAGATCAGCAATTATCTGCCATTTCGGGACTGGCTCAAAGGCCTTTATTTCATCTTCCCGATCAGCGAGTGAAAAAATCGTCGTCAGGCTGATTAAATTAAGAGGCAGATCGGCCGGACCCCTGGAAGTGCCGAGCAGACGGCGAAGATGAGTCCTGAGACGAACATCAAAAAGACGGCGGATATAAGCATTAACCCCTGATTCCACCTCAACCACCCGTATCTGCTGAAGGGCATCATCTATCTCCAAAGGGGTCATGCCAACGGGATAAAGACGAGTCAAAGGTTTTCGCCGCCCACTCTGCTGCCGACAGCAGACCGCTAACAGCCAGGCCCTGTAATCGGCATCAGCGTCAAAATCAAAAATTATATATATCTCTTCATCTGTCGCCCGCCTGAGGGCAGATATAATCTCATGGCCAGCATCAAGCACTGACAATTCAAATTCCTGCTTGTTTTCAACCCGGTTTACAGATTTATGAACAGCTGTCAGCAACTCATTATCAAGCAGAAACACCTCTGCCTCACCGCCAAAATATTCCCTGCACACGGCAGCCTTTGCTGTCGAATCAACAATAACAATTGGTGCCATAATTAATAACAACCTTTGTTTACATGACATTACAGGTAAGCGCGTAAGCGCCCCTAAAGCCCACGTTACATCTTGTTTAAAGATCCTGAATTCGTATAATAATAGTATAATTAAGCGTATTAGACAAATAATTATCCAACTAACACCCAACAACACTATCATGCCCAGCCTGATAACCATAAACAGCCTCAATGAGACCCTGAACAACCTGCCCTGCAGAGCTGGTACCCAAAAAGCAGCTTTCATATCAGCGCTGAAAAACCACTTCCCCGACCAGGAATCGTTAAACAGCGGGCAGCCTATTACGATCGAACAACTGATAAAAGAAATATGGGACGAAACCGATCCCGGTGCCGTAAAAAAACGACGCAAGAGTATCAGCTCTCTTAAATCCGCTCTCAACCGCGAGCTAAAAAAACTCAGCAGGGAAAATAAAAATCCGGAAGGAATTATTGTCAACCGTAACAACATATTCTCAATCTCTGACGAACGTAAAACATCCCTCCTGCAAAAACTTAGTGGTTCAATGGCGGGCAGCAAAGAAATTGACGACGCGTTGAATTCCTTAGAAAAACTTCTCCCCAAACTGCAGGATGACGAGACTAATCTGAAGTTAAATAAATTATTGGACTCATTAAAAGAGGCCAGGCAGGCAATTGATCACCTCAACCGGGAGCTCTCGGAGAAAAATCAGCATATTGATAACTTAGAAGAACAACTGTCAAGCCTGACTCCAGATAAAGCTGACAGCCACAGGGAAGACGGGGAAGGAGACGGCCTCGAAGATCATGAGATTCCGGATAATGATTTAGAGATCGTCGACGAAAAACAAGGCCATGGTGAAGATATCAAGGCACTGGAGGATGAACTTGAAATCGTAGATAATTTGCCTGAAAACGA
>JBMERE010000004.1:0-293476 GCA_048820955.1 Desulfobacterota bacterium M19 | reverse complement strand
AGGGTAAATTGCGCCATCAGTCTGTCCGTTGAGAACTATACCCAAAAGCCTTCTGAAAAAAATATGCTGAAACCACCAAAGCGGCAGTATGGATTCGTAAACACTCAATAAACCACACTCTTGATGGTGTTACAGTTATAACGTACCTGCCATAAAACGAAAAGCCCGATCTATTACGTATGGTGATTTCTCAAACGTTTAATACACCAGGCGTATGGTCAAATACTTGCAAAACCGCCATGCTTTTAAATCGTAAATTAGCGCTTACGGTGCTACCGTTTTTTCATCAGACAGAGCCAGCATCGGGGTGACGGCTCCATATCCGTATCCATCCAAGCGGCCGTCAGGGATAAAATCTCAAAACATGGTTCAACAGCCGCGGTGAGCTGAGCGGCTGTCAGTTGGGGCGGCCCCGACTTCTGTTTTCCGCCATCGGCATTCCCCATTACAGACAGCCATTTCCCCTCCGGCCCTAAAACAAGCGCCACCTTTTCTACAAAGCGGCGGCGGGCTGTTCCTTCGCCAATGGTATGAAAACAACCACGGTCAAAGGCAAAGTCAAAGGGGGCATCTGGTATATCGTCTTTTAAAAAATCAAGGGCGTAAAACGAGCAGCCAGCTGTTGCTCCGGCCTTTTTTTCGGCCCGCTCAATGGCTAATTGCACAGAATCACAGGCTGTCACCACAAATCCCCGACCGGCCAGCCAGACAGCGTTATCACCGGTACCACAGCCAATCTCAAGGGCCCGCCCCGGAGGAACAGGGGTATTATCAATAACCTTCTTGAGATTACGGTCAAAACGGTTTATCTCCCATGGAGTGTCATTATCCTTATATCTGGCATAAAATGTTTTTTTTCTGGGCATTCAGAATATTCCTCTTATAATAGATAGATTAACTGGCACAGTAAACGATCACAGGGCATAACAGACCTGCCTCATTGCCTGCTGCTTTCGCCTGGTGATCAGCTACAAACATATTGTAAATGATAACTATAAAATGGGAGGGGCGAAATGCAAGTACTTATTCTTTATTATTCCAAAACTAATAACACCAGAAAATTAGCGGCAGAGATCGCTAAAGGAGTTGAAGCCGCCGGGGCCACAGCAATTCTAAAGGATACTGCCGAGGTATGCCGGGATGATTTCAGGGCCGCCGCCGGAGTTATCGCCGGTTCACCCGTATATTTTGGAGTTATGGCAGCCCAGCTGAAAAAGGTCTTTGATGATATGGTCAGTCTGCGCCGGGAGATGGAAAACAAGGTCGGGGCCGCCTTTGCCACCGGCAATCATCACACTGGCGGCAAGGAAACAACAATGCTCTCAATCCTGCAATGCATGATGATATACGGCATGATAATTGTCGGTGATCCTATAGCGGCCTCAGGCCATTACGGAGTTGCCTGCTGTAAAGAGCCGGACGATTCAGCCGCCGCCGACGGCTTTAAACTGGGAGAGCGGGTCGCAAAATTATGCGCCAAACTGTCACAATAGCCCCGGAGCTCAACCCTGGTTTTATTGACGCGCACCAGGAACAAGCAGAACAACGACCTCAAGATTTGCCGACCCAGGAAACATATCCAAGGGAACAATCTCTTTTACCCGGTAGCCGTTGCCCCGCCACTCCTTCAAGGAGCCCGGAATTTGATCAACACCACAAAATATATGCACAGCCCTTTGCGGCCGACGACGGCAGAGGGCGCTTATCACCCCGGCGAGTGGGCCTTGACGGGGCGGATCAAGGATAACAGACTCCGCTCCCAGGGCCGGGGGTAATAAATCATCAAGAGCCTGGGCGCTTATATGCCGGGCCAGGAAACGACGCCTGCCGCCATTCTTGAAACGACGGCTGTTAGCGGCCGCGGCCCGAATTGACGGCCCCTCCGCATCAACACCAATTATTTCTTTATAGTCCGGGGCGAGATAATGGCTGAATAAACCATAACCGCAATACAGATCAAGCAGACGTTTACTGCCGATATCAGGGCTTAACAGTTCACGAACCACCTCCAGCATTGGCGGTATTATAGACTCGTTGACCTGGGAAAAGGAGGTTGGATGGAAAAGATAAATATTGCCGATAATTAGAGATAACTGACTGGGGCCGAACAGTTTTTTAAATTTCAAGATATCCGCTGGCCGTCGATTCTCAAGATAATATCTGGAATGAGTGGGATCAGGATAAACAAAAGCGGCATTAACCTTCTCCGGCAGATCTTGCAGCCCTTTGGCCAGAATCTTCAGTTTATGTATCAAAGAACCGCTGACATCGTCAACATTGAAGATAACCGCCTGCTCCTCATAATTTCCCCGAATTATCAGATAATTAAGATGACCGGCAACCAGCCTGAAGGCGGACTCGCTCAATCTCTGCTGTAAAAAACGGTATATTGCCGTATGTGCCGCAGGCTCAAGAGGTGAAGAAAGAAAGGGCGTCTTTTGAAATTTAGGCAGTCTGTCTCCGAAATGAAGGTATAAAATTCCATTCCGGAGTTTAGCTTTTCGTTTTGAAGTGGTACGATAATGCCGCGATTCGGGAGAGGCGACCAGAGAACCCGGGCGCTCCGGCAAAGCGTGCTGATTCCAGAAATGCTGCAGAGCCTTTTGCTTTATAACAAGCTCAGAAGGATAATCAAGAACAGCCAGCGGGGCATTATATGAGAGATTGTCCTCTGATTTCTGCTTTACTGCTGGAGTCAAGGCCTTGACGAAATTGGCGAACAAAGGGCCGGAACCGATTTTTTCAGATCTTGCCGCACTTGATTTACCACGTTTAAATGAATGCAAAATTCCCGCTTTCTTTTTTTAGTAATGATCTCAAAGGCCGCTCACTGTCAATTCTGTACAGACACGGCAGCTTACCAGAGAGCCAAAGGGCACCGGACATAACCCAGTAAGACTCCTTTTACAACGGCAGGATACCATAATTAAGGCCTGACAGGTGTATTTTTTATTCATTAATGCACGGCGGGAATAATCCGCATATTTTGACCGCCAATTCTGTTACCTTCAAAGAAAAATTCCAGGTGCCAGATACCATCTATCGAATCCTTGGCAGGCAGAGAAAAAGAAACGACATTATCTTCCATATATTTCACTTTTAGGCGTTGGGTCTTTGCTACCTCGTTGTCAGGGGATATCCACTTAACCAGCAGGGGAATCTCCATATTACCAGGCATAAAATTAACCCTGAACAAGGCTCCTATCTTAACCCCCGGAGCGCCAATAATCCCCTTGTCTACCTCAGCAAACATCCGATGTTCCAGAAGGTTAATTTCCACATCACTCAAGCCCTTATAGGCCGCGCCAAGATCCCGCGGCCGTTTATAACTCATCATAATCCTGCCGTATTTCTGCACAGTCAAATCCCAAATTTTGACATTCTTGTAATCACGCTCCCGGCTGCGATGCTCCGGAGTAGAAGATAAGGCCTGGCTCTGCTGTTCATTCTTGACCATCCTTAAGGTCGTGGCATTCAAACCATGGCTGAGCTGCAGATTAATGGTTCCGGCAAGATGCTTGACGTTGTCGATATGAGCGCCAGGCAGACGGCTGCCCTTAAAATTCGCCCGGTTAAGATCAGCATCGTTGAGATTGGCTCCACTTAGATCGGCATCCGTAAGATTTGCCGCGGTGAGATTTGCCCAACGCAGGTCGGCTTCAGCCAATTTGGCATGTTTTAGATTAGCGGAGGTCAGATCGGTATTACTCAAATTAGCATTACTTAAATCGGCGTAGGCCAGGTTAGCGTTGCTTAAGTCGGCATTCCGAAAGTCAAAACGAACCAATTTAGCCCTGTTTAAAAGAGCGAACTTGAAATTTTCCACATTGATATTCAAGGAAGTGGTCAGATTAACTCCAGTGAGATTGGCCCATTTCAGATCAGCGTTTGAAAGATCGGCGTAAGTCAGATCAGCCTTAGTGAGATCGGCTTCATTCAAATAGGCGTAATGAAGATCCGCCCGGCTTAATACCGCCTGCCGTAAATCGGTATTAGTGAGATTGGCTCGATTCAAATGAGCTCCCCGCAGATCGGCCCTGGTCAATATGGCGTTGGTCAGATTGGCCCCGCTCAAGATAGCCCCTCCGGTTAGTCTTGCCCCCTTTAAATCAGCGCCGGTGAGATTGGCCGCGGCCAGATTCACCTTACTCATCATAGCCTCAACAAGTTCGGCCTTAGTGAAATTCGCCTTATGCAGATTCGCGCCCCGCAAATCCACTCTGTTCATTTTTGCCTCAGTGAAATTGGCCTGATCCAGATTCGCGAACCGCAAAACGGCCTTCTCTAAACTGGCCAGATGGAGATTAGAGCGCAGCAGTCTGGCCCGGCTTAAATCCGCCTTATTTAAATTAACATGCCCCAGATCGGCCCCGGAGAGATCAGCCAAACTGAGATCCGCCCGGCTCATATCAGCGCCATAAAGACTGGCACCGGTGAAATCGGCCTTGGAAAACTTCAGATTGGCAAGGTCAAGTCCGGCGAGATCGGCCTGATGAAAGTTCGCCTGACTCATATCAGCCCCGGCAAGATTAACTCCGCTGAATTCGGTATGGACAAATTGCGCCCTGCTAAGCCGTGCCCGGCTGAAATTAACCCCGTCTATCTGGGCGTTATTAAAGTTAGTACCCCGGCAGTCAGCCCGGCTGAAATCCGCCTCCGGGATAATTGTCCTCACCAGGACCGCCTGCCGTAAGTCAGCCCCGGAAAAATCCGCCTTACTCATGTTGGTGTCAGTAAAGTCCGCCCCCGCTAAATTGGCATCATGCAGCACCGTACCCCGCAGACTCCCCTTGATTAATACCGCCCCATGCAGGTCAGCCTTGCTTAAGTCGGCGTAGTCCAATTCAGCCCCGGTGAGATCGGCCCCGGCAAGATCAGCCTTACGCAGATTGGCCTGACGCAAACTGCTGCCACGAAGATTGGCCCGGCTTAGATTAACCCCCCGCAGGTCAAAACGCCCTAAATCCAGACCACTCAAATCCATACCCTCCAGACTACCGCCGGTTTCCAGGGCCTTCTCCACCCTGGTCAGACGAGCCGGATCAACTTTCACCTGCCGCAGCTGACGAATATGTCCCATTTTCTTAATAATCCGCGCCGCCGGCAGATCATCGGCAAAAAGGCGGTCATACGTCCCATGATAGAGCGTATAACCTGCCGCAATCATTAGCATCATGACCAGGCCGGCCCCGGTAAAGGCCAGCGGCCTGCTTCTGATCCGCGTCCAGATTAGAGCCGCCGGCTTACGAAGCCTGAGCATTAATCCCGGCCTGGCCGGGTCAGCCGGCTTTTTAGCCGGCATCAAACGCCATTCAATAAGCACCTTCACCCCGCAACGGGGACATTTTACGGTCTTGCCCAGAAATTTTTCAACGGCCCGCCTGGTAAGACCGCATGATGGGCAGGCAAATACCGCGCAGCCTTTTTTGCGGGGCGGCAGTCCAGCAGTACCCGCGGCAGCCTTATCACCGATAAGAACGGGATTACGACAGCGAGGACAGGGAACAGTTTTCCCCTGATGGCGTTCCTGCACCCCTTGCTTAAAACCGCATTTATGGCAAAAAAAAGTAATCATATCAGTTCCTGGCCCTTATATCGGTTAAAAACCCAGATAGCTTGACAGAAAATAAGTAAGCGCTTCATAAACCACACTCTCGCTTACGAAAATAAGCCACCGGGCTCCTATTTATACGGAAGATCAATTTTTGACTTTTCCCCGGACAAAAGATTGATTAAACTTCAAATATGAAAGGAGAAAAACCCACCGAGAATGACTTGAAGCAACAGGCTATTAAATTTAAGGCCTTCCGACATACCTTCTCAGAAAAAGATATCCAGAACGGTATGTCCGAAAAAATGGTGCTGCAAAAGTTAAAATCGAGCCGTCATCTCGCCTCAAGCTATAATAAATATTTAGATCATATAGAGAAAAACCCCACCAAAGCGGCGATATTCCCCTGGGACAGCCCTGTCAGACGAATACTCTATTGGCTGGGAATAACTATTCCCCTCCTTATAAAGTGGTTCAGCATACTCATCGCGATAGTTATATTTATTAATTATATACCAGGCCCGACCCAGCACATAGTAGAATTTGCGCTGGCCCGAGCCATCTACGACACAGGTGCCATTCCAAGAGTTCCCAAGGCCCTGGAAACTTACGATCATTCCGCCAAAATTGTTGATGCCGGCGGCAGTATCATCAAATCTTACGGCAAACGGCGGGTAACCAGTAAGATTCCCGCCAAGGTCAAAAGAGCGCTGCTGGCCTGTGAGGATCATTATCTGCTGCCCAACCCTCACAATCCATGGTACGTCAACGCCTTTCTCATTCATGGCGGAGTGAGCTGGTTCAATCTCATGGGAGCAGTCAAAGACACCATAATGGGGCACACCAGAGGGGCGAGTACCATTATCATGCAGAACGCCAAAAAGATATTAGGCAATGATAAACGAACCATCGCCCACAAACTTGAGGAGATTATAGCCTCCTATATCCTGGTTGCCAAATTCGGCAAGGATAAAAATCTGGATTTCTATATCAACACGGTGCCGGTGGGATCCAATATGTATGGTTTTCCCAGCGCCGCTCATAATTACTTCAAAAAAGACCTGGATAAACTTAATTATCAGCAGCTGGTAACCATCGGCTCTTTTATTCCCAATCATAACCGGCAGCTGGCCTTCTATGATATCTGGCGTGGTAAAAATTTTGCTGACCTTTCCCCCGGCCGCCTGCGCCAGGCCAAAGAAGCCGTTGCCAAGATTAATATAGCACTCTCATACCTCTGGAAAACCGCGGCAATAAGCACCAGACAATTCAAGGCCTGGCGGCTCTCTGACGAACAGTCAATCCGCCGCATTGGTTTTCGCAACTTCAATTCACCACTCTACGGCGAGGAGGAATGGACTTCCTGGAATGTAATCAGGGAAATAACCAGCCGCCATTACAGGGTGCGCGGCCGCTTAATAAGCGGTGAACGTCTGCTTCTTGAGACAAAGGGCGACGTGGTAATCAGGACCGACATCAACCTGGGGCTGGTAGAAAAAATTAAGCGAATAATCCATAATTTTCTTTTAAATAAAAAATTCAGAGCCGTCCTGCGGCGGCGTAATAAAAGAACCTGGAAAAAGGATAGGAACCTGTATCTCAGCCGTCACTTAGCGCCTCCCTACAGCAATTTTGATGAATTTATGAGCTATCTTCACAAACACATCAACATCGGGGTTGCTTTAATGAATCAGCAGGGGCGTTTTATAGCCTATGTGGGCGGGAAGGAATTCTGGAGCGGCTCCAATGACGACTCCGAGCCGCGGGCCGGAAGTGATAAACCTCTGAATAATAAATCGGTGATTATTGACCTTCTGAACCGGCGGGCGAAAATCCCCCCGGCCTCCACCATAAAGCCGATTATCTCCTATTATACCATGCTGGTGGATAATAAAACTTTAGACAGTAAATTCGCCGATAAACCCATTGAGTATAAATATCTTGAAAGCGCCGGCCGCAAGGTCTGGATGCCCCGCAACTGGTATCCTTATGATGCCAGAGGCCACGGCAATAACCGTTATTTCGGCCGGACTTACTCCCTGTTAGAGGCCCAGGTAATTTCCATTAATACCATCTTTGCCCGCCTCTACAGTAAAACCAATATCCGCGACGCCGTTCTCAATGGTTTTGACCGCATCGGTATGCAGTATAACCATCAGGATGCCAGATACTGGCCCTTCGGAATCGGGGCCTCAGCGGTGCCGGTACGCAAATGGCTGGGTATCTACAATGCCTTTTTAGACGGCAATTACCGCCAGCCATCATTTGTCAAGGAAATAACCATCAACAATAAACCCATATTTGAGGCGGCCGCTGACCCTGATCATCAGCCCATACCCCTCTTCGACGCGGAACGGGAGCGCAAGGACGAGATGCAGGCTCTCTACGCCGTCTGTAACCGCGGCTCCGGGGCCTCCATGCGGGCCACCTTTAAGCACCATGTAAATCTGGTGTCCGGAAAAACCGGTACTGCTCCCAACGGCCGTTCGACGCTCTTTGTCAGCCAGTTCAACCCCTATCAGAACCGCCTGCGCCATCCCGGCACCATGACCATGATTGTTATTGTCACCACCAATAACGGGGGCTATAAATCGGTGGGGGTCTCCACCCAGGGGCCGACCATTATTGCCGGCAGTATCTATAATTATTTATTTCAGCAGCGTCTGCAGAAAATGATTAAACAAAACATAGAGGCCGCAAAGAAAAAAGACGCTGATTTTCGCAATAATTATCCTGCCTGGTCAAGGGTCAATAACTATATGAACCGCCTGTTAAACGGCAAATGCGGCAATGAACCGATATATAATTATATAAACGGTGTTGATGCCTATCAGGAGGCCCTGCAACAGATTCTTAACCCGGCTAACAAGATTTATGCCGGCGGCAATAAGCAGTTTCAGCAGTTAGTTGATTATTACTGTAATCAACATAAGCTCTTTCGGTAACCCAGGGCGGCCTATCATTTATCCCCATAAGAACGGGCCAGAATCTCCCTGGGTCTGGCACCGTCCGCCGGGCCGACAATTCCCTCCTTTTCCATCATCTCCACCATCCTGGCCGCCCGGTTGTAACCAACCCGCAGCCGCCGCTGAACCATGGAAATTGAGGCCTGGCCTGATTCACAGACAAATTCCACCGCCTCATCATACTTCTCATCATATTCACTCTTATCAATTTCAGCATTTTCCTCTGGTTCAGCGGCAATTTTCATCACTTCATCATCATATTTAGCGAGACGCTGGTCTTTAAGGAAAGATACCACTTTATCAATTTCATCTTCCGTTATATAGGCGGCGTGAATACGCTGCATAACAGAGGAGCCGGGCGGCACAAAGAGCATGTCCCCCTTGCCTAAAAGATGTTCAGCGCCGCTGGTATCAAGAATTGTCCGGGAATCAATTTTAGAGGAGACCTTAAATGACATCCGGGTGGGGAAATTGGCCTTAATCAGGCCGGTCAGAACATCTACCGAGGGCCGTTGAGTGGCAAGGATAAGATGCATGCCGGCAGCCCTGGCCATCTGAGCCAGACGGGCCACAGAGGCCTCAACATCTTTGGAGGCCACCATCATTAAATCGGCTAATTCATCAATAATAATGACAATAAGAGGCAGTTTCTCATCGGAATTCTGATTATAGGTGGTGATATTTTTAACCCGTTTCTCCTCCATGAGTCCGTAACGACGTTCCATCTCCAGCACCGCCCACTGCAGAGCCCGACTGGCCATTTTAGGGTCCACCACTACCGGATGAAGAAGATGAGGGATGTCCTCATAGGCAGACAGTTCAATACGTTTGGGATCAACCATCAACAACCTGACATCTTCAGGCGAAGACTTAAACAATATGCTGCAGATTATATCGTTTAAGCCTACACTCTTCCCAGCCCCCGTCGCCCCGGCAATGAGGAGATGGGGCATATCGGCGAGATCAGCGCACACCGGTTGGCCCACCACGTCCTTACCAAGGCCAATGGTCAACGGGGCCTTGGATTTCTGAAACGTTTCATGCCCTAATATCTCTCTGAGATAGACAACCTGACGCAGAGGATTAGGAATCTCGATTCCAAGGGCTGCCTTGCCGGGAATGGAACCGACAATCCGGACGCTGGTCACCTTTAAAACCATGCCAAGATCATTTTCCAGTGAGACAATACGGCTTATTTTAACCCCGGGGGCAGGCGCAAACTCATAGGTGGTAACCACCGGCCCCGGCGAGATACCAACCACCTTGCCCGCTACCCCGAAATCAGCCAGACTGACCTCCAGCTGTTCACTGACTTTAATATAATGTTCACGATCCACCTCCACATTCCGACGTTCAGGCGGCCGGTTAAGCAGGGTAACAGGCGGCAGCACAAATTCACCGGCCACCGCCGCCGGCAAGGGCTCAAAACTCTGCTCATCATCTAACTTTATCTGAACCGGATCATGAACTGTGGGGGCCGCGGCCGGCAAGGGCAGCCTTTTGGCCTCCCTGACTGGCTGACTTGATGACGCGTTGACTGCCACTGTTTTGCCCATGCTTCGCTGCCGCCTCAAGTCACGGCACCATCTCAGTAAACAGCCGCCACCGACAACGAGACGATAAAGAGACAGACGCAGAGCGGCCATGGCAGACAACATGAAGAGAGCCAGCACCAGGAGCACAAACCCCGGCCGCCCTAAAAGAGGAGTCAACAACATATATAACTGCCGGCCAACGACCCCGGCGGCGGGATAACGCTGCAAAAGGAGAAAGACCTGACCATGAACCAGAGCAGCAAAAAAGGCGCTGCTGCTCATGATAATTCCGGTGAGCCCGACGAGAAGCCAGGGCAGCCGTTCAATGGTATCCCGGCACCAGAAAAACTGCCAGGCAAAGAGACAGGGAATGGGAATCAGCCAGAAGGAGCTGAGACCCAGCATATCCGTGAGCAGACGGGCCGAAAAATAGCCTAAGCGGCCGCCCCAGTTATGGGGAAAGATGACTGGGAATAATCCATGTGAACGGGCGGGGGAATAACTTACAAGGCTTATAAAGAGAAAGGCGGCGGCGAACAAGGCCAGAACTGCGGTAATTTCCTGCCATATTTCAGGCGGTTCAGGTTTAACAGCTTTATTGTTATTGCTTTTTGCCCTGGCCATAATTTACCGCGTCAAGAATACCGTTAATAAAGGAGGCGGAATCATCGGTACTGAACCTCTTGGCAATCTCAATGGCTTCATTAATGGCTACCGTTGCCGGAACCTGATCATTAAAGACAACCTCATAGACCCCGAGACGCAGAATATTACGGTCAATAATCGACATCCGGTCCACCCGCCAGTTTCTGGCATTTTCCGCGATCAGACTATCGATTTTCTGAATATTGCGGCTGACCCCGGCTAAAAGTTCCCGGGCATAAGGCATCGCCTTTTTAGAGATTAAAAAATTCTCACAGAGGATATCAAGCTGCGCCTCCACCTCATGGCCGCCATTGACATCCGCCTGATAAAGAACCTGGAGGACAAGCTCCCGCGCTTTACGCCTGGCACCGGTCTTCAAATTAAAACTCACTCAGCAGATTAGCCATCTCAATGGCGGCGGCAGCGCAGTCAGAGCCTTTGTTACCGGCCTTGGTACCGGCCCGTTCAATAGCCTGTTCAATGGTATCGGTGGTCAACACCCCGAAAATTACCGGAATCCCTGCCTCAAGGCTTACCTGAGCGATACCCTTGGCCACCTCACCTGCAACATAATCAAAATGGGCCGTGGCCCCGCGGATAACCGCCCCGAGACAGATCACCGCGTCATAGCGGCCGCAGTCGGCCATCTTTTTGGCCAGCAGGGGAATTTCGTAGGCTCCCGGCACTTTGACCACCTCAATATCATTGTCCTCAACCCCGGAACGCCGCAAGGTATCCAGAGCGCCATCCAGCAGACGCTCAGCGATAAAGGAATTAAATCTGGCCACAATAATCCCGAACTTCCTGCCATCCGCCTGTAAACCGCCCTCATATATTTTCATAAACTCACCAAATGTTTTTCAAAATTTTTACGATATCAGAATCTTATAAGTCGAGCAGATGCCCCATTTTATCCCTCTTGGTCTGCAAATATTTAATATTCTCAGGACAGGGTTCCATCTCAATGGGCGCCCGGCCCACGACCTTCAAGCCATAACCGTCAAGACCAACTATTTTCTTGGGATTATTGGTTAAAAGACGCATTTTACCAACCCCTAAATCACGCAGAATCTGGGCACCGATTCCGTAATCCCGTAAATCGGCCTTAAATCCCAGTTTGGCATTGGCCTCCACCGTATCCAGGCCCTTGTCCTGCAGATGATAGGCCTTGAGCTTGTTAACCAGGCCGATACCCCGGCCCTCCTGATGCATGTAAAGAATAACACCCCGGCCCTCCTGCTCCACTATCTGCATGGCTACATGCAGTTGACTGCCGCAGTCACAGCGCAGAGAGCCAAAGATATCGCCGGTCATACACTCGGAATGAACCCTGACCAGAACCTCCTTATCCGGGGTAATGTTACCCTTGACCAGAGCGACATGCTCAAAATCATCCACATCATTGGTATAAACAATGATCCTGAACATCCCACCGTATTTGGTGGGCAGATCAGCCTCGGCAGCTCGATGCACCAGGGTATCCATCTTCATACGATAGGCAATGAGATCAGCAATGGTGACAATCTTCAAGCCATGATGCCTGGCGAATTTTTTGAGATCCGGCATCCGGGCCATGGTGCCGTCCTCCTTCATAATCTCACAGATAACCCCTGAAGGCCGCAGACCGGCCAGGCGCGACAGATCAACCGAGCCTTCAGTCTGGCCCGTCCGCACCAGAACTCCGCCCTTTCTGGCCCGGAGCGGAAAGACGTGCCCGGGGCTGACTATATCCTCAGGCCGCACATCGAGACGCGCCGCTACCTGAATGGTGCGGGCCCGGTCAGCAGCGGATATCCCGGTGGTAACTCCGGTACGGGCCTCAATGCTCACCGTAAAAGCGGTTTCAAAAGGTGATTCATTCTTCTGTACCATCATGGGTAACTGCAGACGATCCAACTGCTCCGGAGTCATGGTCATACAGATAAGCCCCCGGCCATGAGTTGCCATGAAATTTATGGCATCGGGAGTGACCATCTGGGCAGCCATATACAGGTCGCCCTCATTCTCACGATCCTCGTCATCCACCAGAATAACCATTTTGCCGGCCCTGATATCATCAATTGCCTCTTCAATCGTGTTTACTGTCATTTGTTATGTCCATTTTAAGATTCGAATACAAAAGGCAATTTCAGCCCCTAAACAACAAACCCATGTTTAGCCAGAAAGGCATGATTTATGGTATTCCCATGGCGGTCATTATCATCATAACTCAAAAGCCGTTCCACATATTTACCGATAATATCCACCTCAAGATTCACCTCGTCACCCGGCCGTAAGCCCCCCAGAACAGTAACCTCCAGGGTATGGGGAATAATAGAGACCGAGAAAACAGCGGCCTCACAGCTGTTGACGGTAAGACTTACCCCGTCAATGGTAATGGAGCCCTTTTCAACTATATAACGCCCCAGCCCCCCGGGCACCGCGAAATGAAAAATGGTAAAATCACCGGCTCTTTTACGGCTTATTACCCTGCTCGCCGCGTCAACATGACCGCTCACCAGATGACCGCCGAGACGGTCACTCAACCGCAGGGCCCGTTCAAGATTGACCTCGGCCCCCACGCTTAATTTACCAAGGTTGGTACGGCTTAAAGACTCGGGAGAAACGTCGGCCAGAAAACGCCGGCCATTGATCTCCTTAGCGGTGAGACATACCCCGTTCACCGCGATACTCTCGCCCTCAAGAGGATTATCAATATCAAAGGCGGCCTCAATAGCGAAGACCATACCACCGCCCGCCGGTCTGATCGTGCATATTCTGCCCTTACCCTGGATTATTCCCGTAAACACCTAAAAAATCCCCTCTATCATAACATCATTACCAAAACGGCGGCAGTTAACTTCCCGCAGACGCGGGGCCTCATCCACACTGCCAAGCCCCAAAGGGCCGGCGAGAGGAACAGCGTCACCTCCCATAAAGAGCGGGCCGTAAAAGAGGTTGGCCTGATCAACCAGGCCCTGGCTCAGAAACGAGGCGTGTATTTTACTACCGCCCTCAACAAGAAGAGAGCTTATCCCGCGGCGTCCCAGTTCCTTAAGCATAAAGCGCAAATCAGGCTGCCCCTGCCCGGCCGTCGGCAGTTCAACAATCTCAGCCCCGGCCGCCAGCAGAGGTTCCTTTCTGCCAGCCTCCACCCCGACAGCGCAAAAAACAAGGGTACCGGCAGTCGATTGCTGGGTGAGCATCCTGGCGGCCGGCGGCAGACGCAGAGAACTGTCAAGAACCACCCGCAGGGGATCTTGATGCCCGGCACCCGGCAGCCGGGCAGTGAGAGAGGGATCATCGCTCAGCGCCGTACCGATACCCACTAAAATAGCATCCGCCTGGTCCCGCAGCCGATGAGTAAAACGCCTGGATTTCTCGTTGGTTATCCAGCCCGGCCGACCATGAACGGCAGCTATCCTGCCGTCCAGACTTAAACCAGCCTTCATGATTACCCAGGGCACTCCCTCGGTTACCAGTTTAATAAAAGGGCGGTTTATTTTTCGGCATTCATCCTCTAAAATCCCCGTTGAGACAGCCAGCCCCTGACTCTGAAGATAAGCGGCACCGCCACCCGCCACACCGGGATTGGGATCGGACATACCGATGATCACCCGCCTTAAACCTGCTTCAAGCACCGCCCTGGTGCAGGGCGGCGTACGCCCCTGATGATTACAGGGTTCAAGGGTGACATAAATCTCGGCACCACAGGCTTTATCTCCGGCGTTTTGAATAGCGTTAACCTCGGCGTGCGGTGTACCGGCCCGCTTATGATAACCACGTCCCACAACCTTCCCGTCCCGGACAATTACCGCTCCCACCAGAGGATTGGGCGAAGTCCGCCCCCTGGCCTTCACGGCCTCAGCCAGGGCCATTTTCATAAAAACCCGGTCGTTATCCTCAGTCCCGTTTATCGTCAACGTTCAGCATCCCCTTCAGTTCAGCCATGAATTCGTTTAAATCTTTAAACTGCCGGTAAACCGAAGCGAAACGGACATAGGCAACATCATCGAGCTGCCGCAGCCCCTCCATCAGACGTTCACCCACTACGGAGATATCAATCTCCCGTTCACCCATCTCCTGTAATTCCCGCTCCAGGCCGTCAATAAAATCCTCAAGCTGATTCATGGCCACCGGGCGTTTTTCACAGGCCTTTTTCATCCCGGTCACGGCCTTCAAACGATCCCAGGCCTCTCGACGCCCATCCTTCTTGATGAGCATGGGCATTGTCACCTCAAGGCGCTCATAGGTAGTAAAACGACGTTCGCAGACCTCGCAAAGACGGCGGCGGCGGGTAATGGTAAAATCCTTATTAAGCCGGGAATCAACTACACGATTATCCAGATGGCCGCAGTATGGGCATTTCATAATGAATCCTAATGGGCAGGAGGAAGAAAGATCAGCAGATCCGTCAATTCGACTTGATATTTAAATCTGATGCAGAGGGATTCCGGCCTCAGCCATCATCATGGAGGTCAGAGAATCAGGATACCCCTCTCTATAATAAACCTCTTTAAGTGATATATTAATCAACATTTTAGTACAGATTGAGCAGGGCAGATTTGTACAGTAAAGGACAGCACCCTCAACACTGAAGCCCAGGTTGGCGGCCTGAATAATGGCGTTCTGCTCGGCATGAAGACCACGGCATAACTCATGCCGTTCGCCGGAGGGGATTCCCTGCTGTTCACGCAGACAGCCTACATCAAGGCAATGGGCTATATGGCTGGGGGCGCCGTTATAACCAGTGGCGACAATCCGTTTGTCAAGCACCAGAATCGCCCCCACCTTACGCCGCAGACAGGTGGAGCGCTGAGCCACCAGTTCGGTTATACCCATAAAATATTGCGGCCAGGATGGTCGTTCTCCGCGCTTATCCGCTGAAGCCGCCATGATTAATCGGCGTTCCGCCCGGCAGTGTAAGAGGGGTAAAGCGGAAAGCGGTCACAGAGAGCCCTGACTTCGAGACGTATAGCCGCTAAAAGATCCGGCCGGTCATGAGCCAGAATGGCACGGTTCATCCATTCACCAACCTGAATCATATCCGATTCCAGCAACCCTCTCGTGGTAACGGCGGCGGTTCCTATCCGAATACCGCCGGTGACAAAACGGCTCTGAGTGTCAAAGGGTACGGCATTTTTATTCACCGTCATACCCGCATCCTCAAGAGCCCGCTCCGCGTCTTTACCGGTAATATTCTTATTAGTCAAATCAACTAATAATAAATGATTATCCGTACCACCGGAGACCAGCCGGAAATCATGCTTAAGCAGATTCTCCGCCAGGGTTACCGCGTTTAAAACCACCTGGCGTTGATACTGCCTGAATTCGTCAGTCATGGCCTCTTTAAAGCTCACGGCCTTGGCGGCAATAACATGCACCAGCGGCCCTCCCTGAATACCGGGGAATATCTTGCTGTCCAGCTTTTTGCCAAATTCCTCCCGGGCCAGAATCATACCGCCCCGCGGCCCCCGCATGGTCTTATGGGTGGTGGTAGTAACAAAATCAGCATAAGGCACTGGAGACGGGTGCTGACCACCGGCGATCAGACCGGCAATATGAGCCATATCCACCATAAAGAGAGCCCCAGCCTGATCGGCAATATCCCTGAAAGCCTGCCAGTCTATAAAACGGGGATAGGCGCTGGCTCCGGCAACAATCATGGCTGGTCGTTCCGTCATCGCAACACGCTCCACCTCCTCCATGTCGATACGCTCAGTCTCCCGGTTCAGGCCGTAGGACATAAAATTATAGAGCTGACCGGAAAAATTGACCTTGGCCCCATGGGTTAGATGACCGCCATGGGCCAGATCCATTCCCAGCACCTTATCACCGGGGTTAAGGCTGGAAAAATAGACAGCCATATTGGCCTGGCTGCCGGAATGGGGCTGCACATTAGCGTAATCGGCCTTGAATATGGCCCTGGCCCGCTGCCGGGCCAGGGATTCAACCTCATCAGCATATTCACAACCGCCATAATAACGCTTACCGGGATAACCCTCGGCGTATTTATTAGTAAAGATTGATCCCTGAGCCTCAAGCACCGCCTCACTGACTATATTTTCCGAGGCAATGAGCTCCAGCTGATTTGACTGACGCTCAAACTCATAGTCAATAGCCCGATATATTTCAGGATCAACATCTTTTAAAAGGGACACGTTTTTACCTCTGAAATTTTAATTTTTTGCGTAACTGCTCAGAACATCTCTATCCGCCGCAGATGGCGGCCGCCGGCAAACTCAGTCTCTATCCAGGCCTTGACGATCTCCATCACCACCCCGCCGCCCAGTACTCTGGCTCCAAGGCATAAGACGTTGGCATTATTATGTTCCCGGCTCTTGCGGGCCGTAAAGGTCTCATGACAGAGCGCGGCCCTGATTCCCTGATGACGATTTGCCGCCATGGACATGCCAATGCCGGTGCCGCATATAAGAATACCGGCCTCCGTCCGACCAGCCAGTACCGCCTCACAGACGGCCTCAGCAAAACGCGGATAGTCCACCGCGTCATGGGATTTACAGCCCAGATCAAGAACATCATGCCCGGCCTGGCGCAGAAAATCTGCAACCTCTTCCTTTAAATCAAAACCACCGTGGTCACAGCCAATTGCCAGTTTCACCCTTCAGCCTCATATCTCTTCATAATTAATACCGCGTTCGTACCGCCAAAACCAAAGGAATTTGACATGGCAGCCCGTATCTTCATCGAACGCGCCTCACCGGGGATATAATCAAGATCACATTCCGGATCGGGATTTTCCAGGTTAACAGTGGGGGGAGCGATCTGATGATGAAGAGCCAGAGCGGTAAAGACGGCCTCAATGCCACCGGCCCCACCCAGCAGATGGCCGGTCATGGATTTAGTGGAACTTACTGCTATCTCTGCCGCCCGTTTACCGAATACCGTTTTTATAGCCCTGGTCTCCCCCAGATCGTTGAGCTGGGTTGAAGTCCCGTGGGCATTAATATAATCAATATCAGCCGGAGTCAGGCCGGAATTTTCAAGGGCCATACGCATACAGCGCACCGCGCCCTCACCGTCCTCTGGAGGCGCCGCCATGTGATAACCATCGCCAGTCATTCCGCATCCCATGAC
This sequence comes from Desulfobacterota bacterium M19, assembly GCA_048820955.1. Taxonomy (GTDB): domain Bacteria; phylum Desulfobacterota; class Desulfobulbia; order Desulfobulbales; family VMSU01; genus JAADIV01. The sequence continues at coordinate 275,702 of JBMERE010000004.1, read as the reverse complement.
TTCAGCGTATATCTTTGCTCCCCTGGCCCTGGCATGTTCCAGCGACTCAAGAAGCAGAATACCGGCTCCTTCGCCGATAACAAAGCCATCCCGCTCCCGGTCAAATGGTCTGGAGGCCCTTTCAGGCTCATCATTACGCCTTGACAGGGCCTTCATGGAGTTAAAACCTCCCACCGCCATTGGGCATATAACCGATTCACTGCCGCCGGTAACAGCCGCCTCGCAATCACCCCTCTGAATAGCGTGATAGGCCTCGCCAACGGCATGAGTACCGGCGGCACAGGCTGTACTCAATGACAGATTCGGCCCCTTCAACTTAAAGATAACCGAGATCTGCCCCGCCCCCATATTGGGGATAACCATGGGGATAAAAAAGGGCGTAATCCGCTTGGCCCCCCGTTCCAGATATATCTGATGATATTTCTCAATAGTGGGCAGACCACCCATGCCGCAGCCGGTAATAGAACCGATTCGAGCGGCATTGTCGGCGGTAACCGCTAACTGAGCGTCATCTAAGGCCATCCGGGCTCCAGCAACGGCATACTGCACAAAAAGCTCCAGATGACGGGCCGTCTTTTTGTCCATAAAGTCTTCCGGTTCAAACTCCTTGACCTCAGCGGCAATTCTAACCTCCATATGCGAGGCATCAAAACGGCTGATGGGACCAATACCGCTGACCCCGGCACAAAGATTTTTCCAAGTCTTATCCACCCCGGTTCCCAGGGGTGTAACCAGGCCCAGACCGGTTACCACAACTCTATTTTTCACGCGGCGTTCTCCAGATTAAAGGGCTCTCTTAACCCTGTACCTTTTGAATATGATCAATAGCATCCTGAACCGTAAGAATCTTCTCGGCAATCTCATCAGAAATTTCGGTATCAAAGGCCTCTTCCATAGCCATAATCAGCTCCACGAGATCCAGGGAATCAGCCCCGAGATCATCAACAAAAGAGGCGGCTGGAACAACTTTAGCCTTGTCGACACTCAACTGCTCGGCAATAATATCTATGAGTTGATCTTCTACAGACATATTTTTCTCCTTTTTTTTATACTTTATTTTATAGTGTCAATCCGGATAGATAGAGCCTGTACCTGCCACAGCCCTATATACCTGATTCTAAAGGATGCATAAAACGCAAACCAAATTCTTAAGAAAAAATCCATCACTGATTAACCAGCAAGCCTGAAGATTATTCTTCGAGACAAATAACTATTCAGCAAAATCACATATACAGGCCGCCGTTAACATGAATTACCTGCCCGGTTATATAACTGGCGGCATCAGAGGTTAAATAGGCCACCGCCCCAGCCACATCGTCTGGCTTGCCAAGAGTTTTAAGCGGAATTTCAGCCATAATTCTGGCACTGACCTCAGGGGGCAGACCGTTAGTCATCTCCGTTTCAATATAACCTGGCGCCACACCGTTAACGGTTATTCCCCTTGGCGCCAGTTCCCGGGCGGCGGATTTAGTCAGCCCCAGCAGCCCGGCCTTGGCGGCGGCGTAATTAACCTGGCCGGCATTACCGGTAAAACCGATAACCGAGGTAATATTAATAATCCGGCCCCAGCGCTGCTTCATCATCGCCCTGGAGACGGCCTTGAGACAATTAAAGGCACCCTTGAGATTGGTGTCTAAAACCGCGTCCCAGGCCTCCTCCTTCATCTTCACAAGTAAACCGTCCCTGGTAATACCAGCATTGTTAACCAGGATATCTACACGATCGTGACGGGCCAGGATATCCTTAACCGCTGCCTGCACATCTCCTGTCCGAGCGACGTCAAAGCCTAAACTCTCGGCCTTTCCCCCCTGCTGCCTGATAAAGGCCGCAGTCTCATCAGCCGCCTGGGGACGATTAACATAATTAATTACCACTTCGGCCCCGAGAGAGGCAAGTAAAATACTCACAGCCCGGCCAATGCCACGCCCGCCGCCGGTTACCAAAGCAATTTTGTCAGTTAAATTCATCATTCAATACACCAGAAAGTCAATCTGCCCCTTTCAACTCATTAATAAGGAGGGGTAAAATTTCAAAGAGATCACCCACTATCCCATAGGTAGCGACATTAAATATGGGGGCGGCGGAATCCCGATTAATGGCAATAATCGTCTCGGAGGACTGCATGCCGACGAGATGCTGAACAGCACCGGAGATGCCGCAGCAGATATAGAGCCTGGGAGCAACCGTCTTGCCGGTCTGGCCCACCTGGTAGGGATAGTCTATCCAGCCGGCATCCACCGCCGCCCTGGAGGCAGCAACTGAGCCTCCCATAATCTCAGCCAGTTCCTTTAACATGGCAAAGCCTTTGGCACTCTCCAGGCCGCGGCCGCCGGCAACTACAATTTCAGCCTCCGAAAGCCTGATCTTATCAGGTTCGGCAATTACAGAACTTAATACCCTTACCCTGGAGGTCAAATTAAATTGTTCAGCATTCAGATTCTCCACCGCCCCCTGACGCTGGAGATCAGCGGGCAGGGCCTTCATAACCATGGGACGAACCGTGGCCATCTGTGGCCTGGTATCGGGGCAAACTATAGTAGCCATAATATTGCCGCCAAAGGCAGGCCTGGTCTGCAGCAGACTGCCGTCTTTATCAATGGCCAGCTCGGTACAGTCAGCGGTGAGTCCCGCCCCCACGACGGTGGCAACCTGGGGAATAAAAGAGCGGCCAATGGCCGTGGCCCCGGCCAGCACTATCTCCGGCCGCCGTTCTTTAATCAGGGAGGCAAGGACATTGGTATAAGACTCATCAACAAAGTTTTCCAGAGCCGGATCGTCAACCTGCAGAACCTCATCACAGCCCCGGGCAATCAACTCGCGAGCACTGTCTCCGAGGTCATGGCCAAGCAACACGGCACTTAGCTTTACCCCTCGTTCATCGGCAAGACCACGGCCAGCGCCAAGAAGTTCCAGAACTACCGGCGCTATTTTCCCCTGCCGGAATTCAGCGTATACCCATACCCCGCTATAGGCGGCAAGATCAATACTGGAAGCGGCCTCCCCGTCCTCAATAAACAGGGCTCCGACCTCACAGCTGTCAACACAATTGCCACAAAGTGTACATTTATCATTGACCCGGGCCAGAGCATCGACAACAGTTATAGCTCCAAAGGCACAGTTATCTTCACAAACTCCACAGCCAACACATAATTTTTCGTCAATTTTCAGCATGAGGCACTTACCTTTAAATAATGGCCTCTAATCTTACGGCCAGCTCTTTTACCTGCTCAATTACCGTTCCCTCAAGCATGGCCCTCTCCCCCCTGGCCTCCGGTGCGAAAACTCTGGCAACCCTGGTTGGCGAACCAGCCAGGCCGAGAAGAGCTGTATCCGCCCCTATATCAGCGGCGTTAAAGGTCTTGATCACCGTTTTTCTGGCCTTCATCTTCCCCTTCAACGAAGGGATACGGGGTTCATTTATTTCTCGTACCACAGTCAATAAGGCCGGCAGAGTGATTTCCAGTTCATCATAACCGTCATCCATCATCCGCCGGGCCAACAGACAATCATCCCGTACCTCATGAATTTTACTGATACAGGAGGCGTAGGCCAGATCAAGGCGTCGGGCCAGGCCTGGCCCGACCTGAGCTGTATCACCGTCAATGGCCTGTTTCCCGCAAATAATCAGATCGGCGGTACCCAGGGTAAGAACGGCTCTGGCCAGGGTATAGGTAGTGGCAAGGGTGTCGGCCCCGGCAAATGCCCGATCGGAAATCAATACGCCCTGATCAGCCCCGCAGGCAACAGCTTCCTTCAGCATCTCAGCGGCCTGGGGCGGCCCCATGCTGAGGGCAGTAACCGTGCCGCCGTATTGGGCTGCCAGGCTCACCCCCTCTTCCAGGGCATGGCGGTCATAGGGATTCATAATACTCTCCACCCCTTCCCGGCTCATGGTATTAGTTTTGGGATCCAGACGAACGTTCCTGGTATCAGGAACCTGTTTCAGGCAGACAATAATCTTCATTTATTATATTCCTTATTCAACTCCTGGCCTATCACGTTACGCTGGATCTGATTAGTACCCTCATATATCTGAAGAATTTTGGCATCCCTCATCATCTTCTCCACGGGGTAATCCCGCATATAACCATAACCTCCCAGTACCTGTACGGCGTTGGTTGTAACCTTCATGGCTATATCGGTGGCAAAGACCTTGCACATGGAAGAGGCTTTGGACATCTGCTTAGGGTGAGCGTCAATGTGTTTGGCCGCGGCATAGACCAGAGCTCTGGCGGCCTCGGTCTCGATGGCCATATCAGCCAGCAGGTGTTGCACTGCCTGAAAAGAAATAATCGGTTTACCGAACTGAACCCGCTGCTTGGCGTAAGTCACGGCCTCATCAAGAGCGCCCTGGGCCAGTCCAACCCCGAGAATGGCAATCCCCGGCCGGGAGTGATCAAGGGTCTTCATGACCGTGATAAAACCGGCCCCCCGACGGCCGATAAGGCGCCCGGCCGGAATCCGGCAGTCCTTGAAAATCAGTTCTCTGGTTGAAGAAGCCCGGATACCGAGCTTTTTTTCTTTGTGGCCATAAGAAAAACCAGGATCAGTATCCTCCACCACAAACATGGTGGCCCCCCGCGCCCCCTTTTGAGGATCGGTAATGGCAATCACCGAATAAATATTGGCCTCACCGCCATTGGTAATCCATTGTTTAGTGCCGTTTAAAATCCATTCATCACCATCAAGCACCGCTGTAGTCTGAATCCCGGAGGCATCACTGCCGGCATTGGCCTCGGTAAGAGCAAAGGCCGCATATTTTCTGCCGCTGGCAATCAGGGGCAGATAATGTTTTTTCAGCTCTTTACTGCCGGAGATGATAATGGGGTAGGCTCCCAGGCCATTGGCCGCGAAACTGGTAGCAATACCCACGCATCCCCTGGCAAATTGTTCAAGAGCCAGAACCATGTCAAAACATCCGCCGCCATAGCCGCCATACTCTTCATCTATATAAAGACCGGCCAGGTCGGCCTGCCCGATCTGATTCAGAATATCACGGGGGAATTCCTCTTTTTCATCCAGTTCAGCCCGGCTGGGAATTATCTTTTCATCGGTTATCTGTTGGGCTACTTCAACAATCATCTGTTGTTCTTCTGTCAAAAAATAGTCCACATTTATCTCCGCATTATTTCAAACTGTATAACTATATTAGTAACGGCGTCGTAAAAAGTCTGGATCAGAAAAAGACTAAGCACCTCACCTCCTCCCTGGGCATATGAACCGTCAGGGGGTGCTGTTCCGCCTGACCAAGACTACCAGCGTATAACAGCCGCCCCCCAGGTAAAACCGCCGCCGAAAGCACATAAAAGAAGAATATCCCCTGGCTCAAGCAAGCCCTCACGGTTAGCCTCATCCAGGCCAATGGGAATGCTTGCAGCAGAGGTATTACCATATTTAGTCATGTTTACATAGGCCTTTTCAGCTGGAATAGCCAAATGCTCCAGCAGGCTGTTGATAATCCGCCGATTGGCCTGATGGGGAATTATCAACTTAATCTCGTCCTTCTTAATCCCGGTCTGAGCTAAAACTTCCTTAACACTGCCGGCCATGGCCCGCACCGCGTATTTAAATACATCCCGGCCGCTCATTTTGATAAACGACCCCTTGTTACGGGCATTGGCCAGCGCTGGATTCATGCCTCTTGCCGAATCCATATATAATAATTTATAGAGGTTGCCGTCGGCGTACAGCTTACTGGCCAGCATACCGTTTCCCGGTGCCGCGCCGCTTACTACGCAGGCCCCGGCCCCGTCTCCAAAGAGAACACAGGTGTTACGATCCTGCCAGTCAACTCTGGAGGATAGGGTTTCAGCCCCAATCACCATAATCTTCATCTCCGGGCGTCGGCAGAGATAACTGTCCGCCATATCCAAACCGTAAAGAAAGCCGCAGCAAGCGGCATTCAGATCATAGGCAAAGGCGTTTTCAGCTCCGATATCCTTCTGTACCAGACAGGCGCAGGAAGGCATGGACATTTCGCTGGAGATGGTAGCAACCAGAATAAGATCCAGATCCAACGGGGTCAGTCCAGCCATATCCAGAGCCTTGGCTGCCGCCCGCCCGGCCAGCTTTGAAGTTTCTTCTCCAGCTCCGGATATATGCCGGCTTTTTATGCCGGTTCGAGTGGATATCCATTCATCACTGGTCTCCACCATTGTCTCCAGCTCGGCATTAGTCAATATTCCAGCCGGCAGAGCTGAGCCTGTTCCCAAAATAAATGATTTCATTTTATCAGTCGGCAACGGCGGCATCCACGGCCGGCAGAGCGTTGGTCAGCAGATCAAGAATATGGTCGTTTACCCGCTTCTCAGCCAGCTCGGCCGCTATCCGCACCGCATTTTTAATCGCCTTGGAATGAGAACGGCCATGGCATATAATGCCTATACCATTCAGCCCAAGAAGGGGAGCTCCACCATACTCAGCGTAATCGGTTCTCTTTTTAAGGCTGGCATATGAACTGCGGCTCAAGAGATACCCCACCTTTGAGGTCAGGCTCTTATCAAATTCTTCCCGCAGCATGGCAACCATGGCCTCGGCCAGCCCCTCACTTAATTTCAGACAGACATTGCCGACAAAACCGTCGCAGACCATGACATCAACCTCCCCCTGAAAGGTGTCACGTCCCTCAACGTTGCCAATATAATTAAGTCCGCTTCCGGATAATAACTCATGAGCGCCCTTGACCAGAGCGTTACCCTTGCCCCGCTCTTCCCCGATGCTCAGGAGCCCGACTCTGGGCCGCTCAATACCAAAAAGTAATTTGGAAAAAGCGGCGGCCATGGCACCAAACTGCAGGAGATGGAGGGGACGACAATCCACATTGGCCCCCACATCCATCATCACCAGAGGTTTTTTCATGGTGGGGAAAATCCCGGCAATACCAGGCCGTGATATACCAGGCAGCCGCCCTACTGTTTTCAGAGCCGCGGCCATGGTTGCCCCGGAATTACCTGCGCTGACTACGGCATCAGCCTCACCTTTTTTAAGAAGTCTGAAGGCCGCCATAATCGAAGAATCTTTTTTATGACGAACCGCTTCAAGAGGAGCCTCCCCCATCTCTACAACTTGCGTGGTATGGACTATATCAATCCGCGAAAAAGCCGAGTTTACCTCTACTACCGGAGATTCGTCCTTATCAGATGGTGCCGGTTGACAGGCGGACAATTCCCGTTCATGATTTTCAAGGGCCTTACGGAGAGTATTCTCATCCCCCAGCAGAGTCACCTGAAGTCCCAGTTCGCAAACTGCCTGTACGGCACCCGCAACTATTTCATCAGGACCAAGATCTCCCCCCATGCCGTCAAGAGCTATTCGCACATCATCCTCCTGTGAGGCCCCATTACCAAGACAGCCACCCGCATAGAAATGCCACTGCGCTTAATCTGTTTCGTCGTCAAATTTAATAATCTTTTTGCCGTTGTATGTACCACAACCACCACAAAGCCGATGGGGCTGCTTGGGTTCCCCGCACTCAGGACAGACAGATATATTGGCAGGGCGCAAGGCATCATGCGAACGTCTTAATCTGGTTTTGGAATGTGATTGCCGGTGTTTAGGTAAAGCCATATTAATACCTCTTGATAATTGAATAAATTCAGGTAACGGTTTCGCCGTATCTCGAGATGCGGCGAAACCGTTACGGTTCATAGTTCAGGACAGATTATCTGCCTTAAGTTAATAGCTGCAAATTTAGTTTAAAGAAAAAGTACAACAAACAACAAAGCACTTGTTTCACTGGCCGGCAGAAACAGACATGGAGTTAGGCAGCCTCAAAAACCGGGTAAGAGTTCGTTTGTCGCTTACAAAACCAGCACCATGGACGTACCCTTTTAACGCTCTAATTTCTGCTGGTGAAAAATTGTTGAGTATAAGAAATTACACCGTAATGTCAAGGATTTTAAGTAAGCGGAAAAGAGGCGGGGGCATGGTTACAGGTGGCAAGCCGTATTATTTATAAAACAAACTGCGGACCTATGGCTGCGGCAGGAATTAAACTACGATTTGACCGGCTGATCCTCAACTTTTTTAAGGGTCTTCAATTTAGCTTTCAAGCGTTTAATCAAACCGCTCATTTGTTCATTCACCAGGATCTGGGCAAATTGCCGCCGGTATTGCTTAACGATACTCACGCCCTCAATAACGACGTCATACACCCTCCAGATATTGTTACGATTTATCATCTTATAATTAATAGACATGGTATCGTTGTTATTCTCATACTTACTATAAACAAGTGCCAGATTATTGCGCTTTAACTGCTTGATAAAAGTCATGCGGCCATCGGTATAGGAATCAACCCGCCGCACATAGGTATTTTTCAGAAGATCAGCAAAGAGACGCACAAAATCAGCCCGTTTCCCGGCATTAACAGTCTTCCAGGCCGGTCCAAGAGCCAGACGGCCCATAAGTTGAAAATCAAAACGATAATCAATCAGCTCATAAAGCTTTTGCTGTCTGAGTACCCTCTGCTTTTTAAGAACCGGATCTTTGAGCAGGGCCAGAGCCTTGTTAACTGTATTTTCCATCTGACTTAATGGTTCATCAGCCTTGAGTGCCAGAGCCCTGCCGCCCCAGGGCGCCACGACCGCACATAATACAGCAAGAAGCATAAAGGACTTCGTTTTATTTAACCTGTTGTTTTTTTTAAGCTTAAGTATCATTTATTTATTTTTTCAGAGATTAATATTCAGAGAACTGCCCTACAGGGGATGTGAGACAACCATTGTATCACGGAACCCGGCCGCAGTCAGCTGCCGCTCCATAGTCCTGGCCGCCAGAAAATTGTTGCCCGCCGGGACCTGGAGGCCATAAAAGTTATAATTCCCCCGGTTATAGGTCACCACCACGGTTTTACGACCCATTGCCGTTAATCTTTGATTTAAGTCCCGCATACCATCCGGCCGCCAGAAGACACCTACCTGAACAAAAAATTTTTCCTTAACAGGCACCTCCCCGGATCGGATCTTCAGGAGATCAAGACCGTCAATCTCCAGCCGTGTCTTATTCTTATTATTCTTATTATTCTTATTAGTGGCAATATGTCTGTAATCGCCAAGATAATTATTATCGCCGTCAGCATGACGAGTAATTTTATTTTTAATTTTCTGACGGCGGTTTTTAGTATAAAACTCCTTCATGGCCGTATAAGGATCAAAAGCGGCCTCCTTAAACTGTTCATATTCTCCGAGATTAAGAGAAATATAATTGACCCTCCTTACGGCATGTACTGCCAGCAGAGCCTTCCAGTCAGAGGAGGTCATATAGGTCACGGGATCAAGGAAGGAGTCAGCCGCCATCCCCGCCGTATCACGCAGATTAGAGGGGCCCAGAAAGGGCCAGCAGATATAAAATCCCTCGCCAACCCCGTAATGCCCCAGGGTCTGGCCCAGATCCTCGTCAGAGGTCTGCAGATGAAAAACATATTGAGCCGGATCCCCCAGACCTCCAACCCCCACCGTGGTATTGAGCACAAAACGGGATAATTCTACTCCGGAGGCCGCGAACTGCCCCTGCAACAGATCATTTACGAGCCGTACCGGAGTCAAAAAATTATGAAAGGCGCTCCACAAACTGGCCCGCAGCGGCTGAGGGAGAACAAATCTCCAGGCCTTGGCAGTAGGCTCCAGGACATAGGTATAGAGCTTATCGTTAAACTGAAAAAATACCCGGTTCAAGGGCTCCAGGGGATCATTAATCTTTATTTCGGGCTGGTTGTAAGCCGCCAGGTCATTTTCCAGGAGATCTTCCGCCGCCGCCGCGGAATGTATATAATTAGGCCCCCAGATAAAAACAGCGACAAGCAGAGCAACAATCTTAAACCTCATAAGTTTTTCCTGTTATATTATCTGATAAACGGAAGAATAAATCCTATCTTCCTTAAATAATCTTGCATTATAAAGCAAGAAAAATTATATCCCTTGAATAATTATCAAAAAATAAACTGCTTTTGGCAAGTTTTAATCATCTTTTTTTCTAATTGTGAAATTAAGGGCAACTTACCCCTTACGCTGTAGTACTTTAACCGTGGCACAACCCCAATTATCAATTTTGTAATATCGCAGGAACAGAACTCAGACACCCTTCTTTTATCCTGGTAAGGAATAGATATGCTCAGTAAAATATACCAGCGGCTCATCCTCGATCATCCCTGGCTGGCGTTATTAGGCGCCCTCCTCGTTACTGGTTTTTTCGCCGCCCATATCCCGGAGTTCAAACTTGACGCCTCAGCGGATTCATTAGTTTTGGAAAATGATCAGGCTCTGCGTTATTACCGTCAGGAAGTCAGCAGATACAGTTCAAATGACTATTTAGTTCTGACTTACGCCCCCCGCCGCCCCCTGTTCTCCGACGGCCCCCTTAAAACCCTCGCTGAAATTGATCATGACCTCAAGGTTCTACCGGGAGTAGAGTCAGTCTTCAGTATTTTAAATGCCCCCTTGTTATTCAGCCCTCCTGTTCCGATCTCAGATCTCAAAGGGCATATCCGTACCCTGCTTGATGCCGACACCAACCGGGAAGCGGCCCATAAGGAGTTTTTAACCAACCCCCTTTACAGTAAACAGTTATTGAGTCCGGACAGCAAGACCACGGCAATTCTTATAAACCTGCCCATTAACAGAAAACTGCGCGCTCTCCTCAAACAGCGAACCGCACTGCGGCAAAAGAAATTTGATAACACCATCTCAAATCAGGAACTAATTGAACTGCGGCGAGTTGAGAAAAGTTATCGCCGCGTGGCCACCCTCCAGACCAAGCGCCAGGATAAAACGGTTAGTGAGATAAGAGGGGTTATCGCTAAATACCAGAACCGGGCCCAGATGTATTTAGGCGGTGTCCCCATGATTATTGATGACATGATCTCCTACGTCAGAAACGATATCATTGTTTTCGGGGTTGGTGTCCTTGTTTTTCTGGTACTCACCATGTCTATAATCTTCCGGCGCCTGCGCTGGGTAATTATACCTATAATCTGCTGCCTAACTGCCGCCCTGACCATGATCGGGGCCCTTGGACTTCTGGACTGGCGGGTAACGGTGATTTCCTCCAATTTTATATCATTGATGCTCATCTTCACCATGTCCCTCACTATACACCTCATCGTCCAGTATCGCGAGTTATGCGCCGCCCGGCCGGAGGCTGACCAGAGGGAACTGTTAGCCACCACCGTCCGCCACAAATTTCTGCCCTGCCTTTACGCCACTCTCACCACCATAGCCGCCTTTGCCTCCCTGCTGGTCAGTTCCATCCGGCCGGTAATGGATTTTGGTTTAATGATGACCGTGGGGCTGGTGGTCTCATTTATCTTTTCCTTCATTATCTTTCCGGCCAGCGTCATGCTCCTGCCGCGGGAAAGAATCGCCAAAACCGTTGACTCCACACCGCCCCTGACTATGCATTTTGCCGCCTTTACCGAGAAACACGGCCGTCTGATCGTTACCGTGGCTGTAATTCTGACTATTCTCAGCGCCATGGGCATTAAACGGCTGGTGGTAGAGAACCGTTTCATTGATTATTTTCGTAAATCCACCGAGATATATAAGGGCATGAAGCTCATTGATCAAAAACTGGGGGGAACCACTCCCCTTGATCTCATCATCGACTTTCGTAAGCAGCCCGCTGCCGCGAAAACTAAAGCCGCCCCTGAGACCAGCAATGAGGACATGCTCTTAAATGATTTCGGTGCCCCGACTTCGGCCGCAGAAACAGCAGCGGCGAAATACGCTGCCTGGTTTACCTCTTACAAACTGGGCAAGATCGCCAAAATTAATAATTATTTAGAGACCTTACCGCAGATCGGCAAGGTGCAGTCCATTGACACCCTCATCAAGATCGCCACCCGTTTAAACGGCGGTATCAGTCTGGACAACTATGAGCTCTCCATTCTCTTTCAAAAGCTGCCCGCCAGGATCAAAAAGCTGCTGGTTAAACCCTATGTATCCGTTCCCGATAATGAGGCCCGGATTACCATGCGCATTGTCGAATCAAACAAAAATATGTCAATGTCCAATCTCCTTAAAAAGATCCATCATTTCCTTGTTTCCGACATGAAGTTTAAACCCGACCAGATTCATTTTACCAACATGCTGGTACTTTATAACAACATGCTGCAGAGCCTTTTCCGCTCTCAGATTCTGACTATCGGTGCCGTTTTTGTCTGCATATTAATCATGTTTATCATCCTTTTCCGCTCCCTCTCCCTGGCCATTATCGCCCTCCTGCCCAATATGCTGCCCGCCGCCATGGTTTTAGGACTCATGGGCTGGATCAATCTGCCTCTGGATCTTATGACCATCACCATTGCCTCTATCACCATAGGCATAGCGGTGGACGACACTATCCATTACATCCTGCGTTTCAAGGCCGAATTTACCAAGGACCAAGACTATATAGCTACTATGGAACGCTGCCACGGCAGCATCGGCAAGGCTATGTATTACACCTCCCTTACCATTGTCATCGGCTTCTCCATTCTGGTTTTCTCTAATTTCATCCCCACCATATATTTCGGACTCTTTACCGGTTTTGCCATGATCGCCGCCTTATTAGCCGCCTTAACCCTTCTGCCCCAGATTATACTTATGTGGAAACCATTCAAGGTTGAGACAATAAAAAAATAATACGACCGCCATGAAGAACAGACGCTTAATTTTAATCCGCCGGGCAGTTCAAGCCTCTTTCTTTATCTTCTGTCTTTACAGTGGCTGGCAGTTCTACCGTTTCTATATATGGGCCATCGGCAAATCGTCCCTCTATGTTCCCCGGCCCCCGGCGGTAGAAGGGTTTCTGCCCATCAGCGCCCTGGTCGCCTTAAAGAGGTTCATTCTCACTGGTCGATATGATACGGTTCATCCGGCTGGACTCACTATCTTTATTGCCGCCCTCATTATCGCCCTGATGCTGCGCAAGGGATTTTGCGGCTGGATATGCCCGGTGGGATTCTGTTCCAATATGCTTGCCGTCCTGGGCCGCCGTTTGAAACTGACCTGGATACCGCCCCTGTGGCTTGATCTGCCGCTTATAACACTTAAGTATCTCCTCCTCGCTTTTTTCAGCTACCTTATTCTCTGGAAAATGGATCTGACGGCAATCGAGGGCTTTATCCGCACCCCGTATAATATGGTGGTGGATGTTAAAATGCTCTATTTCTTCCTGCGCCCTTCAAACCTCACCATTATTATTATAGCCGTTCTAATAATCCTCTCCATCTTCACGCGTAACGTCTGGTGCCGCTATCTCTGCCCCTACGGTGCCCTTCAGGGTCTCCTGTCTCTGTTCAGCCCCACCGGAATTCACCGGGACACCGAGGCCTGTATCAACTGCCATAAATGTGAAAAATTCTGCCCCGGCGCCATCAAAATAACCACTAAAAGCGCCATAAAAAGTCCAGAATGCGTCGGCTGCCTGGAGTGCCTCGCGGTCTGTCCGGTACCGGACTGTCTGAGCCTCACCGTTGTGAGCCGGCGCCGGGTTCCGGCCTTGACCATGCCCGTTCTTGTCCTTATTATCTTCTCAGGTCTATGGCTCGGCGCTCTGCTCAGCGGTAACTGGCACAGCAAAGTACCCATGAAGGCCTTAAAGCAATATTACAAAATTGGACTCAGCATCACTCACCCCCGATAATCAATATGCTCTCTCCCCTGCAACTTGTCAGACGCACCCCGCTCTCCAACTGCGGCGCCTGCGGGCTTCCCACCTGCCTGGCCTTTGCCGCCGCCGTACTTAAAGTTGGCAAGAAACTTACGGACTGCCCCTTTATTAATCTTAAGGGGCTTGACATGACCACGGTGCGGCAGTCCGCCGATAATCTCCAGTTAGAGAAAAAGGATCTACAGTTCATCGCCTTTCTGAAATCTGAACTTCAGCCGGTGGATTTCAGCCGCCTGGCTCCGGCCCTCGGGGCGGTTTACCAAAGCCAGCCGCCGGCCCTGGTTCTTTCTTATCTGGGGCAGAACACCATAATCAGCAAGGATGAAATCACCATTAACGGCCGGCCGCCCCGTGACCATCGTGATCAGATTCTGCTCTATAATTATCTTCGTTCCGGAGGCGGCAGAGCCCCGGACGGCGAATGGCTGGGTCTGGAGAGTCTGCCCAATACCATTTCCAAGGTCAAGACCTTAAGCACCTACGGCGAAGAGCCTCTGGCCCGTTGCCTGAGCTCAGAGGGGGCCGGTAATTTTCAACAGACGGTACATGATATGGGCGGCCGGCTGGTAACAGAGAGCGGAGCCGACCTGGCGGCCCGGATACCGGTACTGCCCATGGTGCCGGAATACATCCTTTTCTGGGATGCAGAGCCTGAAGAGAATTTTCCGGCCCGGGTCAAAATTCTCTTTGATAACCACGTCCTTGATTTTCTTGATATTGAATCCTTAGTTTTCAGTGCTGAGCGTCTCACGGACTTTTTACTGGCACGCCTGGCAGACAAGCCGGATAAAGATGCTGTGGTGCGGTCATGAACAACACCAGAGGCAGAGAAATCCCCCTCGCTGAGCGTATGCGCCCCGCAAATATTGACGATTTTACAGGGCAGGAACATCTCCTCGGCAAGGACAAGATCCTCTGGCAGCTGCTCAAGGGCGATTATCTGCCATCCATGCTCCTCTGGGGGCCGCCCGGCATCGGCAAGACCACCCTGGCTCGAATTCTGGCCCGCCTCACCGGAGCCCATTTCGTCTTTTTTTCCGCTGTTCTCTCCGGCATTAAGGATGTCCGTCTCATTGTCGATGAGAGCCGCAGCCGTCAGGAACGCAATGAACGGCGTACTGTTCTCTTTGTGGATGAAATTCACCGCTTCAACAAGGCCCAACAGGACGGTTTTCTACCCCACGTGGAGAGCGGCCTCCTGACCCTCATCGGAGCCACCACCGAAAACCCGTCCTTTCATGTCATCGCTCCCCTGCTCTCAAGATGTCAGGTTCTGGTTCTCGAGAGTCTGAACGAGACAAGCATGGCTAAGATTATTGAGCGGGCCTTAAACGATGAGGAAAACGGCCTGGGACGCCAGAATCTCCAGATCAGCCCCGAGGCCATGGGCCATCTTATCATGATGGCCGACGGCGATGCCAGGAGCGCCCTGAATAATCTTGAGGTAGCCGCCGCCCTCAGCGCCGCCAACAGCGCTGAGCCCCGGATCATAAACCTGGAAATCGCCGAAGAGGCCTGCCAGCGCCGCAGTCTGCGTTATGACAAAAATGGAGAGGAGCATTACAACCTCATCTCCGCCCTTCATAAAAGTCTGCGCGATTCCGACCCCGACGGCTCCCTGTACTGGCTGGTCAGGATGCTCACCGCCGGTGAAGATCCCCTCTACGTCGCCCGCCGTCTTATCCGTTTTGCCTCGGAAGACGTTGGCAACGCCGACCCGGCCGCTCTGGGGCTGGCCATAAACGCCAGAGAAACCTATCATGTTCTGGGCTCACCGGAGGGCGAACTGGCCCTGGCCCAGCTCACCACCTACCTTGCCACCGCTCCCAAAAGCAACGCCGTATATACCGCCTATAATATGGTTAAAGCCGATATTAAAGCCACCGGCAGTCTGCCGGTGCCCAAACATATCCGTAACGCACCCACCAGATTAATGAAGGAACTGGGCTATGGCAAGGGCTATCAATACGCCCATGACCGGCCCCACGCCCTGGTGGATCAAGATCATCTTCCTGCCCGTTTACAGGGCAGACGTTACTACCAGCCCACCAACCGGGGTCACGAGGCAGTTATTAAAGACAGGCTTGACAAGTGGCGTCAAATTCTGGAACAGGAACGTAAAAAAGGACTTAAAAAATGATAAGAAGATTTATTATTACCCTGGCTATCTGCACCATTTTCATCCCTGCCGCCTCCCAGGCCGCCAGATTCCAGCTCTTTTACTCCAGCGATGTCAGGGGTGAAACCGAGCCCTGTGGCTGACACAGCCGTCAACTGGGCGGTCTGTCCAAAAAAGCAAAACAGTTTGAACTGGCAGCGGCTGACTCAAAACTGCCCCATATCATCCTTGACGGCGGGGCCTTGCTCTTTAAGGGGCTGCGCCTCACCCACGGCCAGGAACAAGATGAAATGCTTACCGCCAGGGCTATCGTCAAAGCTTATAATCTCATGGGCTGCCAGGCCGTGGGTGTAAGCAAATACGACTTGGCAGCCGGACTTGATTTCCTGCGGCAGATAAGCGGGCAATCAAAATTTTCCTGGCTGAGCGCCAACCTGATTGGCAAAAAGAATCACCGTCCCATTTTCAAGAGTAAAATATTGCTGAGGGTAGACAATTTAAAGATAGGGGTTACCGCCCTTACCGGCCCCGGGGCTGCGAAACTGCTCAACAACCAGGCCCTGCTTCTGGCCTGGCAGGACACCCTGCCCGCCGTTATCAAAGATTTAAAAAGTAAAACCGATATGATCATCCTGCTCTCAAGTCTACCGCCTTCGGCCAATAAAGAGATCGCCCGCCGTTATCGCAATATCAATATTCTGATCCAGGCCGCCCAGGGTGGAACTAATATCTATCCTCAGCCTCTGCACAACACCCTTATCTGCCAGACCAACAGGCAGGGCAAAACCATCGGCATTATGGACATCAACTGGCAGAAGTCACGCAAATGGGGCATTGACAGGGCAGGTCTTCTACATAAGGACTTAAACACCCTTGACCGCCTGGACTGGCGCCTCGCTAAATACAATGAGCCGGAAAAGGAATTAAAAAAATTTCCGGCCAAACTCCAGATATGGCGTAATCTCCAGGCTCAGAGAAACAAGATACAGACCGAAATCAACCGCTTAAGGGCCGATATTAAGAACAGGCGGCAAGACAGCCCGCCCTCCACCTTTAAAAATCATTTCATCACCATGGAAGCCGATCTGCCCGATGATCCCCGAATAAGCCGGATCGTTCACAATTTAAACAAGGAGATCAATCGCCTGGGACGGATCAGAGCCGGAAGAATAAAACCAGCGGCAGAAAATAATTATATTGGCTGGCGGCGCTGCGGTAAATGTCACCAGGCCGAACTTGAAAGCTGGCAGCGCACCCGGCACGCCAGGGCCTATGAAACTCTGGTTGAAAAAAACAGGCAATATGATCTTGGCTGCCTGTTCTGTCATGTTACCGGCATAGACCGCCGGCACAAACCGGCGGCCTTGAGTGTAAGCGCCGATCTGCGCGAGGTGGGATGCGAGTCATGCCACGGCCCGGGTCGGGCTCATGCCGCCGAACCGGAGAAAAATAAAACACGGCAACGGCCAGCCGAAAAGATTTGCCTGAGCTGCCACACCCCGATCCACGACAGTTCATTTAATTATGATATTGATATAAAACTTGTTCATCCCTGACACACGATTAACAACTATTTGAATATTACACAGAATAGAAGACAACGGCCTTTTTATGGCACCTACCGCCTGCCATACAATAATTTTTCACAACAGGTCTCCCTCCCTGGCATAAATATCCTGGAATATATCCAAAGATTTTTTAAAGGCCGCCAGGACATCTGGATCAAAATGCTCCGGCATGGTGCGGCCGTCACCTTCCGTAATTATTGCCACCGTTTTTCGGTGGTCAAAAGCTGGTTTGTAGGGTCTTTTACTGCGCAGGGCATCATACTGATCGGTTATATGCATGATGCGGGCCGTCAAAGGAATCTCCTCGCCCTTCAGGCCACGGGGATAACCTTTGCCATCCCAACGTTCATGATGGCAGAGGGCAATATCAACCGCCATTCGCAAATACGGCGAAATCGAGCCTGCAAGAATCTTGGCGCCAATGGTGGTGTGGCTCTGCATGATCTGCCATTCTTCAGCGTTTAAGGGCCCCTCTTTCAACAGTATCGCATCCGGAATTGCCACCTTGCCAATATCATGCATGGGAGAGGCGTAAAAAATATTCTCGGCGAATTCCCGGCCCAGCCCCATACGCCGGGCTAATTCACTGGTATAATAACTTATTCGTTTAATATGAGCGCCTGTATCCTCATCCTTAAATTCAGAGGCCAGCACCAGACGGTGAACCGTTTCTACGTAACCACTGCGCAACAACCTGGTTTTCTCATCCACCATCTCTTCAAGATGCTCCTGGTAACGGCGAAGATTCAGATGATTTTTCACCCTGGCTCTAACAATTGAAGGACTGACAGGTTTGGTTATATAATCGACCGCCCCCAGTTCCAGCCCCCTGGCCTCATCTTCAACCTCTGTCTTGGCGGTAATAAAGAGTACGGGAATGGCAGCGGTATTACGGTCAGCCTTCAAACGACGGCAAACTTCATAGCCATCCATTTCCGGCATCATAATATCAAGGAGAATAAGATTCGGTTTAATTCGCGATACTATGCCGAGAGCTTCCCGACCGTTATTAGCCGCATAGATGTCATAATCCGTCTGCAGCAGATCATTTAACACCTTGACATTAAACGGCGTGTCATCAACAATCAGTATTCTGGCTTTTTCCCGCATCAGCTGGTCCTTTTAAAGTAGTAAAAGATGAGTCCATAATAATTTTCAACCGTTCTCGCGCAGCATTAAAATCAAAACGGCTCAAGGCCTTATCTATTTCACTGGTTTCCCGCGGCCAGTCAGTTACCATTTTATCTTTTAGAGAGTCAAAAAGCTGATTGGCCGTGGTTGAATTCATGGTGAGCAGCTTATTTAATTTTTCCAGCTCAACAAATATTGCAGAACCAACCGCGGCCGTTTCTCTGGTTTCCATACTCGGCAAGTGGCTGTTGACGGCTGAATGCGACATCATTATCATTTTTTTCAACCTTTGAATTTCACCACCAACCTCCCGCAGCCGGCCGCTGAGATTTCTAACCCTGTTGACGATAGCCTTCTCTAACTTTGCCGCCTTTTTCTGTAGTTTAACGGCGCCAATGGTGCCTGCTATCCCCTTAACAGTATGGGTAAGACGTCTGAGTGTTTCATAATCTTCCGCGGCCGCAGCCTCCCGTGATTTGGCTTCAAAACTTGAGTAATCCCTCACAAAATCCCTTAAAAGACTGAAATACAGCTCTCGTTTGTTACCGACCCGCTTTATTCCCCTTTCAATATCCAGAACAGGCAATTCAACAATCTCCCTTTCCGCCCTGCCCCCATTTTCAGATGTCCTCCAGCCTCCAGCTTCCAGCCAATGCCCAAGACAGGCATATAATTCATCTGGTTCAAAGGGTTTGTTTATATGATCGTTCATCCCCGCGGTTAGACTTTTTTTACGATCACTGACCATGGCGTTGGCGCTCATTGCCACAATGGGCAATTTACTAAAATCCCCTCCCAGATTACGAATAGCTCTGGCCGCGGAGAGTCCATCCATCACCGGCATCTGAATATCCATCAAGATCAGATCAAAGTGTTTCTTCTTCACCGCATCCACTGCTTCCCGGCCATTATTGGCAATCTCAACCTCAATTCCAATCTGCTTCATAACCTCACCGGCAACCTGCTGATTAAAAACACTGTCCTCAACAAGCAGAACACTGGCCCCGTTTAAATCGATGTTTTGATAATTATCCGCCGCCGACTTCTCCGTTTCTTCATCCACGTAACCAAAAATAGTGGCAATAGTGTGAATCAGAGCTAAAGTAGTCAACGGTTTGGGGATAACACGGGCCATGGGAGTTTTGGCCGCCAGCTCCTCGGCCATAACCAGATCCGTAAGCGAGGCAATGATCACTATCGGTATCTGAGCCAATTGGGTCGAAGCCTGTCTTTTTGCGGCAATTTTAAATTTATCATCTTTCACCCTTTTAAAATCTATCACCAGTAATTCAAAGGGCACTTTATGATGTGCGGCAGTCTGCATAATCTCGTAGGCTGCCCGGCAGTTGGGCACTGAAGTGACTTGAAGTCCGAGAGAAGTGAGCGAATCACGCATCCTGTCCCTGGTTTTTTTATGGCCGTCAACGACCAGGACTTTAAGACTGCGCAGGTTAAGAGGCAGATATTTCGCCTCCTGCCGAATACTGTCCGCTTGATATCCCAAAGGCAGAGTAAAAGAAAATTTTGATCCTTCACCGTAAACACTTTCAAGACTAAGCGTCCCCCCCATCATCTCAACAAGCTGCTGACAGATGGCCAGCCCCAAACCACTGCCGCCATATCGTCTCGTGGTTGAAGTATCGGCCTGGGTAAATTTCTTAAAGATACCTGCCAGGTCTTCCTCACTGATACCTATACCGGTATCAGCCACGGCCAACTCCAGAACCAACTGACTGTTAAGGCTCAAAATGTGAGCTGAGACCTCAATCTCCCCCTGATTAGTAAATTTAGCGGCGTTGGCGAGAAGATTATTAAGCACCTGCCCCAGACGCATGGGATCTCCAATTAGAACCGCCGGAATATCAGGATCAATATCAAGAAGCAGTTCTACCCCTTTGGCCGCTATATTCTCAGCTGACTGAATAACGATTTTATCCATTAAATCATTTATATTAAATTCAGTCTGCTCCAGCTCCATTCTACCAGCCTCTATCTTGGATAGATCAAGAATATTATTAATAATTTCAAGAAGCGACTGAGAAGATATATTGATTTTTTTAAGATAATCCCGCTGCTGTAAAGTGAGATCAGTCTGCATGGTCAAATATGTCATGCCAATAATGGCGTTCATGGGGGTACGTATTTCATGACTCATATTGGCCAGAAAATCAGTCTTGGCCCGGCTCGCGGCCTGGGCCTGCATATTACTGTTTTCAAGATCCTCCAGCATATTGAGCATAGCTCGACGCATATCATTTAATTCCACAAGCTGATCATTAAGTCTGTCCTCTGTCTCTTTTCTGTCTGTAATTTCTTCCTTTATTGTTATAAAATGGCTGATAATGCCATCTTGATTGATAACGGGAAAAACAATTTTTTTGACCCAGAACAACCGGCCGTTCTTAGACGTGTTCTGCAACTCACCCTGCCAGGTTCCGCCCGCCATAACCGTCTTTCGCATCTCCTTATCAAAGAGGCTCGCATCTTCCTTTTCAGCTACCCCCAAATCTTTATTCTTAATCTCCACAACGCTGTAACCAGTCATTTTTGTAAAGGTGGGGTTGACATATTCAATATTCCAGTTGTTATCTGTAATAATTACCGCCACCGGGCTCTGCTGTACCGCGCTGCTCAAAACACGATACTCCCTGTTCAAACCTTCAAGCTCAATAGTGCGGGCCGCCACTTTTTCATCCATCTCCCGGCTGGACTCGGCAAGACTCTCGGCCATGGTGTTGAAGGAGACGGCAAGTTGACCGATCTCGTCACGGCTCTTATGTTCAACCCGGAAATCAAGATCACCGGCGGTGATACGCTGAGCCCCGTTACGCAGAGACTCCAGAGGAATAATTAATTTGCGGCTGATGAAGACCGAGGCAACAGCAATGGCGAACAAAGCGAAGGCGATTAAGCCGGCGGTAAATTTCTTGAATTTAGCGATGGGAGCGAAAGCCTCCGACTGATCAATTTTAACCACCATTCCCCAATGCTGTTCCGGCAGATAACGCCAGGCACAAATAATCGGATATTGACGATAATCGAGGGCCATTCCGGAGCCGCTATAACCCTGCACCGCCCTTTGAATGGGGCGACCGTTAATCTGATTGAACATAATCACCCTTTTCAGGGCAGCCTGCGGGTCATGCCGCAGGGGGTTTAAGACCAGGGCCCGGTCACGTTCCGGTTTTGCGAGAACAGTCTCACCGCTCCGTCCCAAACCATTAGTCCCCTGAATGAGTTTATAGAAATGCCTCATATTTAGTTCAAAAAGAATAGTGCCAATGAACTTTCCAGCCTTGTGAAGCGAACCGCAGATGAATAATTCACGGCCATGGCCCTCCTGTTTATCATTATATACTGGAGAAATGTAAATGCCGGGCCGGTCTTTCAATACGATTTTTTTATGCAGATATGGATTTTGTTCGGCTTCATCCCGGTAATGAGCAGGATCAATACCATAGAGGATTTTACCGTCCGGAGCCAGCAGCATGATATCCTGAAAGCCTGTTATCCGCGTAAAGGTGCGCAGTTTACGGTCTATGAGACGGTGGGCTGTAAGAGATTTTTGATCCTGCTTACTTCCTACAGGCCTTAGTTTGAGGATATTACTGATAATAAAGCCATCATCCTGCAACTCACGCAGATCTTTTTCCCGCTCATCAAAATAGAACTTAATCAGGTTAACTTTATTGTCAGCAATGGCGTTTAAAATAGAAAATTGATCTTTTTCCAGTTCCTGCTGAGCATAGTTGAAAAAAATTTTGTAAACCAGCATAGTAGGAATAATGATTAAAGTCAGAAAAGTGAGGAATATTTTGGTACGGATTTTCATAGCGTATCACTTCTCAATATTATAGCGCTCTTGCTCTCCGGCCTTAACGAGAAGGCGGTTAATTTCCTTTTTCAGCTCTATCATGGTCAGTTCACGACCCACAGCCAGCCGGTTAAATTTTTCTAAATCATTCATCCGGCGGCGCAGTTCCTTCTCCGCTTCTTTGCGGCTGGTTATATCCGTTATAATGGCAATGGCGTGCCATTTATTCTGGATTTTTACGGCAGATATGGCAAGCTCCACCGGAAACTCTTCCCCGCTCCGACGCCGGCCGAAGATATCAACAATCTTACCTACATTTTTCCCAGCCCCGGTCTCAACAAATTTTTTAAAGCCCTGCAGGTGTGCCTCTCTATATTTCGGGGGAATAATAAAATCCTTGACCTCCCGGTTTAACACCTCAATGGCCTGCCAGCCAAAACATCGCGCGGCAGCTTCGTTCCAGAATGAAATAAGTCCCTTATTGTTAATCATGAGGATGGCGGATTGGGCCGAGGAGGTGATGGCCCGCAGTCGGGCTTCACTTTCCTGCAATTCACGTCCGCGCTCCGTAACCAGTTCTTCAAGATGCTCCCGGTGAGCCTTCAACTCCATCTGCAGCTGGCGTCGTTCATTATTATCCCGGATTGAGACAATAGCATAACGTCCCTCTTCAGTGAGAGCCGGGCTCAGGGCTGCTTCGATGGCGATTTCACTACCATCTTTGCAGAGCCCCCAGAGGTTGAAATTATCGTTTATAACCTTACGTTGTGGATTTTTAAAAAAATTTATTAAATGCTGGGAGTGCCTGGCAGTGAAACGCCTGGGGATAAGCATTTCCACATTCTGATCCAAAAGTTCCCGCCGCTGATAGCCGAACAGCCTCTCTATCTGCCGATTGGCAAGTAATATCCTGCCGCTCTCATCAACAAACATTATGCCGTCAGGTGAAGATTCCAGCACCAGCTCAAATTTCTGTTCGTTAATTAAAATTTTCTTTCTCGCCAGATGGTATTGAATAACCACCGCCGCCGTTTTGGCCACCGTCAACAGAGTATTCTCCACATGCCGCAAACGGCGTGTGCCATCCTTCAGGTACAGGGTAAAGACACCAAGGAGTCTCCCTGCCGCCGTCTTCATGGGAACACAATAATGACCGTGGTCATCTATACCCTCATAGGTGTTTTCATGCCGCGCGTCAAGGTGAGCGGCAAAAACCAGCTCCCCGCTTTGAGCCGCCCGGCCGCAGAAGCAGGTGCCGAAAGGGACATTGGCGC
The DNA here is from genome assembly GCA_048820955.1 of Desulfobacterota bacterium M19. Taxonomy (GTDB): domain Bacteria; phylum Desulfobacterota; class Desulfobulbia; order Desulfobulbales; family VMSU01; genus JAADIV01. The sequence goes on along the minus strand of JBMERE010000004.1, from coordinate 252,149 downwards.
AAGTGGTAAACAGGGATTTGTTTAAGTTATGCCCTGCCATTAATTGTAGAGATTTATCCTTGTTAACCCAGAAGATCGCGCCCTTTTCTTCCAGTCCCAGCCAGCTTAATGAACTTAAATGACGCATAAACTCAGTAAAAATCCTGTCAATTTTCATATCAGTAAGAAATATATGGAGCAGATCGTTAATAAGCTTACTGGTCTTTATCTCATATTGACAGGCCCGCATGGCGCTTCGCTCCCGGCATATGCGGCCCAATTTGGCCTCAAGCTCCTCTATGGGAAAAGGCTTGGTTATAAAATCCGTAGCGCCGGCCCTGATTACATCAATAAAACGATATTTTCTGCTGTAGCCGGTAATGGCGATACTCGTTGTATCGGGATAATTATCACGCAAATGGTGAAGGAGTCCGAGACCATCCATACCAGGCATCTCAATATCGGTAATAACCAGATCAAAGTCATGCCTGCCTAAAAGTTCCACCGCCTCCAGACCATCAGCCGCTACGACATAATCGTTATAACCAATGCTGGTCATAAATCTCTTTAACATGCTTATAACCGCGGGAGAATCATCAACCAGCAGGACATGCTTAAAGTTAAATCCTGATCTTGAATCGCAAATTTCCATTTCCGGCAAAAAGTTATTGTTTTTCATTTTTTCTTCTGAGATCCTTCATACTTCACAAAATTCCAGCAGGGATATTTTTCATCCCTCATACCTGCTCAATTCATTTTGCCTTCCATTTACCAAGCCGGGAATTCAAACGCTGCAATTGTTCGCTGTAATCGACATCATCGCCAGTCTTGGCGCTTAACTCGATAACACGAGCCATCTCCCCCAACTCATCAAAGCCCAGGGTGAGCAACTGCCCCTTAATGGCATGAGCGCTCTCAGCCAGCCGCGGCCAATCGTGATGATTATTGTCATCTAAGGCCTGGGCAATAAATTTCGGCAGCTCTCTCCCCACTTCAGCCAGCATGGGGGTAATTTTATCATCGGGAAGCCTGTATTTTTTCTTCAGATGCGCCCTGGCCGCCGCCTCTATATCCACATTCAGGTTATTTTCAATCATAATTTCTCCCTTAGTTTCTACACCAGAGTGCTGTCCCCTGGGTTCCATGGCCTTCGTCACGACTTCAAACAACGCGTCAAGAGACAGCGGTTTATGAATAAAGGCCCTTATACCCAGCCGCAGAGCAGCCTGTTCATCCACCAATTCACTATGACCGCTGACCATAATTATTGGCAGACCAGGCCTGATCGTCAACATCTCCCGCGCCATCTCAAAACCAGTTATCACCGGCATAGTCTGATCAGTAATAACCAGATCAAAGCTGTTCGGGGCTTCGCGGAAGAGATCCAGAGCCGCCATACTGTCCGTCATGCCGCGTACCGTGCACCCCGTCCGTTCCAGGAGCTGGCTGCCTAAATCGACATTAAAACGCACATCATCAACAAAAAGCACTCTGGCATTTATTTCAGGCAGTGAAAGAACACTATCCGTTTCACCGCTCTCATCCTCCGTCTGCTGATCGATTATGGGGAGATAGATCCTGAACACACTGCCCTTGTTCAGCTCACTCTCCACCGTAATCATGCCGCCATGGGCCTTGATAATGCCATGTACCGTTGCCAGCCCTAAACCGGTGCCCTCCTCCTGCTCCCTGGTGGTAAAATATGGTTCAAATATTCTCTCCTTTACCTCGTCAGACATACCGCAACCAGTATCACTGACGGTGAGCAGCGCATAATTACCCGGTGACAGTCCGTTAAAACCAACAGAGCTGACTTCCTCCTGCCGCAGACCGATTTCAAGTACTCCTCCCGTCTGCCGCATGGCGTGAAAGGCGTTGGTACATAGATTCATCAACACCTGATGAATCTGACTGCTATCGGCAAGTACCATACCGCAAGGTTCAATATGCTGTTTTACCTGGATTGTGGCAGGCAGAGTACTGGACAATAGATTTACAACTTCTTTAATAAGATGCTGAACAGCCATGGGGCGCAGTTCTTCCTCCAGACCACGGCTGAAGGACAGAATCTGTTTAACCAGATCCACAGCCCGCTGAGAGGCATTCTTTACCTCGCGCAGGTTTCTATATTGTAAACTGCCCTTCTGAAGATCCAACAGGGTTAAATCAGTAAAACCGCTGATCACATTTAAAAGGTTATTAAAATCATGGGCAATACCGCCGGAGAGGGTGCCAAGGGCCTCCATCTTCTGCATGTGACGCTGATGTTTCTCGGCCTCTTTACGCCGGGTCACATCCCGAATCAGAGTCAAATAACCGATAATCCCTTTTTCGTCCTTTGTCCTGATCACCGTGCCAATGGTCTCGGTGGGGAATACCATCCCATCCCGACGCTTAAAGTTTATTTCATAGGGATTTAACTGCTCTTTGGCCTCCGAATTAAAACGAATATAGCCCTGGCGCTCAAAATCGACTTCATCCGCGTATAATATTTTGGTTTTTAAGCCAATCACCTCTGAATCAGAATAACCAAACATATTGACGAACCCCTGGTTACAAAGCTTAATTCTCCGCTCCGAATCAGCAAGGATAAAGGCATCAGGCACCTCATTAAAAATCGCCTCAAAAAGCCGTGTCTGCTTCCATAATCTCTGCTCCATCATTTTTTGTTCAATCCACAAAGAAATGCTGTCCGCGGCCGTTCTGAGTCCTTTTATATTAAGTTCCGAAAAGATATTTTTTGAAAAAACTCCCAGGACTCCAGCCACATTATCTCCCACAAAAAGCGGCATACCGGCAAAGGCCTTCATCCCTTCCCGCCGCCCCCATTCCTGATCGGCAATCAGCGGTGAGCCGCTTATATCGTTATTAATATAAAAGCGTTGAGTCTGAAATATTCTGCTGATTTCATCATCATCCGTCTTCTTTTTATGACCGTGATAACCGTCAATATGCGTGTACATCCCTGCACTGGCCTTGAGCTCCAGATTTTCTCCAGCGCTGTCCAGCATCCAGACCCTGGCAAAAGCGGCCCGCATAGCTTTAACCAGTGAATTACAACAGAGGTTCAGGGCGGCAGACAGATCAGCGGTGCTGGTGGTCAGAATACCGTTAATCTCGGCATTCATGGACAGCATGGAGATATGCTCCTCCTGCGCCGCGGCATAGCGTTCTATTTTCTCAAAAAGGAGGGTGTTATGAAGCCCCATGGCCAGTAGATCGGCCATTGTTTCCATAAGCACCCGGGAAGCGGCCAGCTTCTGCTCTTTGACGAAAGCCAGACTCAAAACCCCGATAATATCTTCACCATAGCGCAGGGGCAAAGCAGCAAAAGAGAGAATACCGGCCTCTTTACATTCATTACTGGTACAGCGGGAATCGTGATAAATATTATCCGAGCAGACAGTTTCACCGGCGGCGGCCAGACCGCACAGACACCGGCCCAGTTGATGGTGCGACAGGGTTATCTCTGAGAAAATTTCACTATTACTCTGAATAGCGAGAGGACGCAGAACATCATCCACCCCCCGCAGATAAACCACGGCAAGATCGGCCCGCAGCAGCCGATTTATCTCCGTTAGAGAGGTCTGGGTTAATTTCAAGCTGCCCAGCTTGCTGCGCAAATGATCAGCAATGGCGTTTAGGGTCTCCATGGCTGCGGTATCCAGGCCCTTGGGGTTGGTAACGGCCTGCCCTGACACTTCTTCAGTCATTTTACGTTTCCCTTTCTTGAATTGCGGATTGCGCAGTTCAAATTTTTTGAATTCCACAATCCGCAATACGAATTTCGAATTCCGCTCCTTCACCCGGCCGGTTACGCAAGGTGAGTGAGCCCCTGAACTTCTCAATGATTTCCCGGCTTATACTCAAGCCCAGCCCCGTTCCCACTCCCACCGGTTTGGTACTGAAAAACGGCTCAAAAACCTTGCGGGCCGCCGCAGCCGGCAGGCCGCCGCCGTTATCTTTAATGCTGATTTCAATCTGTCTGTCAATACAGGCGGCCCTGACCTCAATCCGCCCCCTGATATTCTCATTCTGGGCCCGTTCTTCAATGGCGTAACGGGCGTTGACCATTAAATTTATAATTACCTGCTCCAGCTCGTTCGCTACTCCCATTATGGGGGGCAGATCAGGATCAACTTCAAGCAGGAGATCAATATTGTGTTTTTTGAGCTGCACATGACAGAGATCCAGGGCCTGACAGATAACCTCCGAAGGGTAAATTTTTGTCAAATCACGGTTTTGGCGACCAAGACAGCGGACATGATCAATAAGGATGCTGATCCGCTCTATGTTGCTGCGCAGTTTGTCTACATCGGCCAGAACCTTATCCATCTCCAAACGCCCTCTATCGGCCAGTATTTCCCAGCCCTGTACCACAATGGACATAATATTCAGGGGCTGATTGATCTCATGGGCCATGGCGGCTGCCATCTCGCCAAGTGCCGCCATCCTGCCGCCGTGTGCCAACATGGTTCGACGTATATTGGCCTCCTCCTGTATGGCGATAAAACGCTTCATCTCAAGATATTCCAAGGCCCGGCGAGTATGATAAAGAACATCCTCAACCGTTACCGGTTTCTGTATATAACCAAAAGCCCCGGCATTAAGGGCGGCTATGGCCGTATCCTTATCATCGGCACCGGTAACCACAAGAGCAATAAAATCATCGCCAAGCTTCCGGGCCTCGGCAATGAGAGTAAGACCATCCATGCCGGGCATGCTTATATCGGTAATCAAAAGATCAACAAAATCGGCCGCTATAATCTTCAAGGCCTCCTCTCCCGATGAAGCAGTTGTTGCCCGGCAATAACCGTTTTCCTCCAGAATTCCCCGCAGAAGCAAGTGCTGACTAACCTCATCATCAACAACAAGGATATGGTGAGCCGACTCCGGCACCTTGGAAACTGAAGATTTCAAGCATTTATTATTCACATAACCACCGCATCATCATTCAGCCTTTCAAAGATACTTCCCCACGTCTTTAAAATTTAAGACCAGGCATGGCTGCCCGGCACCGAGTACCGCCGAGCCCTGAAAAATAGTATTATTCTTTAAAAAATCATGCTCAAATCCGTTTACCACCACCTTCACCTTATGCCTGATGCCATGTACTCCAAAACACATTCTTCTCTTCTGCTCATCCTCCACCACCAGCACCTGACGGAAGTTATTCAGACGGTCGGCACCACAGGAGTTAGTCAGGAGAGAGGCCATATCCACCATGGGGATCAGGGTATCTCGATAGTTAACAAAACTATCTCTTTTAAAATCGTGGTCATCCACCATATCTCTTTTCAGGATTTCCACGAGACAGTGGTAATCAATCCCAAATACTTGATCGGCTATCTGTACCAGAAGAACATCACGAGTGCTGTTGCCGGCGTTTAAGGGGACAATAAGCTGGATACTGGTACCACGACCCGGGGTGGAATCAAGTTTGATGATGCCGCCGCGCGGCTCAATGGCGTTTTTAACTACATCCATCCCCACCCCGCGGCCGGAGACAGTGGAGACCTCCTCGTTGGTCGAGAATCCGGCCTCAAAAATCAGGGCCTGGCATTCTTCATCGGTCAAATTATCAGTAGTCGAGATAATCCCCTTTTCCTCGGCCTTGCGGCGGATGACCACCGGATCAAGACCATGACCATCATCCCTAATGGTCATGGTCAGCCGCTCATCATCGCGCTCTGCGGCGATAATCAGCTTTCCTGCCTCAGGCTTTCCAGCCGCCAGCCGCTCCTCCGGAGACTCAATGCCATGATCACAGGAGTTGCGGACGATATGCACAAGAGGATCTTTCAGGGCCTTCACCAGACCTCTGGGTATTTCAATCTGCTCACCACTGATGGTAAGCTCAATACCCTTGCCCAGATCATGAGCCAGGCGTTGAACAATGGAAGGCATCTGGCCCAGAACATCTTTAAGCTGTTTATTATTTAAGGCGGACACCCGGCGTTCAAGCATGTTTACCGACTGATCGAGTTCGGCGTATGAATCCTTCAAATGACGTCTGTAGAGAGGCGGCAGATACTGATTCAAGTCCTGAAAGATATTTTCCAGATTATTACGATTGGCCACCAGGTTACCCGAACTGACGGCAAGTTCCTGCAGATCAGAGCCTTTTACCCGCAGAAATTCTTCCTTGGGAGCGGCGGAGTCGGAATCAACGCCGACGGCCTGAGAGCTGCCGTTTTTCCGGACTCCCGTCGCCGTCGCGGATTGGGACATGGTAATTTCAGCCTCTTTCCCTACTCCTTCCGTCCATAGATGCCTGAAGGCTTCATCAACCACTTCATCTGAGTCCTCACATACATCTGAAATAACCTGCCACCCCAGCATCTCCCTGCCATTACTCAAATTTTCCCGCAATACCCCCTCAGCACACACCAGCTCCGCAAAATCAATATTACTAAAGGCGGCTTTACCATGCATAACAACTTCCTCCATGGCCATAAGCTGCAGCTTAACCTCTGCGGTTATATCTTTTCCTTTAAGCACAATCCTGTCGATGGTCTTATAGTCAACAGGGAGCAGAACACGCTTCTGCTGCCTGATAATCTTGTTTATTAAAAATTTTATGGCGTCAATGGCCGGAGTAAAGGCATCCGGTGGAAATTTTTGACCGCCGTCATCCCCCAAAAGGCCTTTCAACTGACCAACCAGAGCATCAAGCTGCATATAACCAGCTTTAGCAAAGGCCAGGGCATGGAGGGTAGTCAAAAAATCCTCATACTCAGCAGCGGCCAGAATATCCGGGTTATCGGCCTTGGTTACCGCCGTCTCCAGAAGATCCAGACCTTCAACTACCTTTTTCCCTTCACGCCTGTTCAGCCCCGAACCGACCTCCTGCTTGTCACGAACGAAGTCCTCAAATCGATGCACAAACCGGGACAACTCTTCAAGCTGCAAAAAACCGCTCGTGCCCTTTAAGGTGTGCAGACAGCGAAATACCCCGTTCACCCCGGCCGGTTCACAGCCGTCATCACTGATCTGCTCCCTGGCCTCATCGATATAGGTCAGGGCCTCCTGGATGAATTCCTCAACTATTTCCTTACTTATAAAAGAGCTCATTCCGTCCCCCTCAACTCTTCTATTTTGCCAATCCAATACAGATAACGACCAACAAGTGTGTCAATGGCACTCTCTAATTCCGCCAGGTCAACCGGTTTATAAAATATATAGGAAGCCCCGAGACGCATGCTCCTGGTGACCATCTCAATTGTTTTATGAGCGGTTATAACAATAAAAAAGGTGGTGGGCCGGCGCCCCCGCATACGCTTCATCATCTCAAAACCATCAATATTAGGCATACTGATATCCGTCAGCACCAAATTATAGTTTTTATTTTTAAAGGCCTGTAAAGCTAAATAGGGGTCAGAGAAAAAATCAAAACTATGACCGGTGATCACCTCAAGATTCTCCGCCATTCCCTGGGCGATATCCACCTCATCATCCACCACCATTATTTTAAAATCCTGTTTCTGCATGATTTTTACTCCCATTATTTAAAAAAGACCGCAAGATGAACAGCTGCAATTACGAAACTCTTTTTTTATCTTTCAGCCTTTAAATCAGTTTTTCCGTATTCAAAGCCAGAATCAGCTTTCCGTCTCCCATTATACTGACACCGCTCACCGCGTCCATAGCCGCCAATGCTGACGGCATGGGTTTGATAGCCAACTCCATAATCCGGACAAAGCAGTCAACGATGATCCCGACCCGACGCCCTCTGGCCTCGATAATCACCACGGATATTTCACCAGCGGCGGGAATTTTGTTATCAGTCGGCTCACGAGTTAACAGACTGGCTAAAGATTCAACCGCTATAACCTGATCACGGTAACTGAACATCAAGTCACCTTTGCAGACATGAAGCATATCGGAATTAACCTTCATGGCCTTAATTACATGTTCAAAGGGGATAGCGTAAATGGTGCCGTCAGTCTCCACTAACAGCATGGTGGATATCCCCATACTCATTGGCATGGAGAGGACAATTTCAGTTCCCTCCCCCTCTTCCGACAAAACGCTGACACTGCCCTTTAAAGAGGTAACAGTATTATGCACCACATCCATACCCACCCCGCGCCCGGAGAGATCAGTGGCACTCTCCTTAGAGGAAAGACCCGGCATAAAAACCAGCCGCGCCAGGCTCACATCTTCTTCCGGGACCGCGGTCATCCCGCCCCTGACCGCCTTCTCATAAAGAAGATGACGATCAATACCCCGGCCATCGTCACTAATCTTAATCACCAGATTGCTGCCCTCGTGATTAGCGGACAGAATAAGCGTTCCCTGCTCCGGCTTCCCGGCCGCCAGTCGTTCATCCGGCGATTCAATGCCGTGATCACAGGAGTTTCTGATTAAATGGATAAGCGGCTCTGCCAGACGATCCGCTACTTTTTTGTCAATTTCGGTGTCTTCCCCCTGGATAATCAGTTGAATTTCTTTGCGCTGTTTCCGTGAAATATCCCGCACTACCCGACTGAACTTCTGGAATATTCCGCCTACGGGAATCATCCGCATGGCCATGATTCCGTGGTGCATATCGTTCACCAGGCGCGAGAAACCATGTAATTCTTCCCGCAGCGAACGTACACAATCAGTTACCGGACGGCGGTTTTCAAATAATTCATCAAGAATATACTCAAAGGTATTACGGGAAATAAGCAGCTCACCAATCATATTGGAAAAGCCTTCAATCTTGGCCTCATTCACCCGCATGGTATTTGTTCCCCGACCACCAGAGGCAGCGGGCTTAAGCTGGCTGGCCACAGCCATCAGCTCCTGCCTTTTCAAGGCATCTTTCACCTTTCCAGGCTTAACCTTACCCTGCGCCACTAAAATTTCACCCACCGGTTTCTGACTCTTTAAGGCCTCCGCAACCTCCTCTTTACTGACCTTGCCCCGTTCCACTAAAATCTCGCCCACCGGCTTCTGACTCTTTAAGGCCTCCGCGACGTCATCCTTACTGACCTCACCATCATCCACCAGCATTTCGCCCAACGGTTTGCTCTCCCCCGTCAAGCCGTCGACAAAAACACATATACTGTTAACCGCCGCCTTCAGAGATTCCTCTGCCCCCGCCAGAACAGTCAGAGCGTTTTCTATAAGAACGGTAAAGGTGGTGATATCGACAAAAGAAGCGGCAGTTTTAAGTCCGTTTAAGGCCCGTTTCACGATGGCCCGCCCCTTATCATCCAGGGGTTCGACTAAACGGGAGGCAAGAATCCGGCGCTGTTGAACTACCTGTTCAAGAAAGACTTCCCGCGTATCATCAGGCAGGGCCAAAAGGAAATCACCAGGACTGTCGGCGGCTGCCAGAGAACAGGGGCTATCCGCAGAGAATTCGCGAAGCTCCGTGCTAATCGGCGGCAGAGACTGCACCATTTCCCCTCTGCCAAGACGGTCAATTATCTCGCGAAGCGCGTCAACCCCGCGGATAAGCAGATCACATATCTCAGGCGTACGGTTGGCTTTACCATCCCGTAAGCGACTGAGCAGACTCTCAAAAAGATGGGAGTAGGCGGCGGTCTTCTCCAGCTGCAGATAGGCGGCATCTCCTTTAATGGTGTGAACATTACGAAAGATATCGTTTAATATCTTCTCATCACCCTCTTTTTCGTAGGCCTCCACATCACGGGCCAGATCATCTAAACGCTCCACGGCATCAAGCAGAAACTCCTCAACATCCTCCGCTTCAACCAGGGGAATAAAGGTGGAATCCTCTGTTTCATCGTCAGCGGCTCCGTCAGCCGCCTCTGAAGGTGGAGGCAGCAGCCCCTTCCGGCGGCCGGCAGGGGCCGGTTCCGGTTCGTCTGCAGCGGCGGATTTCAAAAAACTCTGCAGCCGGGCGCTGAGGGCTGAATCATCCGGCATATCTTTTTCTGATTCAAAGCTGTCAAGCATGGAGACCAGATGATCGTTGGCCGCCAAAACGGTATCAACAATCTCCGGCTCCAGACTGAGGGCATGGTTACGCAGGGCGTCAAGAACCCCCTCCAGGCCGTGGGCAAATTCCACCAGCGGCTCAACCCCGATAGTACCAGCACTGCCCTTAAAGGTATGGATGCCCCGAAAGATAGAGTTTACTATCTCATCATTATCCGGCTCTGCCTCGGCCTTTAAGATATCGTCAGCCACGCCATCGAGAAGTTCACGCGCCTCTTGCAGGAAATCGACTTTTAATTGTTGATCAATATCTCTCATCTGATTTTCTCAGGTTTCCAAATCCAGAACTGCCGGACTCATCGTTAACACGCCGGTCATAAAACAAAAATTCGGGCCACAATCTATTATTCATCCCAGCAGCATCTTAATATGCAATACCAGAGCGTTGGGCTTCACCGGCTTGACAATATAAAGATTGGCTCCCGCGTTAATAGCCTTTTCCTTATTGGCAGCCTCAGCCTGGGTGGAGATAATCACAATCGGAGTTTCATCATCATTCTGACGGTATTTTTCAGTAAAAACAATACCATCCATATTAGGCATATTTATATCGGAAAGAATAAGGTCATATTTAACCGCCGTAGCCTTCTCCAGGGCCTCAACACCATCAGAGGCGTTATCCGCCTGTAAACCAGCCGCTTTCAGAAGATTAGTGTGAAAATTCCTCACGAATCTTGAATCATCCACCACAAGTACTTTTTTCATAAAATTCTCCCTTCTATGAAAGAATAAAGGATATATAATTATCCCCTTAAGAAATATTTCCCTTTATTCTTCAGCCCTTTTACATAAACGATCCATAAATCACAGCCCCTTCTTTAGCCTCACTTATAATAGACCATGTGATTTTCCGTTTTTTTTATCTTGAACGCTGGATTTATCCGGGTGGGTGATTCAGCCGAACCGAGAAAAATATATCCCCCCTGGTTAAGGGCCATATAATAATGATCCACTACCCGCTTTCTGGAGACATCGTCAAAATAGATCAAAACATTACGGCAGAATATAAAGTCAAACCCCCGATACCGGCGCAAAACTGCCCGCTCATTCAAGTTGAGATAGACAAAGCGCACCATATCTTTAATCTTCTGCTTAACGTGATAGAAGTTAGACGAACGGCTGAAATACCGTTCAAGATATTCCCCCGGCACGTCCTTGACGCTGCGCCTCATATAGACCCCCTTGCGGGCCTTATCAAGAATTACCTCGTCAATATCGGTGGCTGTAATCTCCACGTCCCAGCGTCTGATATCATCAATCATTTCCTGCAGAATAATCCCCAGGGTATACGGCTCCTCGCCGCTGGAACAGCCCGATGACCAGATTCGCAGACAACGATCGCCGCGGGCCGCTTTTCTGGAGATGACATCCTGCAGGCTGTCCTCGGCGAAGGCCTGTAACTGGTTAAAGTCACGAAAAAAGTAGGTTTCGTTAATCGTCAGGGTATTCAGAAGTTCCTGCATCTCCAGGCCGTCACGGTCAGTGAACTTCAGATGGCGGATATAGTCCATTACCGTTTCCGAGCCCACCACGGCCATACGTTTTTCCAGACGTTTGGCAATATAATAAATCTTTTTCTGTTCGAAACGGATACCGGCCTTACGGTAAATAAGGTCGGTAAGCCGCGTAAATTCGTCTATCTCTAATTCAAAGGGCATCAGTTAAATTTCCTTGTTCATTTCTTCACACAGTTCCAGCAAATCATTATCCTCCGTATCCTCCGCCAGTTCTCTGATTTTCTCCATATCTTTATCAGTGCCGCTGCGAGCCAGGAGACGCACCGCCGGCAATAACATCTCAGGATTATTTTCATCCAGAAGAGCCTTGGCAATCGCCTGATATTCAGAGCCGGGAACCGAACTGGTTTCCCGGTGCACAATACATTTCACCGCGTCATAACGAATGTATGAGGCAACCTCAGGGCAGACGATAATCTCCCGCGCCTTGGCCAATATCTCCTCATGGTCAAAGATATCACCCATCCGTTTGCAGACTGTATCAATTATGTTCACAACCTCAGCGCCGTATAGTTCTATATTCTCAACAGCCCCCAGCATTTTGATTATGTGCTCTATTGACCCAACCCTGGCCGTAAGATCAGTAAGGGGAGCTAAGTAAAAGGAATCCACCCCCATGATATCACCGGCAGGCATCATAACATCCAGAACATCCTGAATATTTTCCGCCTTACCAACCATACTCAGGGTCTCAAGAATGGCGGCCTTGAGCATGGGTTCATCGGTCTCGGACAGGATAGAGATCATATCGGGCACCGCCTCATCATCGTTTAAACGGCCCAGATATTCCACCGCCGTAATCTGGACATTGGGTGATTCGTCATAAAGCCCGGCCCGGATCACCAGCAAAGTCTCCGGACTGCCAATTTCAAAGAGGGCATCCAGAACCAGCTTTCTGACCTCGCGGTCCTGGTAATCCAATTTAGAGGTGAGATAGGCCACCGCCTCCTCTCCGCCGGCTCCGAATATGGTTACCGCCGCGTTACGCAGAAAGGCATCGGTGGAGGTGAAAAATTCGAACAACTGTTCATAAACCTGTTTACAGTCGAGATGAGTAAGGGCAAAAACAACCGCGTTTTTCACCGTCTCCGACTGTTCACGGGCTAATTGGTAGATTAATGGTATCGCCGCTTCAGATGTACCAAGCTCCGCGATATCTTCCACAGCATACAGACGCTCGGCCTCATCCATACTCTGTAACGCCTTCAGCAAATCTTCCATATCCTTCTCCGGTTCTTTTTTCGGAATTACCGTTTCACCGGCCGCGCACCAAAATCAAAATTCCAAAATCCCTGCTTTTTTCAGATGCGCCTTCAGTATATCCACATCAAGAGGTTTATTTAAAAAGGCCTCCACCTGACCATTCTTGAATGAACTCATCACCGAACCATAATCTTCAACACAGGTGAGCATTATGACTTTAAGCATATCCGAACCACCTATTCCTCTTTCCGCTTCAATCTTTCTGATCTCCCGAAGCGCCTCCTGACCGTCCATAACCGGCATCATTATATCCATAATAGCAGCGTCAAAGGGTTTACCCCTGTCCAGGGCCTCCTTAAAGGCGGCTACCGCCTCCCGGCCGTCAGCCGCCATCCGGCATTCCCCGTAAGGCGACATGATGTTAACCAGAACCATGGCGGATACATAGTCATCTTCAACTAATAAAAATTTCATGCGCTACCTGTGAGTTAAAGAATAAAGCCAAAAGGATGAAGGATAAAATCCTCCCCCGAAACCGCAGCTTATTCATTATTAATCCTTAATAAAAAAACCGTTCTCCATTTAAAACCAACACCAGTTTACCATTACCCAGCACGCACACCCCGCTGACAAATTCATTACCGGCAAGGGCGGCCGGCAGGGGTTTGACAGCTGTTTCCATATTGCGCACAAAACGATCAACTGCTATGCCCAGCAGAGCCTGGCCGTTGTTTACAATAACCACCGGCATCTCATCCTTTAATTTAGACGGCGGAATTCGACGGCTGCCCACACAAACTGAGTTCAAAAGACAATCCATGAATTTAAGGCCGATTACCCGTCCCCGATAATGAATAAAATAATTACCTTTAACCTCTTTTACGGCCTCAGTATTGAGTTTAATCACCTCCCGTACCTGCTCAAAGGGCAGAGCATACCCAGCCCCGCCGGCCTCCACCAGCAGCACGGTATTTACCCCCATCGACATGGGAATCATCATGGTGAGGGTAGTTCCTTCCCCCGGCGGAGAAGAAAGAGTAACTTTTCCCCGCAGGGTATTAACACAGTTCATGACCACATCCATTCCCACCCCCCGGCCGGAGAGATCAGTGGCCTTGTCATTGGTGGACAGACCGGCCACAAAGACCAGGTTCAGGACAGCCTCATCATCATTTTCATCCACCTCCAGTCCCCTGGCTCCAGCCTTGGCCAACAGCTTACGACGATCAACTCCCCTGCCGTCATCAATTATTTCAATTATCAGATCAGTGCCCTGGTGAGCGGCCCGCAAGATAAGACGGCCCTCCTCCGCTTTACCGACCGCCCGTCGTTCATGGGTAGTTTCAAGGCCATGATCACAAGAATTTCTGATTAGATGAACAAGCGGATCGGAGAGCATATCCCCCACCCTTTTATCCACTTCCGTATCTTCGCCCTCCAGAATAAAGGCAATCTTTTTCCCCTGCTTGTTAGCTATGTCACGCACTATCCGGCCAAATTTCTGAAAAATACTCTTCACCGGCACCATGCTCATAGCCATAACGCTATTATGAACATCATTGGTCAGCCGGGTCAGAAAATGGAGATTATCATTTAACAGCTTCAAGGCGGCATCTGTCTCTATCCGGCCGGCGGCTGCCTGCTGCAGAATATACTCATAGACATTGCGAGCCACCAGCAACTCGCCGGACAAATTGCCCATAGTCATAATCTTATCTTCCCGAACTCTGATGGTGGCGGTTTCCCTGTGTGAAACCTGCCCTGATTTCTGCTCTTCAAGGGCCTCCTTGACATCTTCCTCACTCACCGCCCCCCGGCCAACCAGGATTTCACCCAGCTTCATTACCGGCTGCCTGACTCCGGAGTCAGGCGGCGCGGAGAGACGGGCAATACAGCGCAGCAACTCTTCATTAAGCTCCAGGATCTGCCCCTGTTCACAGCGGTCAAAAAGCGAACTGATAAAGTCCAGACTGGCAAAGAGAACATCCACTACCTCGGGACTAAAAATGAGGAGTCTGTTTCTTACCTGATCGAGAAGATTTTCCGCCCGATGGGCGTGTTCAGAGATGCAGTCCAGCTTGAAAAAACCGGCACTGCCTTTAATGGTATGCAGGGCCCGGAAAAGGGCGTTTATCTCATCTAAATTATCGGGAGATTTCTCAAGCCGCAGCAGACACTCCGAGGCATTTTCCAGCATCTCCCGCGATTCCTGAATAAAATCGCCGAGATAATCATCAAGGTTATCAGTCATATATTATTGATTCCGTACATGGTTTCCGTTAGCGGCATAACAAAAGTAAGTGCCCCGTAAACCACACTCCTGATATTATAACATCTCAAAATTTAGGGGCTTCAGAGTGTTTATGGAACGCCTACTAATAAACAGCCCCCAAGCAAGCAATCCATAAGAACTCAGGTAACCGCTTTAATTATATCTCCGGCAATATCCCAGCTTGGAGCAACCACATTGGCTCCGCCCCTTAAAATCGCCTCGTTGGGCATACCAAATACAATGGCCGTTTCCTCACTCTCGGCAATGGTATGACCACCAGCCTCAGTAATTTTCACCATCATATCTGCCCCGTCATCCCCCATACCGGTCATCAGAACAGCCACCGTCCCGACTCCATAGACGTCCAACACCGATTCCATCATCACATTTACCGAAGGTATAAACTGGTGTTCCGGCCGGCCCGGGGTACGAATCACTATCTCACCACTGGCCTTTTTAAACAGGGTCAGATGCCGGCCGGCCCTGGCAAGATAGATAATCCCCCGCTCAACCTTCATGCCGGCCGCCGCCTCCACGCAGCTCATGGGTGAAGCCGCGTCAATACGTTTGGCATAAGAGGCGGTAAAACCCACCGGCATATGCTGTACCAGAAAAATCGGGGCAGGCAAATCGGCCGGAATTTGCGGCAAGACGTCAAATATGGTTTTTGGACCTCCAGTGGAGATACC
Source organism: Desulfobacterota bacterium M19 (assembly GCA_048820955.1). GTDB lineage: Bacteria > Desulfobacterota > Desulfobulbia > Desulfobulbales > VMSU01 > JAADIV01. The sequence goes on along the minus strand of JBMERE010000004.1, from coordinate 236,535 downwards.
AATGGCCACCGCCCAGCCGTTAGCGCCTGATCGGAATTTACGGCGTGACAATACGGATTCGCGCCGCTTCCCAACTGCGGAAGCGCCTCCCTGCCGCCCGCTTCGCTTCATTTTGCTAACCGATTTCGAGTCAGCAGCGGCTTTGATTTTGGCAACAATCTCCCTGGCCGACTCCTCCATATTGACGGAAACCGTGCCGCCCGGTTTAGCTATATAATCAAAGGCCCCGAGAGCCAGAGATTCAAAAGTAGCCTCAGCCCCCTCCTGGGTGAGGGAAGAGACCATAAGCACCGGAGCGATTTTTTCATCAACAATGTGCTGCATGGCGCTGATACCGTCAAGAAGCGGCATATTAATGTCCATGGTCACCACATCCGGCCGCAGTTCTCTCGCCTTTAAAACCGCATCTTCACCATCCCGCGCCGTGCCGATAACATTAAGTCTGCGGTCTGATTCAATAATTTTTTTAAGACTCCGCCGCATCAAGGCGGAATCGTCACATATCAGTATGTTTATCATAATAATATTGAGCAGTTACAAGTTGAGGACAATTCCCGCTCCTCACTGAATAGTTACTAATATTGAAAAGATAAAGGATAAAGGAACTAAATTACAAGAGAGGATACTTACTTTATCCTTTCATTAATTTTTCTATTTTTATTCCGCGATTTTCATCTTCTTTCTGCCGGGAGTCTTTTTCGCTTTGACGGCCGCCTTTTCCGCTCTCTCCGGCGACGTCTTCCTGCCGTCCATCCTGTTAAAGGTTTCAAGCTCATCGGCACCGAGAATCTGCTGAACATTAATCAACATTACCATCCGGCGGCCACCATCCAGCTTACATACTCCCTCCATAAAACGGGCAGCGTCGGAACCGGCGACAATGGGCGGAGTATCATCAATATCACTCTTGGGGATGCGCAGTACCTCATTGACCCGGTCAACCTTGAGACCGGTTTTCTTGCCGGCAATATCAACAATGACAATCCTGGTGCGGTCGTCTTTTTCCCTCTCCTCGCGGCCAAAGAGTTTTCTTATATTCATTACCGGAATAACATTACCGCGCAGATTGGTTACTCCGTCAATAAATTCCGGGGCCTTGGGAACCGAGGTAATATCCTCCAGACGGTTGATCTCCTGTACCTGCATAATTTTAACCCCGTATTCCTCTTCACCGATGAAGAAGGTTACCAGCTGCTCTTCAACCAGCGATTGTTCAGCCAGGGTCTGGGACTGCTCTGAATTACCCTGCTCTTTCTTCCGCTTAATCTCATCCAGCATCACGGACTCCTTTTCTCCAATCAGATTTTTTTCATCCATTATCATAATCAAACGTCTGCCATCATCAATCTTGGCTACCCCCGCCACCTCCCGGTGCCCGGAAGACACGTTCCATGGCGGGGCATCAATCAAGGCCTTAGGCAGCCGCAAAACCTCTTTCACCGAATCCACCAGAAAACCCATAAGCAGAGTGCCGTTCTCCACCACCATGATACGCTGGTTGTTTTTGATAACAGCATCTACATCCACCTTCAAACGTTCCAGGCTCTCTATTATCTCTTTCTCAAGGGGAATAAGCTCAGCCTTGAAGCGACTCAGAGCTGTCTCCTTGTCCGCAGCTGCCATATCAAGAAGTTCATGACCAAGCTCATGAAAAACGATATGCCGGGGCCGCAACTCCCTGAAAAGTTCATTCTCAGTCAGAGCCGGGTTAGCCGCCAGCCAGCGGCCAAAGGCACATTGAGCCGGGTCCAGGGCCCCAAAGAATTGTTCATCACCAGCAAGAGATTGCTCAAGATCGACAACCCATTGCCTGTGCTCTTGGATAATTTTCTCCAACTCACTGATATTACCGGCAATCAATTCATCAATCCCAAGTAGTAAACGCAGATCAATAATAGGAATGAGCTGTTCACGAACCGTGATTACTCCCTTGATATAGGCCGGAACATTGGGCACCTCGGTAATTTCAGACACCCGCAGTATCTCGCGAACACTATCAATATTAAAGGCATACTCCTCATCAGCGATATGAAAAGAGACCAGTTGTTCATCATCCACCACCTCTTCCCTGACTGCTTCGGATTCCGGCGTCCCGGTTCCAGCCCGGCCGACGGCATCCTGAGGGGCGGCTGCTCCCTCATCCTCTATCTTTAAAACTTCCGCCAGCTTAAGAATCAGTACCAGACGCTTGCCGTCATCCTTCTTCACCACCCCGGATAAAAATCCCCGGTCAATTCCCTTGCATACGTCCGGAGGCGGCGCAATCTGTTCATCACGAATATGCATAACCTCACGCAGACCGTCAACAATAAGGCCGGTGGCGTTGCCGTCGGTCTCCACTACCAGCAGGCGGCTGTCTTCCGTCACTTCCCGTCTTTTCAGGCCAAAACGATTGCGACTGTCCAGGGCCGGCAACACCTTGCCGCGCAGATTGCAGATTCCCGCCACATAATCAAGGCTCTTAGGCACCGCGGTCAGCTCCGGCATGCGGACAATCTCCTTTACCTGATGAATATCCACCCCGAATTCTTCTTCACCGAGAGTGAAAACGACAAGCTGACCCTCAGCGGCATTTTGGGCGGCTTCCGGGGTATTTTCTTTATGTTCAGACATAATTTATCTCCATATTCTTATAAAAAGATGAAGGAGTTTGAAAGCGTCTTAATCCTTCGCGTACGATAGTAGTCGTACCGCTAACTTCCATCTTTCCGGAATCACATATTCTGCATCTCATCCGCCTGGCTGGCAATATCCTCAATGGCCTCAGCAATATTTTCCATACCCTTGGTACTCTGCTCAGAGGCGGTCGAGGCCTCTTCACAGGCATTGGCCGCCTCCTCTACCCCCGCGGCAATCACCTCCACCTCCTTGCCGACCTCAGCCAGAGAGGTCATGGCCTCAACGGTCTTTTCCACAATCTTTTCCACCCCCTCCAGAACGACACGGGATTCCTTATCAATCCTGGTCAGACCGGCCGCCGATATTTTGGCCTTTTCCGCCTCCTCAGCGGCGCCCTTGCCGACCCCTTCTATATCAGCACTGACCACAATTATCTGGTTCTGCATCTGACGAACCATATCCTTAATCTTACTGGCATTTTCGGATGAATCATCGGCCAGGGTACGGATATCGCCGGCCACCACCGAAAATCCACGGCCGAACTCACCGGCCCGGGCCGCCTCAATGGAACCGTTAACGGCTAACATATTTGTCTGGAGAGTAACATTAACAATCTGATCAACAATCTTTTCAATGGCGTTGGTCTTCTCCTGCAGCATGCCGATATTATCGGCCGACTGTTGTGAATCTGCCGCCGCCTTGGCGATATTCGCAATCATATTATTAATGTTCTCATTATTCTCCACTACAATATCCAGCAGATCATTAATCATAGTCTCCGCGCCCCTGGCCAGGGTATCAATCTCGGCACCAATTTCCTCAACCTGTTTACCTTGAACCCGGCAGCCGGCGGCCGACTTTTTCTGCTGTTCAGCGGCGGCGGCAATCTGCTCGATGGCGATCATAATCTGACGGGAAGAGGCCAGGGACTCCTCAACATTGGCCGACAGCTCCTCAGCCGCCGCCGCCATTTCCTCGGCCGACTTCTGGGTATCCACAGAATTTTTCAGGCTTTCGGCCAGTTCAGAAAGGTCATCAGAGGCCGCCTGCATCTCGACATAGGCCTTATTCTGCTCTTCCAGACCCTTGGTGGACTCCACAATAGAACTGGATACCTCCTCCGAGGCCGAGGCAATATCATCCGCCGCCTGATAAAAGACTTCAGAACCTTCAACCGCCTTGGTTGACAACCCGGCTACCTTTTTAGAGGCCTCGACCAAAGCGTCTATACTATTGTCGATCTTACCCAGGGCCTCGTTGATGAGCTCACTTTTCTCTGCCTCCTCCCGGCTGGCCTTGCTGGCTGATTCAACATTGATTACTACCTGCTTGACCTGCTCCTGAATCTCATCCACCACGGTGCGGATATCACGGGCACAATTTTCGGAAATTTCGGCCAGGTTTCTGACCTCGTCAGCCACTACGGCAAAACCACGGCCATGCTCTCCGGCCCTGGCAGCCTCAATAGCGGCATTCAAGGCCAGGAGATTGGTCTGATCGGCAATCCGCACCACGGCCCCGACAATCTCGCCGATCTCCTTAGAGTACTCTTCCAGTTGGTGAATCAAGACCGCTGATTCATCATTCTTCTGTACCGCCTCTTTGATCCCAAGAATTATCTGCCGGATATCCTTGCCGGTAGCACGGGCCAGAAGCTGTAACTCGGTACTTTTTTCATCGGAATAGACGGCATGTTTATTGACTTCCTGTGAGTTTTCCTTGATAATCGCGATGGAACCGCGTGATTTATCGGCTGCCGCGGCATTACCATCGGCCTGCCGGCCAATTTCAGCCATATTATTGGTAAGCTGCTCAGAGGCCGCGGTAGCCTCTTCCAGAGAGGCAGCCATCTGTTCCACAGCCACGGCTATCCGTTCGGCAATAGCCTGCTGGCGGGCCAGGGTACGGGCCTGAGTCTTGGCCTGGGCCTGCTTTTTAGCCAGTTCACGCTTTTGAGTCAGAATTTTATTATCACCCTCTTTGCTGGTAATACCGGTTGTCTGTGAATCAGGTTTTGCTAATTTTTTTGCCATCTCAAATACTCCTCTTTGGAATTGCGGAATGCGGATCACAGATCACGAAATGGGAACCTCCACGCCGTCTTCTTTCTTAAGCATTCCATTTATATAGTTTTGGCCACCCGCAAAATCAGAAAATCATAAATCCGAAATCATGATATCCTTTCCCTCACCGGTATCCAGATCCAGGGCACTCACCGTCAGTACCCCGTTCAGATCAATGGCAAAGGTCACATCTATATTTGGTTCCCCCTTTTTTAGGCCATGATTTACCGCTAAATGAAAACGCCCCAGCGACACAAGGTCAGGCGCCCCATCCAGACCGCGGTCCTGCATGATATGGATGATTACCTCTGGCTGATTATCAACAACCGTGGTAAACAGACGACTGACCTCAACGGGGTAGGATGAGGCGGCCGGAATTACATTCACGAAATTACCCTCATCGTCCTCAATACCGAGATGATGGGCCGTAATATCGTGAAATTCCACCCCGGCAATCTCACCGTTCAACACCCCGGCCAGGATACCAGCCCCCCGCGCCACGGCCTCATCGGGATTGATGTTTTTCTTCAATCTGGGGCCGCCGCCAGACGACCCGGCACAGGTGAAGCCTAAAACCTCATCCACCAGTTCACCCACCGCCGGAATGCGGCTGGCACCGCCCACCATAATCACCGAGTCCACCCACTCCGGAGCCAGACCGGCCTGCGAGAAGGTCTCTAAAATATGCCTTTTGATTTCTTCCAGAATCGGACTGGACAGGTCGTTAAAATCCGTCCGGCTGATCTCCATATTTAAATGCAGAGGGCCGTCATCCGTTACCGCTATATAAGGAATCATAAGGGTAGTGCTATCAGAGGAAGAGAGATCAATCTTGGCCTTTTCAGCGTGAATTACCAACTGTTGATAAGCGATGCGATCATTTCGTAAATCATAAGGGCAGTCAGCGGCGAAACTGGTCAGGATGTATTCAATGATGGCGTTATCAAAATTTATGCCGCCAATGGCAGTGGATCCCCCCACCCCCATAACCCGAAAAACCTTATCTTCATAAGCCATGAGGGTAATATCCAGGGTACCGCCGCCAAGATCAATCACCAGCATATGGCTGTTCCCGCCCTCGCTCATACCGTAGGTAAGAGCGGCGGCAGTTGGTTCATTCAACAATTTCCGCACCAAAATCCCGGTCATGGCCGCCGCCCGCAATGTAGCCTGCCGCTGATTATCATCAAAATAAGCCGGGACGGTGATAACCGCCTCCTCCACCTCACGACCAAGATAATCCTCGGCAATCTCCCGTAGATGGGCCAGGATAAAACCAGAAATCTCCTCAGGAGCGTATTGGCGCTCATTAATAGTAAAACGGCGCTCAGTACCCATGTCCAGCTTGACATTGGCCACCGTGAGTTCAGAGTTAAGTACCGCCTGGTTACGGGCCATCTCTCCGACAATTACTTTATTCTTTTTCAGGCAGACTACGGACGGCGTAGTACGGCTGCCCCGCTCGTTGGGAATAATCCGGGGAGCACCGTTTTTGACAAAGGAAAGCAGGGAATTGGTGGTACCCAGGTCTATACCGATGATCTTTTTTAAATTCGAAGAGTATAATTCTGCCTGCGGAATTACATCGTTTCTTTTATTTATCTGATTATTTTTTCCCATTTCCAGTTGTTTTAACTTGTGAAATAATTAGCGAAATTACAATATCATAATTCTAAAATCGCCAGATTATCCCTGGCAATTATGTTATCTGGTTCAAGCTCTAAAATTCTCTCCAGGGTCTTCCTGGCCTTTTCAGGGAAATCCATTTCGCTATAAACAACAGCCAGGTTATTAAGAGCTTTTAAATTTTCCGGTTCCATAATTAAAACGGCGTTAAAGAGACCGGCTGCCTCAAAAAAATCATTATTTCTCAGGCGGGCGACACCGTCTTTGAACAGCCTGTCCGCCATCCCCTCATAACTCCCCAGTCTCTCCTCCTGCCGAGATAACTTTTCCCGCAGTTTTTCATGCTCAGCTGAGAGGAGGTCATAATCGACCGCCAGCTTACTTAACCGCTCCGCCGTAACACTGTCCTGATTAATACCCTTATCAAAAAGCATCTTTTTAAGAGATATCCTGGGGGCAACGGCCGTCTTCTCATCCTCCGGGGAGAGTAAGGCGGGAATTTCCTCCAGGGCCAGAATAGCGGGCGGTAAAACCACCTTGTCTCTGGCAGAACAGGCCTCGTCAGCAAAACTGAGATCAAGCAGATGGTCAACATTAAGCTCACCGGCAATATGAAGTTCATCCGCCATATATTTATGAATAGTTTCAAAATCGGCCGCCGAAGGATACAAACTGTCCCAGCGAATACCATTGGGATCAACAATAACCTTTTTCAGAAGCGTCTCTTTGAGACCGATACTTTTATCGGGATCAAGAAATTCCACCCCAACCCTGGCGGCTTTAGCGGGATCGACGGCCATGACCTTACCGGCCTTAACAAGATAATTAATAAATTCCTGCAAGGCTTCCGGATGCCTATCAATAAACGCCTGACGTACCGCCACCACGCAGCATGGATGTTCCGGCCAGATCTCGGTGGTCATAAACTGCCTTTTGGCAATACCGCCGTTAATGGCCTTGGAGCCCACAGGTTCCGCCACTATGAAGGCGGCAGCCTCATGGTTGGAACCCATAAAGGCCGGCATGGAAACCGGGGCTACCACCTCAAAATTCACATCCACATCCTCTCCCTTGTCAAGACTGGCGTTGAGACCGATTCCCCTGAAAAACATATGGCTCAGCATATGATGAATGGATAATTTATGGGGAATGAGGCAGGACTTTTTTTTAAAAAAATCACGATAGGGCTCTTTATAGTCATTACAAGCGTTGCGCACCATGATACTACCGCCCCGATGAGCCATGAGTACCGTTTTAATGGAAGAACCGTGACTGTTCAAATCCATGGCAATGGGAGCCAGGATAAAGGCCGCGTCTACCTCGCCCTCTTCCAGAGCGTCAATCACCGGATTCCACCCTCCCATAAGTTCCGTCTGCAGGACAAAATTATCCGGCTTAATGAGACCGGCGCGAATCTCTTCCCGCACCATTCCTAAAAGCAGATGGTCGGTAATCTGTAAATGGGCCACCCGCAGCTTGATTTTACCATCCACAAGCTCTTCCTCGTCAACGGCTTCGCTTTTATCCGCCTCAAGCCCCAGAGCCTGTCCGATCTTGCGGCTTAACTCATCAGGGGTAAAAGGTTTGGCAACCACTGAAGTGCCGCCAGCCCCAATCACCTTATCTTTCTGGGCCTTATCAGCCTGAGCGGTGGCCATAATAAACGGCACCTTTTTAAATTTTTTGGATTTTGTCCTGATCCAGGCCAAGAGATCCAAACCACTCATATTGGGCATATTCCAGTCGCTGATAATCAGGTCAACACCACCTGATTTCTGAAGCAGCTTTTTGGCATGGGCGCCGTCATCCGCCTCAATAATATTTTTATAGCCCAGCGAATTAAGGATGTTAACCTCAATCCGGCGCATAGTCCTGGCGTCTTCGGCCAGCAAAATCGTAATATCTTGCGGTAAGTTATTCATGTCCATCCCTTGTTAAATTCAGATTTATAACCACAGTCAGACCACCCCCCTCATTTTTTATCCTTCATCATTCCACAAATTCCCTCTTCAACAAGTTTCCTGTAATCAACCGCCCCATGACTTTTGGGAGCGTATTCAAAGATCGTCTTTTTATAGGCCGGAGCTTCGGCCAGAGTAATATTATTCCTTATCCCCGGCATCATAATCTCCGTCCCGAAACCGGCTTTTATCTCCTCACTGATCTTATGAGCTATTTTAGTCTTTCGGTTATAGAATGTCGGCACAATACCGCTTAGGCGCAGAGCAGGATTATATGAGGCATTAAGCCGATAAATAACCTGCATCATCTCGGCCAGTCCCTCCATGGCCAGAAAATGCATGGGCATGGGAATAAAGACCTCTCTGGCAGCGACAAGGGATGCGACCATCAAAATCCCCAGAGTCGGGGGTGGATCGATAATAATATAATCATAGAGAGACTGAACAAGGCCAATCTGTTCCGCCAGCACAAGCGCCCGTTCATCATCAGAGCCGGCGCCTAATTCATAGGCACCGAGATTACGCGAAGAATAAATTAACTCAAGACCGGCAATACGGCTGGAGGAAATCGCCTCTGTTAAGGCAAGTCTGTCTTCAAGAACCTCAAGAATTGTATTTTGACGGGGAGGAGCGGAACCAAATATAATAGAGACATGGGCCTGGGCATCCATATCAATAAGGAGTACCCGGCCATGGGTGGTTAGAGCATGCGCGGTATTTACCGCCGTAGTGGTTTTGCCGCACCCGCCTTTGCGGTTCGCGAAAACAATAATTCTACTCACGTCTCCCCCCAATATTTTTAAAAAAAACCAAGTCAATGAATACTTGACTATCAGTATGCGTCGCAGAACAGAGACTCTCAATATTGTGTTCACAAGCAACAATAAAAATCAAATGGTTTTATTGTTTTTTTATTGCCCCCCCATTCTAAATCTTCAAACGAAAAAACCTAAATACCAGTAGTTACAGAACAAAAAAAACGTAAGCGCCCCATGAACCCCCTGCTGCACGCATTTAAGTCCCCCAATATACAGGGGTATTATCGGGGGGCTTAAATGCGCACAGCAGGGCGTCCCTGAAACGCTTACATTCCGAGATGTTATAAAGTCAAGAGTGTGGTTTATGAGGCGCTTACAAAAAAAACAACTAAAAATAATTTAAAATTCCAAGTCTACCCCCCCAAAAAAAAAGGGCTGTTCCGCCCCCCGGAACAGGGAGGCGGAACAGCCCTTTTTTTGTGTGTAAAGAGTCTGTAACTATTTAGTCACAGATTATGACAGATCTACACAGTTAATACCTTGGCAGTTATTTTAACAACCGCAGGCCTTCTGCATATTAGGAACCGTCTGCTTTTTACGGCTCATCATGCCGTCAACCCACATGGTATTGCCTTCCAGCTTGCCGCCAAAGGCCTTCTCAACCAGGCTTGGGTCATCAGAAACCACCATCAGATCAGTACCCTCTTTCATAATATCAGTGAGCATGAGAAGAACGGTATGACGGCCATCGGCCTTAACCTCTTCGCAGGCCTTGTAAAGGTCATCACGAATACCATCAACCAGTGAGAGATCAACCAGCTCCAGCTGACCGATGCCGATCTTCTTGCCATTCATGTCAAAGTCTTTGTAGTCTCTGAACACCAGATCCTTGGCCGGTACACCGTCAACGGCAGACTTGGCTTTGAACATCTCCATGGCCAGAGCTTCCATATCAGTTATTCCGGCGATTTTGGCCAGATCCTCACAGGCGGCTTTGTCGGCCTCGGTGCAGGTGGGGGATTTAAACATTACGGTATCGCTTAAAATGGCGCAGAGCATAATGCCGGCGATATTGGCCGGGATAGCAACATTATTAAGATCATAAAGCTGCTTTAAAACCGTACCGGTACAGCCCACGGGCTGGGCGTTGAAAATGATGGGATTATTGGTGGTAATATCACCGACCTTATGATGATCAATAATAGCCAGCAGTTCAGCATCACCAAGATTGTCAGGAGCCTGAGCCAGATCACTGTGATCCACCAGCATCAGCTGTTTGCCGGCGCCATCCGTCATGATTTCAGGGGCGGCAAAACCAAACTTGTTCAATACCATCTCAGTCTCAGGATTCAACTCACCCTGCATGGCGGGAACCGCGTCAACACCCATCTCTTTCTGTAAAGCAGCATAGGCAATAGCAGAAGTTACCGAATCCGTATCAGGGCTTTTATGCCCAACAACATAAACTGACATAACATAATCCTCCAATCCATATATTAATAAATATATCGTCCACAAAAGACGAACCTTTTTAAATAACATAATAAAGTTTGTTGGTGAACATAGTGCGTATAAATAGTTCAGTCAAGCAGAAAAATAGAACACTTATTCAGAGAGATATTGTTATTCAGGATGAGAAATGGTAATCTCACCTTTAAGATAAATTTCAGGACTGGAAAAAGGCTGTTATGGCGCCGTCAAAAATCACAAAGCCCTTAGTGCTGCTGGCTGAAGATAATCCGGTAGTGCGTAAAGGGGTGGAAAACTTCCTCACCAAATGGGGCTATGAAACCATCGCGGCAGACAACGGCGATAACGCCTGGGAACTGTTAGAGAAAAACCCTGCCATTCGCCTTGCCATTATAGACTGGAACCTGCCGGGAATCAGCGGAATTCAGCTCTGTCAGCGACTACGTACCCGCACCGGGCCTTATGTTTACGCCATCATGTTCAGCGCCCGTAAGTCGCATGAAGAAAAGCTCATGGCCTTAGACGGCGGAGCCGATGATTTTCTGGTCAAGCCCTGCAAGCCCTCTGACTTACGAGCCCGTCTCGGCGTAGGACGCCGAATTATTGATAACGCCCTGAGTTTAAAAGAATCAGCGGCTCCGGCCCCGGCCCCGGCTCCCGCAACAGACGACAACACTCCACCCCCTGCGGATAACGACGAAATATCAACCGCCGGGGAATAGATTTTCTCCTATATCCACCTCCAGCCAACTTCTCTTATTAAGTCATGACTACCACCGAGCAGGAACTCCAGCGTTTAAACAAAATTATTACCGCCCTGCGCAATCCGCAGAAAGGCTGCCCCTGGGATCAGAAGCAGACCCCGGAAACCATGAAAACCTACCTCCTTGAGGAATGCTATGAAACAATCGATGCCATTGACAGCGGCCGGGCGGCTGCTGTTCGGGAGGAAATGGGCGACCTCTTCTTTCAGCTTGTCTTTATCAGCCAGCTCTATGAAGAGCGGCATGACTTTTCACTGGCCGAAGTTATAGGTGGTATTGCTGACAAAATGATACACCGCCATCCCCATGTTTTTGGTGACGAAGAGGTTGGCTCAGCGGCCCGGCAGAGCCAGCGCTGGAACGAGATCAAGGCCGCCGAGAAAAAAACCGCCTCCAGTGCCGCCGACCGTCTGGCCGGAGTACCCAGGAGTCTGCCGGCCCTGCGCCGGGCGCAACGGGTATCTGAACGGGCGGCCCATAATGGCTTTGAATGGAGCGAACGGCAGGCGGCAGTAAATAAATTTACCGAAGAGACCGAAGAATTATTAGAAGCCGTAAGAGATAATGATCAAAATCATATTATCGAAGAGATGGGCGATGTCCTCTTCATGCTGGTCAACCTGGCCCGCCTCTATAATATAAATGCCGAAGATACCATGCACCTTGCCACCGAAAAATTTATCCGCCGTTTTCGCGGTCTGGAGAATCTGGCCCTTGAGCAAGGACTTAATCTCCACGACCTGTCAGAGGCGGAATTACTTAAGTTGTGGCAGCGCAACAAAAACAATTTGACATAAAACAAGATTATATGGTAAAGAATCCGTTTATTCTCTGGCTGGATTTTTTATTGTCCAGCCTCTATTCGTAAACCTTCTTGCTCTCTTAAGGCAGGAAACACGAGGGCCTGGGGAACCACCCCCATAGTCCACAAGGAGGAAGCATGCGCAGATATGAAACAATCTATATTATCCGGCCCACGGCCAATGAGGATGATATAACCACCATTATCGACCGCACCAACGCCGTTATTGAAAAGGCCGGCGGTACCATCATCAAACTTGACCGCTGGGGTCTCAGGAAGCTGGCCTATCTCATCAAAAAAGAGAATCAGGGCTATTACGTTTTCACGGAATATGCCGGTATCCCCGCGGCAGTTGATGAAATCGAGCGTCTCTTTCGTATCGATGAAAATACCATGAAATATATGACCATCAAAATTCAGGATAAATATATTCCTGACGCTCCTGAACCGGAAGCAGAGACCATCCCAGCCGAAGAAGTCGAGACCCAGGAAGCTCCGGAAGCGGTTACAGAAGCGGCAGACCAGGCCTAAGACCCAAGATACGATACAACAGGAGACAGAAAAAATGGCAGCGCCAACCCGTCAACAATATAAGAAAAAGACCTTTATCCGTAAAAGAATATGCCGGTTTTGTGCCGACAGCAGCCTGACAATTGATTACAAAGATGTCAAGACCTTAAGCAATTTTATCACCGACCAGGGTAAGATTATCCCCAGCCGGATATATGGTAATTGCGCCAAGCACCAGAGGCAGTGCTGCGAGGCCATTAAGCGGGCCCGGCAAATCGCCCTGCTACCCTATAGCGCCACAACCCGTCTGTAAAACAGCAGTATTTTGAACAGATTACTCCCCCTATAGTGACTTGGAACAGGCAAATAGGAGTTTCAGCGGCCAATATTATTTAACGGCAATAGGCATCACCGCGCTTATCCTTACCCTGCCGGTGGTCAGTAGTTTTTTCTTCTGGCTGTATTTTATTACTCCTCTGCCGATAATATATTATATCACCGTCTTAGGTTTTAAGCGGGGCGGCAGGTTGACAGCTTACGCAGCTGTTCCGGCAGCCGGTCTGATTATGATTACGGCCGCTGATGTTCAGATTGTCTTTTCAGCCCTGAGTCTGATACCAGCCGGAATTATCCTGGGACAATCAATCAGTCAAGGTGACAGTATCCACCGAGCCGGCTTGAAGGGCATAGCGGCAATAATTCTCACCTGGCTCGTTCTGGGTATTGCCTTCAGCGCCTTCAGTCAGGTTAATATTTACAAGGCGGTTCTGAAAGAAATTGATACGTCATTGAGTATAGCCTTTAAGTCATACAGCACATCGCCGGGGCTGACTCCAGACTCCAAGGCTCAACTTAAAGAGGTATTTCAGCGGACAAGAGAAACCGTCCCCCGCATATTTCCCGGCAGCCTGCTGATCTCGGCCATTTGCACAATATGGCTGAATCTGCTGCTGGCCAATCGTTTGTTAAAAAGAAGCGGTATTAAAGTATGGGATGATTTTCGCCGCTGGCGGCTGCCGGATAATTTAATCTGGCTGTTCATCGCTGGAGTTTTTGCTTTAATGATCTCCAGCATATGGTTGAACACGACTGGACTTAATATAGTTCTGGTGCTTGGTTTTCTCTATTTCCTGCAGGGACTGGCAGTTCTGACCAGTCTGCTGGAAAAATGGGAGGTACCAAAACCCATAAGATTTTTGATTTATATAATTATTACAATTCAGGCCTATGGTATTATTATGCTGGCCTTTTTAGGAATTGTTGAAATTTGGGCCAATTTTCGTAAGCCCAGGCCCGTAGATAAAATTAATGGGGAATAGATAACTTTTGAGCTGTACTCCATCTTGGAGTTTACTCTTATCTGTTTAGCCATCTCTTAGTTATTGATAGACTTTTCGTTTCATGACAAGCATGTTAAATACGAGTCCATCGATAGTTACAAAAAACATAAAACAAAAAACTACATAGAATGAGGGACATATGGAATTAATATTGAAAACGACCATAGATAATCTTGGAGAAGAGGGAGATTTAGTCACAGTAAAACCAGGCTTTGGCCGTAATTACCTTATTCCCCAGAATCTGGCTGTCCTCGCCAATAAGGCCAACAAGGCTCGTCTTGAGCTGGAGAGAGATGCCATTGAAGCCCGGAAATCAGCTCTGCGCCAGCAGACTGAAGGGTTATCCAAAAAAATTGCCGGAGCCGTGGTTACTATCAGCAAACGGGTTGGTGATGAAAACAAATTATACGGTTCGGTTACCAACTCCGAGATTGCCGATAAATTAGCAGAACTCGGCATTGAAATTGATCGCCGTAAGATTACCATTGACGAGCCCATAAAAACTGTAGGGATTTTCAACATCCCCATTAAGATCGGCTACCAGACTCACGCCGACATCAAAGTTGAAATAATACCGCAGACCGAATAATATTTAATTTACTGCATAGTGCTGCCGCATCTGGTAATGACAGAGTGGCCTCTGATCACATCCATCCGGCGGCCTGCTTTTTTTTAAGATTAAACACTAAGCAGGACAATTTATATAAAGTCTGTATGAGGTAGTTACAATGCCGGCGATGTTCACGCATCCCGGCATTGTAATTTTTAACTATTCACGTCCTCTCGGAATCACAACCCATCAATGGAAGCGCCATCTCCCCCCTCAACCATCGGTCAGCGCCTGCCGCCTCAAAACATTGAGGCTGAACAATGCGTTTTAGGCTCCATTCTTCTCCGCCAGCCGGCCATGGATAAGGTTGTAAACCTCCTCGCTCCCTCCGATTTTTATAAACCGGCTCACCAGACCATCTACAGTTCCATGCTCAGCCTCTTTGATAAAACTGAGCCTCTGGATCTGGTTACCATTATCAACTCCTTAAAGGATAGCCATAAACTGGATGAAGTCGGCGGAGCCTCCTATCTTGCGACACTTACCGACATCGTGCCGGTGGCCGCCAATATCGCCTATTATGCCACCATTGTCCGCAACAAAAGTGTCCTCCGCCAACTGATTCAAACCACTTCGGAAATCGCCGGTCGCTGCTTTGAGGAACAAGACAATATCGACCTCCTTTTAGATGAGGTCGAGAAAAAAGTCTTTGATATCTCAAGCTCCAAAAGCAAACAGAGCTTCTACCGGATGAACGAGATCATCAACGAGGCCTTCAAGAATATTGAACAGCTGGCTGAACGTAAGGAGATGATTACGGGAGTCCCCAGCGGTTACAATGATTTTGATCATAAAACCGCCGGATTTCAGCCCTCAGATCTGGTTATCATCGCCGGCCGCCCCAGTATGGGCAAAACCGCCTTTGCCATGAATATCGCCCAGAACGCCGCCATGCTGGCCAAGGTACCGACGGCGGTCTTCAGCCTGGAAATGCCCAAGGAACAACTGGCCATGCGCCTGCTCTGCTCCGTGGGCCGGGTAGATGCCTCAAGAGTCCGTACCGGACACCTGCGGGATACGGACTGGCCGAAATTAGTGCGGGCCACGGGCATGCTGAGCAAGGCCCCCATCTTTATTGATGATACCCCGGCCATCACGGTTCTTGAAATGCGGGCCAAAACCAGACGACTGAAGGCGGAACATGATATAGGCATGGTGATAGTGGATTATCTGCAGCTCATGCGCGGCCGGGCCGGTATCGACAGCCGTGAGCAGGAGATCAGCGACATTTCACGATCCTTGAAGGCCATGGCCAAGGAGATGAAAATCCCGGTTCTGGCCCTCTCTCAGCTGAACCGCAGCCTGGAAAGCCGTACCGATAAACGTCCACAGCTTTCAGATCTGCGGGAATCGGGAGCCATCGAACAGGACGCGGATGTTATTTGCTTCATCTATCGTGATGAAGTATATAATAAAGCACCGGACAACCCCAATCTCGGGATGGCTGAAATCATCATCGGCAAGCAGCGAAACGGCCCGATCGGCACAGTAAAGCTGGCTTTTTTAGCCGACATTACCACCTTCGAGAACCTGGCCCGGCAGCCGAATGAGGCGGCTGCCTTTTCATGAAAGCGCTGAATTTAACTTTTTCCAACAATGTACGAGGTTAACAGACAGGATGGCTAAACACTATAATTTCGCGGCCATTGAACAAAAATGGCAGGAGAAATGGCAGACCGAACAATGCTACGCGGTCAAGGAAGACAAGGG
Organism: Desulfobacterota bacterium M19; assembly: GCA_048820955.1. GTDB lineage: Bacteria > Desulfobacterota > Desulfobulbia > Desulfobulbales > VMSU01 > JAADIV01. Next base: position 220,302 of record JBMERE010000004.1, on the reverse strand, counting down.
ACCGAAATATTATCTTTTAGAGATGTTCCCCTACCCCTCCGGCCGCATCCACATGGGTCATGTCCGCAATTATACCATCGGCGACGTCATTGCCCGTTATAAGAGAATGCGGGGCTTTAATGTCCTCCATCCCATGGGCTGGGACGCCTTCGGTCTGCCGGCAGAGAATGCCGCCATCAAGCATGACACCCATCCAGCCCGCTGGACCTACGACAATATAAACTATATGCGGAGCCAGCTGCGCCGTATGGGCTTCAGTTACGACTGGCAGCGGGAAATTGCCACCTGCGGGGCGGAATATTACCGCTGGGAGCAGAAGTTCTTTATTGAACTTTACAGAAAAGGGTTGATTTACCGCAAAAAGACCACAGTTAACTGGTGTGAACAATGTCAGACCGTCCTGGCCAACGAGCAGGTTATTGATGGTGAATGCTGGCGCTGTGACTCTCAGGTGATTCCCCGCGAAATGCATGGCTGGTTCTTTAAAATCACTGCTTACGCCGAAGAATTATTAGCCGATCTGGAGAAATTAGGCGGCTGGCCCGATAAGGTGCTGACCATGCAGCGCCATTGGATCGGCAAAAGTACGGGGGCGGAAATCAATTTCCCCATTGAGGGCAGCGATAAAAAACTCACCATTTTTACCACCCGTCCCGATACCATCTTCGGGGCCACCTTCATGTCCATTGCCCCGGAACATCCCCTGGCTCTGGAATTATCAAAGGGAGGCAGCACTGAAGATGAGGTTAAAAAATTCATTGAACGTACCAAGGCCGCCAGACAGCGGGCCTCATACGGTGAGGAACTGGAAAAAGAAGGGGTATTCACCGGCAGTTTTTGCCTTAACCCCTTCACCGGTCGGCGGCTGCCCATCTACGCCGCCAATTTCGTTCTGATGGAATACGGCTCCGGGGCGGTAATGGCCGTCCCGGCCCACGATCAGCGGGATTATGAATTCGCGGCCAAATACAATATTCCATGTTTAGAGGTTATTCGTTCCTCCGCCGATGAAATGCCGAATAATCAGGCCTATGAAGGGCCGGGAACCTTAATCAATTCCGGTGACTTCAACGGCATGGACAATATAAAGGCCAAGACGGCCATTACCAGAGCCGCCGCCGACCAGGGATTCGGCCGCTCCAGAACCACCTTCCGGCTCCGGGACTGGGGCATATCCCGTCAGCGTTACTGGGGGACGCCCATTCCCATGTTGAACTGCGGAAAATGCGGCATTCAGCCGGTGGCGGAGTCCGATCTGCCGGTTCAGCTGCCCACCGAAGTTAAATTAGATGAATCCGGCAAATCCCCCCTGCATCACCTGCCTGACTTCTATGAAACCACCTGCCCGTGCTGCGGCGGCCCGGCCCATCGTGAAACAGACACCATGGATACCTTTGTGGAGTCATCATGGTATTACGCCCGCTACACCAATCCCCATTATAAAGAGGGGATGATAGACCCGCAGGCCGCCGCCTACTGGCTGCCGGTGGATCAATATATCGGCGGGGTGGAACACGCCATTCTGCATCTTCTTTATGCCCGTTTTTTCACCAAGGCCATGCGCGATACAGGGTATCTCAATATTGATGAGCCCTTCACCAACCTGCTGACTCAGGGAATGGTTATCAAAGACGGCACCAAGATGAGCAAATCCAAGGGTAACGTGGTTGATCCCAGCACCCTGATTGAAAAATACGGCGCCGATACGGTGCGCCTCTTCAGCCTCTTTGCCGCGCCGCCGGAAAAGGATCTGGAATGGAATGACAAGGGCGTCGACGGTGCCTCCCGTTTTTTGAACAAGGTATACCGTTTTGTGGATGCCAACCGTGATTTATTAAAAAGTCATACGGAACCAGGCGAGACCTTGAACCAGGTAAGCCGTAACCTGGAGCGCAAAACCCATCAATGCGTAAAAAAATTCAGCACAGATATTGAAAACAACTTTCACTTCAACACCTGCATAAGCGCGGTAATGGAGCTCACCAACCTCCTGCTGACTGTCCCCGATAATGACCGGCAGGAGAAAGCAGACCCGCATATTATAAAACAGACAGTGACGGCCATCATCAAACTTCTCTACCCCATGGTACCGCATTTCTGCGCCGAGCTCTGGGAGATGACCGGCCATAACGAGCTTCTCGATAACGCTGCCTGGCCGGAATTTGATCCTCAAAAGGCCAAAGATGATGAGATTACCATAGTTATTCAGGTAAAGGGCAAGGTTCGCAGCCGCCTCCTGGTCAACGTGGGCCTCTCTGATGATGAATTACGGGAAATAGCCGTAAATGATGAAAAAGCTAAAAAATTCATTGGCGGTAAACCAATAAAAAAGATTATTGTAGTTAAAAACAAATTAATCAATATCGTGATTTAAGGGCCGTGTGGCATAACAATGACGAAAATAACAAAAATTATAACGACGTTCCTCCTGCTCTTTTTAGCCGGCTGCGGTTATTACAACCCCTATATTGCCGATAGCGACAGCCGCCCCATTACCTTAAGCCGCCCCCTATGGGTAAATAATACCGGCGAAATCGGCCTGGAAAGCACCATGGATGAGTCCCTGTCAAGCTGGCTGCGCAAGAGTAAACTCATTCATTTAGTTGATAATCCGGCCCGGGCCCAATATGAACTCACCGGAACTCTGCTTGACATTAACTACCCGGAAATATCGTATGGCAACCACTTGCTGGCCAATGAATTAAGGGCCAACCTGCGGGTAAGTTTCAGCATTATTGATCACAATAATAAAAAGAATAAAAAAGATAAAAAAGTAGTCTGGGTGCAGAAGAACCGCACCTTTACCGAAACCCTGAGCATGTCAGATAATCCCATCACCTTACAAGCCAACAAGAAAGAGGCCCTGGCCAAAATTACCAATGACATCGCTGAAGCAATTTATTTACATATAATCAATCACATAATGAGGCTGCAGAAGGCTGATTAAGCCCGCCTCACCAATTATTGCCTTTGGAGAAAAAGCCATGACATCCCATCGAAATCTTGCCAATGCCATCCGCGCCCTGAGCATGGACGCCATTCAGAAAGCCAAATCAGGTCATCCAGGCGCTCCCATGGGCATGGCCGATATAGCAGAGGTGCTGTGGAACGACTTTATGTGCCACAACCCGGCCAATCCGGCCTGGCCCAACCGCGACCGTTTCGTACTCTCCAACGGCCATGGCTCCATGCTCCTTTACTCGCTGCTCCATCTCACCGGCTATGATCTGACCATTGATGATTTAAAGAATTTCCGCCAACTCCACTCCAAAACTCCCGGTCATCCGGAATACGGCTATGCCCCTGGGGTAGAGACCACCACCGGTCCTCTGGGCCAGGGTATTGCCAACGCCGTGGGCATGGCCATTGCCGAACGGACGCTGGCCGCCCAATTCAATCGGCCGGGCCATGAAATAATCAATCATTATACCTATGTCTTTCTGGGTGACGGTTGCATGATGGAAGGTATATCCCATGAGGTATCCTCGCTGGCCGGTACCCTGGGCTTAGGTAAACTAATCGCCTTTTATGACGACAACGGCATCAGTATTGACGGTGAGGTTAAAGGCTGGTTTGCCGATGATACCCCGCAACGCTTTGAGGCCTACGGCTGGCAGGTTATAAGAGCAGTTGACGGCCATGATCCGGAAGAAATAAAAGAAGCCGTGGAAAGAGCCCGCGAGACAGACGAGCCCACCCTTATCTGCTGTAAGACTATTATCGGCTGGGGCTCTCCCAATAAACAGGGCAAGGAATCCTGTCATGGTTCCCCCCTTGGTGATGATGAAATCGCCCTGGTTCGGGAGAAAATAGACTGGCCCTACGCCCCATTCATCATACCGGAGGAGATCGCGGCGTCCTGGGATGCCAGAGAACGCGGCGCCGCCCTTGAGGCGGAATGGCAGCAGAAATTTGAGGCCTACAGCCGGGAATTTCCCGAGCTGGGCCGGGAACTAAACCGCCGGCTGCAAGGTAAGCTGCCCGCCGACTGGCCTGAAAAATCCGCCGCCTTCATTGCCTCGGTTAATGAGAAGGCGGAAAAGATTGCCAGCCGCAAGGCCTCCCAAAATGATCTTAACGGTTATGGGCCGCTGCTGCCGGAATTAATCGGCGGCTCCGCCGACCTGGCCAGCTCCAACCTCACTATCTGGGCCGGCAGTCGTAATATAAAGACCGAAAATGACGGCAATTATATTCATTTCGGAGTCAGGGAATTCGGCATGGCGGCTATTATGAGCGGTATATCCCTCTATGGTGGCTTCATTCCATATGGTGCCACCTTTTTGATGTTTTCTGAATACGCCCGTAATGCCCTGCGCATGGCGGCCCTGATGAAAATTCGCGATATATTTGTCTTTACTCACGACTCCATCGGTCTCGGTGAAGACGGCCCCACCCACCAGCCGGTAGAACAGGCTGCTACTCTGCGTATGATCCCCAATATGATGGTCTGGCGCCCCTGCGATGCCGTAGAATCAGCCGTAGCCTGGAAGAACGCGATAGAACGCCGAAACGGCCCCTCGTCCCTGTTATTTTCCCGCCAGGGCCTGCCCCATCAAACACGCTCCGCGGAACAAGTCGCGGCCATAAACAAAGGGGGTTATATCCTCCTGGAACCAGATGGAGTGCCGGAGGCAGTCATCATTTCCTGCGGTTCGGAGGTAGATCTGGCCATGCAGAGCGCCGCTCGGCTTAACGATCAGGGCCGCAACATAAGGGTGGTGTCCATGCCCTGTCCCAACGCCTTTGATACCCAGGATGATGAATATAAAAGCATGGTTTTACCCATCGGTGTTCCCAGACTGGCCGTGGAGGCCGGGGTCAGCGATTATTGGCGTAAATATGTAGGTCTGGAAGGCCGGGTGGTGGGCGTTGACTCCTTTGGTGAATCAGCTCCGGCCCCTGAGTTATTCGAAGAATTCGGCCTCACCGTCGATAATGTCACAGCCGTAACCTTAGAGATGCTGGCCGGTTAATCACCAAATAGGGGCCGTACTTATCAACAAGTTCTTAGAAAATCGCCGCATTCTGGCCCCCCTCGCCGGTTACACTGATCTTCCTTTCCGCCTTCTGTGCCGTGAATATGGTGCCGGAATGACGGTCTCGGAGATGATCAGCTGTCATGGCCTTACCTATCAGCAGCCGCCCACCATCAGGATGCTGAAAACCGTTACGGCCGAACGCCCCTTCGCGGTTCAACTCTTCGGGGCGGAACCGGAGATAATGGCTGAGGCGGCCGCCATTCTTAACGATTACGAGCTGGATATCGTTGATATAAATATGGGCTGCCCGGTGCGGAAGGTTATTAAGAAAGGGGCCGGAGCCGCCCTCATGCGTAATCCAAAGCTGGCGGCTGAAATCATAAAGCAGGTTGTGGCCAGCAGCAGGCGGCCGGTGACGGTAAAATTCCGCAGCGGCTGGAATCACGATGAGATTACCGCCCCTGAGTTCGCCCGTCTGGCCGAGGACAGCGGAGCCTCAGCCGTTACTGTTCACGCCCGCACCTGGTCAGACGGCTTCTCCGGCCGGGCCGACTGGCGGATTATTGCCATGGTTGTTCAAGCGGTGAATATTCCAGTAATTGGCAATGGAGATGTCAAGTCGTCAGCCGACATCCACGCCATGCTGGACGAAACCGGCTGCCGGGCCGTAATGATCGGCCGGGCGGCCCTGGGCGCTCCGTGGATATTTCAGGAAAAGGAATTTATCCCCACCCTTAACTCACGCCTCCGGGCCCTGGCCCGCCACCTGGAATTAATTTCTCTGCATATGAATCCAAATCAAGGTCTGGGACGGATAAAAAATCATGCCGGGCGTTACTTTAAAAACCAGACCGGCGGCTCTGCCATACGCCAAAAGATCTACGCCTGCCGGACCTTCAATGATTTAAAAGCCTTAATATCAGATTAAATGTAAGGTAAGCGATCCATGCACCACCCTGCACACGTTGACCGCCCAATACAGGGGGTATGATCGTATGCGGGAGTGCGGTTTATGGGGCCTTTACAATTAAAAGGCTGATTTAATTTTTTAGTTGATTTTTTCCCATTACGTGCTATTCTTTAGTAAAAGTTATCAATACCAAATATGTTCAACTGCTATTAATAAACAACTACAAGGAGACTCGTTATGTGTACATTAGTAACCAGGGAAGCCCCGGATTTCACCGCCCAGGCCGTTATGGCCGACAACTCAATGCAGGATTTATCTTTATCCTCATATCGCGGCAAGCATGTAATTCTTTTTTTCTATCCTCTTGATTTTACCTTTGTCTGTCCCTCGGAGATTCTGGCTTTTAATAAGGCTCTGGAGGAATTCAAAAAGCGTAATTGCGCTATAATCGGCGTTTCCGTTGATTCACAATTTACCCATTTTGCCTGGAAAAACACACCCGTCAACAATGGTGGTATCGGCGATATCCAGTTCCCTCTCGTGGCCGATCTCAACAAATCCATATCCCATAATTATGGTGTTCTCATAAGCGACGGAGTTGCCCTGCGTGGTCTTTTCCTGATCGACAAGGAGGGCATAGTCCGCCATGAGACCATCAATGATCTGCCCCTGGGCCGCAATGTGGACGAGGCCATCCGTGTCCTTGATGCCCTGCAGTTTGTCGAAGAACATGGCGAGGTCTGCCCCGCCAACTGGAAACCAGGTGATGAAGCCATGAAACCCACTGCTGCCGGAGTGGCTGAATATCTTTCCAGACACAAGTAACAAGTAAAACTCCGTGTCCGTTTAGAGCCTTGCGTTATGCGTTAAACCTGGCCGATGCTTTTTGGGCTGGCAAACAGGAAAATTTCTTTTCTAAACCAAGGGTGGTAGAATAATTTTCGAGTTTTTTAGACGAAGATCATTCGTAAGCGCTCCACAAACCACACTTTCGCATACGATTATGGTCATACCGCTGACTTTATAACGTAACTAATTATCAAAATAAAAAATTATCCTGGAGCATAGTTTTTTTAACAGCGCGTAATCATGGCTTATGACGATTAATCCCAGCTCGCGCTTCCGGGCAATATGCAGGAGCGTCCGCCAAATGCTTACCTGAGTCAGGGCATCCAGCATTGAGGTCATTTCATCGCAAAGGAGATAGCGTGTTTGACTACCCAGGGCGCGCGCCAGACAGACGCGCTGGAGTTCTCCCCCGGACAACTCGTGCGGATAGCGCTCCAGCCATGAAGGATTAATAGAAAGCCGCCGCAGGAGTTCAGGCGGCGGCTTCTCCGACTCGTCCATGATTGCTTCTATCTTCCAACGTGGATTTACCGCCAGTTGAGGATGCTGAAAAAGTAGCTGAACCGGGCAGCAGCCTGCCTTGGGTAAAGATCGGCCATCTATAAAAACGCTGCCCTCCTGAGGGGACAGGTAGCCGGACAATACCTTCGCCAGGCTTGACTTCCCCCGGCCGCTTGGGCCGGGTATCCCGACAATCTCATTAGGGGCGATTCGCAGATCAAAATCCTTAAACAGCCATTTCTGTTGTTCTCCATATCTGAATGCCAGCTTTCTGCCCTCAAGCATGATGACACCTCACCCATCCGCCGTCTGCGTTTCGCAGCCCCGGCGGGCACTTGCCGCATAGAAAATCTTGCTTGTGACAATAAGACCGAAAAAAGCAGCCATCATTTTGGGGTGATGTTGATGTTATCAGCGGCGGTATAGCCATTCTAAAGCCGTTGGCGGGCAGGGCGTTCCAGAGTGCTTTGGTATAAGGATGACGTAACCTGCCCCGGCCGTTAAAATCCTTTGCCGCCGCGATTTCCACCGTGGTTCCGGCACAAAATACCGCCACCTTATCCGCCACTTGCAGGGCGGCTTTAATGTCGTGCGTAATGAGCAGCACGGCCTTGCCGGTATCAGCCAGCTCACGTAAATGACCAAGCGCCTCCCCGGCCGCCCTGGGATCCAGGCCGTTGGTGGGCTCGTCCGCAAGGAGCAGATCCGCCTGGCCCACCGTGGCGGTGGCAGTAAGAACCCGGCGGGCCATGCCGCCGGAAAGCTGGAAGGGAAACCAGTCGGCCACCTCTTTATCGAGCAGGTACCTCGCCAAGGCCCGCCGGACGACAGACGGCACCTCCTTCCTGGATACTCCGCCCAGGCAGGCGGCCCGGGCCACTTGAACCCCCACGCGCAGCAGGGGGTTAAGGTAGGTCACCGATTGGGGAATCAAGGCTATCTGGCACCCCCGCAGGTTGGTCAGGCGTTCCGCAGTCAGCGGCCTGCCCTTGAAAAACAAGGAACCGCTCACCTTGGCATTGTGCGGCAGAATTCCCAGCAGGGCATGAGCGAGAAGACTTTTTCCAGCCCCCGACTGCCCAACGACAGCCATAATTTCACCCGGCACTATCCGCAGATCAAGACCGCGTATGACGCAGACCTCTTTTTTTTTCAATCCCAGTGCGTAAGAGGAAAAGCTTATGGAAAGATCATGTACATCAAGCATTGAGAGGTTCTATTCCTGTGAGGTTCTTGGGTCAAGCAGCGCCCTGAGGTTATTGCCAAGCATATCAAAGGCCTTTACCGAGACAATAAGTGCTATTCCCGGTGCCACGGCCAGCCACCAGAGCCCCGTGGAGAGATAGCGCATGGACTCAGCTAACAGCACACCGATGGCCGGGGTATGCGGTGACATGCCAAAACCCAGGAATGTCAGGCCCGCGGCATGCAGAATGGTATGCGGGAAGAGCAGCAGCATACCCACCACAAACTGCGGCATGATATGAGGCAGCAGGTGCCGCCTGGCAATCCAATACGGCCCCTTGCCAAGCTGCCGGGAAAGTTTAATGTAGTCCGCGGAACGAAGCTGTAAAATCTCGACGCGGATTACCCTGGTTAATGAAGGCCAATGCGACGCGGCCACTGCGATAATAACCCCTTTAGCTCCACCACCGCAGGCAAAGGAAATGAGGATAAGCAGAACCAGATGCGGAACGGCCATCCCCACGTCAACCAGCCAGGTCACTATCAGATCCACAGTTCGTCCCAGCATGGCGGCCGCTAAACCGAATAAGAGAGCAATGAAGGCGGAACAGGCAGCGGCAGTCAAACCAACCCTCAGGCTCAGACAGAGTCCTTTGAGCGTTCTGGCCAGCATATCCCTGCCCAGCCAGTCAGTACCAAAGGGCCGTTCCCAGCTGGGAGGTAATTTCCTTAACTCCAGATTGGTCGCCTGGCCCTGCTCACCATAAAGCCAGGCGCTGAGAAAAATCAGCGCGAAAAAAGTAATACATGCCAGAATAGTCATTAAGGTGCGTGTTCGACGATCCCAGGATGTTGACAGAGAAAAAATATTTGTGGTCATGATGAAGAGCCCGCTACCTTACCTATACGGGGATCTACCAACTGGTAAATGAAGTCGGCCATGGAGTTACCCGTGAACACAAATACCGTGCTGAAGAGGACGATTCCCAGCAGAAGAGGCACATCGCCGCCTATCCCGGCCTCCACGGTGGCCCGCCCCAGGCCGGGATAAGCGAAAACCTGCTCGGCCAGAACCGCTCCGCCGAAAAGCTCTCCAAGAGAGGCGAACTGGAGAGTGACGGCCGGCAGCGCTACGTTGCGCACCGCCTGCCGGAGTACAATACCAAGGGTTGATTCCCCTTGGGCGCGGGCAAAAATCGCGTAATCACTGTGCATGGCCTCGATGGTTTTTTCGCGGGTATGCAGAACGATTTTAGCAACCCCAATCAGAGAGAGGGTTATCGCCGGCAGCAGCAGGTGATGCAGCCGCTGCCAGATCGTTGCCTGATCGGCGCTCATCCCGATGGGCCAGGCGCAGCAGGTGGGTGTCCAGCCCAGGAAGACGGAAAACACCATCAACATGACTATTCCCACCCAGAAGGTGGGAGTGGCGGCCATGGTATAGGCATAGATCCTGACACCTCGGTCTATCAGGCTCCCCTCCCAGGCCCCGGCGGCCAGTCCAAGACAAAAACCGAACGCGCCTGAAAAACTCCAGGCTAATGCCATGAGCCAGAATGAGGTAACAAACCGTTTACCGATAACCTCAAGAACAGGCTCGTTAAAAATGGCCGAGACTCCAAAATCGCCCTTCACCAATTGACCGGCCCAGGTGAGAAAACGCCTGAGGGGTGGTTTGTCCAACCCCCACCGTTGAGCGATAATATTCCTCTGCTCGGGTGAAATCTTGAGTATGGCAGTCCCGACGTAGGCATCGACAGGGTCAATGGGCGAGTTACTGACCAAAACGAACGATAAAACCGCTACCGCCGCAAGCAGCAAAACCAGCCGTGTTGTTTTGAGAAACAAAAAGTTCAATAGTATAAGCATATGGACGACAGCCCCCCAGACCGGCCGTTAATTATCAGTTCCATTTCCATTGGTCGATATTAGCGGTAATGGGCCAGCCGTGTCCATGCGGCTCCATCTGCGATTTACCGACATTCAGGCGCTGGTTAATAAAATAGATATGGTCAAGGTTTACCAGCCATGCCCAGGCGGCATCGCCGGGTACCGAGAAACCGGTTTTTCCATCCCATTGCGCCTTTTTCCAGATTGGGATGGAGTCCGTGAAAGAGGCTGCTCTCCTGGCCTGGTCAAGGTACCTGTCCACCAGCGGATTGGAGTAGAAACCGGCATTCCTGTACATCGGCTCCGGGCCGGGACTGTGATAGAGACTGTACATCTCCAGGGGGGTATGGCCCCCGAAACCATAGACCACCACATTGGCATGCGTCTCTTTTTTGATACGATCCCAGCTCTCGCCCCGGGGAACGGCCTTGATACCAACCGGCTTAAGCATGTCGGAGACGGCAAGGGCAAGTCCCTGCCGTAATCTGTCCTCAGCGTTGTAGAGAATGGTGAACTCCGCCTTTTTCCCGTCTTTTTCGCGTATCCCGTCGCCGTTGGAATCCAGCCAGCCGGCCTTTTCCAAAATTTTTCTGGCCCGCTCCGGATCGCCATCTTTGAAACGAATTTGAGGATTATCCCAAGGAAGATTATCTGCAACTCCAAAGGCCGGCCGTCCATAACCGTCCAACACACCGGCAACCAGAGCCTTACGGTCAACGGCATAGTTAACCGCCTTGCGAATGGCAATATCAGAGGTTACATTATTGCCGATTGGCAGACCACGGGGCGTTTTTTTACCCGTATTCGGGACAATGGGAAACATAAGTCCCCGGTTATCAACGCTTTTGACGACATGCAGCTTCATGCCGGGAATCTTCTGGGCGGCCATAACAGAGGAAACAGCAAGGACATCAATCTGGCCCGCTCTGGCCGCGGCGAGAGCGGTATCTTCTGCCGCGAAAAGAAAGACCAGCCTTTTGAAAAAGGGCTGGTCGCCGTAATAGCGCTCATTGGCCGCCGCAATCATCTGCTGCCCTTCGTCCCAGCGCACAAGTTTGTAAGGCCCGGAGCCGATGGGATGGCGTCCGAATCCGGCATCATGCCGCCGCGCGGGAACAATCCCCAAGGTAATCAGGTATTGGATAAAGGTAATATCCGGTTGTTTGAGCCGCAAAATAATTTTGGTATCGCTGACGGCCTCCGCCCTCTTCAGATTTGAGAGATCAAGCACCCCGCCGGCGGCGGCCGCGGTATTAAAAGTATATGCGACATCCGCCGCGGTAAGGGGAGAACCATCGGCAAAGACGACGGCTTTCCGAATTGTGACAACCCAGGTTAACTGGTTATCTGTTAGTTTCCAGGCAGTTGCCAGGTCCGGCACGATGTTCAACCCGGCGTCACGTTTAAGCAAAGTGCTGAAAAAAAGGGGACTGCCGTAACTTCCCCACCCCATGGTGGGGTCGAAGCCCGCAGCTTTTTCTCCGCCCACCGCCAGGGTTAGCGTCTTCGGCAGCTGGTAAGCTGCCCCCTTCTCTGACCTGTCACAGCCGATAGTCAAAAACAGCAGAAAAGAAACCGCCACTCCTAAAAAGAGATAAATATGTTTCATAAGGCGCCTATATATCCAGGCCAAGACGAAGCCAGAAGGTTCGGGGCGGACTCAGCGCGTAATTATTGGTGCCGTAACCGTTCCATACCGCCTGGCTGTAGTGTTCGTCAAAAAGGTTGTCAATATCCATGCCGAGACGCCACCTGCTTCCCTTAGAGGTCTTTGCCTCATAGCCAAGAGAGAAATCCGCCACATCGTAACCGGGGTAGGAACTGGTGTTGGCATCATTAATATAATAACTATCCACATGCCGCCATTTGATCCGGGCATCAACCCCGGACTCGGCCCGGTAACGCAGGCCGAGATTGGTAATATAATCAGGAACTCCCCTGACCTTCTTACCCAACAGTGTCGAATCGGCATTCTTTATTATCTCTGTATCAATGACGGTGAGATTGCCGAAAAACTCAAAACCGGGCCAGGGTCGCAGCACTGCGGAAAGCTCCAGCCCCTCGCGCCGGGTTTCGCCAAGATTAACATAGATACCGGAACCGGCCGGATACTCCCTGGTTTCATCTGTGGTATCAATACGGAAAACCGCCAGATCGCCTGAAAACATATTTGCCGGTTCCAGGGTGAGGCCAGCCTCATACTGCTTAATGGTTGAGGCCTTGTTGCCGGTCGCAGAATTATATTTATCCGGGCCTTTGGGCAGCACAAAACCCTGGGTGTAATTAGCCCGGAAATCAACCCCCTCACCTACCCGGCTGTGAAAACCGATTTTGGGGCTGAACTGCGCGTAGTCGTTCATATCCCTCTTGAAGGGAACGGCGCCGGGATCATGATTATCATAAGCACCGGAAAAAGAATCGTAACGGAAGCCGAGCCATGGTTCAAAAAAGCGGTGCAGAGCGTAATCCGCCTGGCCGAAGATGGAAAAAGTATTGATGATGAAGTTGCGGCTCTCGGTTTGGGCCGTGCGTACCCGGTTACTGGTATTGTAGCGTTCCCAGTCGGTATCCTCATGATAATACTCGATACCGGCAACACCGCTCAATTTCCGCGCCCCTAACTCCCCTTCATAATTGTAGCTTGTCCCAACCCCGTACACCATACGGTCATAAAAGCGCTCGGTCTGACCGCCAGGGGTGTAGCCGAATTTGGCAAAACGGGTAAAATCCTGCTGAGTGGCATAGCTCCAGGCCAGCACCCGGCTGTTGCCGCTCAGATTATAGCCCAGATCAAGCCTCTGGGTTGTAAAGGTCTTGTTACCGCCGTCATCCTCGGCATTTACTGCCTGGTGACGGGCCGCTTCCCTGTTGTTGAACTGGCTCTCGGGAATATAGCCCGGCGCGTCCCACTCGGAACGATGCAGCCGCACGGAAATGGCCGTATCAAACTTCGGTGTGGTCTGCCAGGCGAGACGGGTACTGAAATTGCCGCGCTGCCAGGATGAGTGATCCTGGTAGCCTTTGGTGGTAAAAAACTGCAGGGCAGTGTTAATGCGTACCGTATCGCTTAAGGCGTGACCGAAGGCAGATTGAAGATCATAGGTATCATAGGAACCGCTGGTGGTTTGGAAGGTGTTATATTCCCCTGTCTTTTTTGTGTGAAAGGCAATGGTGCCGCCCCTGGCAAAATTACCGAATAATGGGGATGAGGGCCCTTTGTATACCTCAACCCGCTCAATCTCCAACGGGATAATGACGTTCATGTCCGCGTAGCCGTCAGCATGGGATTCCCCTTCATTTAAGGGGATCCCATCAATGACGACGGCGGCGTCACCACCGTGGGCACCATTACTAAAGCCGCGAATAGTGATTTCATTAGCCACCCCGCCCATACTGTAATTGTGGATTTCAATACCCGGCACCTCTTCAAGTATCTTGTCGGGCCGCAGAAGTTTGAGCTCTGAAATAGTATCCGCTTTAATGACATTGATGGTGACAGGCTGACTGGCCGCTCTTATTGATTCACCCTTGACGGTGATTGAATCCAGGCTCACTGCATCCTCAGCCAGAGCTGGAATCCCAGGGCAGACCGTCCCCAGGGCCAGAGCAACCGCGGCCGCAGCCGGCAATGATTTAAACATATTTTTTTGGGTACCTGACTGCCTGCCCATATACAGGGGGCGGGGATGAGATCTTGTTTTTCTATTTCCTCTCTGCTGCATTCCTTCCTCCTTATTTTAAATTGTTCGTAATAGCCGCTTCGAGCAGAAAGCCTGCCGGAAACAACTCCGGCGATTCAGCTCTTATCCGCAACGCTGACTATGAATTATATTATTTTCACACTACTGCCTGCCGCCGGATACCAACTCAGCGCGCCGGGTTTTCCATGCTTATCTGTCCAGACATTCCTGCCTGCTTCCGGTCTGCTTGCTGTTAATATATGCGAACGATTCGTATGCGAGGGTTTCAGGGACGCCCTGCTGTGCGCATTTAAGTCCCCCGATAATACACCCGTATATTGAGGGACTTAAATGCGTGCAGCAGGGTGTTCATGGAGCGCTTGCAACCATTCCGGTTCCAGAGTGGAACAGTCCAGACAGCATATCTGCCCTTCAATATCAAGGACCTGAGGGATGGGAACCTGCTTTCCGCAATGATAGCAGAGGATAGTGCCGTTATCTTCGTGGCTGCGCAGAAGAGGCCGGCAGCGTATTTCACGGATAACGCAGAAGCGGTTCGCTGGTCGTTTAAGAATATTCACGACCAGCGAATCAATCCCGGCGCGGTATTTTCTTAAGGCAGCAGCCTTATCAGGAGCGAGATCCGGCTCCAGGGAACGAAGATGCCGCGGCAGTTCTATATATTTGCGGATCAGGGTAAAATTCAGCACCGTGCCGGTAACAGTATGATAAAAAAGAAAATCCCAGGGCCGGAAGATCTCCGATACCGTGACGTGCCCGGCAGCCCCGGGCCCCTGTGACAAATATGACAGGGCTAAAGCAGCGTCACCCTCGGCCGCCACGGCGATTTTCACATCCCGCAGGCCATCGAAAACCTCCTCCACATACCGGCCGATCTGCCAGCCAATGGCGAGATCAGGGCTCAGGTACCCCTTTTTCTGGATCAGGCAGTATAATTCAATTGGTACCAGCATAGAGTCTCCCTCCCGCGAACTTGTTACAAACAAAAAAAACAAAACAACAAAAAAAATTAATCTCAGGTCAGCTTAAAAATGATCTTCAGCTCAAGGGTAATTTTCCCCTTGAATATCTTTTCAGGCGGTCTTGGAAAGGGTGCCGCATCCCGCACAGCCTGCAGCGCCGCCTGGTCAAGGATCTCCCGGCCGGAACTTTTGCTGACGGCAAGATTCTGCGTTTTACCCGCCGGGGTGAGACAAAGGCGGATCGTTACCTCTCCCTGCAGCCACCTGATCCTGGCCCGGCCCGGATATTTTTTATGCCTTTCAATCCTGGTTCTAACCAGTCTCAGATACTCCTGCCGGATCTTGTCATTAGCTTCGCCGGAGTGCTTTACAGTGCTCTCCTTTGTCTCAATCGTCTTCCGGACAACCGCCGCAGTTCGGCTGCCATTCGGCGCTACTTTTTCAATAAGCCGCCTCGTCCTTCGTGGCTGGGAGCGGGCGGCCGCCTGAATCCGACGAGGTGTAATGTCGGCGGGCTGCGGCCTTGTCGCGCTGAGTTTCAGGGCAGTATGACGAGGCCTGGGCAAAGCGGCAATTTGAGTCGGCAGAGCCTCTTTAACCTGATTGACCGGAGTTTTCGGCGGCGGCTGCCGCTTCTTCACGGCCGGTTTCGGCACCCGAACCACAGAATGCGGGGGAGCGGACGGCCGCCGGTTTGCCAATCGCGCCTTTGGGGCCGTATCACATAGACTCAGCTCAATACTGGATGCCGGCGGCGGCTGGTGTTTATCGACCGCTGGCGTATATATCAGAACAATTCCATGCGCCAGCAGCGATCCGCTTATTAAACCGTACAGAAGCCAATTAGGTCTTCGTTTCAAGGCTGTTTTTCCGTTGCCAGGCTAAGCCGCTCTGCCCCGGCCGCTTTTGCCAGGTCAAGCACCTTGACTGCCTTGTCCAGCATTACTTCCCGATCCGCCCTGACCACCACCAGCTTATTACGCCGGACAGCAAGCATCTCTGTAAGCTGATGGAGGAGCGCCCCCTCTACGCATTCTCGGCTCCCGATAAAAAATCTGCCGCTCCTGTCTATATTGACGGTAACTACCTTTTCGTTCTGTGGAGTCCCCGCCCCGGCCTGGGGCAGCTTGATCGAAATACCTTCGTCCACCATAAAATTAGCGGTCAGCAAAAAATAGATAAGCAGCATAAAAACCATATCAATGAGCGAGGTCAGAGGAGCTTGAACCTGTAAACGCTCTCTCCGACGCGGCTGGATTATCATCTTTAGCGCTCCAACTGCCGGCAGCCGACCGCCTTAATAAAGCTAACGACACCGTGCTGGAGATGTGCCTCATGATCTTCCAGGCGGCTGTTGAGATAACCATGCGCCACCATCACCGGCAGGGCGACACATAACCCGAGAGCGGTGGTTAACATGGCCTCCCATATTCCCCCGGCAAGAACAGCGGCGTTGACCTTGCCGCCCATTTCCTGAATCACCATAAAGGCCTTAATCATGCCGAGAACAGTACCAAGCAAACCAAGAAGGGGCGCGATATTGCCAATAGTCGCCAAAGCAGACAGATACCGGGAAGATGTTCTTACCTCCTCTTCTACAGAATGACTAATGACCGTCTCCACCGTTTCCCGATCCTGTCCCATGACCTCAAGAGCATGGGACAGGATACGGCCCATTGGGCTGCTGCTCCGTTCGGCCGCCGTGCCAGCCGCAGGGTAGTCACCATGCCGGACAAGCCCGGTCACTTCCGCCGCCACGGCGTCCTCCCGGATTCTGAGACGGGCAAAATGAATGAGACGTTCAACAAAAATTGCCAAAGCCAGCACCGAACAGAAAAGAATGGGCCAGACCAGAATGCCGCCTTTGGAAAGTAAAACAAACATAGCTTTTTCTCCTGCAACAGAAAGGCATCGTGCTACCAATATTGTAAAAGTGGCACCAACCATAAAACAAAACGTGGATTTGTCAAGCAAAATAATTATCACGAAAATAAAAATCGTGTTACAGGGGCCGGGGATACCGCAAATTCAGGCCTCAAATCAGCGTGTTTTTTTGTAACGGCCATGCCCGGCGGCTATCCCGGCCAGACGAAGCATGTTACTTATGAACACAATAATAAGGGTCTCTATTCTGCGCCGCAGGCTGATAGTAGAGCATTCATTGACTGCAAGCGCCGCAACAAGCCATTTTGTAAAACAACAGTTGAGGTTAATAATAAATTTGCTATAGTTGTCTGATCTTCTAAACATCTTTCAATTAATGTAAGCGCCCCATAAACTACACTCTCGCATACGATCATGGTTGTACCGCTGACATTATAACATCTCGGAACGTAAGGGTTTCAGGGGCGTCCTGCTGGGCGCATACGATCATAGTCGTACCGCTGACATTATAAGATGTTATAATGTCAAGAGTGTGGTTTATGGAGCGCTTACAAAATAAAGGATGATGAGGTCTGAAATATAATGCCACTCTGGGAAGAGACAATACCGCTGATGAAGACGGGCTATCATAAGGCCCTGGTGAATGAGGCCTATGGAAAATCAGCCATGGGCAGGAAGGTTTATCCACCGCGGGATATGGTCTTTAATGCCATGCGCCTGACCCCGTTTAATGAGGTCAGAGTGGTAATTATTGGCCAGGATCCTTACATAAATGAGTACAGGGGCGTTTCCGAGGCCCATGGCCTCTGCTTTTCGGTTCGTGATGGTATCCCTATTCCACCCTCATTAAGAAACGTCTTTCAGGAAATTACGAATAGTATTTATCACGGCAAACCGCAGAAGTTTTCACCGGATCTAAGCCGGTGGGCAAAGCAGGGTGTGTTACTGCTGAATGCCAGTCTGTCTGTAATTGCCGGGAGATCAAATTCCCATGCCGGACTTGGCTGGCAGAAGCTCACCGACGATATAATCAAGACCATTTCTCAACAGCGGCAGCAGGTGGTTTTTATGCTCTGGGGGGCCTTTGCCCAGAAGAAGGCCCAGCTCATCGACCAAAGCAGACACTGCGTCCTGAAAACCACCCATCCATCACCGCTCTCCGCCCATCGCGGCTTTCTTGGCTCAGGGGTATTTGTTAAATGCAACGCCTATCTTGAACAACATGGCCAGCCCGCCATTATCTGGTAGGAACATAAGCGCTCCATGAACACCCTGCATGCTGCCTATATTATCCCCTTTCGTTTAGCCTTGGTCAGGGCCTCACGACGGCTTTTAGCGTGCAGTTTTTCATAGATCTTCTTGATATGGGAATGAATAGTGTGGGGGCTTATATTCAGCAGAACGGCCAGTTCCTTATAGGTGTTGCCCAGTTCCAGACCGGACAATATCTCTTTTTCCCGGGCCGACAATATATACTCCTCACTGATTTTAACCTCCTGTAGTTCGCTGATAATAGCCCTGGCTATTTTAGGACTCATGGGTGCTCCGCCCTCACAGAGATTATGAATCGACTCAATCAGTTCCCGCGGGGTCGCCCCTTTAAGGATATAGCCGGAAGCCCCGGCCTTGATAGCGGCAAATACCGTGTCCCGACCGTCAAATACCGTATGCACCATAATGTCAATCAGGGGATATTTTTCCTTCACCAGTCGAATAAGCTCAATACCGTTCATCCCCGGCAGCCCTAAATCAACCAGCATAAAATCGGGCAGTTCCTCCCCCCCAAGCCGGGCAAGAGCCGCCTCAGCCGAACCGTAACTGCCCACAATCTCCATATCCGCTTCACCGCCCAGGAGCAATAAAAGGTTATCTCTTAACATACTGTTGTCTTCGACAATCATGATCCGCATCTGTCCTGCTCTCCTTGTAACTTAATGTAAACGCCCCATGAACACCCCGAATCCCTTACATCCCGAGATGTTATAATGCCAGCACGACCATGATCGTATGCTAAAGTATAGTTTATGAGTAAGCGATCCATGAACACCACCCTGCACACGTTGACCGGCCGCAATATACAGGGGGTATGATTGCGCCCGGTCAACGTGCACATTGCGGCGTCCCTGAATCGCTTACAATCTGGGGGTGTTGTAAATGTCAAGGTGTAGTTCGTTTGTCGCTTACGTTTATGAGGTGCTTACAACTTGCCAGAGGACAGAGAATCGCCCTCAATTCCGATTCGTAACTGTTCAGAAATACCGCTGAACAATATCAGCTCAAACATCTTCCTGCCGGCAGACCAGATGCTCAGAATCAGCCTTCAGAGGAATTACAATATCAATTTTCAAACCATTCTCTGCCCTTAAACTCAATTCACCGCCCAAATCACGACAGCGGGCCCGCATGCTCAATATTCCCCGGCCGTGTCTGTTGCGCTCAATATCTCCGGCATCAGCCCCGCCGTCATCGGCCAGATTAAGACGCAGGGTCTCACCATCTATAATAATAGTAAGCCGTACCTTGCCGGCCCCGGCATGTTTAATAATATTAGTCAGACCTTCCCTGATAATCTTAAACATGTTCATAGCCAGGAGAGACGAAGGGCGGCAGGCCCCTGGATTCAAGACATGATGCATCTCAAAATTTATACCATGCGCCTCCATGGTTTTAAAGCAGTACTGCCTTAAATCAGCCAGCCAGCTCGGCCAGTTTATCTCTCGACCGTCCAGGCTGCCCATATAATTACGTATTTCAAGCATACTGTCCTGGCAAATATCAGCGATATTCTCCAAAACCCGGCGGTTCTCCTTATCTGTTGTCCGGGCGGCATTCATTTCAGCTAACAATTTTATATTGGTCAGATTACCGCCAATACCATCATGGAGATCATTAACCAGCTGTTTCTTAACCTTCTCATGGCGCTTTCGTTCACTGATATCACGGATAATAACTACCTCGTGCTGATCGCCTCTAATCTCCAGATGAGCGGCAGAAAACTCAATGGGTATCTTTGTTCCCTGGGCATTTACAGCCATAAGCTCAAAGGCCCGGCCGGAATCATTCAGGCGCTGAATATGAGCTCTGAGAGCAGCACCCCGTTCCCCGCCTCCATCATCGGGTGGTATTATGGTTTTAAAAATATTGGCCCCCATTACCGCCTCACTGCTGAAACCAAATATTTTTTCCGCCGCTGGATTCCAGTAAGAAATATTATCCTTCTGATCAATAAGAATAATAGCATCATTGGCAGTACTGGTAATGGCGGCATGCAGTTTTTCCCGTTCCTCCAATTCCTGCCGATAACTGATAATCGACTTCTGCATCCTGGTAAAACCGTCGGCAGTCTCTTGTATCTCCTGGAAGATGGAATCCGCCTTGACGGTAGGAGTCATATCATTTTTCTCAATGGCCCTGGCCGCTTCCTGAAGAGCAACCACCGGCCTGGTAATGGCTCTGGCAAAAGCCATGGCCAGCAGAGAGGCAATACCAGAGAGCAGCACCGTATAAATAATATTCAGTTTCCGACTATGTTTTATCTCGCCAAGATAATCATCATCAGGAATATATACCCCGATAACCCAGGGTAATTTTTTATCGGCAAAGGGGGTGAACATAGCCGTATATCGCTTGCCCTTACACAGAAATGAGGTGAAGACCGGTTTTGGCAGACGCATATTGCCATCCTTGTCATAATGCCACTTCACTGTGGCAAAGGCCTTGGTAATCACCGGATTATCAAGCTCATCAACACTGGCCAGATGAGTAGTTCCTGAGGGACCGGAATGAACAATCAAACGTTTGATATCATGATAGGCAATGACATCACCATTACGATTCAGCATAAAGGCCTCACCGGATTTCCCGACCCGTAATTTGCCGATGAAAGTAGAAAGCTCGGCAATATCAATATCCACCCCGACCACCCCCTGCAGACGACCTCTGGCGTTATATGACGGGCCGGCTATGGTAATTCCAGGCCGTTGAGAGGTAAAGAATATGTAAGGATCCGTCCAGACGATATGATTATTACGAATAGCCTTCCGGTACCAGGGGCGCTGCCGCGGATCATAGGTATCAGTCGGATCATTCTTTCTGGCAAGTATCTTGTAGTTACTGTTCCGCCAGGTCAGCTGACAGGTTCTACCTTTGGGGCCATGTTTAATAATCTTGGTACGAAAACCATTTTTAATCCTGGAATTATCACGATTGACATAGAAAAAGTCTCCGGAAGGTGTTCCGAAATAGATCCCGGCTAAATGGGGATAGGTGGCCAGTTGATCAAAGAAATAATGCTCCAGAGCACCGAACCCCACCGCGCTCTCATGAGTGACCACCCTGGAGCTTAGCAGTAATTTAGTGAGGTTGGCAGCGCTTCTGGCCTTATAGAGATGATTATACGACTGTTCCATGGTCAGGTCAGAGATATTAACCATAATATCCCGTGAATGACGCAGAAGGATGTGCTGTGAATTAAAGTAGGAGGAGGGAATAATAATAAGGTTAGCTCCCCATACCAGGAGAATTGAACCAATTATAGTCGCCCAGCGCATGGAAATTTTCATCATACCCCCCAAGAAAGATACCACCAGAAGAACAGCCTGGGTACAGACACCCATAAATACCCCGGACGGGGTATTTATTAATTACTATATCATGTAGTATTATATTAAATATTAATATTAATGAATATAATTAATGATCAGGCCATGATGAATAGTCCAGACAATAATAACAACCAGTCTCCACAGCCGCTGCCAATATCATTTGCCCGCAAGCAGATGGGAAGCGGCCCCGTCAGACCAGCCTGCTTAACCAAGTACGGCTATGGATACTATCTGTTCTGGGGTAACTCCATGGAGCAGGCCTTTAACAAAATGGTTGACTTTTGGGAAAAAAGACAGCTTGGCAGTAACAGGTCATTAATTCTTGAAATGCGGGATCTGGATCAATATCTCATAGAGAACGGTTTTGTTCCACCGAACAAAAAAGAAGAATCCCGGCGGCTGGCTGAAATAATAAATCAGTTTAACAACAACCAGCCAGCCCGCAGTAACTAAGAACCCGTAAAATTACCCCTCAGTTTTATAACCCTTTTCTCGTAGATATTTCTCAATATCAAGCGGCGAAAAGCCAATTTTTTCCGCCACCCGGTGTGCATGACTGTCTCGCGATATTCCCGGAACCATTTTATGGGTAGGTTTATCATCCTTAAAATCAACATGCAGATACTGCCCCTGCCCCTGTTCGCAGAATCTATCCACCAGCTCGTGACTGTGGGTCACCAGCATGGTATTATTACCAATGGCGAGAAAACCATTCATAACATCCACCGACAGAGTTATTTTCTCATTGGTGGTGGTACCCTCGGCGATTTCATCCAGAATAGCGAGACTGCGGGGAGTTACCGAATAAAAGATATCCCTCGTCACCTTTAATTCGGTACCAAAACGGCCCTCATGATCGGCAAGACAGTCAAAGGAGGGGGCCTGGTAGGTTATATGATCAGCCATATTAATCATAGCGGCACTGGCCACTACCGGCGCCCCGATCTGAGCCAGAAGCTGATTCTGGACAATAGTCTTACAATAAGTGGTTTTACCGCCGCTGTTGGGACCGGTGATAAAGGTCATCCGGGCATTGGTCAGATTCACATCATTGGCCACAAAATCCGGATCGTCCTTGGCGCTGATGGGATTACGCAGATTACGGGCCACAAAAAAATGACTGCTCTCATTGGTAATCTCCGGGATAGTCGTCGGATGCGGCATATCTTCCGCGAAACGGACAAAGGACAATAATTCGTCAATGGCCGCCACCGCCTCAAGGGCGGAGCCGAAACGATTAGATTCCAGGAGCATTTCACGCACCGGCAGAATAGCAGTTTCATAGTCGATGATAGGCTTAATCAGCAGACCATAAAGACCGCCGCCAGCCGTCATCATGGTGAAGAGCAGGCAGAGAACCAGAGCCTTGGGAGGATTCATAAACGGAATAAGCCAACCGGCTAAAAAAAAGAGCGCGGCAAGACCGGGCCCCCAGAAACCAATCCCCAGGCGGGTGGGATAAAAGCGTAGCCCCGGATTAAAGATGGTTTTGTCACTCCTCGCTTTAAGACCGCTCAAGGTACGATAGACCGGGCCTTCCACCATCTCTCTGGTAATAGAACGGTTAAAGCTCTTAATGGTCTTAACCATTGAATCCAGATAAACCGTCTCCGGCTGCGGGATCTTCTTAACCAGAGTCATCATCTTCTCAATGGCCCGCATGGCTTTTTTATAATCACCATAAGCCGTCATGGGATGAATATGGGCATTAAGAAATGTAAATATATCCGCCTCTCCCTCATGGAAACCAACAAGAAATTCCTTAATCGCCTTCTGCAGATTGACATTGGCAGCCAGCTCACAGAAGGCATCCTGCTTGGCGTACACCAGCTCAATTGATTCCGGCGGGTTAATGAGAGAATGGCAGAGATGAGCAGCTCCGACAAAGGTCTTCGTGTAATCTAAGGACTTAAAGAGTTTATGAATCTCAATAGTTTCTAAGGTTCGCTTATCTATTACGGTTTCAGGCAGCAGCTCAAGCATTTTTTCACTGCTGACTTCATCACCCTCTAATCGTTCGTTTATAACTTCATTTCTAAAATTGAGCTCAATAATGAGCTTTTCACTGTCAACCTTTTCCATACATCTCCAGACAAAAAAAAATAAAAAGCGCCTCATTGACAAGGCGCCGCTTAATAAACAGATTATAACAATATATATATTCCATAAGAGAGCAATAATAGCAAGGAGCATCTACCGTCAGCCGCTATTTGCCGTAAAACAGTATGAAGATGCGGGCCTGATCATCAGCAGCTGATCTCTTATTTTTAGCTTGTACCCGACTGACACTTTGTGATACAAAAATAGAGTTGAACTTACACAGCACCTTTTTTATGACAGTCAACCAGGCGCCTGAGATTTTCAAGACAAGACAGCGATTTGAACTTTCAACATCATGGTGAAAAATAATGAGCAGTAAGGATGAACCCAAAATTATAATTATTGACGAATCAACAGTGGAGTCCGCCTCCCTCATGGTACTTCTCAGCCCCTTAAGCCGCAATATCAGCATATTCATGGACTATGAACAGGGCCATGACGCCATAAACATGGCCTCAGACAACAACAGTTCCTTTGATTTAGTATTCATCGTCTTTCCCCCGCCCAACGCCGATGAAGAAAAAAACAACCTGGCCATCAGAACCCTGGCTCTGGCTATGCGCAACGGTTCAGCCGAACATACTATTATTCTGGGAGGCGGTAAAATGCCGCCCAGATATGCCAGAAACAGAAGCGATGAGCATCTGCTGTCCAAACCAATCACCCGTCAGCGGCTCGCGGAGGTACTGCGTCCTCTGGGATACAAGCTGCCGCGGCTGAACTGCTGGGAATACATGCATTGCGGCCGGGAGCCCAATGGCCTGCGCATTGGCAGTCAGGGGGTATGTCAGGCAGCTCTGGAACATGCCGCCTCAGATATGCACGGCGGCAAAAATGGCGGCCGGGTATGCTGGGCCGTCAGCGGCACTCTCTGCGGCGGCTGCGTACAGGGCTCTTTTGCCTGCAAGATAAAAGACTGCATGCAATGCGACTTTTACAATCTTGTCCAGAAAGAAGAGGACGAGGTCTTTGAAAGTATCGATTCCATTCTCAACCGTCTACGCCATAAACGAGAGCTGTTAACAGATTAGCGTTATTCAATAATTGCATTTCTCATCCCGGTCAGGTAACATGGGGCTAATAAACGACCACGAACTGATCAGCTTAGTTCTTTCCTGTTAACTACATTCCCCATATAACATATGATAACCCTGCTTGACTATGGTGCCGGTAACGTCAGAAGCGTCCGCAACGCCATTAAAAAATTAGGTTTTGAAATCAAAGACGCGGCCTCAGCCGATGATATTAATCAGGCCGACAAGTTAATCTTTCCCGGAGTCGGCAGTTTTGGCAGCGCCATGACCCGCTTGCGGGAATTAGGTTACATAGATGCCCTGCGGAATTATCTATTGGCCGACCGTCCGTTTTTAGGTATCTGCTTAGGTCTTCATACCCTTTTTTCCGGCAGTGAAGAGTCACCCGGCATCGAAGGACTGGGGATCATCCCCGGTGCCGTGGGCCGTTTTGATCTTAACCTTGCCCCGCTTGCCGTTCCTCATATAGGCTGGAACGGTATTCAACGCCGCAAAGATTCCGTCATCTTTGACAATTACGAGAGTGAAAAACTCTATTTTGTCCACTCCTATCGGGCCGTGGAGACAGAGGCCAACCATGACTGGATTCTCACCACCACCAGTTATGGAGAGGAATTTATCAGTTCCATAAACCGGGGAAATGTCTGCGCCACTCAATTTCACCCGGAGAAAAGCGGCGCCGCCGGACTTAAAATTCTCCATAACTTTTTAGCCGCGGATAAAGTGCTTGAGTTGAGCAGTAAACCGACAGCAGCCGACAACAGAACCAGGCTGGCAAAACGCATCATCGCCTGCCTTGATGTCCGCAGTAATGATAACGGTGATCTGATTGTTACCAAAGGCGACCAATATGATGTCCGGAATGAAGGTGAGGTGAGGAATCTTGGTAAACCCGTGGAATTAGCCCGCCGTTATTTTAATGAGGGAGCCGATGAAATAACCTTTCTGAATATCACCGGTTTCCGGGATTTTCCCCTGAAAGATCAACCGATGTTAGAGGTCTTGAAACGCACCTCGGAACAGGTATTTGTACCGCTGACCATCGGCGGCGGCATCCGTAACTTTACCGATTCCCAGGGCCGCGACTACTCGGCTCTCGATGTGGCTTCAGAGTATTTTCGTTCCGGGGCCGACAAAATCTCCATCGGCAGCGATGCTGTATACACAGCAGAAAAATACCGCCGCCTCGGCCGCCACGATAACGCCATAAGCCAGATTTCAGAGCGTTACGGCAGCCAGGCGGTAGTCATATCCATCGATCCGAGACGGATATATGTCAAGAATGAAGCTGAGGCAATGGATCACCACGTCATAAAAACTACCCAGCCCGGCCCCAATGGCGAGGAGTACTGCTGGTATCAATGCACGGTGAAGGGTGGTCGTGAGGGCTGTGACTTAGACGCCCTGACCCTGGCTCAGATCTGCGAAAAGCTGGGAGCCGGCGAGATATTACTGAATTGTATCGACCGGGACGGCACTAATATGGGGTTTGACCTGGAGCTTATTAACCTGGTACGTGATAATGTCGGTATCCCGGTTATCGCCTCCAGCGGAGCAGGATGTCCAGCCCATTTTGCCGAGGTCTTTGCCGGCACCAGGGCTGAGGCCGCCCTGGCCGCCGGTATATTCCATCGCCGGGAGGTGCCGATCAGCGAGGTCAAGGATTATCTGGCCAGAAACGGAGTGGAGATCAGAAAACAGTAAACAGCCGTTACTGAGCTTCAAGATGTATTATCACATCCACCACCTGGAGATCAGAGTCTATGATACGGTTCTTAACCGCTTGGCCTATTTCATGCCCCTGACGAACCGTAATATCACCATCCACCACCAGATGAAGATCTATGTAGACCCTGGCCCCAGACAACCTGGCCCGCAGGCGGTGAATATCGCGTACCCCAGGCATCCGCACGGCTATTTCCCTTATTTGCCTGCAAATCTCATCATCGGCACTGGTATCAACCAGCTCCTTTAAGCCGGGCAGCATAATTTTGTGAGCGGCCTGCAGAATCAACAGGGCGACCACAACCGCTCCCAGCCGATCCAGAAAGGCCATCCCGGGCAGCACAATACTGCCGACTATAGAAACCAGAGCCGGAACAGAGCTGATAGCATCACTGCGATGATGCCAGGCATTAGCCAGAACCGCGCCGCTGTGACATCTTTCCCCCGCCTGCCTTGTCCAGCGGTAAAGCACTTCCTTCACCAGCACTGAGAGCGCTGCCACTCCGGCGGTAACCAGATCCGGCCGGATATGCCTGCCGCCATGCATGGTCAAAAAAGCCTGGCGTATAATCCCCACCGCGGCCAGCACCAGCATCAAACCTACAAAAAGGGTAATAATAGTCTCAATACGGCGATGGCCGTAAGGATGATCCGCGTCCGCCGGTTTAGACCAGAAATAGGAACCAATAATAATTGCCAGATCAGAGATGGTATCCGACAGACTGTGAATAGCATCCGCCACCAGAGCCTGGCTATGACCCGCTATCCCGGCCCAGAATTTCACCGTCGTCAACAGAATATTAACTATCAGGCCGACAAAAGTCACAAAACGAATATAACGGGAGGTATTAAACTTTTGCGCCTTCAGGGTTTGAGACATGCCGGATTTCACCTTCTGAATCAAGACTTCATCCCTCAGGGGCTTGATACAGTTTATTTTTAACTATATAGTCAGCCACTGCCACCGGGGTCAAAGCGCTTATATCCCGGCACGCCGCCGCCTCCCTTCTAAGTATGGAAGAAGAAACAGCACGCACTGCCATGGCAGGCACATATATCTTTCCTGTCACTCCCGCCGCCTGCCAGCTTTTACCGCCATCAACCGTGCTGAAGGACGGGAAAAAATCAGTAATATATTTATCCGCCGGGATTAGACAGCCGGGACGACTCAAAACCACGAGATTGGCCTCATCAGGGATGGAAGCATACTCCTTCCAGGTATGAATATCAGCAAAGGCATCAAGGCCGATAATAAAATAGAGCCGGAGCCCGCCGTCATGCCGCAGGGCTCGAAGAGTATCAATGGTGAATGAAGGGCCGGATCGTTCTGCCTCCAGGGTGCAGACGGAGAGGTCAGGCAGTCCGGCAACCGCCAGCTCCAGCATGGTCAGCCGTTTTTCAAATGGGGTAATAGAGCAGCCTGCCTTATGAGGGGGACGGGCGGCGGGCAGCAGAAAAACCTTATCCAGCGCGAAGTGCTCCCTGACCCCCAGAGCTGCGGACAGATGACCGTTATGTACCGGATCAAAAGTACCCCCAAGAATACCGGTTTTCCCCCCTCTGTCCCAAGCTCTAAAATTCAAAATTCAAAATTCCGGATGAGCCGATCACTGCCGAATCTGACCACTGCCATAAACAATAAACTTCTTAGTAGTTAATTCCTTCAGCCCCATGGGGCCGTAAGCATGCAGTTTGGTAGTACTGATTCCGATCTCGGCCCCGAGGCCGTATTGGCCGCCATCGGCGAATCTGGTGGAGGCGTTAATCATCACCGAAGAGGAGTCTACCTCCCGGATAAAGCGCTGGGCGTTGGCGTAACTCTCGGTGACAATAGTCTCCGTATGCTGCGAGCCGTGGGCGGCGATATGATCCATGGCCTCATCAATATCGGCCACCACCTTGACGGCCAGAATCAACTCCAGATATTCCCGATCCCAGTCTGTATCATCAGCGGCCTGAGCCTCGGGCCAAAGAGCCATAGTCTCAGAACAGCCCCGCATAGTAACGCCAGCCCCGGCAAGACGTCTGCCGATAAAAGGCAGAAACTCCGGCGCCGCCTCCCTGTGTACCAGCATAGTCTCCAGAGCGTTACAAACTCCCGGCCGCTGGGCCTTACTGTTGAGGATAATGGCCGCGGCCATCTCAAAATCAGCATTATAATCTACAAAGGCATGACAAACGCCCTTATAATGTTTCAAGACCGGAATTCTGGAATTCTCAGCCACAAAACGGATAAGCCCCTCACCGCCACGGGGAATAATCAAGTCCACACAGGCCTCCTGAGTTAAGAGAGCATTAACAGCCTGCCGATCGGTGGTGGGAATTACCTGAATGATGGCAGCAGGAGCCCCTTCAGCAGCCAGGGCGTCCTGTAAAATTGCAGCAAGAGCCAGATTGGAATGAATGGCCTCTGAACCGCCGCGCAGGATAACAGCATTCCCGGCCTTCAGGCAGAGAGCGGCGGCATCAATAGTAACATTGGGCCGCGATTCATAGATCATGGCAATGACCCCCAGAGGAATCCGCATGCGGCCCACCGTAATACCACTGGGGCGTTTATTCATCTCACTGATCTCACCCACCGGATCAATCAGAGCCGCCACCTCACGCAGACCGTCAACCATGGAGTCAATTACCCGGTCAGACAAGGTCAGACGGTCAAGCATGGCAGCAGAAAGCCCCTTTTCCCGGCCTGCGGTTAGATCTTTTTCGTTTTCCTGCTGGATAATCCTGATCTGGCGGTACAATTCATCAGCTACCCGGTTTAAAACCCGGTTCTTAACCTCAGTTGACATGGAGGCCGCCGCCCTGGCGGCCCGCCTGGCCTCTCGGGCCATCCGGTTTATGGTTTCTTCTACAGACATAATATCCTCCATTCTTTTTTATAACCAGTCAGAGGACGCCGGACATCCTCCGGCCCCCCCTTTTTAAGGTAAGCGCTCTACAAACCACACTTTAGCATACGATCATGGTCATACCGCTTACACTATAACAGCACCAGATTATCACGATGGATAACCTCCTCGCTGTCAACAAAACCCAATATTTCCTTAATTTCCTTACTCTGCCGTCCCTGAATTTTCTTAATATGACGGGCAGCATAATTTACCAGACCCGCCGCAAGAGGCTCACCGCTGGCATCTAAGCAATGCACCGGATCACCAATCCCGAAATCCCCGCGAATTTCGATAATTCCGGAAGGCAGCAGGCTTTTCCCGCCAGCCATGATCGCCTGGCATGCCCCCTCGTCCAAAACCAGAAAACCCTTGGGACGGAGGGTATAGGCAATCCAGTTCTGACGGCTGTGCATTATTTCATCCTGAGGCAGGAAAAAGGTCCCCACGGACTCCCCGCTGAACAGACGCCGCAGAATACCGGCCTCCCGACCGCAGCAGATTAACGAACTGCCTCCCCTGGCCGCCACCATACGGGCCGCCATAATCTTGCTGCGCATACCGCCAGTGCCCAGAGTGCTGTGGGCGTGCCCGGCCATGGCCTCCACCTCCTGATCAACACGCGCCACCGTATGTACCAGCCGGGCTCCGGAGTCAAGGGCGGGATCAGCGTTGTAAAGGCCGTCCACATCCGTGAGACAGATCATAATATCCGCCCCGACGAGATTGGTGGTCATTGCCGCCAGGGTATCGTTGTCTCCAAAACGCAGTTCCTTAACGGAGACCGTATCGTTTTCGTTAATTATCGGCAGAAGCTGCCAGTCGAACATGGTAAAGATGGTATTGCGGATATTCAGATAACGATCACGATTAGCGAGATCATTGTGGGTGAGCAGAACCTGAGCCACCTTCTGCTGCCGGGCCTCAAAGATGTCCTCATAGACCCGCATCAGAGCGCTCTGGCCAAAGGCGGCCGCGGCCTGCTTTTCTTTCATGTTCAGGGGGCGGTTACCAAGCCCCAGGGCCTTACGACCAGCGGCCACGGCCCCTGAAGATACCAGAATAATTTCCAGACCGCTCTGGCGCAGAGCCGTAAGATCATGGGCCAGTTCCTCCATCACCGGCCGGTTCAAGCCCTGGGAGGTGGTGAGAACAGCACTCCCCACCTTTACCACGAGACGCCTGGCTCCATTTAAAAGCTGACGCCGCCGGTTCAGTCCATCATCAATATCAAGTTGAAAACTCATTCGTAAGCGCCCGGGAAACCACACTCATTCCTCTACCACCGCCATAACGGCGGCCAGTGTATCCTTTAATTCCGACAGTCCCACCCCCTCCAGTGCCGAGACCATCAGGACATCCAGCCCCTCTTTCTGGAAAATATTACTCAGTTCCGCCAACTGCTCCTTGTCGTCGATGAGGTCTATCTTGTTTAAAACAATAAAACGCTGACGACTGGCCAGTTCATCCCGATAGAGGCGCAACTCCTCCTCTAAGACCTGATAATCCAGCCAGGGATCAAGAGCGGCGGCATCAATAATATGAAGTAACACCCTGGTTCGTTCAATATGACGCAAAAACGTATGCCCCAGCCCAACCCCTTGATGAGCTCCCTCAATGAGGCCGGGAATATCAGCGATAACACAGGGGGTATCGGAATATTCAAATTTCAGGATACCCAGCTGAGGCTCCAGGGTAGTAAAGGGGTAAGCGGCGATCCGGGGACGGGCCGCCGACAGCTTGGAAAGCAGAGTGGATTTACCGGCATTGGGCAGGCCGATGAGACCCACGTCAGCCAATAATTTCAATTCGACCTTCAGCCAGCGTTCTTCACCCGGTTTACCAGGCGTGGCCCGGCGTGGAGCCCGATTATGGGCGGTGGCGAAACGAACATTGCCCTGCCCCCCCGCCCCACCGCCGGCAGCTAAAAAACGCTCACCTTCGGTTACTAAATCAGCCAGCAGTTCACCGGTCTCGGCATCCTTTATCAAGGAGCCCAGAGGTACTGAGACAATTTTATCTCCCCCCTTACGGCCATGGCGTTTTTTACCCATGCCCGCCACCCCGTTTTCTGCTATGAAATGAGAACGATACTGAAAATCAGTCAGGGAGAGGAGATTACGGCTGGCCTCAAGATAAACGCTGCCGCCATGCCCGCCGTCTCCGCCGTCCGGGCCGCCCTTAGGGACAAACTTCTCCCGTCGGAAACTCAGGCAGCCGCGGCCGCCGTCACCACCCTTAACAAAAAATTTAGCCTCATCAACAAAGGACATATCTCTCCGCCACCCATAAAAAAAACCGGATCAGCAATTTTCCGCCGACCGCCCGTTAAGGATCGTCCGCCGACAACAGCTGTCCGGTATTAACCCTGTTACCAGGAGTTGCAGTTAGCCCGCAAGGGCTGCAAATTACCCTCAACTCGTAACTGTAACTGAATAGTTACCAGGAGTTTTTAATTCGCTTCCGCCGGATATATACTTACCCGTTTACGATTACGGCCAAAATTTTCAAAGGTTACCACCCCGTCAATCTTAGCGAACAAGGTATAATCACGCCCGCAACCAACATTATTGCCAGGATGAATCTTAGTTCCTAATTGACGAACCAGAATATTACCAGCCTTAACAATTTGACCGCCAAAACGCTTGACGCCGCGCCGTTGTCCCTGACTATCGCGGCCGTTCCTTGAGCTGCCGCCTGCCTTTTTATGTGCCATGCTGAAACCTCTATTTTCTTAATTTGGTAATCTCAGCCCTGTGAGCTTTTCATAAAAATGATTGCTCCGAGCCGGATAGTCATTAATCATTAGTCATCCAGACGCTGTCAGGCCTGAATTTCCTGAATCTCAAGACTGGTAAAATACTGCCGATGCCCCTTCATAACCTGATATCCCTTCCGTCTCTTCTTTTTAAAAACCAACACCTTCTTTTCACGATCCTGTTCAACGATCCTGGCATTGACCTTAGCCCCCTCGACAACGGGCTGACCGATCTTGATATTTTCACCGTCGGCAACCAGTAGAACGTCCTCAATAACAATAGAATCGCCGACATTACCGCTTAATTTTTCCACCCGCAGACGCTCTCCGGCCTCTACCTGATACTGCTTACCGCCAGTACGAATAATCGCGTACATAATTACCTCCAATTTATATTACTCACCGTTGTCATCAACTTCAACGGCCACATTAGCTCAAGAAACAGAACTACTTACCATATCCACTATTTTTGTCAAGTAAAAGTAACACGGAGGCACTACAGCCCACAATTATTTATATCCGCCCCCACGCCGGGGCCGTGTGCAATAACACCCCTACGTTCGTGCCCTTTGCAAGACAGGGAAACTGCTTTTACTGTTATCCGAGCCCCAGATAATGGCGTACTTTTCCACTGCCATATGGCTGTCAGGTTCAATAATTATCTGAATCTGCAAATCATCCTCTATCTCATGAATGGTTGAGGCCTCATCCTTAAGCATCATGGCCGCCACCCTGGGGTTGACCTTAATGATGACCCGAGACGCTCCCGGCAGCCGGCTTTTGGCAATTTTCCTGAAGATCTCATAGGCCACGGTACGGCGTGATTTTACCCAGCCGTTGCCGGCGCAGCAATTACACGGCTCACACATAATCTGGACAATATCCTCCCGGCTCCGCTTGCGGGTCATCTGCACCAGGCCGAATTCAGACACCTTTAAGACGTTAACCCGGCATTTATCACGTTTAACCGCCTCCTGCAGAATTCTTACCACCTCTTCCCGGTGGGCCTCCTGCTCCATGTCGATAAAATCAACAATGATTATACCGCCGATATTCTTGAGACGCATTTGATAGGCAATCTCCTTGGCCGCCTCCATATTGGTCTTGTAAATGGTATCCTCCAGATCACGTTTCCCCACATAACGACCGGTATTGACATCCACCACGGTTAAGGCCTCGGTATTTTCAATGATTATATAACCGCCGCAGCGCAGCCAGACCTTTTTGTTTAAAACCCGGCTGATGTCTGTCCCAATCCCATAGGCATCAAAAACCGGAACATTTTCAGCAAAATAATGTACCTTATTCAAGAGACGGGGAGCAAAGTTCTGCACAAATTGCCAGACCCGCTCATAGGTCGCCTTGTCGTCAACCACCACCCGGTCAACGCTGGGTGAAAAGACATCCCGCACCACTCGCAGGGTAGTATCCAGATCCTTATAGAGCAGATATGGGGCCTTATGAACGGCGGCTGAGTCCTGAATCTCCATCCACAGGTTCAGCAGAAACTCCATATCGGCCTCCAGGAGGGCGTGAGTGGCATTCTCTCCCACTGTCCGCAGAATAAAACCGGTATCCGCCGGTCGGAGATTCTCGATAATCTCCTTCAACCGGCTCCTGGTTTCTTCATCCTCAATCTTGCGGGAAATGCCGATATGATCAGTCATGGGCATAAAGACAAGATTGCGGCCCGGCAGGGTTATATTACAGGTCAGCCGAGCGCCCTTGCTGCCAATGGGCTCTTTACTGATCTGGACAAGAAGTTCCTGCCCCTCCACGAGGAGATCATCAATATTCATTCCCGGTTCACGCTTGGAAAGTGATTCCGGCGGCATCTGATCGTCATCGTGATTATGACCATTACCGTTGGCAAGATTATCCACCTGCTGGGCACCTATATTTACATCATCAACATAAAGAAAACCGTTACGTTCCAAGCCTATATCCACAAAAGCGGCCTGCATACCGGGCAGTACCCTGGCCACCCGGCCATAGTATATATTACCCGCCAGCCCGCGCTCCGAGGGCCTTTCAAGATAGAACTCCACCAGTTCACCATGCTCCAGAAGAGCAATTCTAACCTCATATGAAGTGGCGTTAATAATCAGATCAGTAGCCATTACCATCTTCCTCCCGCCAGGCAAGTTTTACGGCCCGCACCGGCGTATCGTTATCATTTAACCCCAGCAGGGCCTGAATAAACTCCAGGGGTTTAATCCCGGCTTTGCTGATCTCGCTGGCCATAGTAAGCGCCAGGACAGAGGTATCAAGCACCTCTATCCTCCGCACCAATGGCCTGGCGTCTATCTCCTTTTTTCTCCCCTTGCGCATAACGGAGACAGGATATTTTTCGGCCCGCAGAAATTTATCTATCTCAGATTTCGCAATGTCAACCGGCAGGACAATCCGATAATCAGTAATAATTTTAAGGGGCTGTCTCTTACCGGTAAGTTTAATCTCCAGAATATTAAAGCCCTGAGGCATCTCATCATTCATTCTTTTAAGCCAGCCGTCAAGGTCGGACAGGGGGGTCTGCAGCTCGGCGATAAAATATTCCGCCAGACTCTCCATTCCCAAAGGGAGAGCGGGACTGAAGGAAATCCGGGGCGATGGATTAAAACCCCGCGAAAATTTTACCGGCAATCCGGCCCGCTCCACCGCCCTGAACAGGGTCTGCAGAAACTCCAGATGACCGATAAACCGAGCCAGGCCCCGTTTTTCGTAAGTAAAACGATAATAGTACGTCGTTCCCTGCGGCGGCTGACTGACGCCCCTGGTGCCAAAGCTGCGGGGTGTCTCAGCACGGGCCGTAGCTTTGGCATTATAAACCACCGGCTTAACCTTTTTAAAATCACAGAGGCCGCAGCCCTGGCAGCCATGCACCCGGCAGTCCGGGGTATAGGCCTCTTCCCTGGCCCTGGCGAGTTCCTTGAGCTGAAAATCAGGCTCCAGGCCGCAGTCGATATGATCCCAGGGCAGTACCTCATCCAGCTCCCGGCGGCGAAGATAGTCGTTCAGATCAACTCCCAGTTCAGCGGCCGCCTCCTGCCAGCGGGCCAGATTAAAATATTCCGACCAGGCGTCAAGTCGGGCTCCAGCCCGCCAGGCCTTCTCAATGAGAGGGGCCAGGCGCCGGTCGCCCCTGGAAAAGACGCCTTCTAAAAAACTATTCTGAGGATCATTCCATTTTAATTTAGCCCCCTTGGGCATGGCTCTTTTCAGACGGTCAATATAGTCATAGGCGGTGGCCGTGTCCAATTGCGGTTCCCATTGAAAGGCGGTATGGGGTTTGGGAACAAAGGTACCGATACTGACGTTTATGGTCCGGCCTTTGCCGCCTGCTACCCGCAGAGCCCGGGCGGCCAGGGCCGGAATGGCATCTATGTCCTCCCCGGTTTCCATGGGCAGACCAAACATAAAATAGAACTTAATCAACTTCCAGCCCAGCTCAAAGGCGGTACTGACAGTATTCAGTAAATCCTCCTCGGTAATCCCCTTATTAATTACCCGTCGCAAGCGGTCGGTTCCAGCCTCCGGAGCAATGGTAAATCCGGTCTTCCGTACCCTCTTGACCTGCTCCATAATCTCCGGGGTCAAGGTTCCCACCCGCATGGAAGGCATGGAAACCGAGATATGACGGGCGGCAAACTCATCCATCAAACGCACCAGGAGCGGGGTCAGACAGGAATAATCGCCCGTACTTAAAGAGAGTAAAGCCAGTTCGTCAAAACCGCCGTTTTTGATACCCTCTACAGCCAGCTCCATTACCCGTTCCGGGGGCAGCTCCCGCACCGGCCGATAAATCACCCCGGCCTGGCAGAAACGACAGCCCCTGGTACAGCCGCGGGCCAGCTCCAGCCCCAGCCGATCGTGGACAATACGGGCCAGGGGCACCAGTGGCCGGTCAATGGAGGGCTGAGCGCTTAGATCGGCCACCACCGCCCGCCGCACTCGAGCCGGACGCCCGTTTAAGGGCCTGATCTCGGTAAGACGGCCGTCCGAGTCGTACTGAGGCTCAAAATAAGAGGGAACGTAAACTCCCTCAATTTGGCTCAAAGAGTCCAGAATAGCCGCTCGTCCCTTGCCCTGCTCCCGGCCGGCGGCGATACAACGGGTCATGCTCAGTATCGCCTCTTCGCCGTCGCCGAGCAGAATGGCATCAAAAAAATCGGCCACCGGCTCGGGGTGAAAGGCGCAGGGGCCGCCGCCGATAATCAGCGGCTGAGAATCATCACGCTCCCGGCTGTAGAAAGGGATAGCGGCCAGGTCGAGAATAGTAAGAATATTAGTGTAACATAGCTCATAGGGCAGGGTTATACCCAGCATATCAAAGTCAGCCAGAGGCCTTTTACTCTCCAGACTGAAAAGAGGCAGGCCGCGCTCCCGCAACAGACGTTCCATGTCGAGGTCAGGGGCATAAACCCTTTCCGCTAAAAAATCATCCTCCCGGTTCAGGATATTATAGATGATCTTCAGGCCCTGATGGCTCATGCCGATTTCATAGAGATCGGGAAAGGCCAGGGCAACCCGCAGACGCACACCCTGCCAGTCCTTGTTAATCACATTATGTTCATTGCCAAGATAACGGCTGGGACGCTTGACAAGGGGGAGTATTTCTTCAATATTCAATGCAGGTTGATCCTTTTGTAATTATTGGGAATCTTAATGCTGAAACGATCTTTTCGTAATTTTTTTACAACTGACGGGTTTTTAATCTTAAGATTAAAAACCTGATGCCCCCCTAACTGCATCCTGACCTCATCCGGCAGCCGGCATGGATTCTGACGACCAATACCGCGGGAATAGTATTGATAATAGACATCAAGGGTTTTATAACCTGGAGCCGTGGCGAGATAGCGTTGTACCTGCCCGCGGGCTGGAGAAAATAAAATTTTAGTCCGCACCCTGCCGTTCAGCACCGTTCCCAGCCAATAATTACCGTCTCCCGCTCCCTCAACGGTCAACTGATGATCCGCAGGACACGGCCGTCCCAGGAGCCAGCAGGCCGCCTCAGCGGCCAGAACGGGAGGGATATATTTCTGCCCCCTGATAGTGCCGCCATAGGCCAATTGGCTTTGCACCACAATATAATCATAACGCCGGCCGTTGATGGTCAGTATATTTGCTGTAAGTCCGAGAGGAGTAAGGCCGTCAAAACGCAGATAACCAGGGACATAGGTCAGCAGATAACCATCAATATCAGGCAGATTCAGGGCCGGAATGTTGAGGCTGACCTCGGCATCAATCCCGGCCGGACAGTTTTGCTGTTGAGCTCGAAAAGCGGCTCGCACCTCATCCGCCTGCCTCCCCCTGACCAGCGGCCCATGGGGCAGGGTGGCACAGGCCCCAAGAGTGAGGACTGCGGCCAGGCAGGATATAAGACCGATATTTTTCAAAACCAGCCGTAAAGTCGTTACATAGCGGAGACGGGTAATAACAATCATGAACGTTCCAGTTCCCTAATTTTAGTCCGCAAACGCTCTTTATCCTTTAATGTTCGAACCGCCTTCAGGGACTTATGGTAATTTTCAAGAGCCTCACTGTTCAGCCCCATG
This sequence comes from Desulfobacterota bacterium M19, assembly GCA_048820955.1. Taxonomy (GTDB): domain Bacteria; phylum Desulfobacterota; class Desulfobulbia; order Desulfobulbales; family VMSU01; genus JAADIV01. The sequence goes on along the minus strand of JBMERE010000004.1, from coordinate 182,768 downwards.
GCCCACAGGACATCACCAAGATGTTCATGAATGGTGGGATCATCTCCCTGCTCTGTCAAGGCCCTCTTCAACTCCATTCTTGCCTTTTCATTCTCACCGAGTTTAAAATACACCCAGCCCAGACTGTCGCGGATATAACCATCATCAGGACGGGCCGCCAGCGCCTTTTTGATATAATCCAGGGCCTTGTGAAGATGAACTCCCCGATCAGCCCAGGTATAGCCCACATAGTTCAAGGCCATGACATTATCCGCTTCCAGACGGAGAGAAATCAGCATCTGCCGCAGAGCAGCATCCACATGACCGCCGCGATCCAGAAACAGGGCGTATTTACGTCGAGCTGCCGCCGAATCAGGAAAGACCCGTATAGCAGCCTTAAAGGTCTCAACTGCTTTAGTCGTCTGCCCTGCCTCCTCATAAAGTACAGCCAGAGTAAAATAAAAATTCTTCTGATCCTGCTTACGACCAATAACCCCTTTAAGCAGATTTATGGCCGCCTTATAATCCTTTTCGTCAGCATAAATCCTGACCAGCATGAAAACCGACTCACTATAGCTGTCGGCGTCGATATCCACCGTCAGCAGCAACCTTTTAGCAGCCCTGGTATCGCCATTTTCATAATAGGCCAGGGCCAGGAGAAAACGGGCGTTATCAAAGTTTTTATTCCTTTTGAGCATGGCCTTGAAAAGTTTAATTGCCGCCGGGTAGTCCTCGGCCCGCAGATAAACCCGGCCCATGGTAAAATCAATATTATCGGGATCAGCAGCCAGGTCACGCTCTTCTTTAAGTATCTTTAATGCCTCTTCAAATTTTTTATTTCCAATATATATACCGACCAGGCGTCCCAGGGCCTCATTGTTAACGCCGTTTGCCCGCCGCAGTATTTTCCGGTAGAGCGCGATGGCGGCCGCCTTATGATTAGAGCGCTCATAAAAGGCCGCCGCCTCCAGAGCCAGAGGCGGTAACCAGTTTATTTCCATAACCCGTTTATAAGCAGCCCGGGCCTTAGCAAAATCATGCATCTGCCGGTAAAGACGGGCCAGATAATAATAACCGGCAAAGGAATCAGGAACAATCCGCACCATACGTTCCAGAATATTACGGGCCTTTGGATAGTCCCTTTGCCGCAGATACACCTTACCCAGTTTAAGCATTATATCACTGTTACCAGGGGCATGCCCCAGGGCTTGAAGATAAATTTTCTCGGCCTTGCCCAAATCACCCATGGAGACATAGAGATCGGCTAAAAAAACCCGCAGCCCCAGATTATGCGGTTGGGCGGCAATCAGTTTTGTCATCCAGCTCACGGCCTGCTTTGTTTTACCCATACGCAGCAAGAGGGCTGAGAGGCGGCGAACAAGATAATCGGAATCGGGATCGCAGACAATGGCCTTTTCGTAGGCGGCCTGAGCCTCATCATCATGGCCGTCTAATTCGGCGCTTCGAGCCCAGAGAAAATAAAAATACGAACAGTTATGATCGGCCTCATCGACAGGCTCCCGCACCTTGTGATAAGAGGTAAGATTACTCACCCGCATGTTATGCGGAGCACAGGAGAGAAGCAGCAGACCGCAAAAGATAAGAACTATATAATTTCTCATTCCACATTCCGCCTTCAAAGATTAAACGGGGGGCAAAATCTCCTTAACCGCCTGCCATATTCTCAGGCGCACCGCCTTAAGGTCTCCCGTTCCAGACAGACGCCTGATATAATCACCACTGAGTTCCGCGAAAACTGCCGCCACCTTAGTCAGATAATCTTCCTGCTCAAAATCATTGGGAGTCTCCCCCCGCCCCTGGCGAATACGAGCCACCGACAGACTTGGCGGTACCTCAAGAATCAGGGCCAGATCCGGGGACGGAGCAAAATTATTGCGGCGCAGAATATCGTCAGGCTCCAGGCCGTTAGCCCCCTGGTAGGCGGCAGTGGAAAGAAAATAACGGTCGGTGAGGACAATTTTGCCGCTTTCAAGGGCCGGATTTATCACCTCCGCCACATGCTGCCGCCGATCGGCAATAAAAAGTTCCAGCTCCTCTTCCCGGCTGACCGCCTCCCGGTGACTGTAAAGTTCTCTTATTCGCCGGCCGTAGGAAGAATCGGTGGGCTCACGGGTCAGCAGAACCTCAAATCCTTCTCCCCGCAGGGTCTCGGCCAATAATTCTATCTGAGTTGACTTGCCGCTGCCGTCGATACCTTCAAAGGCAATGAGACGCCCCCGGCGAACGGGAGAAGAGGACAAAGAACGCTCCACCTCGTATTGCCGCCGATTTTCGGCGATCATGGCCGCCATCTCTACCGCCGCCTTAAGGCTGGCGGGACTGGCCAGCCCCTTACCTGCTATATCATAAGCCGTACCGTGATCCACCGAGGTGCGGACATGGGGCAGACCTATAGTAACATTAACTCCATCGGCAAAATGCAGAAGCTTAAAGGGAATGAGGCCCTGATCATGGTACATACAGACCACCAGATCAAAATCACCACCCGCTGCTTTGTTAAATATAGTGTCAGGAGGAAAAGGCCCCTCCACCTGCCAGCCCATGGCCTGAGCCCGGGCAATGGCCGGAGCAATTATACGCTCTTCTTCATCGCCGAACATACCGCCTTCCCCGGCATGAGGATTGAGGGCCGCCACTGCCAGCCTTGGATTCCGGACGGCAAAATCACGACGCAATGAACGGGCGCTCAAATCAATTAAATTAAGAATCGCCTCAGTCGTCAAAGCCGCGGCCACCGAGGCCAGGCTCTGGTGGATGGTGGCCAGGGTCACCTTTAATGATTTTCCGGCCATCATCATGGCAAATTCTTCTGTTTTAAAGAGGTGGGCCAGCATCTCGGTATGGCCGGGATAATCGTACCCCGCCTCATGGAGAGCGGCCTTGGTAATGGGGCAGGTGGCCATGGCGGTTAGACTGCCTTCCCGCAGGAGGCGGGCCGCCGCCTTGATATAGGCGGCCATGGCCAGACCAGTCTGCCGGCTGGGACGGCCGTAGCGCAGTTCCCTATGATTCAAAACGGCATCGGCATCAACATCCGCCACCTGATAAACATTTATCGAGCCCGGCCGCAGGGGCTGACCAGGCTGCCAGGAATGTATTACAGCGGGCAGATTAAGGAGGCGGGCAGTGGAGGCCAGAACCTCACAGTCACCGATTATCACCGCTCCGGGGCCTCTATCGGAGGCCTGCCGGAGATATTTAAGGGCCACCTCCGGGCCGATCCCCACCGGGCAGCCCATGGTAATACCGATTAAGGAGTTATCTGCAATATCTACTGCCGCTCGTCCCGTCTTTCTGTCTTGCATGTCACACCTCATTGGTAAGTGCTCCATAAATAAGCACTCCATGAACACCACCCTGCACTCATTGCTCCCGTCTCAAGCCGTAAAGGCATGAGGGATTAACTCAATTAACGCCTTGCCACCGCCCCTGGGCAGGAGAATGGCCACCACATCAAAACGAACCGCCACCTCCTTGATCTGGCGTTTAACCATATAAAACCTGGCTGTCTGAATAATCTGCCGCTGTTTACGAATATCCACAGCCGCCGCCGGCACACCGTAAGCCAGGCTGGAACGGGTCTTGACTTCAACAAAGACCAGGTACTCCTCCTGTCGGGCAATTATGTCTATTTCGCCGCCCCGAAAACGGAAATTACGCTCTATTATGCGATAGCCTGACTTCTGTAAATACAGACCGGCCAGTCGCTCACCTTCACGCCCCAGGCTGAGACGATAGCCGTTCATGGCTTAAGGTCGGAGCCTGATTCAAAAAATTCCTTAACTCCGGCGAAACTTCGGCGGTGCAGAGGACAAGGCCCCTCAGCAGCCAGAACCCGGCGATGCTCGGCAGTGGGGTAGCCCTTATTTTTACAAAAATTATATTGAGGATATTGCCGATGATATTTAACCATTATTTCATCTCTGGTTACCTTGGCAATAATGGAAGCAGCCGCGATGGAGGCGCTGCGGGAATCCCCCTTGATGAGGGCTTGTTGAGAGACAGCAACCGGAACCGGAAACTTACCATCAACCAGAACAAAATCGGGCGGTACCGTTAAAGCCTCAAGCGACTTCTTCATGGCCAGCAGTGAAGCCTGCAGAATATTTATCCGGTCAATAACGGTCTCTGGAATAATGCTGATCCCAATGGACACAGCCATATCACGCAGGACATCATAGAGACGATTACGCGCTTTGAACGTTAATTTTTTGGAATCATTAAACTGCTGATAATCACAGTCAACCGGCAGAATAACGCTGGCCGCGACCACGGGCCCGGCCAGAGGGCCGCGCCCGGCTTCATCGGTACCGGCAATTGCCTGAAAACCCCGACGGATTAAGTCGCGTTCAAAGGAGAAACGATCGGTCTCCGGCGGGGAAGGGAATAAGCTCTGCTGAACAGCCGTGCCATCCTCCCCCCTCATAACCTTATATATTACGGTCTTTAATCCGGGCAGCCTTACCGCGCAGCTCACGAAGATAATACAGTTTGGAACGCCGCACCCGGCCCAGATTATCAACTTCTATCTTATCTATTTTAGGAGAATGGAAAGGAAATGATTTTTCCACACCAACCCCGTGAGACATCTTGCGAACGGTGAAAGAGGCCCCCATCATACCCCGGCGTTGAGCAATTACCACACCTTTGAATATCTGAATCCTTTCCTTGGCGCCCTCTATAATTCTTAAATGAACACTAACGGTATCTCCGGGACGAAACTCCGGGATATCATAGCGCATATTTTCTCTTGCCATTTTATCAAGTACTGTTGCCATCTTTACCACCTTTGTATTTATGACAGCGTCGTAAAAAAGTCCGGTCTGCTGCCTTGTGGCATTTCGACAAACCTTTTACATACCACATGCGCGGCCGAACCACCACACCTGGTATATTGAAATTTTTACTTAGCCGTCTCTCAGTTAGTAATGGACTTCTTACGAGTCCATCATCTTTATAGATTGTTACAAAAATTACTCATTGGCCAGCAGACGATCCAGAATAATGGAGACAGCTGAACGTACCGAGAGATGATTATAGCCCTTACCTCCCAGGGGGGGTAAGACATCATCAACCCGGGCCATAATCTCCGGCGCCAGCCCCCAGCCGGTGCCAAAAAGCAAAAGCGTCCGCTCTCCGGCCGCCAGACGCTGCCTGACCTGCTTATAACCAATGGTTGCCGCACCCGACACAGCCGTAGTTGCCATGACATGATAACGACCGCCGCGCCCCCCGGCCTCCTTAAAAAGACTGTCTAAACTGTCAACCACTACCACCTTGGCCAGAGCCTGGCCCCGGTCAGGATTATAAACAGCCCCAAAGCCCTGTCGCCAGTGTTCTATGATCTCCATGGCGAGGCGTTGCTGATCTTCATAGGGAGTAACCACGTAATAGGTTCCCACCCCATAGGTTGCCGAAGCCCGGGCAATATCATGGAGATCAAGATTGGTTACTGCCGAGCCGATAATCTCTCTGTTTTTATTACAGACAGGATAATGCACCAGCGCCACGTCGAGTTTAACCTCGGCGGTCTCAGCCCGCAGGTCATCAGTCTCAATGCCTTCGGCCTTTAAATCCTTTAATTCGTCGGCACTGAACCGCGCCCCGATCAATAAATCAGGACGCCGCGCCCTTGTCCGCCTAACCGACTGAGCCAGCCGCCAACGCCTGATTGCCTGGTGATCGCCGGACATCAAGATCTCAGGAACCTCATGACCATCAAAAAACCGCGGCCGGGTAAACTGCGGATGTTTAAGCAGCCCGCGGCTGAAGGAATCCCGATCGGCAGAATCCTCACATCCCAGTACACCTGGCAATAAACGGCTTATGGAATCAATAAGCACCATGGCCGGCAGTTCACCGCCGGTAAGGACATAATCGCCGATGGACACCTCTTCATCAATATAATCTGCCAGGCGGTCGTCTAACCCTTCATAACGGCCACAAATAAGAATCAAATGCTTATATTCGGCCAACTCAGCGGCCAGATCCTGATTATAAGGCCGCCCCTGGGGACTCAGAAGCACCACATGGCCGCCGGCCTGTTCAGCATTTACCGCCTGTAAAGCGGCGGCAACAGGCTCCGGCTTCATTACCATACCCTCACCGCCGCCAAAAGGCCGATCATCGGTCATGGCATGCTTATCAAGGGCAAAGTCCCGAATATTATGGTTTTTAATATCCAGAATACCAGCCGCCCTGGCCCGTCTGATAATACTCTCATTAAGGGGAGATTCCAGCAGGTCAGGGAATATAGTCAGAATATCAAAGCGCATCAGGAAAGATTAATTTCCAGCAGACCGGGAGGTGGGTCAATAACCAGCACCCCGGTCTGCTTATCAAGACTGACCATAATCTCATTAATGACCGGCACCAGATACTCACTGCTGCCATCAGTGATAATTAGAACATCATGAGCTCCGGTGGCTAATAAAGACTGTACCCGCCCCAGTTTTCGACCGGCAGCGGTTTGAACCTCCAGGCCTTCCATTTCATGCCAGTAAAACTCGTCAACGCCAAGTTCCGGCAGTGATTCTTCATCACCCCACACCTTGCTGCCCACCAGCTCCTCGGCCATATTACGGTCTATAATCCCCGTCAGCTGCATAATTGCCAGACGGCCTTGAGGACGAATCCGCTCCAGCTTGAAAATACGCCTCTCACCAGCACGACGCAACTCAATTTCGACCAAAGTCAGCAGGTCTTCCGCTACTCCGGAGAAAGGCAAAACTTTAACTTCACCTTTTATGCCATGGGCCTTAACGATCTTACCCAGCTCTATGAGTATGCTCATGAGGCTCTCCCTCTATCTGCTGACAGCAGATAGACAGAAGCTCTATTCAATAATCTCAAGGCGGGCCCGTTTATCCACTTTCCGAGCCGAAGCGCTGAGCAATGTTCTAATGGCTCTCGCCGTACGTCCCTGTTTACCGATAACCTTGCCCAGATCATCTTGAGCAACCCGCAGTTCCTCAAGAATCGTGCCGTCAGTATCGACCTCATTGACCCGCACCTCTTCGGGCTTATCGACCAGAGCCCTGGCAATAAAACCAACCAATTCCTTCATAATAAAGAGAAAGAAATTACTCGGCTGCCGCCGGGGCCGGATGGGCTTTAAACAGGCTCTTCACCGTAGCAGTAGGCAGAGCGCCTCTGGCCATCCAGGAGGCAACTTTATCGTACTGAATATTAACGGCAGCCGGAGATTTAAGAGGATCATAGGTGCCGACAATTTCCAGGAACTTACCATTACGGCTGGCCTCGGAATTCTGCACAACAATTCTATAAAAAGGTTTCTTCTTGCGGCCCAGCCGACTCAATCTGATTCTTACTGCCATTACATGCTCTCCATTTATATATTAATTAGTATTATCTGCAGACTCAGCTGCCCCAGGGCTTAATGTAAAATTTCAATCAGGCCTGCGCCTGATATTATCAGCCATACCGGAACAACTCAGCGAAAAAGCCCTTTAGGCCGCTTGCGCCTCTTTTTACCAGTCAGCCTGGCGGCCGCGCCCCCCATCTTAGGCCCCCGCATCTTGCGCATCATCTTCAGCATCTCGCTGTAACTCTTTAATACCTTATTGACATCCTGCACCGTAGTACCGGAACCAGCCGCAATACGTTTGCGGCGGCTGGCGTTGATAATCTGGTAACGACGGCGCTCTTTGTCGGTCATGGAGTTGATAATCGCCTCCACCTTGCCCAGTTCCCGTTCATCCGGTTTGGGCATATCCTTCATTTTTTTAAGTTTGTTAATACCTGGTATCATGCCCATAATCTGTTCCAGGCTGCCCATCTTTTTTATTTGCTGGATCTGATCCCGAAAATCTCCGAGGGTAAAGGCATCTTTCTGCAGCTTTCTGGTCAGCCTGGCCGCCTCTTTCTTGTCGACGACCTCCTCAGCCTTTTCAATCAGGGAGAGAACATCACCCATACCCAGGATACGGGAGGCAAGACGATCAGGATGAAAGACGTCAAGAGCCTCCAACCCCTCGCCGGTACCAACAAATTTTATGGGACAACTGGTTACCTTTTTAATGGACAGGGCCGCACCGCCCCTGGCGTCGCCCTCCATCTTGGAGAGAATAACACCGCTGATATTCAGCTGCTGATGAAACTGTTCGGCAACACTGACCGCATCCTGACCGGTCATGGCATCGGCCACCAGCATAATCTCCGCCGGATGCACAGCTTCCTTGATCCGCACCAGCTCCGCCATCAATTTTTCATCGACATGCAGACGACCGGCAGTATCAATAATTACCGTATCATAATTCTCATGCCGGGCAACCAGCACCGCGTTGCGGCTTATATCCACCGGATCCTGCTCGATTTTAGAGGGATGTACCGGTACTTCTATACTCTCTCCAAGTACCCGCAACTGTTCGATAGCCGCCGGTCGATAAACATCCGCCGGAGTCAGATAGGGACGCCGCCCCTTTTTTTTAAGGAGTTTGGCTAATTTGGCGGAGGAAGTTGTCTTACCAGAACCCTGCAAGCCTACCATCAGAATAATTGCCGGCGATGAACCACCTAATTGAAGATCAACAGATTCACCACCTAACAGATCTATCAGGGCTTCGTGAACAATCCCGATAACCTGCTGCCCGGGAGACAGGCTGCGCAGCACCTCCCGGCCCACTGCCTTCTCAGTCAGAGAGGCAATGAACTCCTTAACCACCTTGAAGTTGACATCGGCCTCCAGCAAAGCCAGGCGCACCTCGCGGAGGGCCTCTTTTATATTATCTTCAGAGAGTTTACCGTGCCCGCGAAGTTTTTTAAAGACCCCTTCCAAGCGGTCTGAGAGATTATCAAACATTATTTTTTATTAACTATTCGTAACTATTCAGCGTAATGTCTAAAACAGGCAATACCTGTATTTTTTGTATTTTTACGAGTCCATCAAACTTTGACAACGAAGCATCCAACAAAATTGGAGAATTTTTTAAAATACCTTTATTGGGGTAATTTGTCAAGCCTCAAACAGGGCAGGCAAATCCCGCCGACAATTACGCAGGGCTTCGAGACTGTCAATCTGGCAGCAGACACAATCCCCCCCCTTAGGGAGTATACGTCTCATCAGGCCGCTGAGTACCTTTTTGGGCCCCACCTCGATAAAGGTTTTAACTCCCAGAGTCCGCAGGGCATTAATTATATCAAGCCAGCGCACCATGGACACCACCTGGCGGGCCATTATCGCCCTGATCTCATCAGGGTCAGCGGCCGTGGCGGCCGTGACATTAAACAAGACCGGCGTCTGAGGTTCCCGCAGAGCTGTTGCCTTTAATATCTTCTCAAATTCCGGCACCGCCGCCGCCATCAGCGGACTATGGTTAGCGATACTCACCGGTAGAGGAATTGCCTTGCCGCCCTGTTCTACTGCCAGCTCCCCGGCTCTGCGTACCGCCGCCGCCGTCCCGGAGACCACAATCTGCTGACTGGAATTATAATTACCGATACTGATTTCCGCGCGGCAGTCCATTTGAGCTAAAATCGCCTCCACCGCCTTTATATCAAGGCCGAGAACGGCTAACATACCACCAGGATTTACAGCACCCGCCGCCGCCATTATCCGCCCCCTGCCGCTCACCAGCCGGATGGTATCTTCAGCGCTTAAGGCTCCGGACGCCCACAAGGCAGAATATTCCCCCAATGAATGACCGGCAAAATAATCGGCCCGCAGCCCGGCCCTGCTAACCGTCTGCCAGCAAACCATATTAACTGCCGTCATAGCCGGCTGCAGATTCTCCGCCCTGGTTAACTCATCCATGGGGCCATTGAAACATAAATCAACTATGGGCAGGCCGCTGACCTCCTGAGCCATGGTCATAATATGCATTGCCGCCTCATCATTCTCAGCCAGTTCCCGGCCCATACCAACATATTGCGAACCTTGACCGGGGAAAATAACCGCTGTTTTTGTCTTGTTCATATTTGTCCTTTAATTCATGTAACTTTATGGAGCGCTTACTTTGTATCTTTGTGTCTCCCGCCTATCAACTGCGTCAGAATAAGTATTGTTACCCCGATGGTTATCGCCGAATCCGCCAGATTAAAGGCCGGCCAGTGATGGGCGTGATAATAAAAATCCAGAAAATCCACTACCGCCCCCTGCCTCAGGCGGTCAATGAGATTACCGGCCGCTCCCCCGGCAATGAGCGCGATTGCCCAGGAGACGGCCCGGCCCTGGCCCCGTAAACGGCGCAGGGCAACAACCATTACCACAAGAGCAATAACCGCGGTAGCAACAAAAAACACCTGACGCCACAGACCATGCTGACCGTTCAAAAAACCGAAGGCAGCCCCGCTGTTGGTGAGATAGGTCAGATTAAACAGACCGGGAATAATCTCACGGCTCTCGAACATAGTAAAAGTCATGGCAATCCAGGCCTTGGTCGCCTGATCAAGGGCGATCACCATGATGATAACAAGATACACCATTCAGGCCCCTTCCAGCTCAAGCATAACCCCGGCGCAACGCTCACAGATGGTGGGGTGAGAGGTATTTTCACCCACAGTTTCACTGCGGGTCCAGCACCGTTCACATTTCCTGCCGGCAGCCGGAGAAACCAGTACCCGCAGACCGTCAAGCTCGGCGCTTTCATAGGCCTCCCCGTCACTTGTCTCACTGAACTCAAGTTGAGAGACAATGGCAATATCCTCTAACAACTGCCGTTTATCAGCTATAAATTCAGCCAGTTCGCCGCTGGCAGAAATCATTACCCTGGCCTCTAAGGAATGGCCGATAACCTTGTTAATTCTGGCAATTTCAAGGGCCTTGGTCAGCTCCCGGCGGATCAAGGTCAGACGCCCCCATTTCTCATCTAATTCCGGCTGCCGGTATTCCGGCCGCGGAGCCGGGAAGGACGCCATGGCCGGGTCTTTCTCCCGCTCTGGATCAAACGGCAGATAACCCCAGGCCTCGGCCACGGTAAAGGCCAGCACCGGGGCCATCAAACGCAGCAGGCCCTCGGTCAGCTCGTAAAGCACGGTCTGGGCCGCCCGCCGTTCCCGAGAGGCGCCCGCCGCGGTATAGAGTCGATCCTTGATAATATCGAGATAAAAGGAACTCATAGTCACGGCGCAGAAATTCTGCAGCCCATGAAAGATAATATGAAACTCAAAATCCTCATAGGCCTTGACAAAACGCTCCCGCAGCTGCTCAAACTGCGACAGAGCCCAACGGTCGATCTCCGGCAGATCAGCGTAGGCAACCCGGTGTTGGGGCTCAAAATCACTCAAATTACCGAGAAAATAACGGATGGTATTCCGTACCTTACGATAGCTGTCAGAGAGATGGCTTAATATTTTATCCGATATTTTGATCTCATCCCGATAGTCTTCAGCCGCCACCCAGAGCCGGAGAAGCTCGGCCCCGTATTTCTTGATTACGGTCTCCGGGGCCACCACATTCCCCACGCTCTTTGACATCTTGCGGCCCTTATCATCAACCACAAAACCATGGGTCAGGACAGCACGGTAAGGTGGTACTCCCCTGGTACCCACCGCCGCGAGGAGCGAACTCTGAAACCAGCCCCGATGCTGGTCACTGCCCTCAAGATAAAGATCGGCCGGGGCCGACAACTCATCTCTGTCTTCCAGCACTGCCGCGAAACTGGTACCGGAATCAAACCAGACATCCAGGATATCCTTTTCCCTGGTGAACTCCGTACCGCCGCACTTGCCGCAAGCCCTGTCACCGACAAAATCCTTGATATCGTGACTGAACCAGGCATCGGCCCCCTCTTTAAGGAATAATTCATCTATCCGGCCGTTAATTGCCGTGTCGTTGATAATTTCACCGCATCCGACACAGATAATAGCGGTAATCGGCACCCCCCAGGATCGCTGACGGGACAGGCACCAGTCCGGCCGCGACTCCACCATGCCGTAGATTCGGTTCATCCCCCACCGCGGAGTCCACTTTACCTCATGAACGGCGGCCAGGGCCTTCCGGCGCAGGTCATTATTGGCCATACCGATGAACCATTGCTCGGTGGCCCTGAAGATAACCGGTTTTTTACAGCGCCAGCAATGAGGGTAACTGTGCGAGACAGCCGCCCGGCGCACAAGACTGCCGTTACGCTCAAGATCGGCGCAGATCACCTCATTGGCCTCATTAATGTCCATCCCGAGATGAACCCCGGCCTCTTCAGTGAAGCGGCCGCGGCTATCCACCGGCGACAGAATATCAAGACCGTAACGTACCCCGGTCAAGTAATCCTCCCGGCCATGACCGGGGGCGGTATGCACACAGCCGGTACCGGTATCAAGAGTAACGTAATCGGCCAGTACAATGAGCGAATCACGCTCTAAAAATGGATGCCGGCAGTGCCGCCTCTCCAACTTACGGGCTGAGAAGGTGGTTAAAATCTCATAGACGCTGATCTCAAACTCGGCCATGGCCGCCTCGATCCGTTCCTCGGCCATAATCCAGACTTCACCGGCCACCTTGACAGCGGCGTAGACAAAGTCCGGATGCATGGCCACGGCAAGATTGGCTGGCAAAGTCCAGGGGGTGGTTGTCCAGATAATCACCTTGATATCCCCGGTGAGAAGAGGATCAATATCGCCTAAATCATCCAGCACGGGGAATTTAACATAGATGGAGGGTGAGGAGATGTCGGCGTAATCAACCTCGGCCTCGGCCAGGGCGGTCTGACAGGAAGAACACCAATAGACCGGTTTCTTGCTGCGCATCACCGAACCGGAGGTCAAAAAACGGTTAAATTCCCTGGCCGTGGCCGCCTCGTAGCGGTAATCAATGGTCAGATAGGGATTATCCCAGTCGCCCAGCACCCCGAGACGCTTGAACTCATCACGCTGAATCTTTACCCATTTACCGGCATAGTCCCGGCAGGCCTTGCGGAAGGAGAGGAGGGGAATCCGGCGTTTTTTCTCCCCCAGTTCCTCGTCCACATTATGTTCAATGGGCAGACCGTGACAGTCCCAGCCGGGGATGTAGGCGCAATGGAAACCGGACATCCGTTTTGAACGGAGAATAATATCCTTTAGAATCTTATTAAGGGCATGGCCGATGTGAATATGGCCGTTGGCATAGGGAGGGCCGTCGTGGAGAATATAGGCCGGGCGGCCGGCGGTATGTTTCTGAACCTTGGCATAAAGATCATCCCGCTGCCATTGTTTCAGGAACTCCGGCTCCCGCTGAGCCAGATTGGCCTTCATTTTAAACTTGGTTTTTGGTAAATTCAGGGTGGATTTATAATCCATGGTTTACTCCGCTGGTTGGTTCTTGGTCTTAAACACCATCTTCATTGAGCAATGGTAAACCTTTAAAGATACCAGTAAAGTATAAACTTGCAAGACGAAAATAGACGTTTTCAGAACATTATTTTCGGGATATAGTGCGTCAGGAGACAGAAAGCAGGAGACAGGATACAGGAATTTAGCTTTGTCTGAAATTAACTACTTACCGGGTAACTAAAGTTTCCCGTAAATTGATCATGCTGCTATACGCAACAACGTATGCACAAGAGAATTAAAAGCCGACTTTCGAGGTACCGGAAAAAGTATACCGAAATTATCGTCCAAAACTACCTCTGCAATAAATCATCGGTTAACATCGGCCCGGAAGGTAATGTTTATCTGGCGGACGGCAGCAGCATTCCGAAGATCAATACTATTGGAGTTATCGATCCAAACAGGCAATTGACCCATATTACCCTGCCCGGCCAAAAGGCTTACACCCTCGAATACGCCAATAACGACGGTCTGCTTACCGCCAAGGTTGAGCCGAACGGTAATCGTTTTGAGGTAAGCGACAAACAAACCACACCTTGACATTTGCAACACCCCCAAACTGTAAGCGATTCAGGGACGCCACCATGTGCACGTTGACCGGGTGCAATCATACCCCCTGTATATTGCGGCCGGTCAACGTGTGCAGGGTGGTGTTCATGGAGCGCTTACGTTTTGAGCATTTTTACGATGCATTAGGGCGGGTAACCAACACCAACAACCAGGAGGGCGGCTTATGGCAGTTCGATAAAAGCGAGGCTGCGGACGGCACCGAGACCACCACCAGTTGGACTCCCAACACCATGACGACCATTACTCGTCTGGAACAGCAAGGTGCCGGGGAAACGGTCAGGGTGAATGAACCCTCCGGCGAATTCACCACCAACTCCACTGCCGCTGACGGCCTTAAGACCACCAGGAGCTCCAGTTGCGGTATGACCAGCACCACCCAATTGGATCTCGACCGACGTTATGGCTATAGCTTTCCGCAGCAAGTGGATATCACCTCTCCCGCTGGTCTCCACAGAAAGACCAAGGTTCAGCGCGACTATCTCGATCAGAACCTGGACGGTCTGCCGGAACAGGTGACAACGCAAACCTCCGTTAACGGCCGCACCACCACCCTGATCCACGATGTGGAACATTCCCGGCTGCACAGCATCAGCCCGGCGGGACGCACCGTCACCACCAGCTATGATCCCCAAACCATGCTGCCACTGACCATTGACATTCCCGGCCTTAATACCACCAGCTACAGCTATTTTGCTAACGGCCGGCCGCAGTCGGTGACTACCGGTGCCAGAACCAGCAGCTATACGTATGACAGCCTCGGCAACCTGAGCAGTGTTACCGCCCCGGACGGCAAGGTGACCCTCTTCACCGCTTACGATCAGCTCGGCAGACTGCTTCAAACTGAACGGCCAGACGGCTCGGTGATCAGCTATAATTACGACGCTAACGGCAACCTTACCGTGCTCACCACCCCGACCCCGGCGGATAACAGTTTTACCTATACCCAGGTCAGCAAGCTTAAGACCTCCGTCAGTCCCCTGGGCTCGACTACCAGTTACCGCTATAATGCGGAACGGCAGCTGCTGGGCATTACCCTGCCTTCCGGCAGAACCATTGACAATACCTATGTGAACGGTCAACTGACCGCCACCACCACCGCCGAAGGAACCACCAGCTACCAGTATGGCTGCGGCGATCTGGTTTCGAGTATCACCAGGGGTGGGGAGGCCATCGGCTTCAGCTACGATGGCAGCCTGCCAATTCAGGAAACCCGAAACGGTACTGTCAACGCCACCTTTGATTATAGCTATGATAATGACTTCCGGCTCAGTGCGATGACCGTTGCCGGAACAACCATCGGCTATGGTTATGATAACGATGGCCTGCTGACCAGCGCCGGGTCTTTCACCATTGGCCGCAATGCTGACAACGGCCTGCCGGAATCAGTGAATGACGGGACGTTCGACTTGCAGCGGATCTTCAACGGCTATGGCGAGTTATCAACCATTTCCACCACGGTGTCTGGCAGCACCACCTTTGGCTACAGCCTCAGCCGCGACCAGAATGGTCGAATCACCGCCAAGGTCGAGACCATGCTTGGTCAGAATATCAACTTTGCCTATATCTACGATGAATTGGGCAGACTGCTCACCGTCAGCAGGGATGGGATACTCGTCGAACAATACAGCTACGATGCCAACGGCAACCGTATCAGTGAAACCAACACCGCCCTTAGCATCAGCGATCGCCAATTGAGTTTCTCCATCGAGGACCATACCATAAAGGCCGGCGATATTACCTATCAATACGATCTGGACGACCATTTAGCCGCCCGCATAGAGGGTAACGAGACCACTCAATATTTTTATGCCTCTACCGGCGAACTGCAACAGGTCATCCAACCAGACAACACGGAGATCAGCTATATCAACGACCCCGAGGGCAGGAGGATTGCTAAAGAGATTAACGGTACGATCACTCAAAAATATTTGTGGTCAGATTCTACTACCTTGCTCGCTGTCTACGACGCCTCAGACACCCTTGAACAACGCTTTCTCTATGCCGATGGCCGCCTGCCCTATGCGCTGGTGATGCACGGTGCCGCCTATTATCTGCATTATGACCAGGTTGGCTCCCTGCGCCTTATCACCGACAGCTTAGGCACAGCGGTAAAAGAGGTTGAATATGATTCATTTGGGGATATACTAAGAGACAGCAACCCCGCATTCACCATCCCCTTTGGTTTTGCCGGCGGCCTCTACGACCCGGATACCAAACTGGTTCGTTTTGGTCACCGCGATTACCTGCCGGAGATCGGCAAATGGAGCGCCAAGGATCCCATCGGCTTTGCCGGTGGGGATACTAACTTGTTTGGGTATGTTCAAAATGATCCGGTTAATTTTGTTGATCCGAATGAGCAATGGGCTGTCGGGGCAGTAATAGGAGCAGGTGCCGGAGCTATTGGAGGCTTTAAACGCTACAGGGGACAGGCTAATAATGCTTATCTTTCTCTGCTTTTATCCTGCTGACAGAGCCTGCAGAACAGCAGCAGGGTTTTTTTTAACAACATTTAAAAGTACAAGTGCTGGACCGCGGGGTTTTCTATCCCCATGTTCCCAATGCCGCAAAGTCCCAAGGCTAATACCAAAGGCTGAAGCAAACTCTGGCTGACTCATGCCTATGTCATTTCTGATAGCTTTTACATCTACGGGAGAAAATTTGCGAACGACAGCTTTACCTTTTACTCCGTTGGCAAAGTCTATTGCTTCTGTTAATCCCTGTCTGATACTGTCAAATGCTGAGCTCATACTTTCCCTCCATATGTTTCAATTAAAATATCAACCAACTTGGCAAGCTCGTTTCGTTCTTCTTTGCTGAGGTTACTTTTATTACCTTTCCTGAATGCCGTTATTATAAAAAGAGGATAATTGTCGTTATAGTAATAATAGATGACTCTGGCACCGCCACTTTTGCCGGTACCATCTCTTTTCCATCTGACTTTTCTTATACCGCCGGTTCCCTCCATAAGAACCCCAGCTTTAGGGTGTGCTGCAAGGTAATTGACAAGACTCTCTCGCAGAGATTCACTGAATATTTTCTTAGCTTGCTTTATAAATTCCGGCAACTCAACGATAGTGATCATATTTCACACTATAATCCACTGGCTCACCCTTGTCCATCAAAAAAAGAAAGAACAAGGGTATTATCGGGGGACTTAAGTGCGCACAGCAGGGCGTCCCAGAAACCCTTACATTCCGAGATGTTATAAAGTCAAGAGTGTGGTTGCTGGGGCGCTTACGTTGTTCTAACAGGTTAAAGTCCTGCAGGGGAGTTGTTCGTACGCCTCATTAGGACTTGTGACGAAATAAACTTTACGATATTACGCAGGATTTTTGTCCATAACCAGGTAAGCGCAGACTCCGAGGCACGTAAACAGAAGCATAGCAGCGCTATGTAACTGAAATCATCAAACGCAAGCGGATCAAATATCAAGCTTTTTGCAGGTTTCTTCAAGATCAATACCTTCCATTCGCTGTCTGGCCGTCAATAGTCGTTCACGCATAGCCTCGCTTTTAAAAAGATAGGCGGTTTCTTTCCTACGCGATTTAATTTTTTGTCCAAGTGCCATAATAAGCACCTCATGGTTACAGGATAACCATGACAGAGATATTTTTAAAGATTTCTTGTGCGGCATATGCTTTTAATATTGACATGTAGTACGTATCATGTCAAGTATTGTACATGTTGTGTTGAGCGTTTGTTAACGCAATCAACGATAGTTCCTGAAAAATAAAAAGCCCATCAACTTTTCTACCTTTGGCGAGAGAGAAAGTTAACAGGTTCAGGTTCCACACCCCCGGCAGAAAACCACCGAAGATACTTTTCTTCTACCGCATCTCCGCCCAGGCATCAACCAGCCAGGGCAGCAAGGAGATGATTCCATGGCCCACTACCAGACCACAGACATCTTCAGGGGAGCCTTTTCTGCTCAGTAAAGGCGGTGACCCGGAGTCTCGCAAGCTCGCTTACCGGCCCGGCATTATCTGCAATTATCGACAGATAGCCATGCTTTGCCGGCAGCGGTAAAGTCATCCATCAGCCTGACCGGAACTATAGGATCGGCAAGGCTTTGGCGAACCAGGTTAGCCTCCGGGAATCCTTTCAATCACTTTTATAGGAAGAAGGAAGAATAGACATGCCCAAGATAATAGCCCTGGCCGGTAAAGGCGGCACCGGCAAGACCACCATTTCTGCCCTTTTAATCAAGTATCTTACTGAACGTAAACTTACCCCGGTTCTGGCCGTGGATGCCGATCCCAATGCCAATTTAAATGAACTGTTAGGTTTGCGGATCGGCCAGACCATCGGCCAGATCAGGAAGGAGATTAAAGGAGAAATTCCCATTCATATGAGCCGGGATCAATTCATGGAGATGAAGATTCAGCAGTCCCTGATTGAAGAGAGCGGCTTTGATCTCATGGTCATGGGCCAGCCCGACGGGCCGGGGTGTTACTGCGCCGCCAATCAGTATCTTGCCATGAGTATGGATCATCTGGCCGGTAATTACCGTTATATTCTGGTGGATAATGAGGCCGGCATGGAGCATTTAAGCCGTATGAACCTTACAATTATTGACCACCTGCTGGTAATTTCCGACCCCTCGGCCCGTGGTATCATGACCGCCGGCCGGATATCTGAAATCACCACCCCTCTGGGGCTGACCATCAAGCAGAAAGGACTCATTGTCAATCGGGCTCCGGAGCCGGTACCCGCCGCCCTGCAGGACAGAATCGAACAGACCGTAACCGGGAGTGATCTGCCCCTGGCCGGAATCTTCTCCGCCAGCGAGGAGTTGATTGATTATGAACTGAGCGGCGAGTCGTACCTGCAACTGCCGGCGGAAACCCCGGTGGTCACTCAGGCCTTTGCCGCCTTTGACAAAATCTTTGCCGGAGAATAACGGCTTTGCCGTGTAAGCGCTTACGTTTTAACCGGCTTATTTACCTCTTAATATTAATCAGGTCGTTTAACATATCATCGGTGGTGGTGATGATCTTTGAGTTGGCCTGAAAGCCGCGCTGGACGGTAATCAGTTTAACAAATTCGGTACCAAGATCCACATTGGACTGTTCCAGGGCGTTAGGAGCGATGGACCCCAGACCGTTGGTACCGGGGGCTCCGGTAACCGGGGCGCCTGAATCGGTGGTCTCGGTGAAGATATTCCCCCCCTCTTTACGCAGACCAGCCAGATTACTGAAATTAGCGAGGGCCATCTGCACCTTCTTTAAAACCTGACCGTTAGAGTAATGGCCGGTAATAACTCCGTCCACATCGGTGGATACTGACTGTAGAAAACCCGAAGCAAAACCGTCCTGATCCTGAAAAATCGTAGTGGAACTGTTGGCATATTGAGTGGTGGCCAGAGCCTCGGGTGAAAATGAGGTGGTAACGGTATCCCCGACTTCGCTGCCGTCCTCCGAGGTCAGATCGCCCTTGATAACATTAAATTTATAATCACTTGTTCCCACCCCGGCAGCAACCGTTACCGGCCCGAATATATCCTCCTCATAATCCGCCGCCACCTTGGGGGCAACGACAGTATAATTATAGGTGGTCTCCACCTTGGAGATATCCAGTTTACTCTGCGAAGAGACGGTATCGGCCTTCCAGTCCGTCAATACCAGACGGCCGGCGGAATCAATGGAGGCATCACAGGCAAAATCCTTACCTATCTGATCCAGCATATCCTGCACGGTACTCGGAGGAAGGGCGGTCAGATTAACCGTATAGGAACTGGTCTGGCTGCTGCCGTCACTCTTGGTACCGGTAAATTTAAATATATCACCGTCATTCACCGCCCGCGGCTTACCGCCGTTGATTGCGGGATCGCTGTTATCATCATAGACGCTGTCCCACTGGGTGGAGGCGGTAATTGGAGTGGTATCTCCGGTATTGGTACTGAAGGCCCGGCCGGGCGATAAAACCATTCTTTTGGCGGTGGTAACATTTATCTGCGCCTCTGTAGAGGTTATAGCCGTCAATGGGGTAGCCGCCGCGTCATCAATCAGGCCCCATGGATTGGCGCCTGTACTGGCGCCGGTAACATCATTATAGGCCATGGAAGCGTCCAGATTGCCGGACTGACTCACATCAATTACCCGCAGATTACCGTTACCGTCCAGAACCGCCTTTG
Organism: Desulfobacterota bacterium M19; assembly: GCA_048820955.1. Classification (GTDB taxonomy): domain Bacteria; phylum Desulfobacterota; class Desulfobulbia; order Desulfobulbales; family VMSU01; genus JAADIV01. Next base: position 162,802 of record JBMERE010000004.1, on the reverse strand, counting down.
CCAGAGAATTAGTTCCGCCATAGGCCGCTGCCATACTGCTCAGCAGATCACTGATCTTGGAGGTGGCGGTGACGGTATAGGTGGTATTAACCGCGTTACCATCAACATCTGTTCCCGTAAAGATAAAGGTATCATTAACATCAACAGCGGGAAGAGAAGAGCCTCGTAAACCAGCCAGGAGCTGAGTATCATCCGTCACCACCGAACTGCCATCCGTGGTAATCCCGGCATCCGTTTTCAGGGCGTCAGTCAGCCCGACAGCCGTCCCACCGCCAAAGGGTACCGAGTTATTGGCCGATATGGTCTCAAAACGAGTGACGTACATACTTGAATTGCCAGCCGTATTATCGGTTAATTTCAAACGGCCTCTGGCATCAATGGATGCCGTGCAGCCAAAAGTGCTGTCTAATTTATCAAGTAAATCCTGTACCGTATTATTCGGTTTCACAGTATAAACCAGACGGGTAACGGGATCAGAGCTGTTGTTCCAGCCCTCAAAGATAAAGGTATCACCCTGGGAAATGGAGTTACCATTGGAATCTGAGACCTTCGACCAGGTTGTAGCGGAGTTGATAAATTGAGTAATATCACCACCCGAGGCCAGAGCCCTGGCCCCTGAATCACTCACCAGTATCTGACTCTGAGCCGAGCTGGTACCATTATACCTGGCCCCAAGGTTTAATTTAATATCCTGATTGGTGGCCGCCCCGGTGAAATTGGTGGGAAAGGAGAAATAGGAATCTCCAGCTCCCAGCAATATCCGGTTATCCGGTTTAGCCGGATCAACCTGACCGTCAGGCGGTACCTTATAGGCATCGATTGAGGTTATATTACCGCCGGTATCAAACTGGATCACCCCGTACATCAAAGCCCCGGCCCCCTTGTCATTTTTGTAATTATAGCGGGTATCAGGGTTATAAATTGCCTGCTCACGGGTAGTCAGGGCTCTTAAATCCTCCGCCGGATCACAGGTAATCAGAAACTCCCATTGATTATCCTTGCCCGTTCGATCAAAATAAGTCGATATATCATGACTGGCACCTTTAGAATCATATATCTTCACTGAAGTGGTATAATCATACTTGGTGGAATCAATGGGATCACTGGGATTTACCGCCGCCGCGTTGGTACCGTTCCAGTTGTTGAACAAACGGTCTTCATTGGTCTCATTGCTTTTCCGGGAATCAACATTGGCAATAACCTCAACTGATTGCGTGGCCACCGGCGGCGTGTTCTTGCCAATACTGATATCGCCGATGGTACCGGCCCGTTCACCGGTGGTGGAATCAATAGTCCAGCCCTGGGCGAAGTGACCGACAGGATCAACCAGAGCACCATCCTTGTCAAAACGGAACTCCCCTGCTCTGGTATACATGTCGGCGGCGGAACTGCCCGCCGCCCGCAGCATAAAAAAGCCCTGACCGCCAATGGCCATGTCCGTGGGAGTGGACGAGCTCTCAAATGAGCCCTGCGCGAACAGGCTGTCAATGGCGTTTAAAGTAACACCACGCCCCACCTGCGCGGAACCGGCCGCCGTAGACACCGACTGGGCCAGAACGTCCTGAAAGGTCGAACGGCTGGACTTAAAGGCCACGGTATTGACATTGGCCACATTATCGCCCAGCACCGACATCGCCTCACCCATGGTACTTAAACCGCTTATGCTTGAATACAATGAACTTGAAACACCCATTGCCGTCTCCTTATAATGTGAATTAGTATGCTTTAACTTATTTTCCCGCCGATATCGGCAGCCACAGAAATTCCGTCTCCGATCTCCACCTACTTGATAACCTGCAGAATATCATCCGCCCCGACCTGAATATGACCATCCAGGGTAACAGCCGGGCTGGCTCCTGAAAAATCGACCCCGGTAACCAGACCACTGCTTTTAGAGTCCACATCAATCAGATGACCGGTAGCGTCCAGGGCCTTAACCTTATAATAATAGGCCCCATCCGGCACCTTATCACCAAGCAGATTTTTACCGTCCCACTGCAGGGTATAATGACCGGCCGCCAGACCGCCCTTATCCTCCTGCCAGACCAGTTGATCATCATTGTTATAGACCTGAACAGTAGTGCTGTTGCTGGCATCACTCAAGGTAAATTCACCCGAGCTCGGGGTTCCATCTTTAACACCGATTTTATCGCCGCTTACCAGCACCTTGTTGTTTAAGAGGCTCAAGAGTTGCAGATTGTTCTGTGAGGTCTGGAAGTCCAGCAGTTTCTTCATGTTATCACTCATCTTGGTGGTAGCCTGCATATTACTGAACTGGGCCAGCTGCGAGGCCATCTGGTAATTATCCATGGGCTTCATGGGGTCCTGATATTGCAGCTGAGTGATAAACAACTTCATAAAATCACTCTCATTCAAAGTTTTAGAACCCACCGCGTCCTTGGGCTGCACCAGAGTGCTGCTGGTGGTATTGGCGACACCGGAAATAGACATTTTTTCTCCTTTTTCTGTCTGGAACTCAGACTAAGACACTTATCTGGCTGTCAGACCAGCGCTCAGCGCGCAGCAATGCCCTGGACAGAGATGTTGATGTTTCAAGGGCCACGGTCTTTCCGCCGCCCCGGCGGCCTTTATCCAAATTCAACTGTTCCCAGGCCGATTCAAAACGCTGCCGACTGTCTTCGGAATTGTTATGCTGATCAACCATGACCATGCAGGACTCCAGATTATAGCCCTGTTGATTAAGATTCTGCTTAAACTCATCCATGTTCTTTTCCAGGGTCTCTTTGACCCGGTGATTATCCATCACAAAGGAGACCATGACATGATTATTCCTGACCTGAAGATCGACCTTAACCTCTCCTAACTCTTTAGGATACATGGTTAAAACCAGGTGATGATCATCACGCTGCAGGGCCTGAGTAACACCCTGGTTAATCTGCTCAAAGGCAAACTGCTGCAGAATAACGGGAGTTGTGGACGTCCGCGGCCTGACCGCCGCCGACAGAGCATCGGCAGAGCGGCTGTCAACCGGAACTGTTGTTGAGGGCAGGGAACTGAAATCCACTCCGTTTTCAGACTTCCGGCCTTTAGAATCATGCCCGTCAACCAGCTCATTCACAAGATCAGTACCGGAATCCTCCTCAGCAGACTGCCCCATGAGTTTTCTGCCATCCGCCGGAGAGGTATCGGTATCAGTCAGGGCGGACTTCTGCCAGTCCGTCGTCAACGCCTCATCCCGGCGCATAATTTCATTAATTTTGTCAACTTTGACCCTGGAGAGATCAACCATTTTCTGGAGCTGCTGATAAACCGCGGTCAATGACTTCTGTACCACCGGACTCCAGCTTGTATCCTTTTTTACGAAACCCGCCTGCTGCAGGACATCAACAAGATTATTCAGGAAACCAACCGGTTTGATTTCAGGTTTACCGGCCTCTACTGTATTTATGGCCTGCCCTAACAGTTCCTGCAGACGGGCCATGCTCATCATTCCCCGGCCGTCCTTCCCCGCCTTTCCAGCAGTGGTTAATGCCTGGTTAAGACTGCCCGGAAACATCTCCAGAAGCTGCCCTCTGGTAAGTCCCGCCGCCCCTAACATATCCCGGAACTGCCTCATATCGGCATTAGAGACCTTAACCACCCGCCAACCGTCACGGGACTTGCCGCCATTCTGTGCCTGCGCCCCGGCAGCGCTTAACTTCTCCAGACCTTTAAGGTAGGTCTTAAGGTCAAAACCACCTTTATCGTTAACGCTTTTAGCCGCCAGGGCTGACAGGGCGGCAGGATCAACTCCCATACGTTCAAGCATGGACTCCATAACCGGCAGATCAGTCTCCGGGGCTGTCACCGTTCCCGGCTGCCGCATGGCCTGAAAATGTTGTGCCAGAGCGGCAAGTATATCCCGCAAATTTATCATGCCCTTATCATGCAGCTGTTTCTGCCAGCCGGCAAGTTCTTTACTGTTCATCCCGGCTGCGGCTGCCAGCTTTCGCAGCATATCCATACTCTTAAGCTGAAAATTCCACTCGCCGGCATCATGCTGATTGGGTTGAGTTGACAACTTCTTGAGATCAGTTAATAACTGCTGGAGAAAAGCGGCAATATTTGCTCTTGATTCATCAGATCTGCTTTCGGTCTTTTGCCGTTCTCTGCCCTGCGCCGCCTTCTGATCTTCAGCAGTACGGTGTTTCACCCCAAGCTGAGCACTCCGGGCCCGGCGTTCACTCCGTACTTTTTTATCGAGATAACGGGCAAAATTATCCTCCCGCCCCGGATCGACCTGAGCTCTGGGATCAGGCCGGTCACCAGGCCGCGTATCAGCAAGGTAATTATTAACCATTATGTTTGACATTTATCTCTCCCTCATTGTCCGCTTTGCGGTAAAGAGCTTACAACCATCATTTATAGGTCAAAGAGACCGATAGCCATCCATAAAGCAAGGGCCGTGCCATAATCAGCAAGCACCAAATCCCGCTGAGAGAAATGTGGCCATTGGGCGGTAATCGCCGTGAAATCAATGAGTTGCGGAATGTTTATTTGTGAAATCTGCTGGGGGAGAAGCGGCTTGTCGAGGTGGTCGAAAACTGATAGGAAAAAAATGACGGCTGCTGCTAAAGATATAAGTCAAAGGGAGGGGGAAATTTTTTCCGATCCGGGGGAAAGGATGACGGGACAGCGGCTGAAGAGCTGGTTCAATGGTGTACACACGGCAGTTAACGATCAAAAGTAAGCGCCCCCTAAGCCACATTTCCCGCATACGAGCCTAACCGCACCACTGACATTATAATATCTCGGAATGTAGCGGTACGGTTAGGCTCGTATGTGAGGGCTCACGAAGTGCTTACTATTTACCCTCTATGATCTCATTCAAGTCAATAACCGCTTTAGTTAATTCTCCGGTTTCATTCACCACAGCCTCGGCGGCGTCGGCAAGTTCCTCGGAATTGGCGGCAAGACGCTGAATACCATTATCCATCTCGTTGGTAGCGGAATTTATCTGGCTGATCCCTTCGGTCTGCTGGATAGAGGCCTCGCTGATTTCAGCAATCAGAACAGCGGTCTTCTTGATAGTGGCAGCTACCTCATTAATCACCTCAGCTACTTCATCCACCGTTTTTCCACCTTCAGCAGCATGACGGGCCGACACCTCAATGAGCTGCTGAGAGTTATCCACTGAACTGGTGGTACTCTGGGCCAGGTTCCGCACCTCATCGGCCACCACCGCGAAACCCGCTCCGGCCTCTCCCGCCCTGGCCGCCTCCACCGCGGCATTAAGGGCCAGAAGATTGGTCTGAAAGGCGACACTCTCGATATCCCGGATAATAACCGAGAGCTTGGCGCTGTCATCTTTTATCTGCCCCATATGCTCCAGCATGACCTTCATATTTTCTTCCGCCTCATTGACCTGAGCCTCATTACGGCGCATAAATTCATTGGTATGCTGGGCATTTTCATCGTTCTGCCGGATCATGGCGGTAATCTCTTCAAGAGAGGCGCTGGTCTCTTCCAGGGATGAGGCCATGGAGGATGCCATATCGGCATTAACCTGAGCGTTATTGGCCGCGACCGCGGTCTCCTCGGCTATACGGCTGGCTCTCTCCCGCAGCGAAACAATAACCCCCTCTATTTTACGGGTAAGATTCTCCACAATAAAACCGGAGCCGGAGAGAACAATAAGCAGGACAATTACACCGCTGACAATAAAAATAATATTAAAGCGTCTGACCTCCTTTATTTTGGCTTTTTTGAGCTTGGCCAGATCATTGCGCAGATGATCCACCATAGCCTTGGAGTACTGCATCACCGTATAAAAGCTGGTCAGGTAAGCACCATCAAAGGTATCCCGGGCCACTTCCGGCCGATCATCAGCCAAGGCGGGAAAAATTTTGTTTTTGAGCAGCGAGGCCATCCTTTTCCAGGCAGCGCCGACCGCCCTGGCTTCCCTGACCACATCCGGCGCCCGCCTGATATTATGGCATGATATACAGCGTTTGCCTTTACCACCCTTTTGGTCGCCTACGGCATAAAGCAGGCCGTTAACAATATCATCCAGCCTCTTGATGTTAACTTGAATATTTTTGACATCATCCTCATCATAATCCGCCAGCAGGGGCTGCAGTTCACTGTTCAGTTTATTAAGATTGACCCTGGTCCGGGCTACCTGATCAATGGTGTCGTATTTAAATTCAATCCCCTGATATGTCTCACCACCGATCTTGACCCGCGAAATAACTACAACCGCGGCCGTCATGATAACGACAAGAGAAAGAGAAACAAAACCAACCAATATAAATAGTTTTTTACGCAGACCCACCGCACGCTCCTTTTTTATTATCGTAATTATTCGGCACTGCTCCCAGCGGAGCCTGTCACACAATAACGACACCATGGAGTTAAGGGTAGTCTAAAGCCCAACCTCAACATCTGTCATCAACATAGTGAACAAAAATAATTATAGAGGAATTACGGCACGAAAAACAAGTTTTTTTTAGAGGGGATGAAAAAGAGAATTATTTACTTCCCAGCATACCAAGCTGTTTGCTGACCGCGACGGCCTTGGCCTGATCAAGCTTGGCAATAATTTTGGCCGCCAGATCGGTTTTCATGGCCCGCAGAACGCGGGTGGTTTCAAGATCGGACATGGCATTAAGCAGCGGGGCAAGTTTGGAGGGACTCATCGCCGAATATATTTTGATGAGCTTTTTAAAATTTTTATTTTTAACGGCCTGATATTCCGCCATACCCACGGCCAGCCGGGCCTCAAAATTCTTTTGCATCCCGGCAAGCCGGGTAATTCTCTTATCAATATCCGCCTTCATGGCAGCCAGCTGCTTCTCCTTAACCTTCAAGGCTGCCTCCCGGGCCTGCACTGCGGCTTCCCGCTTCCGCAAGGCCTGCGTCCTCTTTAAAACCACCGCCCCGGCCTTACGCAGAGGCTGATCAGCGGTATAAGCCGCCCAAGGGCGCAAGAGGACAATGAAACAGATCATAATCGTTAAAATCAATGTCCGTCTGATAAAATTTTCGGGTGATTTTCTCCGACTGTTCAAACCCCAAGCTCCATTGTCTCAGCCATCTTTCAGTAAGTAATGGATTTTGACAAGTCCATCATTTCCGGCTCTATCGAAAACGCAAAACCGCCTGTTCATCGCTCTCTTTCTGCTCCCGGCGTAACTCCTCCTGGCGATAAAGCTTAAAATCTTTTTCTTTTAAACGTTCAACAATCTGCCGCTCCTTCATCCGGGCCACCAGCTCATCCCTTACCACGGCAACGGCCTGTTCCTGAGCCGCAATGGCCTGATACTGAAAAATAATTTCCCGGTCTTTACGCTCAATATTCTCCACATAAAAAGAGTACATGGCCGCGGCCATGGTTCCCCGCTTATAACGGCTCAGGGCTTCCAGGGCCTCTAACCTTTTCGCCTGCAGATCAATTAGATAAGCCTTATGATTTTCCAGAACATAGAGCTCATGAGCCAGTTTCAATTGCGCCTGTTCCTCGACATTGCGGCGGACATTAAGCAGGGTTTCTAATTTATAGCGATAGGCCATTTGTCTGCTTTCAGGCTACCAGGGCCGCGAGGGCATCAGCACTGTCCGCGAGCGAAGCCGTTTCATCTACCTGCTGACAGAGATAACCGTTTAAATCATCAATCATATTTATGGCCTCATCAATTTTCGGATTACTCCCCCTGGCATAGGCTCCGATATTAATCAGATCCTCTGATTTTCGATAGACTGCCATAATTTCCAGAAACTTACGGGCCTTAATCATATAATCTCTGTCCATAACATCAGGCATGCAACGGCTGATACTGGCTAAAATATCAATGGCCGGATAATGCCCCTGAGCCGCCAGATCACGGCTTAACACCACATGGCCGTCAACAATGGAGCGCACGGCATCGGCTATAGGTTCGTTCATATCATCACCCTCCACCAGCACAGTATAAAGACCGGTTATACTGCCCTTGCCCTCACAGGTTCCGGCCCGTTCCAGCAGCTTTGGTAATTGCGAGAATACCGAGGGCGTATAACCCCTTGAGGTGGGTGGTTCACCAATTGCCAGCCCCACCTCCCGGCTTGACATGGCAAAACGGGTTACAGAATCCATCATCATAACCACATCCCGGCCCTGATCGCGAAAATATTCCGAGATGGAGGTGGCTAAATAGGCTCCGCGCATCCGCACGAGAGGCGGCTGATCCGAGGTCGCCACCACCACCACCGAACGGGCCAGGCCCTCCGGCCCCAGATCACGCTCAATAAAATCCTTCAGTTCCCGGCCCCGTTCACCGATCAGGGCGATGACACTTATATCCGCCGCCGTATGCCGGGCGATCATTCCCAGGAGCGTACTTTTCCCCACTCCGGAACCAGCCATAATTCCAATTCTCTGACCCTTGCCCAGAGTCAGCAGACCGTTTAATACCCGAACTCCGACATCCACGGGTTCTTTTACCCGCTCCCTGGTCATGGGATTTAAAGGCTCGGCATAAAGGGGATAACAGCTGGTTGCCGGCAATGGCCCCTTACCGTCTATTGGCCTGCCAAGCCCATCAATTACCCGGCCCAGCATGGCCTCTGAAACCGGCACCTGAGCCTGACCGCCCACCTGCCGGATAACGCTGCCCGGTTCCACCCCCCGCATCTCACCGAGAGGCATGAGCAGCACTTTACCCTGGCGGAATCCCACCACCTCGGCAGGAACCGCCTCACGGCCGCGGAAGGTACTTATTTCACAGATGCTGCCGACAGAAATCCCCGGCCCCAGGCTCTCAACGACCATGCCGATAACCTGGCTTACCCGGCCGCGTACCTCAATAAATTCAGTATCCGCGGCAATTTTAAGACTTTGGTCAATATCCACGGCAACTCCCCTTGATGTCAGAGCCGCTCCACGCCTCTGACTCAGTCAACAGCTGACGGCGGCTCATCCCGCTCGTGATCAACGGCGTACTGGAACATAACCCCAATGGCCTTTGCCAGCTTTTCCTTGCGAAGCTCCAGGGTAGCATCCACTTCGCCGAAATCAGTCTCCAGCAGGCAGCCGCCTTCGCTGATCAACGGATCATCCACCATTTCCAGATTTTTGACCCGTGCCAGTAATTCAGGGTCATCAAGCCCGGACTCCTTCAAGCGCTCCAGGTCATTGGGGTGCAGATGGACGGTAACATTGGAATTCTCAACCACATACCCCAGAGCCGCTTTGAGACAGGCCACAATCACCCGCTGATTAACGGAGACCTCGTGAAATAAAATCCTCTCCAGGAGTGCCTGAACAATGAGTTCAACCCCCTTCTGATATTCAGCGTACAGCTGACTGCGTTCCTTTGAGATAAGACTCAGCAGCTCATCAATCTGACCTGATTTACGCTGCAGCTCCACCCTGCCGGCCTCCACAGCCTCCTCACGACCGGCGGCAAACCCCCGCTCACGGGCCTCCTTCTCAATTTCGGCGACCCGGCTCTGCGCTTCGGCTATCATGGCGGTACAGCGTTTTCTCGTCTCCTCCCGTTCCCGGCTCAGGATGGTCATGGCATCGACAATCTCCTGCCGTTCATCACGCCATAAAGAATCAAAACTCTGGAATTTTCCCTGCTCAAGATCGGCCAGACCCGACCGGCTGGTTAATATATCCGGGGCCGCCCCTCCCGAAGGGCCGGTTTTAATCACCTTAGACAAATTCATCATCCCCACCGCCGCTGGCTGACAATTGAACCTTACCCTCCTGCTCGAGACGTTTGGCAATTTTCAAAATGGCCTGCTGAGCCGCCTCAACATCCTTCAGACGGGTCGGACCCATGATTTCCATATCCTCTTTCAACATCTCCACAGCCCGCTGTGACATATTTTTAAAGACCTTGGCCTTTAGATCTTCGGAGGCGGTTTTCAAGGCCAGTTTTAAATCATCAGTACTGACCTCCTTGAGAATGGCCATGATACCGCGATCATCCACTCCAATGAGATCTTCAAAGACAAACATCAATTTGCGGATCTCTTCGGCCAGTTCCTCCTTCTGCTCCTCAACTCCCTCGAGAATTGAGGCCTCCAGACCGCGGTCGGCGTTATTCAAGATTTCAGCCACCGCCTCAACCCCGCCAAGGCGCTGGCCCTCCATACCCTCCACCGACAACAGCTCCTCCTGCAATACCCGGTCAATTTCCACCAGGATTTCCGGACTGACCTTATCAAGTTCACTCATCCGCATAATAACCTCTATGCGCTGATCCTCCTTCAATTCACCAAGAATTACCGCGGCCTGGCTCTGCTCAAGAACCGCTAACATCAAAGCAATAGTCTGCGGATGCTCATTGCGAAGGAAGTTAACCAGAATCTGGGGTTCAAGTTTACGGGCCTTCTGAAAAAGAGTCAGCCGCCAGTCGGAATGAATCTCCTCTAAAATCTCATTGGCCTTATCACTGTGCAGAGCCTTTTTAAGAGCCGATTCAAGCATATCATCACCGGAGAGAAAAAGATCATCTGTTCCCCCGGCATCGGAACGAAATTCCTTTAAAAGACTGGCAATATCATCCTTGTCAACATGATCCATCTTGGCCATCTGGCGGCCAACCGTCTTGATTTCATCATCCTCCAGTCTCTGAAAGACCTTGGCGACAAAGTCCTCCCCCAGAGTCAGCATAAATATAGCCGCCTTTTCCGGGCCTGACAGTTCAGACTGCGATTGTTCCTTTTTTGCCATACCTTATGCCCCTTCTCTAAGCCATCTTCTCACCAGATCAGCCGCCCGGTCAGGATCACTTTGCGCCAGTTTGTATATCTTTTCCTTATCACTCATGCCCTTGTTTGGCAGGGTCAGATCTTCTTCTTTTTCACCACCCTCCTGACTGCCGGCCGTGGAAAGCCGGGATGCCGCTAACATAGCCTGTTTCTCTTCTTCAAGCTGTTTATTTGATAATAGCCTGAAAAATGGCCGGGCGGCAAATAAAATAAAACAAACCGCAAGAATAAGATACATAACAGGCTGAGCCAAACGAATAACCAGTTGCTGCCATTTACTGCCGCCCCCGGTATCTGCCTCCTGAGCAGTTGAAGTAAAGAACGGCATACTGACCACCTCAATGGTATCACCCCGATCCGGATCCAGCCCCACGGCCTTTTGGGCCATACGGGTAAAACTGGCCAATTCCGCCTTGGAACGCGGCACATATTTCGATATCATCCGGCCATTCGGCCCCTTAACCATCTTATAGCTTCCATCGACCATCAAGGCCACGGTTATCTTCTTGATTGTCCCCACCGAGTCTTTTGTCTTTTTTACGGTCTTACTGATCTCATAATTCCTGGTTACAGAATTACGGCTGCTGCCCGAGGAATTGGAGCCTCCCCCTGACGTACCGCTGAAGGTGGCGAGATCGCCTTTGACCCCTGGAATGCCCTTGGCGGAACCACCATTCTGTTTGTCAGACTCATTAGAAAGCTGCTCACTGCGCACTACCTGACCGTCGGGATCGTATAATTCCTCGGTGGTATTCACCTGATTAAAATCAACATCGGCAGAGACCCTGGCAATAACCTTGCCGACCCCCACCACCTCTTCAAACATGGTTTCAAGCTTCCGGCGCATATTGCTTTCCAGCTTCAGCTTATACTCAAGCTGATCTGAAGACAGCATCCCAGGTTCATCGCCCTCTCTTCTGAACAGCAGATGTCCGGCAGTATCCACCACGGTAATATTATTTTCAGTGAGACCGGAAACCGCACAGGCCACCAGATTAACAATAGCCCTGATCTGGCTCTTGGTCAGTTTACCACGGCCGCGCATCTTGATACTCACCGAGGCCGACGGCGGCCGTTGATCCTCAACAAATACCGATTCCCGGGGCAGAGCGAGATGCACTCTGGCCGAGCTTATCTGCTGAAACTGCCTGATGGTGCGGGCCAGTTCCCCCTGTAACGCCCGCTGATAATTAAGTTTCTGGACAAAATCCGTTACCCCTAAATTACTGCGGTCAAAAATTTCAAAGCCCACCCCGCCGCCACGGGGCAGCCCTTCACCCGCCAAAGTTAATCTGGTATTAAGCACCACATCTTCAGGAACTTTAATAGCAGTGCCATTGGCGGCCAGCTTATAGGGTACATTCTGCTCCTTTAATTTAGCCACTATATCGGCGGCATCCGATTCCGTCAGTGAAGAAAACAGCACCCCGTAATTACCGCCGCTGCCACTGTCATGCCCCATAATCAGCGCCAGAGTTATGACCACGGCTGCCAGCACCAGACCGCCGGCAATTTTTTGAATAGGCGGCAATTCAGTTATAATTGACCATATCTGTTCCAACATCTCTTTTGGACTAGCCATTATCTCTCCTTATAAGCAGGGAACTGAAAACCAATGTCTTCTAAAGCTGCATCCTCATTACTTCTTTATAGGCATCAATAACCTTGCCCTGTACCCTGGTGAGCATGTGGAAGGACAATGACGCTTTTTCTATGGCAATCATAGTCTCATGGATATTTGACTGCTTACCGGCCATGAGTCCCTCGGAGAGTGAAGATGCCGTCTCTATCTGTTTATTCACCGCCCCCACCGAATCTTCAAGAATACGTCCAAAACCACTGCCCGGAGTTTTAATCGGCCCGGATGAGGGTGCCGCCGGCCGGCCGGGGGAAGATACAGGAGTTAATAATAATTTATTCATGTTTTTTTCATCCTTCCAGAATTAGATTTTTGTAAATATAAACTGCCAGAAAATGCATCATATTTGGGGGCACTTACGATTCAAGCGCGTACAGCAGGGCATTCATGGAGCGCTTACCTGCTAACGGGCAATATCCAGGGCCCTTAAAGCCATGGCCTTAATGGCCTCAAGAGCCGTGACATTGGCGTCGTAATCCCGCCGGGCACTCATCATATCAACCATCTGCTCCGCCGTATTAACATTGGGCATCTTGACCATGCCACTGGCGTCGGCATCAGGATGTGAGGGGTCGTAAATCTCCTTGAAGGGGGTCTTATCATTAACCACCTTCACCACCTCTACCTTACGGAGCTTACTCTCAATGCCATCCATGGTATCCTGAAAACCGCCCCGCAGGGGCTGAGCCTTAAAAATCACCGATTTAGCCCGATAGGGGCCGCCCTCAATGGTTCTGGTTGTATTGGCATTGGCCAGATTCATTGAGGCAATATTAATCCGGCTTCGTTCCGCCTTTAGAGCCGAACCGCTGATATCCATGGCAGTCATAAAATCCATAATTTATTTACCTCCCTCGTCAATAGCATATTTCAGACCTTCAAATTTTTTGGCTAAAATCTTCGTTGTTACCCGGTACATCAATTGATTCTGCGAGAGATCAAGCATCTCCTCATCTAAATCCACCGGCCTTTGATCATTACTCAAGGTTATATCCTGACTGATATCCAGTGGATCAAGAGCGATGTGCGCTTTATTCGTCCTGGTCAGCTGTCCGCGCTGGTCCAGAGCGGCCTCCATGGCCCTGGCAAAGGGAAAATCCTGCCGGTTATAGCCGGGAGTCTCCAGATTGGCAATATTGGATTGAATCAACCCCTGCTTGGCCATCCGGGTATTTAAGGCCTGCTCAGCCACATAAAAACCCTGGCCAAACATCTTATCAACAAAGGACATAGCCTGCCTCCATAATAAATTTTTGTAACTATTCAGTATGATGTCTAATAGTATCAACCGCCGGAGTGTAGCTGCTCTGGAAAAGTTAAGACTTATCGCAAGAATTTATATGCAAAACAAGTGCCATGAATCAGGCGTAACGAGAGAGCTGTCGACAGACAAGGCAGACAGCGGCTCATAAGAAAAAACAACGGGAAGGAATAAATATAATTATTTAAGTGAGTTAATCAAGATATAAGCGGCTCAGGACAGCAGCCCTGAACTGCGGTATTCATGCAGTTTATTACGCAGAGTACGGACGCTTATCCCTAAAATTTTAGCGGCGTGAGTACGGTTATTGTCAGTTTTATGAAGAGCCTGTAGAATCATTTGACGCTCAACCTCCTTCAAAGGAATAACCTTACCACCAGCCGCGAAAGATGAATTACCAGAGACGGCCTCCTGTTCAGCGGCGGGTTTCAGAGTTCCGGTTTTTTCAACCACTTCCCCCTCAGGCGGAACCTCATCCCATAAATCCCAGGGCTCTAAGTGCGAACCGCAGCTTAACAGCACCGCCCGCTCCAGCATATTCTCCATCTCACGGACATTGCCAGGCCATTCATAACTCAAAAAACGCTGTAAAGCGGCCGGGGATAATTCTTTCAGGGGTTTGCCGTAGCGGCGGGCATAACGAGCCGCAAAATACGCCGCCAGAGCGGCAATATCCCCTTTTCTCTCCCGTAAAGGAGGTAAGTTAAGGGGGATAACATTCAAGCGATAAAAAAGATCACGGCGAAACTCACCTCTCTCCACCGCCTCCATTAAATTGCAGTTAGTGGTGGCGACAATATGGGCATCAAATTTGACCGGGGTCTTACCGCCGAGACGGTCAACCGTGTTTTCCTGCAGAACCCGCAGCAATTTGGCCTGCAGATGAAGTGGAATCTCACCAATTTCGTCCAGGAGCAGAGTCCCGCCGTGGGCCAGCTCAAATTTGCCCTTCTTCATAACAACTGCCCCTGTAAAGGCCCCCTTCTCGTGACCAAAAAGCTCACTTTCAAGAAGACCATCCGGCAGAGCGGCGCAGTTTAAGGCCACGAAAGGCCCCTGCCGCCGGTCACTCTCCTGATGAATGGCCCTGGCCACCACCTCCTTACCGGTACCAGATTCACCCAATACCAGAACAGTGGCGGTACTGGAAGCCACGGCCCGGGCCTTGTTCATAACCTGCAGCCAGCGGGGGTCATTGCCGATAACCGGTTTTTCTTCAACCGCCGGGCCGTCTTTATCCACCCCGTGAATCAAAGAGGGTAATGAGGCCTGAGCAGCGACCAGCGCCTGGCGGACAGTCTCACCGACGACCTCTTCTGGAAATGGTTTCAAGACATAATCATAGGCCCCCCGCTTCATGGCCTCCACTGCCGTATCAACACTGGCAAAACCAGTAACAATTATGACCGGCAGAGCGGGGTTTTTAATCCGCAGCCGCCGTAATAATTCCAGACCGCTCATCTCCGGCATCCGGACATCAGAGATTACCAGATCAACGTGATTATTATCCAGCATATCCAGAGCCATATGGCCGTTCTCCGCCACCATGACCAAATAGCCGCTGTTGTTTAAAAACTCAAACATGGAAATTCGCGTCTCCCGCTCATCTTCCACGATTAATATTTTTTTATTTTTTTTGTTTTCTTTATTTACAAATGACATAATTAATCATATCAAGCAATTACTGGCTGAATTTTATACTTTTAACTCTGGCATTCAGCGACTTCTGCAGCAGACGTTCAGCGGCCAGCTCTTTAACCATTTTATTCTCCCCGCTCTGGGCCTTTTTATAATAGTCAACCGCCTCGACACCCCGCCCCAGTCTTAAAAGAACATCACCAAGATAAAGCGCGCAGAGTTGCGCGTTTTCCACCTTCCGGGGATAAGGGGGGGATAAAACTTCCTTGTATAAATCAACAGCCGCTCTAAGATCACCTGCCTGACGCAGGGCGTTGGCAATCTTTAGACCAAGAGCCTGCCCCCGGCGCGGATCTGTATTTTTAAAGGCCGCCTTATGCCAGATTGAGGCCGCCCTTTCATTTTTGCCAAGTTCCAGGGCAAGACGAATGGCGCTGCCGGCGTAAAGAACCATTTTATCAGCAAAGGTGGGGGTATCAACTGCCTGCTCATAAAAATCAAGCGCCCGCTTTTTATGATTCCTGACCTCAGCCAGTTCAGCGCTGTAAAAATCAATTTCACCCACAGCACGTTTACCCTTATACAGCTTACGGATATAGGTCAGCAGACGGTCTGCCGCGGCATAATCCTTCAGACGCAGATAAACCGCCGCCCGTCGATAGTAAAGATTAATCTTATCCTTCTCCGGCAGCTGCCATTTTAAGGCCCGATAATAGACCACTGCCGCCTGTCTGTCTAAGTTCAGAGCCTCCATGGCCTGCCCCACCATATAAAGCAGTCTGCCGTCCGGAAAATCCTTTATATGACGGAAATCAACAAAATAAAGGTCATATATTTTTTGATAGTCTTTTTTCTTTAAAAATTCAGCCGTCAGATAGAGTAGAATATTACCGATTTGCCGGCGGCGGCCTTTAATACCGCGTTGAGCCCGTAGAAAGCTGCGGCCCACATCAAAGGCCCGCTCTAACTCATGCCGGGCTTTATAGCGCCTGAAGAGAGCGTAACGGGCATCCTGGGCCATGGCTTCATCGGGGTATTTATCCAGTACCGCTATATAGGGTGCATCTCCGTCCGGGTCAGCAAGATACACCGCCTCATTTTTTGACATTTTAAAACGGCTGTTATCCCGATACTGGGCCAGACGCAAAGCGGCTAACAGGGCAGAGTGGCCCTGGCTGCCGCTCTCGTGAATAATCTCCCGGTACAGACCGGCGGCGGCTTTATAATCACCCTGCTTATGATAGGACTCAGCCAGGGCGGCTAACAGGGCGGGACGATCATCAACCTCATAATCCAGACTCAGATAATGATAAAGCTGCCGGCGCCCCAGCTTGATATTGCCTAATTTAAGATTAGTAAGCCCGGCCGAACGCAGCAGAGCCGGGTCTTGCCGATAATAATCAGGATGCTTTATCATCACCATCTGAAAATAGTTCCTTGCCTCCTGATAACGCCCCTGCTTATAAAGCAGCTCTCCCATTCCCACCCGGCCGATGAGCCTGAGACGCTGATCGGCATTATGCGTCAAGCGGGAAAAGAGACTGGCGGCCTCGGCTCGCCGCCCGGTTTTCATCAATGCTTCACGGTGCCACATCATGGCCTTAAAAAAAAGAGGGGAGGCGGGGTAGTTCTCCTCAAACAGCTTGAAATAGCTCAAGGCCTCGCGATAAAACCCCATATGAAAATAACTGATACCAAGTTCCAGGTAGGCCGCCGGCACTCTCTTTGAAGAAGGGTAGGAATTTATAAAATCACGAAACATATCCTTGACCCGCTCCAGATCGGCACCCGGGTGATGACTGGCCAGCTTTTTTCTAAGCTCAGCAGAACGCCAGAGGGCGGACTCCGCCGCTGGATTATCGGGGAAATTAAGATAAATCTGATAGAGATATCCGGCGGCCGAGGCCTGATTATTCATGAAGATATCGTGCTTCGCCTTTTGCAGCAGATCTTTAATGATCCGGCGAACCTCGCTCGGCCTGCGCTTACGATGTGAAGTGGTTTTACTGTTCCCTCCGGCCTCAGCCCCGGAACCTGCCGCCCAGGGTGCGGGGACAGCACTGAAAGAAATTACACCGAGGCAGAAAACAGCCAGAATTAGGAAAACAGAACAGGAAAGGGTATTTTGGGGTCTGCCGGAGTCTCTTTTATATCGCGTTTTACCGTCTTCCATCAGCTTACTATTCGTCAACTACATACTAACCGCAGGTTTGACCAGCTTATAACGCTTCATCTTTTCTATAAGGGTTGTCCGATTGACATTCAGCAGCTTTGCTGCCTGATTATTGATCCAATTCACCTGATTCAGGGCCTTGATAATGATCTCCCTTTCATAATCCGCCACCGCCTGCTGGAGATAGAACCCCTGAGCGGAAATTTCAGCAGTCAGGCCCGGCCCCGCGGCTGGCCGGGAATTTAAAATTTTCTCCGGCAGATCAGCCGTGCTTATCTCTTCAGCCAGGGCCAGAATAACCATCCGTTCAATAATATTCTCCAGTTCACGAACATTACCAGGCCAATGATAGCGAAGCAAATGCCCCATAGCCTCCTGTGAAATTCCAGATATACGGCGGCCTTTACTGGCCGTAAAAAGTTGAATAAAGTATTCCGTCAACAGGGGAATATCAGCCTGCCGCTCCCGCAGGGGAGGTACCATGACCGGGATGACATTCAAGCGGTAGAAAAGATCCTCCCGGAAACGGCCCTGGCGCAATTCATCTTCCAGACAGCGATTGGTAGCGGCAACTACCCGGAAATCAGACTTAATAGTCTGCGTGCCCCCGACCCGCTCGAACTCCCTCTCCTGAAGCACCCGCAACAGTTTGACCTGCAGCATGGGACTCATCTCAGATATTTCATCTAAAAATACCGTTCCGCCGTGGGCAAGTTCAAAGCGGCCGATACGAGTCCGAATGGCATGGGTAAAGGCCCCCTTCTCGTGACCAAAAAGCTCACTTTCTAAGAGCTCAGCCGGAATGGCACCACAATTAACCGCCACAAACGGGTTTTCCCTCCGCGGCCCCTGTTGATGAATGGCACGAGCCACCAACTCCTTGCCGGTACCTGATTCGCCTTGAATTAAAATGGTGGTATCGGTATCCGCCACCTTACCAATAAGACTGAAGAGCTGCCGCATACAAGCGCAGGAGCCTACGATACCGGCAAACCGGTCAATATTTTCTGGTGGAGAACCACTCATCAGCTTTTTAATTTTTCCATGCTTAAACTTGTCCCCTGCTATCTCTGAGTATAAATGTAAATATTCGGACTGAACTCAAAAACAACGAATATTCACTCTCAGATTTTACGACCTTTCCATGACAATATCTATAAAAAAGTACCTTTTTTCGTTTCATCGCGATAATAACCTTGATAAATAACTACATTTTTTCCAAAATTACATTATTATTCATTCATAGATTAAAAAACTTAGAGAGAGTACGACGCCCAACTTATGAACACAGAAACAAACCAGCCAGCGATCATAGAATTCATCAAGGTAAATAAAATTTACCCGCCGGATGTAGTCGCCCTGCGGGATGTTTCATTCAGCATCAGAGCCGGAGAGATGATATTTCTAACCGGGATCAGCGGGGCCGGCAAATCCACTCTGCTGAAACTCATATGCGCCATGGAATATCCCACCAAGGGACTTATAGATGTGCAGGGCCGGGAGCTGAGCAGCATCACCCCCGCCGAAATGCAGCTTCTGCGCCAGAAAATCGGCATGGCCTATCAGGATTTCAAGCTCCTGCCCGGCCTCACGGTTTACCAGAACATTGCCATGCCCATGGAGGTCACCTATACCCCGAACCGCACAATCAAAGATCGGATAAATTATCTCCTTGATCTCCTGAGCCTGACCGATAAAAAACATATAAGGGCCGGAAAGCTGTCGAGGGGTGAACAGCAGCGGGCGGCCCTGGCCAGAGCCGCCGCCAATTACCCGCCCATACTGCTGGCCGATGAACCCACCGGCAATCTGGATCAGGAGAATGCCAGGCTGGTGATGAAACTGTTTGATCAGCTCAACCGGGCGGGCAGCACCATTATCATCGCCACCCATGACCCCTTGATTCTGCGTAATTACTCTGCCGCCCAGACCCTGGAAATACGGCAGGGAGAACTCATTAAGAATGAGTAAGCGCTCCATGAACACCCTGAAACTATCGAAACTATCGAAACTATCATATACGAGAGTGATTGATTGAGCGTTTACCCAAAAAGCCCCGGGCAATTAACTGCCGCATAGCTGCAAGATACGGAGATAAAGATATTGAAGTTATCCGCCATCCTGACTCAAACAAGTAGAAACCTCAGACAGACATGGGGCTCACAGATAATGACCCTGGCAACCGTTACCCTGTCGGTACTGATTTTTTCTTTTTTCTTCCTGATTTTCCTGAATCTTAAACATGCCGGTATCCGCCTCGGAGACAATATACGTCTGCTTGTCTACCTTGATCAACAGCCGACGGCCGCAATCCAGAGCAAACTCCGCAGCGAAATCAAATCTTTTGGCAAGGTGGACAAAATTGTTTTTAAATCCAGCCGGGATGCCTTTACTCAGCTTAAACAGCAGTTAGGTCCTGATCGTGATATCTTAGATGATTTTAATCCCGAATTCCTGCCGCCCTATATCGAAGTGTATCCGGTCAGGAATCTTTCATCCCTGTCCCATATTAACAATTTCGCCAATTTTCTGGCCACCCTGCCGGGAGCCCAAAAGGTGCAGTACGGCCGGGAATGGATCGAGCGGTTAGGCTACTTCACCCAGCTTATCCGCCTGATTCTCTTCCTGAGCGGCGGGCTGCTTGTGCTTACCGCCACCTTCATGGTTTCCAGCACTATTCGTCTCACCGTGGTATCGAGACGCCCGGAATTAGAGATTATGCGCCTCATCGGGGCCTCAAGAAGCTATATCCAGGCTCCTCTTCTTTTAGAAGGGCTCTTACAGGGCGTCCTGGGCTCCACCCTGGGCATTGCCTGCCTTTACCTGCTTTTTAACTGGCTCCAGCACCACTTTAACGGCCCCGGTCTCTTCAAATTGCTTCAGCTCACCTTTCTGCCTCCGGCCATGACCGGCGCAATTCTGGGTGTAAGTATCCTGCTTTGCACTACGGGCAGCATTGTATCAATCAGGAAATTCCTGCGCCTTTAACCTTAAGGAACCCATGATCCGCCCTGTCGCGCTAATTATAATATTTTTTTTCGGTCTGAATGCCTTGACGGCCGCAGCCGGGGGGAATACCACACCGACTGCCAAATTAAACCGTATCAGAGCGGCAATGGCAGACCAGCAGCAGAAGGTTAAAGAGAGTGGAATTCAGTCCTTTAATTTAGAGCAGGAATTAAAAAAAATTGATCTGCGCCTGAGGCTGGAGAGCCGGAAACTGCGGGAAATTCAGCAAAAATTAAACCGCCAGGAGGATTATCTGCAGGCCAGAAAGCAGGAAACAAAGCTCCTGATTAAACAGAAAGAGGCCATTAAAGAGCATGTTAAAAAACGTCTGACAGCCTTCTTTAAAATGGGCGGCGTCACCCTTATAAACGCTGTCTTCGCCGCTCACAGCCTGGCAGAGGCTATAAACACAAGAGAAGAATTCAGGTTCATGCTCCGGCATGACCGGAAGATAATCGGACGCTACCGGACTAAAATTTCCCTTCTGCGGGAGGCTCTGAACAACATAACTGCCAGTAAAAACAAAATATTAGAGATAATTAATGAGGAAAAGACCCAGGAACAGCAACTCATAGACAGCAGAATAAAGCGTCAGAAACTGTTAAACCGGGTCAGGCTCCAGAAGGATCTTTATGAACAGGCCCTGCGGGAGATGGCGGCCGGCGCCGCAAGTCTTGAGGCCAAAATCAATAAATCACGAGTACCCATGATTCGGGCGCGGCGGCGGAAGATTACCCGGACTCAGCGCTCACGGCCGCGGCACACCATTCTCATAAGCGGCTTCGCGGCCATGAAGGGACGCCTTAAACCACCGGTAAGCGGAAAAATAAACCGGTTTTTTGGTTCTCAAAATGGTAAATTCGGGCTTAAAATAAACTTCCCCGGTCTTGACTTCACCCCTGCCGGTGATCTCAAGGTCAGGGCTGTTTTTGCCGGCAGGATTATCTTTGCCGGTTATTTAGCAGCCTACGGCAATACCGTTATCATCGATCACGGTCAGCAATATTATACCCTGCTTTCCGGTCTGGCCTCTATTTACAAAAAAACCGGCGATATCGTCCAGGGGGCCGAAGTTATCGGCCTGGCCGGCGGCGATGGCCTGCTCCACAAGGGGCTGCATTTTGAATTACGCTATGGTTCCATACCCATTGACCCCCTGCCCTGGCTGGCCGGAAACTGGGGGAACAGGCAAGCGCCCCATAAACCAGCAATCACAAAACCTTAACCAAGATAAGACGACATGACCATAAAAAAAATAATCATCATAGCTGTCATCGCTTTGAGCACAGGACTAATCAGCAGCAAACCGGCAACGGCCAGGGGTCATAACACCTATAAGAGCCTGGAAAAATTCGCTGATGTTATCAATCTGCTGGAAAAGGACTATGTGGAGCCCATCAACGCCGACAAGTTGATTCAAGGGGCTATCAAGGGGATGATCGCCTCACTTGATCCCCACTCATCCTATATGACTGCCGAGAATTTCAAGGATTTACAGATTGAGACCAATGGCAGCTTCAGCGGTATCGGTATCGAGATAACCATAAAAAACGGCGGACTGGTGATAGTCTCCCCCATTGAGGGCACCCCGGCTTATCAACAGGGTCTGAAGGCAGGTGACCGCATCATTAAAATCAACGGCATCTACACCAAGGATATGGATATGATGGCCGCGATAAAACTCCTGCGCGGCAAAAGAGGGAGCAAGGTGACAATCTCCATATACCGCCGGGGTTGGCCTAAACTGCGTAAATTTACCATAACCCGCGATGTCATCCCTCTACACAGCGTCAAAAGCAGAATTTTAGAACCCGGTTATGCCTATCTGCGTATCACCAGTTTTCAGGCCAAAACCACCAAAGATACCTTGAGTGCCTTAAAAAAGCTGCGCAGGCAAGGCGCAATTAAGGGCCTGATTCTTGATCTGCGCAATAACCCAGGCGGCTTATTGGAGCAGGCAATAGGGATCGCGGATATTTTTATGAACAAGGGAATAATTGTCTCAACTAAAGGGCGGCTGGCGGATCAGAATATGGTCTACCGAGCCCACAGGGGTGCGGTTTCCTATGATTTTCCCATGATAGTTCTCATTAATGGCGGCAGCGCCAGCGCCTCGGAGATAGTAGCCGGAGCGCTGCAGGACAGTAAACGAGCCCTTATCCTCGGAGTTCAAAGCTTTGGCAAAGGTTCCGTACAGACGGTCTTCCCCTTAAATAACGGGGCCGGTCTACGCTTGACCACCGCGAGATATTACACGCCCAGCGGACGTTCAATTCAGGCCCGGGGCGTTACCCCTGATATAACCATACCTCTGTTGCAGGATCACGCCAATGGCGGAATGCGGACATTTATCCGTGAAAAAGATCTTAAGCACCATATGAAGAATGATAACAAGATTGACCGGAGCAGCAGCTCTAAATCACCTGTAAATACTACCGATAATCAATTAAATGCCGCCTTGAAAATATTAGAGGGATTGCCGGTGTTAAAGAACCCTTCATAATTCGTAAGCGCTCCACAAACCACACTCTCGCATACGATCATGGTCGCACCGCTGACTTTAAACATCTCGAAATGTAGCGGGACGACGAACGTATGCGAGAGTTTCAGAGACGCCGCAATCAGTCAGTAATCTATTCTGTCCGTCTTCATCTGCCATTCACTGAAGGCCGCCAGGGCCTCGGTACGCAGTAACTGCACCGCCTGGATTCTTCGCTCGGCGGGATTACGACTAATCTCCAGATATATTTCCGCGTCAGCAAAACCGTGATCAGCCGCATCCTGACGGTCGGCCGCATAATAGATACGGGCAATATCCGCCCAGTAAATAGCCGCCAGGCACATGGGGCACGGCTCACAGTTAATATAAATATCACAGCCCGTAAGCCTGAAATTATCTAAGCGGTTACAGGCCTCTCGAATAGCGACAATCTCAGCATGGGCGGTGGGATCGTTGGTAGAGGTTACCCGGTTATATCCCCGGCCTATAACCTTACCATGCCGGACAATAACCGCCCCGAAGGGGCCGCCCTGCCCCTGCCGCATTTTCTTGCCGGCCAGTTCAATGGCCTCCCGCATAAATTCAATCATATAGTCCTCTTTGATAAATAAATCAATTTACAATTTCTCTCTATGAAGGAACCGCAGCCGCAACCTGGCGGTCTGCCAGGCGGATTTAGTGATTTGTAAGGGCTGATGGACTCAGTAAACCACATTCCTGACTTTATAACATCTCGAAATGCAGCGGTACAATTAGGATAGTATGTGTGTGGTATGGTGTTCAATCATGTCGCGAGCGGCTGTTCCCGGCTTTGAGAGAGATGCCGCTTTCTCAAGAGCCGGAAACCAATAATCAGACAGATTACGTAGGTAAGCAAAAAAAGGAAGGTGACTGACAATCCCTGAACGCCAAAATCATTGGCTGGTATTGTGATGACAAAGGGATTGCCAAGGACGGCGGCAGAATACACCTGATTTAACCAGGCAAGAACCAGAAATATAGGCAGCATATAAATTATGACATAACGGGCGTAATGATGGGCCAGAAAATAATTATACTGGGCGTTAAGATCTTCATCGGTAATACGGTACAGGGCCTCCCGGCTATACTTATCGGTGATAAGCTGCAGAGCCTGTTGCTGCTCACGTTTTTCGGCAAACCGGGCGTTAAAAGACCTTATTTTTTCATCAACGCGCAGGAGATGACGCAGAGCAAATGAGCACAAGGCAACCAGAGCGGCCAGCACACAGATCTGCAGCCAAACAGGGAAATCAAGATACGCCATAGGCTGAATAAAGATAAAATAAAGCACCCGGCCGCCAACCGCGAAAAGGGGAACGATGGTACCATAGTAAATTTTATCTAAGAGATTATTCAACCCAAGCATAGCTTATCGCCGCCACCTTAAAATGCATAACTGTTCATGTTCATAACCTATATCTCTGCCAGCAGCAGAAATTTCAGGGCATGGGTGGTGCATTTGGTCACGCAGGCCGGTTTCAGACCCTGATCCACCCGCTCTAAGCAATAATCACATTTTATCGCCTTATTGGTCTGGGGATTAAGCTGCGGAATTGTCCAGGGACAGGCCCCGGCGCAGGCCATACAACCGATGCACTTTTCCTGGTCGACATAGACAATTCCATCGGCGCGTTTAATCATCGCCCCGGTTGGACAGACAGGAACACAGAATGGATCATCACAATGATAGCAGGAACGAAAGGAAAATTCTGTTTTCGGCACTCCCTTTACCGACTTAAGGGGCTTATGGCTGATCTCACAGAGAATTGGCCCCACCGGCAGGTTCTTATTAATTTTACAATGCACTTCACAGGCATGACAGCCGATACAACGTTTGGAATTGAGATGGATCATATATTTATTCATAACTCAATCCTCCTCTTGGGATTACGCATACTGCGCTGCACAAAGACAAAGGCCTCACAGAGATTGATGGCACCGCCGGCCTTATCCCAGTCATCCAGCTTGCCCGACATCAATTTTTGATCGCTGAGACCGGCATGGTAAGACCGGGTCTGAAGCGGGATCTGGCGGCCAAAACCATGCACGGTATACACGGCTTCCGGATGAATAAATTCCGTCACATAGGCATGTATTGTCCCCGAATAACTGGCATCATCTGCCGTTACATCAAGCAGATCACCATCTTTTATACCCAGTTTTGCCGCGGCCCGTTTGTTGATCCAGAGCGTATTGGCAGGCATCAGTTCTTCAAGCAGAGGATTGTTGATGGTATGGCCGTGGGTATGCACGGCAGAGCGGCCATAGACCAGGCGGAACATCCCCCTGGCCGGTTTGTCCGGTGCCTCGTAAGGTTTCAATGAGGGCAGACCGGCATCAGTCAACCGCTGGCTTATAATTTCGATCTTACCAGAGGGGGTTTTAAACTGCTTTTTCAACCTGTCACCATCGTAAAGCGGGATTGGCTCATCACATAAGTCAATAAAGCCCTTCTCCTCAAAATCCTTGATGGTATAACCGGTGCCCTCTAACTGCCAGGCATAGAGATCATCAATGGTATTATAGGGGAAATATTCACTGATATCGAGACGATCCGCCAACTGTTTAAAAATTTCCCAGGATGGTTTGGTGTCATATTTGGGTTCCACCGCCTTGCGGCGTACCGCGAGACGTGGTTTGGCCCCCTTCTGCAGACAGATGGGATTATCACGTTCCAGGTAACTGGACTCCGGCAGAATTACATCGGAATACCAGCCAAACTCACTATATTGAGTATCAATAGAGACGAGGAGATCACACTTGTCAAAAAGCAGTTTCTGGCGCTGAGGCTCAGGCATCCCGCAGAATGGGTCATGCCGCATGGCAATCCAGGCCTTAATGGGATACGGTTCTTCAGTGCGCATGGCCTCGAAGAATAGATGAGCCAGTCCCGGCCCTTTGTCAAAATGGGTGTATTTCCAACCCACACCATCGCCTCTTTTAATGTCTGGTTTAGGGCAGTCAAGGGTACGAATCCCCTTTTTCCCACAATCAGCGGGGCCTTTGGGAATAAACAGACCGCCCTCCATCTCAATATTACCCATCAGGACGTTGAGAATGTGCAGGGCACGGCTCACATAAAAGGAATCCTTGTAGCGGGACAAATTCCAGCCGGGATGGAAGATAACCCTGGGCATATCCTCCGCCAGTTCATCGACAAAGGCCATAATCGCCTTTTCCTTGATTCCGCACTCTTTAGCCGCCCAGGCCGGGGTATATTCTTCGGCAAAGGCGCATAACTCATCAAAGCCGCTGACATATTTTTCAATAAAATCTTTAGAGTAGATGTTTCTTTTTATCACCTCATGGATCACGGCCAGGGCCAGGGCATAGTCAGTACCGGGCCGAACCAGAAAAAAACGATCGGCCTTCACTCCGGTCATGGTCTGCCGTACATCGACATAGGTAAGTCTGCCGCCCTTGTCTAACATATCTAATATCTGATTACCCTGGGCGATCTGCAGTGAGGCAAAATAGTTGCGGCCAAAGAGTACCATATGCCGGGTATTTTTAACATCATAGGCAAAGCCCTTGCGGCCGACACCGTTTAACGACATACTGGCGTGATGGGTATTGCGGCCGCAGGTGCAGTCGTGATTGGTATAATTGGGCGAGCCATAGGCATGAATAAAGGTTTTATACATGGACTGCCAGGGGCCGCCACGTGAGGAGAGCACAACCGATTCCGGGCCATACTCACGTTTAATCTTCTTTAATTTCTCGGTGATATAATCGTAGGCCGTGGGCCAGCTCACCTGCCGCCAGCGCCCGGCACCACGACCACCCTCCCGAATCAAAGGCTGCCGGGGACGTTCATCATCATCAAGCAGCGCTACCCCGGCCGAGCCTTTGGCGCAGAGGGCGTGATCCATCAAATACGGGTTACCCTCAATCCAGCTTACCCGGTTATCCTCCACCTCAACTCTGATGGGGCAGCGAACCGTACACATGCCGCATATTGAGTACACAGATTTCTTCATATCCTTCTCCTTAAATATCGACTAACGGGGGGCGCATTACTTAAATAACTGCCCTATGAGACAGAATGACCTTGGCAGAATACTGCCAAAATCATTCTGTCCCCGATTATCTCAGCGCATGAATGGCAGCAGACTGGTGTATTTCATAAATACAATAATAAGCGCTAAGGCCAGCATCCGTTTCAGGAATATCTCAGGCAGCTTTTTCTGAATCTTGGGGCCTACTATTCCGCCGCACATAGCTCCCGCGGCAATTAAAGCGGCCATAATCCAGTCCGGCTGATAACCCATGAGGGCATATTTGGCAATGGCCCCGGTGGAGGTGGCAAAGGTACCGGCCAGGGCAATGGGCACGGCGAGGTACATGGGATAACCCACCATGGTGGTCATAAAGGGCATAAACATGAAACCGCCGCCAACCCCGAATGAGGAGGCAATTATTCCCATAAATATACCGCCCACCAGCATCATCAGCGGCCGGGCGATAAAGGTCTCGCCCCAGAAGCGCATATCAAAATTAATGAAATTAAACTTATCAAATTCTATTTTGCCCATCTCCATTGCCTTACCGGAGGACTTGGCCTCCTTAACCGCGGCATTAAATTTCTGGACAATGGCCTTCATAGCCTTTTTCTTGGCAATTGAGCCGGGCAGCGATTCAATGAACAACTTGACACCGATAAAAAAGCAGATAATGCCAAGATAGAATTTAAAAGAGGCCAGATTCAAATACTTGGCAGAGAGCGGCGGCCCTATAAAGAAGGCACCGGTTACAATGCCAATGGCAAAGGGGATAGCCACCGGATAGGCAAACCGCTTCTCCTTAAAATAATTCATCAGACCGGTAATCGGCGAGCAGAGGGTGAGAAAGAGGTTGGTGGGTTTAATGGTATTACCGGCGTTAACCCCCACCGGCCCTTTGGTACCTAATACGGTAATCTGAAAGGCAGCCGTGAACAGACCGCCGGCAGCTCCCATAATCACGAAGAGCACGCCGATGATAAAAGCGCCGCCAAAAACCATAAACGGACTCATATAAACATTGGCGGTCTTAAAGAAAAAACCAGATTTTTTGATTCTGAAGGTATCCACCTTTTGGCCGTTGACATAAACCGCCATCAGGGTATCAGGGGCCAGATTTTTATAGGGGGCCATGGATACCGAAAACTTGCCGGTAGCCTTATCAAGAGTCAGAGATACCCCCTTGTTCCAGGCCTCCGGCTGTTGACTGTAGCCGGTCATAATCATACGGGCATTGCCGCCGCCCAGGGGCTTTTCCTTGGAAACAGTATTGATTCCAAATTTTTTCTCATGGGTGAAAGCCAGAAACTTCCATTGAGCCGCCGAATTAATCGGACCAAGCAAACCCTTTATCCGCGGATTAATGTCAGCCCATTTTTTAATCTTATTGACCTTGACCTTATACTTAAATGGCGGAAAGGCAAAAATGCCGTCTGTCTGCCCCTTCCAGACCGATTCTGGGGTGGCCAATGAATCGGGGACGTTGGTAACTATATAATAATTTGGCGGAATGGCGGTATCACCAAAGGCGTTCTTACCATTTTTACCATTGAGCAGCCTCTTCTTCTCCTTGGGGCCAAGGGCAGCAGCAGAGCTGAACATCCTGGCAGAGCTGATTACAACATAGAGATTACTGCCAGGGGCTATCTTACCTGTCACACTGATTTCACCACCGGCAGTGATTGTTTTAGACCCTAATTTGGCCTCCATTGCCTGCGCCCCGGAACAGGCAAAAAACAGGCAAGCTATTATTAGACCACAGACCATCGAAATTCGTCTCATATCGTACCTCCTCTCATTCCTCTAATGAATGCTCTTGTTTTAGTAACGGTTCAGCTGTCCCCCGGATAGTAAACATATTTTTTTGCAGCACCTCCTTTAACCCGGCCCGGTCTGGCTTGGCCTGCGGCTGAAATAGTTACTAAAAATTAATCAGTCATCTCCACAATTTTAGCCCCGCCAATATAATCACGACTCTTAAACCCGGTCATGCGGGTCATCTTGCGGGTAAGGGCCTTGATTGCTTTAAGATTACGAATAATGGTCGCCATGTTTTCTGAATCATCACCACCCAGGTCTTCTGCCAGCAATTGCGCCGTGCCCAGGGCGGCAAAAAGCGGCGAGTTAATCTCGTGGGCCGCGGTGCCGGCCATTTCAACCACCCCCTGTAATTTAACCAGCTCCATCTTCTCTTCCTCATGGCGCTGCCTGTTGGTAATATCACGAATAATTTCAATGACAAACTCCACCCGCCCATCCTTGTCAAACATGGGGGAAGCGCTTCTTTCAAACCAGTGCTTTCCATCGGCAAGACTTACCTCATGCACATAAACAGCGTTTGTCCCAGTCGCCAAAGCCTGCTCAACCGGGCAAAGCCCCCCGACATCACCGGAGGGACAGAGATCGCTGTATTCCATCCCCAAAACTTCATTTTCCGGTTTGCCAAGCTGCTCCAGGACAATACGATTAGCCAGAACGATATGTTTCTGACGATCAACCACCAGAAGCTGCGGCCTGATACAATCTAAAATATCACTTAAAAAACGCTCATTTTCCTCAAGCTGATTGAACAGTAAATTCATTTTCTGATAATTTCTGGCATTCTGAATAGCCGTGCCCCCGGCTTCGGAGACAGTTACGGCAAAATTGACCTCGGAGCTGGTAAAACAATGGAATTCATCCGAGAGAATCCGTAAAACGCCGATTACCTCATCCCCCACCTTAACCGGCACCGCCAGCAGAGATTTAATCCCCTCTTCCACCATATACCGTTTATTGCCGATCCGTTCATCAGCGGCCACATCATAAACCGCCAGTGGCTCCTCCGGCAGGACAACCAGATTATCTTCCGTCTCAATATGGACCTGAGCAAGATAGCCGGCGGTTAATCCGTAGGAGGCAACCAGCTCCAGGTGATTGCTCCGGGAAGACAGCAGACTGATGGTACAGGCTCTGGCGCCAATAGATTGCGAGACCCGTTCAACAAAGGTGCGCAATACGGTGTCTAAATCAAGGGTTGAGTGAACAAGCCGGGTCAGGGCCTGAACTTCTTTCATGAAATCGACCTGGTTCTCCATGGCCTTGAACATCCGGGCATTAGATATGGCAATACCCACCTGTTCCGCCAGAGCCATGGCAAAGGAAATCTCGTCATCGGTGAATAAACGGTGACTTTTGGTTAACAAACGCATAATGCCGATAATCGAATCCTGAAAAAGGATGGGTAGACTTAAGATACTCTTTATGCCCTCGCGGCAAACCGCCTCACTGCCGTGATAACTGGAATTTTTATCCATATTATTCTTGGCAACTGGATAACCGGCCTTGATCATCTCCATGGTCTCATCGGTATCAATAGCCTGACGGGACAGATATTCAAGGGACAACCCGTGGGCCGCGCCCATGACAAAGGTCTGGGTTGAGGAGTCTAACAAACGAATGGTACAGGCATCTACCTCAAGGAGACCTGGCAGTGTGCTGACGATGGTGTCCATTACCTGCTGATGGTCAAGTACCATGGAGACCAGCTTCGTCACCTTCTGAAAAACCTTCAGAAACTGCCGTTCTCTACTCTGCATGGTTGTTATCTCAAACATCGGCTTTCACTTTTTTATACTCCGCAGCACCTGCTCCACCTTTGCCTCCAGCTCATCGCGGTCAATGGGCTTAACGCAATACTCATCGGCGCCTATGCTCATGGCTTCCCGTGCCGTTTCAATGGTTGGGTAGCCGGTGAGCATAACGGCATGCATGGACGGCTGGATCTCCTTGAGCATGGCCAGCACCTCAATGCCGCTTAATTTTTTAAGCTTAATATCCAGAATCGCCAAATCAATTTTATGCTCCCTGACAAAATCAATGGCCTCATCTTCCTCAGTAAAGGTGTGGACATTATGCCCCTTTTTAGCCAGAATCTTGCCAATAAGTACAGTCGCGTCCAAGACATCATCCAGAGCTATTATTTCGGCCATGATTTCACCTCCTTTAAGATATTTTAGCATCCAGACGGACTGCAGCGGCCTCCGCCTTTTCCGCGCGGGGCAGGACAATGGTAAATGCCGTACCCTGAACTTTCTTACCTGTTTTCTGTTCCAGAACCGGGCTCTCAACTTCTATGATACCGCCATGATTTTTGATGATCCCGTAAGAGACCGACAAACCAAGCCCTGTCCCCTTGCCCACCGGTTTAGTGGTAAAAAATGGTTCAAATATTTTTGCCTTTACCTCTTCCGAAATTCCCTGGCCGGTATCACGCAAGCGGGCAATAACATGCCGGTTTCTGCCGTCATAATAAGTAGTAATAAAAATATCACCGCCACCAAGCCCTTCCATGGCGTGACCGGCGTTATTCAGCAGGTTGACAAATACCTGGCGTAATTTCTCGGCATCTCCAATGATCTCCGGCAGATTTTCGGCCAGATTTAAATGGATATCAATATGATCCAGATTAATATTATGCTCGGTTACGGCGATAACGTCACGCAGCACATCATTAAGGTCAATATTCATTCGAATTCCACCAGACTGCCTGGAAAATTTAAGCAGGTCAGCAACGATCTTGCGACTGGCCCTGGTCTGACGTTCTATGACACTTAAGTTCTCATAGGCCTCGGAGTCTTTGGCAAAATCGTCCTTCATCAACTGGGTATATCCCAGAATAATTCCCAGCGGGGTGTTAATTTCATGGGCAACACCAGCCGCCATCTGCCCCACCGAGACCATCTTCTCGCTGGCAACCAGTTGTTCCATCATGGTCTTGACCCTGGTTAAATCCTTGGCAATGCCCTCACAGCCCACGATGCAGTGATCATCGTTATATATGGCAGTGGCCGAGATCAGAACATAAATAATAGAACCGTCTTTTTTCTGGAATTCGGCCTCAAAATCCTTGATATAACCGTCATCATCCAGCATCTCATAATAGCTGAAAACATCATCTTCATTATGGAAGATCTGATAAAGGTTCAGATGCGGTTCCTTATCCCTGCCGTAACCTAACATCTCAAGACCGGATTCATTAATCTCCAGTAAATTATTGGCGGTATCACCAAAAAAGATCATATCCTTGGAATTAGAGAACAGATGGCGAAATTTCTTTTCCGATTTTGACAGTTCAAAGGTACGTTCCTCTACCTTATCTTCAAGATGCAGATTAAGTTCCTGCAGCTCAGCCGCGGTTTTTTTAAGCCGCAAATTGGCATTCTTCAATTTAGAGGCCTTCTGCTCAACAGCTTCGTAGGCCTGAACGCTTTTATTATAAAAAATGGTCACCGCTGATACAGAAATCAGCAGCAGGGTATTTACTCCGCCGGAATAGGGAGCAATCCAGGCCCAGATTTGATCATCCCCCGCCATCAGAAGAAACTGTTTGACAATATGCCCCACGGCTCTGGAAACGGAAAAAGCGGAGAGAGCCATACAAAAATAAAAAAGAAAACCCCATAAGAAATTATCTCTTTGCCGGCGGGAAAGAAGATAGGCGTAACGCATGGCCAGAAAAGAAAAGATAATATCGGCCACGGAACCAGCCATATTAACAATATTCACCGGGAATAAGGGCAAGGCACTCATTTCCCCTCCCCTCGCCCACCCTGCTTCTCTACACTTTTATACAGAGCCTTAAGACCGGCAAACAGAAAAAACAAAGCAGGTACGGCTATGACATGATCAAATTTGGCGATATAGTAAACAATCTCCCGCCCGCTTATAGGACCAAGCAGCCGGGCATGGAAATATCCCAAAGTCGTGGATACATTTTCCTCCCTGATGGACACCCCGGTGGCATGACCGGTAAAGGCCATGATATTCCAGATAATCATCAACACACAAAATACCTGTAAATACCGCCAGCCCTTACTGGTAAAAGAACTACGCCTTATATCCCATAACAAATAGCTGAGAGCCATAACAAAGAGGATATGAGCCATTTGATGCACATAAAGGCCCTCTGGAGCGCCGTGGGTTTGCAAAGCCCAGGCCTTATCCGGCCAGGCAAATAAAATAACAGCGCAACACCAGAAACAGACCTTATACCAGCGGTAATTCTTTTGTCTTTTTTGTTTGTTTTGTTTTAATAAGATTTTCATAACGAAAAGATAAATATCAATATCTTATAATTTATGTTTAACACAAAGCATATAGTGTACCAGAATGGTACTTCTATTTAACCAAACTATTTTATTCGTATATTCAGGCAGATACATGAACAACGGTAACAATGAGTACAGCTGTTTGAAAAATGAAGGACGCACAACAAGCAACACGGAAGACGCAATGAAACAAAAAAGTTGCACCAAAAGAGGGGAAAATGCTCAAGAAAATACTGGGGGAATGGATATATGGTAGAATATTAAGATGGTGCAGGGAAAGTGAAATGAAGGTCTGATGCCGGTCGGGCCTGGTGCCTTCCCGGCAATGAGAAGAAAGGGGGCCGTTGGAAACGGCCCCGTAAATTTATATAGTCAGATCGTCACGCAGACTTGTTCTGGGGCCGCCATGTCCGGCAGTACTCCAGTCTCGGATAGGAGCGATACTTAACAGTTCATCCTGGCGGTTTAAACGGCCTAAACGGTCGTGGATTTCCTGCCAGATGCAGGGAACATCCTTGTTGATCTCACAATGGCCATTTACTGATCCGCCGCAGGGGCCATTCATCAGACTCTTGGCACAACGAGCTACAGGGCAGAGACCGCCGGTGAGGTGAAGGACACAATTACCACAACCGGCGCATTGCTCTGTCCATACTCCCTGCTCCATGGAACCACCCATAAAGGTGGTATTTACCCCCGGATAGACTCTAATCATAGAGCGCAGATTGGCTATGAAATTAACCCCAACCCCGCAGGCCATGGATACAACAGCATCATATTGGCCGTCCCATTCATCCAGTTCATCAATATATTCCTTGTCACATTGCCTGACAAGAGTACCAGTGACGGTGTGCAGTTTTTTACCGGCCTTCAGGCAGCCAAGACGTAAAAGTGAGGCCAGAATCTCAACCTCCCGTTCACCGCCGGCCGAACAGACAGAAACACATCCACGGCAGCCAAGAACCAGCACCCGGTCAAAGCCCTTAACCATTTCAACGATTTCGGCAATGGGTTTACGTTTAGCGACAATCATTTTTTCTCTCCCTTGAACGGACTGGGGCCCAGCTCTTTAATTCGGGCCTCCATCTCCTGACCCGCGGCAATAAATTGAGGACTAAGCCCCCTTTCCAAGTGATACATCTCAATACGTTCAGGCTCAACGCCCAATTCGACAAGAGCCTTCTTAACGGCCGACACCTTCTTGGCTGCTCTCTGGCTGCCCATTATATTATGGCATTCATCCTTGGGGCATCCGGCAACGTAAACCCCGTCGGCCCCATTCTCAAAGGCCTGCAAAAGAGCTGAGACCTTGATCATGCCGCTGCAGGTCAGGCGGTTTATAGTAATATTCTCAGGAAAGCCGTCCTCCTGCAGACCGCCATGGTTTTCGGCACATGATTGCTGGGACGTGTAATGGCAGCAGAATGCCTGAATATCAGGGATGAAACTCATTTATATCTCCTTAATCAATTGCCAGAGGCCTGAAGAAGTCTCTCGTCCTCTGATTCGTTCATTTCTATGGCCTGAGCCGGACATTCACTGACGCATATACCACAGGCCCGGCATTTTTTGGGATCAATATAAGCCACGCCCTGGCTGTCAATCCTGGGTATACTCCACGGGCATACCCTGACACAGGTGAGACATGAAACGCATTTATCCCTTTCCACCCAGGCGATTTTACCCAAATCCCTTAAATCCTGCTCCGTCACATACTCTTCCTTGACGGCAATATTGCGCAGAGCTGAGATGATATCGGCAAAGGCGACATCCTGAGGACAGACAAAAACACATGACCGGCAGCGGGAGCAGAACCAGAGCAGGTGAGATGATAACACTCGGTCTTTAAGACCCATGCGGATCATATGAATAATTTTACGGGGATCAAAATCAGGAATAGCCTGGCTTACTGGACAGACACCGCTGCAGGCCCCGCAGGAAAAGCAGCGGTTGACCCATTCGCCACCCGGCATGGAGCTGACTTGACTACTAAAGGCTGAATTAATTTCTTTGTTGGTAATTCCCATGGAATTCCTCTTTCACTTAAAAAGATAAAAAATGAGTAACTATTCCGGTGGTTATTGTTACTTTTAGATCAGGCTGAATAGTTACAAAAATGATCAATTTATAAAATACTAATCGGGAAGTCAGCAGGCCGACCGCTCAGTACGAAGTAACCTGAGTGTCTTCGCTTAAAGTGTCAGCGGGATTTACTTTAAATAAGCAGTCGGAATTCACCCTTACCAAGCAGATCATGAAGATGGAGAATACCGATTAAACATTGTTTATTATCCACTACAGCGAGAACCGTTACCTCGTGACGCTGCATAATACTCAAGGCGTCAGCCGCCAGGGAATCGCCCTTAATAGTCTTAGGTGCCGGCGTCATTACCTTCCTAACTTCAATATCACAGCCCTTTGATTTAACCATAAGTCGACGAATATCGCCATCGGTAAGAATACCTATGGGAGATTTTTTCGGAGAGACAATAAATACCGCCCCCAGATTTTTATCATTGAGTACGGTCAGGGCCGTATCAAAAGAGGCGGTTTCGGAAATGAACGGAACAGAGTCTCCGGTGAGCATCACCTGAGATACCATAATTTTCAGACGTTCTCCCAGACTGCCGGCGGGATGGTTACGGCGGAAATCACTGGCATTGAAACCTTTGCGATTCAGGAGAGCAACGGCCAGAGCATCCCCCATGGCCAGGGCCGCGGTTGTAGAGGCCGTGGGAGCCAGCCCAAGGGGGCAGGCTTCACGCTCTACCCCGGTATCAAGAACGGCATCCGCAGCCAGAGCCAGGGTCGATTCAGAACTGCCGGTCATGGCGATAAGTTGATTGCCCCGTTTGTGAAAAGTAGGCAGTAACATATTTACCTCGGTAGTTTCCCCGCTGTTGGAAATGGCTAAAATCACATCATTGACATCGACAATGCCAAGATCACCGTGCATAGCCTCTACTGGATGCAGGAAAAAAGAGGAGGTTCCGGTGCTGTTTAAAGTAGCCGCGATCTTCTGGCCGATGAGACCGGATTTACCGATTCCGGTAATAATAACCCGGCTGGGGCAGTTCATAATAAGATTTACCGCCCCTTCAAAATTTTTGTCTATCCGTTCCCGCATGGCCATTATACCGTCAGCCTCAATCTGGAGAACTTCTCGCGCTAATGAAATTGTCATTTACTAAAGGCCGTTTTATTGAACAGCAGATCAGGAGGGATGGGGTAATCATTATTGAAACAGGCCATGCAGAAATTTTCTTTCGGCATACCGGTGGCCTCCACCAGCCCTTCAAGACTTAGATATTGCAGAGAATCGAGACCAAGAGATTTTCGGATATCCTCCACCTCATTATTGGCAGCGATAAGCTGCCCCTGAGAGGGAAAATCAATACCGTAAAAACAGGGATAACGGGTGGGAGGACAACTTATAACCATATGCACCTCACTGGCACCCACCTCCCGCAAGGCTCTTACCCGGCTGCGGCCGGTGGTGCCGCGAATAATGGAGTCTTCCATTATTATAACCCGCTTGCCCTTCAGCAGAGAGCGCACGGGATTCAGCTTGACCCGAACACTGAAGTCACGCATGGACTGAGTAGGCTGGATAAAGGTACGGCCCACATAATGATTCCGGATCATACCCATTTCAAGGGGCAGCCCTGAACTCTGCGAGTAACCAATGGCAGCATAATTACCGGAGTCAGGGAAGGGCATGATAAAATCCGCTTCTATATTACATTCCCTGGCCAGTATGGCCCCCATCCGTTTACGACAGCTATAAACATTAATCCCGAAAATATCGCTGTCAGGGCGGGCAAAATATACATGCTCAAATATGCACAGCCGCGGCGAATGAGCTGGTGACTTCGAAATGGTACGCGGGCCGTCTCTATCAATAATCATAATTTCGCCCGGCTCTATATCACGGATATACTGAGCCTCAATGAGATCCAGGGCACAGGTTTCAGAGGCGACTATATAACCGCCATTGTTCAACTTTCCCAGGCACAGGGGCCTGAAACCATGGGGATCACGAATAGCGATTAACTGACTCTTGGTCATCAGCAGCAGCGAGTAGGCTCCCTTGATCTGTTTAAAGGTGGCCTCCAGCGACTTTTCAAAACCCATCCTGGCATTATGGGCCAGAAGGTGAACCACCACTTCGCTGTCCGTTGAGGACTGAAAGATGGCCCCTTTATTTTCCAGTTCGTCACGCAGCTCACGGGTATTGACCAGATTACCGTTATGGGCCATTGACCAGGAATGCCCCTGATGGGAGGCGGTAAAGGGCTGGGCGTTTATAATATCGGAACTGCCGGTGGTGGAGTAACGAACATGCCCCATGGCCAGATCACCCGGCAGTTTCTGAAGAATATCTTCGGTAAAGACCTCCGGTACCAGCCCCATGGCTTTATATTCATTAATCTGTTTATTGTCAGAGGCGACAATTCCGGCACTTTCCTGGCCGCGGTGCTGTAAGGCGTAGAGACCAAAATAGGTGAGCTTGGCGGCATCCTGATGACCAAAGATACCACAGATCCCGCATTCTTCACGGGGACGACTTGATTCTCTCAACATGGGGTGTTCCTTGCGGAGATTTTTATGAAACTTTCTTGAGATATTTAAAATCTTCCATAGACTTCAGCAGCAAAGTCTTTGCTTATCTCATTATACCCGCTTTACGGGCATGACCGTTAACTTCAGCAATATTTAAAAATGAGATTGCTGAAAAAAAGAGCCATAATACACCTTTTAAGGTAGATGGGAAAGAGAATTTGCAACTATTTTACGAAGCAGGTTGAAACACTGCGCATACCCCGTTTATACACCGACAGACAAATGATTACACAACCTCCTGCCGGCACAGGGCGGTTAACTCAGCATCCTCCAGGGGCCTGCCCAGCTCAGCGGCCTTGTCCCGCACCTGGCCCAGGAGCTCGTTGATATTATCAAGCCCCAGGGGGCGGGCCAGATCCAGAAGACGGCGACGAAGATTATGCCGCCCTGTTTTACGGCCATAGAGCAGACGCCGCGCAGCGCCCACCTTGTGCGGCGGATAAGGCTCATAAGTCTCGGGATCCCGTTCAAGACCCTGGATATGAAGGCCGGTCTCACAGGTGAAGATATCCCGGCCGATTACCGGCCGGCGGGCGGCAATCGGCTCACCGATAATTTCACATAGCAAGGCGCTAAGCTCACGCAGGCACTCTGTCCGGTAAGGGCGGCCCTTCTGAAGTCTCAGATAGGCGGCCGCCTCCTCCAGCCTGGCATTACCAGCCCGTTCCCCAAGCCCCATGACAGTAACATCGGCCCAGTCAGCGCCCGCCTCCAGGGCCGTCAGGCAGTTGGCAGTGGCCATGCCGAAATCATTATGAGTATGAATACCAAATTCAAGGTCATAACCGGCCCTGACCTGACTCAACAGCTTGATAACAGTCAACGGCGAAGCAATACCCACGGTGTCGGCAAATCTAATCCGGGAAACCCCGCCCTCAACAGCGGCATCCATCACCTCAGTCAAAAAACCGTCCTCAGCCCTGGTGGCATCCTCAAGCCCCAGCGAAAGACGCTTAATCCCGCAGTCCCTGCTCCAGGCAAGGGCTTCCCGCAGGGTGCGCAGAACCCAGCCCCGTGATTTACGCAGTTTTTTAAAGATATGAAGGTCAGATACCGGAATAGAAAGTGATAAAATATCAGGCTCCAGAACAGCGGCATATTCAATGTCGTCGCGGCGGCACATACTCCAGAGTGAAAATGAGGTATGGCCATATTCAGCGCGGCAAGAGGCCATGAGTCCAGGCAGGTCCCGGTCAAACGAAGTAGCAATACCAAGCTCTATCTCCTCAATCCCGATTCTGACCAGAGCCTGAACAATATCACGTTTCTGCCTCAGGGAAAAAGATATACCTGCGGTTTGAGCCCCTTCCCGTAATGTAGTATCAATTAGTCCTTGCATAATTAACGAGCTGTTCCAAAAAATTAACAGGCCCCGGCTTTATTCAATAACCGGCCTGTTCGAGGCCGGCAGCAGGCGGGGATAAAACATTTACCCGCCGAAGGCACGGGGGCAGCGGCCGCGAACTCCCGATTGACATTAACGGTACAATCGGCAAGCAGCCTGACCTCATCCGGATCATGAGTAACGTGAACAATGGGGATAGACAGATTTTTCAGCTTAAGCAGTTCTTCCTGCAGACGCCCTCTCGTGGTTATATCGAGAGCGGAAAACGGCTCATCAAGAAACAGGGCCTCAGGCTTCCGGGCCAGGGCCTGGGCAAAGGCGGCCCGCTGCCTCTCACCACCGGACACCTGACAGGGCCGGCTGACGGCAATATGCCTGATCTTGAACAATCCCAGCAGACGATCAGTCTCAACCCTGTCATTACTGATCAAATTAATATTACCGGCGATGGTGAGATGAGGGAACAGGGTATGCTCCTGAAACACATAGCCGATTTTTCTCTGCCGGGGCAGTAGATTCACCCGGCTGGCGCTGTCAAACCACACCGTACCATTATGAACAATACGCCCCTCATCGGCCTTAGTCAGGCCGGCCATTATCCTGATAAGCGTCGTCTTTCCTGCTCCGGAAGGCCCGGTAAGAACGGTTATACCGCCCTCCAGACAGTCAAAAGACACCTGGAGATCAAAACCCGGCATTCGTTTTTTAATCTTCACCTCAAGCATAATAATCTCACGTAAGTACTCCATCAACTACACTCCTGGCTTTATAACATCTCGAAATGTAGCGGTACGACTATGATCGTATGCGAGCGTTTCAGGAGCGCCCTGCTGTGCGTGATCAAGACACCCGATAATACTCCTGTATATTGGGGGACTTGATCGCGTGCAACAGGGTGTTCATGGGGCGCTTACCAATCTCACTGACAAAATCAGACGGGCGACAAAGCCTTTGCCTGACCCTCATTTAAATAATTCACCATCAGCAGAATGGCGTAACTTACGCCGATCATAATCAGTGACATAACTGCCGCCTCGTGATACTGCAGATTCTCGACGTATTCATAGACCGCGATGGAAGCGACTTTGGTTTTACCTGGAATACTGCCGCCTACCATCAAAATTATACCGAATTCACCCATGGTGTGAGCAAAGGTTAGAACAGCCGCAGCCACAAGGCCATTAAGCGTATTGGGAATAACAATCTTAAAAAAGGCCTGGAGAGGCGTAAGCCCAAGGACACAGGCCATCTCAAGAAGCCGGAAGTCAAGTTTTTCAAAAGCGGCCTTTATGGGCTGTACAGCGAAGGGAAATCCCTGCACCAGTGAGGCCCCCACCAGGCCGGCAAAGGTAAAGGCCAGCGGCCAGCCGGTCAAGGCTGTCCATCCCTGGCCCAGAAACCCCTCAGGGCCCATAATTATCAGGAGATAAAAGCCCAGTACGGTGGGCGGAACCACTAATGGCAGACCGACAAGGGACTCCAGAAAGAACTTACCCCTGACTTTTTTGAAAACCAGAAAATAGGCCGTCGGCAAGGCAATAAGCAACAGAAGAACAGTACTTACCAGAGCCAGTTTAGCGGATAGTATGAGAGGAGTGAAATCCATTTTAACCTATTGATAACCAAATTTTTTTAAGACCACCCTGCTCTCTTGCGAAAACAGAAAGGCAAAAAATCTTCCAGCCGCCTGCCGATGACGGGAGCTTTTTATAATGCAGGCGCTCTGTTTGACAAACGGCGCCTTGCTGATCGGCCAGAAACGACCCTTGAGACCAGGTTTGGAGAGCGCAAGGGACAGGGCCGTAAATCCGCAGTCGGCGGCTTTCTGAGCGTACTGGAAGGCCTGCACGACATTTTGCGCATAAACCAGGCGCGGGGCAAGCCGCTCTCTAAGGGACGGACTGAGTATCCCCATGACCACCGCGCCGTAAGGGGCAAGTTCAGGGTTAGCGACAGCAACCCGATTCATACCCGGCAGATTTAAAACATCCTGCCAGCGGGAGACATTGCCGACATTTTTTTTCGCTGTCCACAATACCGCCTGGCCCCTGGCATATATCCTTGGTTTTTCCGCCAGCCGGCCCTTATACAGCAATTCCGGACGTCTCTGGTCGGCAGCCAGGAAAAGATCAAAGGGCGCACCGTTATGAATAATGGCATAGAGCATTCCCGTGCCGCCATAACTGGGCAAAACTTCAATCCCGCTTCCGGCTGTAAAGAGGGAAACTATAAGTTTCATGGGGGCGGTAAAATCAGCCGCCACGGCCACAAGCAGCTTCTCGGCCCTTACGGGAGCGGCACTGCAAACCAGCCCTGCAAGACAGGCGGCCAATATATTTTTAAAAAGCCTCTTCATTTCTAATATAAATCAGGCCAGCAAATCCACGGCGGCATCACCATCTTCCAGGGCATCAAGGATCTGATCAATCTTGTCCTCCGTCAGACCGGTATACCACCATCCCTGGGGATAAATAACCATGGCCGGCCCCTCGTCACATAGTTTAAGGCAGCCGGTATTACTCAGTAGTACGTCTTCGATACCCCGATCGCTTATTTCCTCCTCGATATAGGGTAAAAAGCCGCTGCCGCCCCGACTCCTGCATGCCCCTCTGGGTTCGCCCTGCAGACGGGAACTGGAGCAGATTAATATATGATATTTGGGTTTTTTCATGTTTAAATTTCCATTCTAAAGATTAATGTCAGCAATCTGGCCCTCATAAACAACCGGTTCAACACCCATTTTCTTTAACTCCGCCGCGGGAATATCACCAATTTTAGCGGCGAACATCTTCTGACAGCCATTGATCTTTTCCGCTACCCCGGCAAAACGATCCCGGTCAAAATTATGTTTCTTATCCTCTTTACCTGAAGAATAGGGCGCAACCTCCAGTTCCTCTAACAGATGAAAGGCATCCGAAGTAACTTCATAAATTAAAAATTTTTCAGCCCGGCCAAAATGCTGATTAACATGCACGCCGTCTGTAGAGGCGACTGCTATTTTCATATCTTCCATTATTTTCTCCTCCAGTTACAGGTTTATAAACAGCCACCCCCGCCACCGGCACATTGAGCCTTGTCGGCGCAGGCCGCGGCCCGGCCTTTCATGGCATCAATTTTATCCTGACGGCCGGAAAACATGGCTTCAAGCCCTAATTCAATAAATCCATTCATTGTATAGGCCCGGATACCGTATTTCTCTAAAATATTTTTGGGATTAGTACCAATACCGCTCACCACCACGGCCTTACAGTCATTTAAGGTTCTGGCGAGATAGAGCCACCTCTTGGGGCCGCAG
The DNA here is from genome assembly GCA_048820955.1 of Desulfobacterota bacterium M19. Classification (GTDB taxonomy): domain Bacteria; phylum Desulfobacterota; class Desulfobulbia; order Desulfobulbales; family VMSU01; genus JAADIV01. Next base: position 120,507 of record JBMERE010000004.1, on the reverse strand, counting down.
CCGGCCTTGGGGGTATCACGTTCTTCTATCATCTTAAACCCATCGCCGTCCTGAGCCCAGATCTGCAGTCTTGCGGCCTCACCAAGATGTTGATTAATCAGCACCCCCTCCATACTGGCCACCGCAATATACGGCCTCTCATCCTTCGGCTTCATGGGCATCCGGGAGCAGTCCGACAGACAGCCGGACATCTCAGCACTTTTGTCTTGTCCCAGGAGGCCCACGGCATCGGCCCGGCAGCGGGTACAATGGCGCATCTGCGGCAGATATTTTTCCGCCTGCTGTCTGATTTCACTGATCATTTTTTTATCAGGCTCCATAATATCAGCAAAGGGAGTACCGGCGTTGGGAAACATGGCCATACAGTTTAAGAGATCAACCCCGAGACTCTTCATCTTCCTGGCGATGGCGGTCACATGATGATCGTTTACGCCCGGCACAACGACGGTATTAATCTTCACGGTTACGCCATGCTTTTTAAGACCTTTAATCGCCTCTATCTGGCGGGCCAGCAGCAATTCCGCCGCCTGCAGACCGCGATATATAATCTTGCCGTCCCTCACCCAGCTGTAAATATTTTTACCGACCTCAGGATCAACGGCATTCACCGTAACCGTCACATGGGAAACGCCAATCTCGGCGATATCGTCAACATACCCGGCCAGTGCCAGACCATTACTTGAGAGGCAGAGAATCATCTCAGGAAAGCGGGCCCGGATAAGACGCATGGTCTCCAGGGTCTCCTCGGCGTTGGCAAAGGGATCGCCCGGCCCGGCAATGCCCACCACCGTAATCCGCGGCTCCTTCTCCAGAACCTTTTCCACATAGACCAGGGCCTGACCGGGTGATAATAAATTACTGGTAACCCCTGGACGTGATTCATTAACACAATCATATTTACGGTTACAATAATTGCATTTTATATTGCAATTAGGAGCAACCGGCAGATGAACCCGGCCGAACTGCCCCTTTACCCTGGCATTGAAACATGGATGTCTGCTGTAATCCCGCTGATCTATTTTTTTCATAATATGCCTCTATAAAAGTTAAATTAATATACAATTACCTGTAATCTGCTTCCTGCTTCCTGTTCCCTGCTTCCTGATTACATATAGCTATAGCCAATCTCCGAACTGCTCTGCTTTTTATCTAATAAGGTATTAGCAATCAGATCAAAAAGATTCTGAGCCCCTCGATAACCAATATGCATCAGGCGCTGCCCGCCAATGCGGTCATGAATAGGAAAACCTACCCTGATCATGGGGATATCCAACTTCCGGGCCAGATGATAGCCCTTGCTGTGACCAATAATAAAATCAGGTTCCAGGGCCTCAGCCTGTTCGGCAATATCGTAGAAATCTGTTCCTTCCTGAACCTCGGGAATTTCCAGACTCAGACCACGGCTGGCCTCACTCACCGCCTCCTGTAATTTACCGGATTTACCGCCCGAGGCGCAGAGTACCGGCTGCACACCAATCTCGGTCAGAAAGGAAGTCATACCCACCACCAGATCTTCCTCTCCGTAGACAACAGCCCGTTTACCAAAGACATACTTATGACCGTCGGTGAATGAGTCCAGAAGCCGCCCACGCTCAGAGAGATATTTTTCCGGAACCGCGCAGCCGCTTAATTGTTCAAGAACCGCAAAAAAACGATCAGTTTCACGCAGACCAATGGGGGTTCCCAAACGATAATTTTCCACCCCTTTATGGCGGGCAAGCCAAAAGCCGCCGGAATCACTATCCGTCAGAGTACGGCCGAACTCCAGACTGGCTCTGGCCCGCCCCATAGCTCTAATCGCTGATATTTTCGTCCCGCCGCGGGGAATCAATTCATGCTCCGCCAGGGCCGGGCCGTCCAGGGTCTCGGAGATATCGGGCAGAACAACACCCTTAAGCCCGAAATCCTCCACAATCTCTTTTAAATGGCGAATCTCGGCCGGGGACAGAAAACCCGGTAACAGATTAATCATATTCTCGCCCTCGCCGGACTCAACCATAGTTTTCAATACCGCCTTAACCGCGGCATGAAAGCCCTCCATGTGAGTACCACTGTAAGACGGGGTTGAAACCGAAACCAGGGCCGGCAGTTCAGCGGCCGGTTCATTGTCCCTGATAAACTCGTTAATCAGCATGGGAACATCATCACCTATAGTTTCGGTAAGGCAGGTCGAGGCAATACCGATAAACCGGGGATGAAATTTTTTGATGATATTAGTAAGCCCCAGTTTCAAATTAGGACCACCGCCAAATACAGCGTGCTTTTCGCCAAGAGATGATGAGGCGATATCCATGGGCTCGTTGAAATGGCTGATAATATAGCGCCGCATATAAGTAGCGCAGCCCTGTGAGCCGTGCAGAAAAGGCATACCCCCCTCAATACCCCGAAAGGCCAGCGCCGCCCCCATGGGTTTACAGAGTTTACAGGCATTGGTGGTAGATATATAATTAGGTCTTCCGGGACGTTTACCCGTATTTTCAAACTTGTTTACTCCCCGTACCGGAGCATGATTCTTAGTCATCTTGAGCCTCCATTCGCGGCATGAATTTCCAGATTGGACTCATTACCGAGCTATAAACCTCTCTGGCAAAATTAAGCATCCCGCTGAAACCAGCCAGAGCCTCTTTACGTTCATGATTATGATCACAGAAACCAACGCCCAGCTTATAGGCTATGGGCCGCTCCTTGACCCCGCCGACAAAGATATCTACCGCCTTCTCCTGCAGGAAGGCGGAGAGTTCCAGGGGATTGGAATCATCAACAATAATTGTGCCGGGGGCGGTAATCTCCTGGAGTTCCTTATACTCCTCTTCGGTACCAGTCTGGGAGCCAACCATAACCACCTCCATACCGAGAAGCCGAAAGGCTTTGACCAGAGAAAAGGCCTTAAAAGCCCCACCGACGTAAATAGCCGCTTTTTTACCGTTTAAGGCCTTTTTGTAGGCCATGAGCTGGGGAAAAATTTTCTCAAGTTCTTCCTTAACCACCTGCCGGGCTCGGGCCATCATCTCTTTATCCTTAAAAAACGCGGCGACGCTGTAGAGGGACTCAGCCATATCGTCCACCCCGAAATAAGAGACCCGCAGGTTCGGAATGCCGTACTCATTTTTCATCATCCTGGCGAGGTGCATGGTAGCACCGGAGCACTGCACCACATTCAGAGAGGCGCCATGGGCCCGGCAAATATCCGCTACCCGACCGTCCCCGGTAATATTGGCCACCACATTAATACCAATCCGGTTATAAAGTTCCCGGATCATCCAGATCTCGCCAGCCAGATTAAAATCCCCCAGAATATTAATACTTTTAGGCGGAATATCGCTGACATCACCAGTGCCCACCAGATTAAACATGGCCTCACAGGCCGCTCGATAGCCGTCACGTTTATTACCCTTAAAGCCCTCCGACTGCACGGGCAGCACCGGAATATCCTTTTCCAGAGCGACTCTTTTACAGACGGCTTTGAGATCATCACCGATAATCCCGACAATACAGGTGGAATAGACAAAGGCCGCCTTGGGCCGGTGCCGGTCAATGAGCTCCACCAGGGCGGCGTATAATTTCTTTTCCCCGCCGAAAATAACGTCTCTTTCCTGTAAATCAGTAGAGAAGCTCAAACGATGCAACTCCGGCCCGGAGGACAAGGCGCCCCTGATATCCCAGGTATATACCGCACAGCCGATGGGCCCGTGAACAAGATGAAGGGCATCGGCAATTGGATAAAGCACCACCCGGGAACCACAGAACACACAGGCTCGCTGGCTGATGGCTCCAGCCAGGGATTCCCTGTCGCAGACAATGCTGAACTTACTGCCAGACTCGGTGCGGCATATCTGTTCCTGGCGTTCTTCAAGTATGGCTGTTGACATGGCTCACTCACATTTAATGGTTGAAAGGTTATTGGTAAAAAATGCGTACTGCAGGGTGTTCATGGAGCGTTTACGGTTATTAAGCTCACAAAGCAAGGCCTGTGCCAATTAGAAATCATCGTTCCTTAATGGCGTAGTATCAGTGAGATATCAGCAGAACGACATTTTAACGCGGGGGAAATAGACAATATTACCCCTGTAGGGAATCAGACAAAAAAGGCGACAAGCCGACATTTTTGTAAACCGGAAACAGCGAGCAGGATTTTGGAGAGTCACGAGAAAAACAGATAGAGACATAAGCGGTTTTGATTATGCCTCAAGTAACTATATATACTAACCACAAACACAACACTTTCGTTATTAATTTATAAAATTTTATACATTTTTGGCAAAAGCATAATGGAGTTAGGCGTCAGAATACATCTTTACGCCAAAGAATATATTTATTTTATAATCTATTAATTCAATTAGTTATCAACTTTTTATCAGGCTTGTAAACATAGTTGGCATTATACCTGCTTAGTAAATAAACAAATTCAGAAATAACCTTCTTTTATAACTTTTACCAAGGGGAGTACATTATGAAAAAGATTGAGGCAATTATAAAACCATTCAAATTAGACGAACTGAAGGAGGCGCTGGGGGATTTACATATTACCGGCATGACCGTATCAGAAGTCAAGGGTTTCGGCCGCCAGAAAGGTCACACCGAAATTTACCGGGGAGCGGAATACGTAGTTGACTTTATTCCCAAGATCAAGGTGGAAATCGTCGTCAGCGAAGAACTTTGCGACCGGGTCATTGAGGCTATCATTTCTTCCGTCAAAACCGGCAAGATTGGCGACGGCAAGATTTTTGTCATGCCGATTGAATCCGTTTGCCGCATAAGGACAGGCGAGCGGGACAGGGACGCGATTTAAAACAACAAAGATATTTTTTCAAGGAGATAACAATGCGCAAACTACTATTAACCTTACTTTCCCTGGCAGTCTTAGTCGGCACCGCTTATGCGGCCAGCGACTCCGCTCCTACCATAACCTCAAACGCCGCGGCCATTCAAGGCGTGCAAACCAATCTTAACTATGTCTGGACTTTGGTGGCCGCGGCCCTGGTATTTTTTATGCAGGCCGGGTTTGCTCTGGTGGAAACCGGCTTCACAAGGGCAAAAAACGCCATTAACATCCTGATGAAAAATTTAATGGACTTCGTTATCGGCTCTCTCGTTTTCTGGGCTGTAGGCTTTGGGCTCATGTTTGGAGCTAACCATGGCGGCCTGTTCGGCACAACAGGCTTTTTCCTAAGCGACTTCCATGTTGGCGGCGACCCCTGGGTTCTGGCCTTCTGGATGTTCCAATGCGTATTTGCCGCTACCGCCGCCACCATTGTCTCCGGTGCCATGGCCGAACGTACCAAATTCAATTCCTATCTTATTTACAGCGCCGTCGTCTGCGCCGTCATCTACCCCATTTTCGGCAGCTGGGCCTGGGGAAGTCTCTTCCACGGCGGCGGCTGGCTGGAGCATATGGGTTTTGTTGATTTTGCCGGTTCCACTGTAGTACATTCCATCGGCGGCTGGGCCGCCCTGGCCGGAGCCATTGTTTTAGGCCCCCGCATCGGCAAATACGGCAAGGACGGCAAACCCCGCGCCATTCACGGCCACAACATCCCCCTGGCCACTTTAGGAGTCTTTATTCTCTGGATCGGCTGGTTCGGATTCAACCCAGGCTCAACCACTGCCGGGGATACCGATATTGCCATGATCTTTGTTAACACCAACCTGGCGGGTGCCGCCGGCTGCCTCACCGCTTTATTCACCAGCTGGATGCTCTTCAAGAAGCCTGAAATCGGCATGACCCTGAACGGTGCCTTAGCGGGCTTGGTCGCTATTACCGCCGGCTGCGCCAACGTCACTCCCACCAGTTCAATAATCATCGGTGCCATTGCCGGGGTGCTGGTAGTCTTCTCAGTATTATTTATTGACCGGATACACATTGATGATCCCGTCGGTGCCGTATCGGTACACGGGGTATGCGGAGCCTGGGGAACCCTGGCTGCCGGCCTGTTCAATATCGGCGGGCCTACCGCTCATCTCATTATCGCCCAGCTCACCGGCATCGGCACCGCCTTTGCCTGGTCTTTCGGCTGCGCCTTTATCCTCTTCAAGATTCTTTCCATGACCATCGGTCTCAGAGCCAGCGAAATAGAGGAAATTGAAGGTCTTGATATCCACGAGCATGGCGGACATGCCTATGACTTCTTAAGCACCAAGCCTATATAAAACTTATTTTCAGGCGTGAGGGGAATCCCCCTCACGCCTTATTTTTTCAACTTTAAAGGAGATAAAAAGATGATGTCAACCAGTAAAAAAATCACCAGCGGCCTCTTAGCTGCAACATTTGTTCTCGCTGTCAGTGCCGTTCCATCCTTCGCGGCCGATAAACCAACCGCAGATTTATCCGTAGATGCCTTAAGCAAATACGTCTGGCGGGGCTTTGAATTAAGCCGGGACAGCATGGTCCTGCAGCCCTCCGCTACCGTAGACTACAAGGGCTTTTCCGTAAATTTATGGGGGAACCTTGATACCGACACCTACAGCGGCAGCACCAATAACTGGACGGAAACCGATATGACCCTGTCCTACAGCCGCAGTCTGGGAATGGTAAATCTTACAGGCGGATATATATATTATGGCCTTGATAATGCCAATGACACCCAGGAAGTTTATCTAAGTGCCTCATTAAACACTATTCTCAGCCCTACCTTAAGCGTCTATCGTGATTATGACAGCTTTCCCGGCTGGTACATAACCTTAGGCATCTCACATTCTGTGCCCATAAAGGATAATATCACCCTGGACCTCGGGGCTCAGGTCAGCTATCTGTCTGCTGATGAGGCCAGCTCTTACGGCGAGGTGGAAAATGGCGTCCAGTCGACAACCCAGGCCTATAACGCCTTCCACGACGGTCTGCTGACCGCCTCTGTCACATTTCCAGTAAACCAGTATATATCCATTACTCCCAAACTGAATTACTCTTTTCCGCTCACCGATGACGCCAGGGATCTCATTAAAGTAACCAGCCTTGGCTACGACCAGACAACACACAGCGGCGGCCACGATAACTTCCTCTACGGGGGGATAAACGTCGACCTGTCCTTTTAATCCCAAACGGGGGAGGCCCATCAACTTTGGCCTCCCCCTTATCTAAAAGACTCTTCCGCCGCCAGCCTCTGAGCAAAAAAATGAGTAAACAGATCCTCATAATCCAGCAATCGGCAAACAGAATCCCCGGCAGCATCATTAAAACAGCCGCCAGCCTTAACGTCCGTATCCGGATCATCAAGTTATGGCATAAGAATATGGCTATCCCCTCTTCCTTAAATAAATATGACGCCCTGGTGGTACTTGACGCCGCTCCCCCACCGGCAAATCAAGATAATCATCCCTATCTCAACCTCCTGCAGAAAGTTATTACAAAATCGTTAGAGGATGACCGCCCCTTTTTAGGTATCGGCCACGGACTTCACCTCCTCGCCGCCCACTACAAGGCCGTCATCGACAATAATTATATCCCGGACATCGGCTTTATTACAGGCTACCTTACCCATAAAGGCCGGGAACACCCAATATTCCAGAATCTTCCCGATAAATTTCTGCTTTTTAAATGGCATCGTCAGGCTGTTATGTCACCAACTCCCGCCAACATTGACATCTTAGCCTCATCCGTATCCTGCCAGCTCGAAGCCCTGTCCATCGTCGGCCGGCCGCATATCGTCGGCCTGCAATTTATGAACAACAGTGCCGCCCTCAAGAATGTAAAAAAATATATAATAAATGACAAAAATTGGTTATCTTCTCATGATCAGCAAGCCCTGCCGACAATAACCGACGAAGCCGCGCGGCTTGGCTCCATAGCAACCAACCATTTCAGCGCTATTTTCAGTAATTTTATCAATATGATATAAATAACGGCGCATTAAAGGGATAATTTTTCATGAGTACCGCCGTCAGAAATAATAATAAATTCACCCTTATTTCACAAAACAGCCCTTTTGCCACCTTAGACACCCCCATGGAAAACCGCGTGTTCTCTAAAGCAGCAAGGGAGTTCACGCGCCAATTACGCGCCACGGGCCTGATTACTCAATACCGAATTATCAGAGCTCAGATATTTGATTTTTTGACGATTCATTCCTTTAGCGAAATCATCCCCCTCCTGGCCGACAGGAAACGAAGAACAGAAATGAACCGCCGCAGCTACAGGCTGCTGGGAAACATGTTCGGTTTACAGGGCAACGAGGAGGAGATAATATCCGCCATCCGAGATTATTCCCGCACCGCGGATCGGGTAATCCGTTATCTGCAGAGCCGGGTGATGGCCCCATACGCCCCTTACATTGAGATGACCAACGAAATTGATATTACCAGCAGCCCCGTTGATCTACTCTTAATTACCTTCAACAAGCGCTATCACAAAAAAGCTCGTTTTGAGGCCAGAAGAAAACTTCTGCTCATGTATTTAGCCGGTTCCATTGACCAGCGTGAACGGGAGACCAATATTGAAAATAATTTCATAGATTTTTTAGATTTCCTCAATGAGCAGGTCTGGAGCCCGGATCTGCTCATTGGCGAGTTGGAGATTTCCTGCCTGTTAAGTCAGCACAACAGCGATAATTTTGCCTGCCAGGAGGTAAAAGTAGTTTCCATAGCAGAAAGCGCCGCCATGGAGAAAAAAAGGGGGCGCAAAATAACTCTGATCAAGAGGCGGCATTTCAATTGTCATGGGCGGACAATACCGGTTTATGTCTCAATCCGTAAAAAACCGCCTGAGGCCAAGGTATTAAAACTATTACGCAAGGGCGAGGAAAACCCGGCCGCCGCCGTGGATGACGAGTTAGGACTCATGGCGGTTTTAGACTCCATCGGCGAGGTCAGGCTCTTCCAGGCCCACCTAACCGAGAGCGCCATCAAGGCCAATTCGTTTATGACCTTAGAGGATATTTCCGACACCTTAACCGGCGGCCGTTACGAAAGCAGCAATGTCGGCAGTTCCGCCAATACCCCCATGTTCAAATTTTTTGCCCGAATGGGGGGAATGCGGGTAGAATTTATCATCCATACCAACCGCACCTATCTCGACTATATCTATCAGCGCGGGGTTTCCCATGATGAATATGAGATCAAGAGGCTCTTTGACAGCGGGGTAGCAGAACTACTCTTCCCGCCGGATATTTACAACCTTAATCTGACGGACATCAAGGAGAATCTCATCAAGACCTGCCGGTTTAATATTGAATCCGTAAGCGCTCCATGAGTGGTATCGCTTTTATACGACGAACGCTCGCATACGGTCGTCGTACCGCTGCATCTCAAGATGTTATAAAGTCAGCGGTACGATCATGGTCGTATGCGAGCGCGTGGTTTGTGGAGCGCTTACGTTCGCTGATCGCTTACCCTTCAGGGGAACCCCAGTTCAACACAGAGAGGCCAGGGCCTTGCTTAAACGCCGCATACCTTCTTCAATAACCACCATGGAGGCGGCGAAGGAGAAGCGGACAAAATCATCGGTACCAAAGGCGGCACCCGGCACCGAGGCAATTAGAGCCTCATCAAGCAGGAAATCGGCCATTTCCACCGAGTTGTTAATTTTCTTACCCTTAAATTCGCGGCCGTAATAGGCGGAAAAGTTGGGGAAGACATAAAATGCCCCCCTGGGCGCGACACAGGTTAAATCCGGGATTTCTTTTAAGGCACCCATAATGTATGTCAGCCTCTCCGCAAAGGCCTCTCTCATCATTACGGGGAAGTCCTGGGGGCCGCTAAAGGCGGCCAGAGCCGCTTTCTGGGATATTGACGAGGCGTTTGAGGTACTCTGACTTTGAATCTTATTCATGGCCGCGATAATATGTTGCGGCCCGGCGCTGTACCCTATCCGCCAGCCGGTCATGGCAAAAGACTTACTGACCCCGTTCAGAATTATCACCTGTTCTTTCAGCTCCGGTGCCACCTCCAGAATATGCGGTACCGGCTGCCCCGTAAAGACAATAGTCTCATAAATATCATCAGAGATAACCACCCAGCCGCCTTTTAAAGCCATATCGGCCACGAGACGCAGACCGGCTCTGGAGAATACCGCTCCGGTGGGATTGGAGGGACTGTTTAAGATTATCCCTTTGGTTCTCTCACTGATACATTGTTGCAGGGCCGCCTCATTAATATCAAAATCATTATCCTCTGCCAGCGGCAGGAAAACAGGCCTGGCTCCGGCCAGTTCAATAATGGGCGGATAGGAAACCCAGTAAGGGGCAGGGATTATCACCTCATCACCCGGCCCGAAGAGGGCCTGGCCCATATTGTAAAGACCATGCTTGCCGCCGCAGCTTATTTGAATCTGCTCCGGGGCATAATTAAAACCCCGGTCATCGGCCAGCCTGCGGCAGACCGCTTCCCGCAGTTCAACAATCCCCGGCACTGCCGTATAACGGGTAAAACCGTCATCAATGGCCGCCTTACCGGCGGCGCAGACATGGGCTGGAGTATCAAAATCGGGTTCCCCGACACTGAAGTTCAGGACATCAGCTCCCGCGGCCTTCAGGGCCTTGGCCTTGGCATTCACAGCCAGAGTCGGAGAGGGTTTAATCTTATTCATCCGGTCAGCCAGCATAATATTTACAGTCATCATCTCACCTTGTTAAAGCCTTTCTTTCCGTAACCTGTTCAATTTAACCTGGAGTTAAAGACAGGAAATCCCCTGCCCAAACAGTTACCATTTTTTAATAAAATACTTCTTTTAAGAACAAGCCCTGAGCCGGCGCGGTATCTCCGGCTTCTGAACGATCTTTGGCATACAATATTTTTATAAAATTCGCCACGGTTTTTTCCCCTCGCCCCACCGGAATCAGGGTGCCGATAATATTTCTGATCATATGCCGCAAAAACCCATCACCTCTTATCTCCACCGTAAAACCGTCTGAAACGGCATAGACACGCTTGTGATGAATTGTCCTCACCGCTCCCCGGCCTTTAGTGGCTGTCAGATCTCTGGAGCCGGCGGCTTCAAAACTGGCAAAATCATGCTCGCCAAGCAGAGATGAAAGGGCCGTGTCCATGGCCTCCAGGTCAAAGGCCCTGGGGAAATGAGCGTAATAAAGACGTTGAGTGGGAAGAATCAGAGGGGAGTTTATGACCTGGTAAAAATAGGTCTTACCCAGGGCGTCAAAGCGGGCATGAAAGCGCTCCGCCGCCTCCTCAAGGGCCAGCACCCTTATATCCGGCGGCAATAAACTGTTCAGGCCCTTCTGAAAACCCAGGCAGGGAATCCGGCACCGGGTCTTAAAATTGGCGCACATCCCCAGGGCGTGTACCCCCGCGTCGGTACGACCGGCCCCATAGAGGGTGACGGATTCTCTCGTCATCAGGGCTATTTTATCCTCCAGCGTCCCCTGAACAGTGGGCTGCTCCTTCTGACGCTGCCAACCGGCATAGGCCGTACCGTCATAGGCAATGAGCATCCTGATATTACGTTCCGCCGGGGATATCATACGTAAGCACTCCAAAACCACACTCTTGATTTTATAACATCTCGAAATGTAAGCGTTTCAGGGGCGCCCTGTTGCGCTTACTATCATTTATCCTTGTCCATCATCAAACGGCCCACGGTGGAGACCAGTTCCTGCATATTATAAGGTTTGACCACCGCCGCCTTAAAACCATAATCCCGATAATTGGCCATCACATGATCGTTGGAATAACCGCTGGAGACAATAATAACCGCCTCGGGGTCAAATTTAAGCACCTCAGCCGCAGTTTGTTCGCCGCCCATACCGCCGGGAATGGTTAAATCCATGAGCAGCACATCAATGGGTTTATCAGAGGCCGCGGCCTGCTTATAGATCTCCAGCGCCGCGGTACCATCCGGAGCGTTGAGGGTTTCAAATCCTGCCGCCGACAGCATATTCTCCGCAATATCACGAACCAGTTCATCATCATCCATAATCAAAACCAGGCCCCGTCCTGTACCGACTATGTCAAGCATCGAAGGCGCATCTTTCTCCACCGCGGCGACGGCTTTCATTGAGGCCGGCAGATAGATGGTAAAGGTGGTTCCCACGCCAGGCCTGGAGTCCACCAGGATATGACCGCCATGTTTACGAATCACCGAGTGGGTTACCGCCATGCCGAGACCGTTGCCCTTCTCCTTGGTGGTAAAATAGGGATCAAATATCCGGCTGCTGACTTCAGACGGCATACCACAGCCGTCATCCCTGATTATGATCCTTAAATAGCGCTTACTGTTAGCATATTCAGCAAAGGGTATCTCCTCGCTGTCCTTCAGGCTGAAGTTATCACAGCTGAGCCGGATATTACCGCCATCGGGCATGGCCTGCACGGCATTTATAACCAGATTCTGCACCACCTGCCCGATCTGGCCTTTGTCCACCTCCACGGCCCAGAGATCAGGGGCAAAATCAAATTCGCTCTTCACATTACTGCCCCGCAGAACAAATTCGGCCGATTCTCTGATAATATCACTGATGGTACTAAGGGTCTTAAACGGGTCGCCGCCCCTGGAGAAGGTGAGCAGCTGCTGCACCAGATTTCTGGCCCGCTCCGAGGCCTTTTCCACCTGACTCAACAGGTGATGGCGTTTATCCGCACGGTCAGTCAGCATCAGGGCCAGACTGACATTGCCCATAATCGCCGCCAGGATATTATTGAAATCATGGGCAATACCACCGGCCAGAACCCCAATGGCCTCCAGCTTTTCCATCCTCCGGGACTCCTGAGCTATTTTCTTCTCCAGCGTGATATCCCGAAATACCAGTACCACCCCGATAACCTCACTCCGACTGTCATGAATCGGGGCTCCGCTATCGGCAATATTTAACTCCCGCCCGTCTTTGCTCAGCAGAACGGTACCATTAGCCAGATCAACAATCTTGCCCGAACGCAGCACCTGAGCCGCGGGGCTTTCCAGGGGCAGCCGCTCATGCTCATCAATTATCCGGAAAACTTCTTCAAGAGACCTGCCCGCCGCCTCATCCATGGTCCAGCCCGTCATCTGTTCAGCGATCTTGTTCAGAACCATAATCCGCCCCTCAGGGTCGGTGGTAATCACCCCGTCACCAATACTGCGTAAGGTAACAGCCAGCCGTTCACGCTCACCATCAAGGATAGCCTGCATCCGGCGGCGTTCAGTAATATCCTGAAAGGTCTCGACAATCCCCGATAATTTGCCGTGAATATCATAATAGGGGCGGCCGGTAACAATAAATGTTATTTCACCACCCCCGGCGCAAGGCAGCACCACTTCATATTCAACGCTTAAGGCGCCCTTCTTGATTTTAAGCAGGGGACAGGTTTCGGTACCACAGGCCGCGGCCGGCCTGATTTCATGGCATTTACGGCAGCTATGGGGCCAATGGTGGTAATAGGCCTCATTCCCCTTTAATATCTCGCCCTCAAGGCTGACGATACAAATAGGATTAGCACTGTTAAAGATATTTTCCAGAGCAGTCTTGGCCTCTCTCAAAGATATTTCCGTTTCCTGGCGCTCGGCAATATCGTCTTTCAGAGACAGACGCATGGCATTAATATTAGAGGCCAGAGCGCCGACCTCGTCACCCCTGATATTCAGAGGGGGGACATTGAGATTACCGGCCCCGATTTCCCCGGCATAGGCGGATAGTTCCTCAAGGGGCCGGGTAATAAATCGGCTTAAGAAATAGGCCAGGGCTATTCCGGTAATAGAAACAATAAAAATAATCAACATCAAACGCAGCTTGATATCTTTGATGTCACTCTGAATAGCAGCGGTGGAAATCCCGGCATGAACAGTCGCGATTCCGCTATTAATAACCGGGACGGCTATATCCTGAATCTCGTCATCATCATAGTTATAGAGCCGGGAGATAAATGTAGCGGAAGAGCTTAATGAACCGAGATTTTTTAAAAGATCCGCCGGGAAACTACCCCTGAAACTATGAGCAATTACCCGGCCGCGGGCGTTAACAATAAAGACATAGCGCAGGTCATTCTCTCCGACCTTGAGGCGGTGAAGAAAAAGATTCAGGGCAACACGGTTGTCAGTAAGCACATCATTGGCACTGTCGGCGGCCACCGTACGAGCCAGTAGATAACCACGCTCAACAAGCTGTTCATGCAGAGCCCTGGTGATGAGAGGGGCAATGAGGGCAAAAAAAAGAATTCCGACTCCCGCCGCGACAATCAGAATAAGAGAAATAATTTTGTAACGCAGAGAGGAGGTTCCAATCAACCGCCTTATATTATTAAACACCATAGTTATTTATCCACTTAAACTTGTCCTCAATATATCAAAAGAGCGGTCATTCCCCGTCCTCAGGGGGTCTACATTAAGCAAGGCAAATTTTTTCTACCTTCGAGCGGATTTACACTCTGCGTCAAGTAAAAAAACAGACTATTTTAAACTGCCGTGGTATTTGCTTTTGATAGAAGCAGCCTTATATGTTATAAGTTCTGGCAATTTTTGTAACTATTATAGCTTGCCTTGGCCTGCCAGAACAAGCCCAAAAACAGATAACCGACTAATGGCACTAAGAATAGCGATTAATGGCTTCGGCCGTATAGGCCGTCAGCTCACCCGTTTGCTCATCCAGTTCCCAGCAGAAAACGTAAAGCTTGCCGCGGTTAACACCCTGGAGACCGCCGTCACCGCCGCTCACCTGCTTAAATATGACAGCTGCCAGGGGATATTCCCCGCTGAAATATCCGTTCACGATGATATTTTATGCATTAACCAGCATGAAATATCATTTTTCCATGAACCTGATCCAGCCCTGCTGCCCTGGCAGACCGGGAACATTGATCTGATTATCGAATGCAGCGGTCATTTTACCGAAGCGGATAAAGCAGCGGCCCATCTCACGGCCGGAGCCGGGCGGGTTTTAATTACGGCCGCGGCCAGCAAGGCTGACGCCATAATCTGCCTCGGTGTTAATGAAGATTTATACCGCCCGGCACAACATAAAATAATCAGCTCCTCGAGTTGTACCACTAACTGCATAGCCCCAGCGCTTGGCGTCATTAACCGTCTCTGGGGGGTTGAGCGGGCTCTTGCTACCTTTATCCATTCCACTACCAGCGCCCAGCACCTCCTGGACCATGTTGACTCAGACCCCCGCCGGGCCAGGGCCGCCGGGCTTAACCTTATCCCCTGCCCCACCAGCGCCAGCCATCAGGTTCCCGCTGTAATTCCGGCCCTGCGCGGCCGCTTTGATGCCCTGGCAATAAGGGTTCCAACCCCGCATATCCATCTGGCTGATCTCACTGTCTGTCTCCGCCACATCCCTGACCGGGCCGATTTTACAGCGGCCCTTGCCGAAGAGGCGGCAAACACTCTCCAGGGTATAATGAAAATCAGCCATGAGCCTCTGGTAAGTATTGATCTTAAAGGCAGTAAACATTCCTGTGTCATTGACGCGGAACATATCCATTTTCAAGGTAACATGGTAAAACTCCTGATCTGGCACGCCAATGAGTTTTCCTATTGCTGCCGGATTAAAGATATAATTGAATTAATTGCCCGACAGCAATATTGAGCCTGCCGCCGCAGTTGACATAATCAGCAATCATAGCTAATTATTATCAAACCCTTCCAGGGTGTTTCATGGGGCGCTTACTTTATAACTATTGATGGCACCTCAAGAAATCAATCAACATCAGCCAAACCAAAGGATAAAACCATGACCGCTAAAAAAATTATACTCTACCAGTTTTTCACCTTTATCATTATGGCCCTGCTGCTTTCCGCCTGCGGCCAGAAAGCCAGGCTGGACAGCAAAACCAACGCCGCTTATGTCAATGGCGTCCCTATTTCGCGCCATGAATTATCCATGGAGATGAGCCGTCTCCAACAACGTTTTTACAGTAACAAGATGTCGAAGGAGCAGATCAAAGAGATGAAAAAACAGGTTCTGGCCATTCTCATCGGCGGCCGGATTCTCTATCAGGCCGGGACTGAAAGCGGCATTGAGGCCAGCCCCGCAGAGATAAAAAGCGAGCTGGCCAAGATCAAACAGCAATATCCCGGCAGCAAAACCTTTAAAAACAATTTCACCAGGGCGGAGATGCGCCGCAAGGTAGTGGTGGATAAATTTATCCGCCGGGAATTTGCCGACAAGACCATAGTCACCGATGAAGAAAGCCGCAAATACTACCATAAACACCTGGCAGATTTTACACGGCCGGCACTAATAAAAATCAGCCAGATCATGATAAAAACGACCCCAAACGACTCGCAGGCTGCAAAACAGGCTGCCCTCAAAAAGATTAAGGCCGTGCAGAAAAAATTACAACAAGGGGCTGATTTCGCCAGGCTGGCCAGTAAATACTCAGAAGATCCCTCTAAGGCTAACGGCGGCAATATGGGTTTTCTAATGCAGGGCCAGATGCCCAAGGCCTTTGAAAATGTGGTTTTCAAGCTGAAAAAGGGGGCGGTCAGCGCTGTTATCAGTACGGGCTACGGTTATCATATACTAATGGTTACCGGCAATAAACCGGCCTATATCACCCCTTACGCCGAGATCGAGAAAAAATTAAAGGGATACCTTAAACAACGGGATATCCAACGCAAGCTGGAGACCTTCATCAAACAGAGACGGAACAAGGCCAAAATTCATATCTTCATCTGATCAACCATGCAAGAGGGAAAAAACATCTCAGAAATTCTTAGTGTTCTCCAGAAGTTAGACATATTTACCGCTCTGACGGCAGCGAAACTGACCAGGCTCGCCGCCGAAATCAATGAGTACCACGCCAAAGCCGAAACCACTCTCTGCCGGGAAGGAGAAGAAGGCGGCGAGATGTATATTCTCATTGAAGGGGAGTTACAGATCGTCAAGAAAGACCGCCGAATAAGCAAGGTAGCAGCGGTGGATTATATCGGTGAGATGTCGCTGCTAGAGGATGAGCCGCGCTCGACCACCGTCATCGCCGCTGCCGGTTCCAGGCTCCTGACCATCAGCGCCCGGCAGTTTAAACATTATTTCGCCGATGAACCGCGGGTTCTAACCGCCATGCTCAAGACCATGAGCCGGAGGCTGCGCCAGGATAACGAATTAATCGCCGCCGAATTTACCCAGGCCAACATCCTCATCCACGACATGCGTAACAATATGGCGGCCTTTACCTTACTGCATCTGCTGGAGAAGAATTGCCGGGACAAAAAGCAGCTCCATTATATTCACCTGATGCGCAAATGCAGCCAGGATATAACGGCCATGATGAGTGAAGCCCTGGCCAACGCCAAGCGCCTCCGCCCCCGGAAAGAGATCAGCCGCCATTCTCTATCGGCCATAATTACCGAACTCACCGCCGGCACCTTCAAAGTTCATCCCGACATCCAGGATAAACTGGTGGAATTACACCTGCCGGAGAATGGCAGTGATAATATCAAATGCCAGGCCACGGATATCCGCCGGGTAATTACCAATCTGGTAATCAATGCGGCCCAGGCCAGTAAAGCAGGGGGACGTATCCAAATAGACCTGCAGTACCGGAAAAACAAGGCCGTGGTTTCCATCAGTGATGAGGGCCATGGTATACCAGACTCCATTAGGGCTAAAATCTTTCACCCCAGCTTCACCACCAGGGCTGAGGGCAACGGCCTGGGCCTGGCCTCCTGCCGCCGGATCATTGAAGAGGAACACAGCGGCAGTCTCACTTTCACCACCTCCGGTCAAGAAACAAAATTCACCTTCACCCTGCCCCACTCTCAATAGTTTACAAGGTAAGCGCTCCATGAACACCCTGTTGCACACGCTCAAAGCCCCCAATATACGGGGTGTATTATCGGGGGGCTTTGATCACGCGCAACAGGGGTGCCCCTGAAGCCCTTACATTCCGAGATGTTATAAAGTAAAAAGTGTGGTTTGTGGAGCGCTTACGTTTATTGCGGGCCGAAATCCACCTGAGCGGCAATTTTAGCCGCGGTCTTCGGACCAATCCCGCTGACTCGCAGTAAATCTCCACGGCCTTTAAAAGGGCCGCGTAAACGCCGTGAACGGATAATGGCGGCAGCCAGCCCGGGGCCTACACCATGAATCATGGTCAAGGAGTCAGCCGCAGCCAGATTGATGGAGAACGGCCGCCAGGCCAGCAAGGCAAGAGACGGGGGCCAGGCAACGGGCTGCGGTTCCTGCGCGGGCCGCAGCCGAAAAGCGGTCATATCGGCAGGCGGCCAGGGTACTGTATTATGAGAAGGCCGGGCAACTCCCAGCCGCTCATACAAGCCGTCCCAGCCTCCGGCATTATCCACCTCATAAAGACCGCCGGGCCCCGCCGCTTTCTGCAGCCAGATAATCGACGGCCTTGAGGCAGCCACGTTTCCGGCCCTCTTCATCTGCCGCAGATGGGGCAGACAGATAACAGCACCCAGCAGCACCAGGACAATTACCCTGGGATCAACAGCCAGGCGCCTTGTCCTGCCCGCCATCCCGGCTGATCTTGTCTTTATGTAATTTATAGGATATGGCATCTACCAGAGCCTGCCAGCTTGCTTCAAGAATATCATGTGAAACCCCCACCGTTCCCCATTGCGAATGGTGGTCGCGGCTCTCAATTAATACCCGTACCCGCGAGCCGGTGCCATGCTCCGATGACAAGACCCGCACTTTATAATCACTCAGACTCATCTCGGACAATTGAGGATAAAAGCAGGTCAGGGCCTTACGCAGGGCGTTATCCAGGGCATTCACCGGCCCCTCTCCCAGGGCGGCGGTATGTACCATCTCCCCGGCCACCTCAAGTTGAATGGTGGCCTCGGCCAGGGGATAACTGTCACGACGCTCCTTCTGATTCAGAACCCGAAAGCCCTTCAATTCAAAAAATACCGGTAACGTCCCCATGGCCCGCCGCATCAAAAGTTCAAAAGAGGCCTCAGCTCCCTCATACTGAAATCCCTGATTCTCAAGATCCTTTAATTTTTTGAGGATGGTGGTCACCAGGGGATCAGTGCTTTCCAGATCAAGACCAAATTTCCTGGCCTTGTGAAGAACATTACTGCGCCCCGATTGATCGGAGATCAACACCCGGCGGCAATTACCCACCAGCTCCGGTTTTATATGTTCATAGGTCAGGGGATTACGCTTCACCGCTGAGACATGAATACCGCCCTTGTGAGCAAAGGCCGCCGCTCCCACATAGGGCTGATACTTGTTATGGGGCAGATTGGCCAGCTCATTGACAAAACGGGCCGTCTCCGTCAGTTTATCGAGATTATCACGGGCCGTGAAATCACGGTTCATCTTCAGGGCCAGGGCCGGCATGATGGAGGTCAGATTGGCGTTGCCGCAGCGCTCACCATAACCGTTCATGGTACCCTGCACCTGGACGGCGCCTTCATCAATGGCAATGAGCGAGTTGGCCACCGCGGTATCGGAATCATTATGGGCGTGAATACCAATCTTAACCTCTCCGCCGCGCTGCCTGAAGAATTCCTTCACCTCCCGCATAATATTCTGAACTTCACCGGGCATGGTACCGCCATTGGTATCGCAGAGAATCAGGCACTCGGCCCCGGCCTCATGGGCCGCGGCGATACTGGTTAGAGCATAGTCTTTATTGGTTTTAAAGCCGTCAAAGAAATGTTCCGCGTCATAAAACAGATGCTCAACATGGGGCCGCAGATAACGCAGAGATTCATCAATAATCAGCAGATTATCGGCCATGGAAATCCGCAAAGCCACCTTGACATGAATATCCCAGGTCTTGCCGAAGATAGTCACACAGGGGGTCCCTGCCTCAAGCAGGGCCTTGAGGTTGGCGTCCTCGGGGGCCGGGTTGCTGAACAGGCGGGTACTGCCGAAGGCCGCGACCCTGGTATGCCGGAGACTGTAATTTTTCATCTCCTCAAAATACTGTACCGAGGTGGGATTGGAACCGGGCCAGCCGCCCTCTACAAAGTCAATTCCCAGCTCATCGAGTTTCAGAGTGATCCTGACCTTATCCTCCACCGACAGGTTAAAATTCTCCGCCTGAGTGCCGTCCCGCAGGGTTGTGTCGTAAACGGTTATCTTGTCTGCCATCCCTATTCCTCTTCCGGTTGATTGTCTTTCTCTAAGGAAAAGGCATCGTGCAGCGCCCTTACCGCCAGTTCAGTGTACTTCTCATCAATTACGCAGGAGACCTTAATCTCCGAAGTGCTGATCATATGAATATTAATCCCCTCCCGGGCCAGAACATGAAACATGGTGGTGGCAATCCCGGAATGATTACGCATCCCCACCCCGACGATGGAGACCTTAATAATTTCCTCAGAGCCAGACACCTGATCAGGCCCGGCAATGTCGAGATTACGGACTATATCCATGGCCTTTTTATAATCCGTCCGGGGCACGGTGAAGGTCATATCGGTCATCTCCCCGGCCCTGGTATTTTGAATAATCATATCCACCACAACCCCGGCATCAGAAATAGGGGTGAAGATCTTCGAGGCTATACCTGGAATATCATGAATCTTACTTATGGTAATACGAGCCTCATTCTTACTGTAAGTAACTCCGGCAACCAACATTGATTCCATATTTTTATTCTCCTCAACAACCCATGTTCCATCATTGTCAGTAAAAGTCGACCTGACATGCAGTGGTACTTTATATCTCTTGGCCATCCCCACGGAGCGAATATCCAGCACCTTGGCTCCGAGGCTGGCCAGCTCCAGCATCTCATCGTAGGTTATGCGGTCAATTTTACGAGCCGCGGAGTAAACATTGGGATCAGTGGTATAAATCCCTTCAACATCGGTAAATATCTCACACATATCAGCCTTGAGCACTGCCGATAAGGCCACGGCCGTGGTGTCGGAGCCGCCGCGGCCCAGGGTGGTGAGATCATCCGACTCCGTAACCCCCTGGAAACCGGCCACCACCACTATCCGATTTTCTTTAAGATGTTTATTAATCAGACTGGTATCAATTGATTTTATCCGGGCCCTGGTATGCATGCCATCGGTGACTATCTTCACCTGATCGCCCAGCAGGGAGACGGCATCCCCCCCCAGCCCTTTTACTGCCATGGCAAAAAGGGCGATAGTTACCTGCTCACCGCTGGCCAGCAGGACATCAAACTCACGTTCGTCAGGCTGTTCCTGCATCTGCCCGGCCATATCAACAAAGCGATTGGTCTCACCCGCCATGGCGGACAGCACCACCACCATCTGATTCCCCTGTTTCTCAGTACGTAATACCCGCTCGGCCACCGCCTTGATCTTAGCGGGATCAGCCACCGAAGTACCACCAAACTTCTGCACAATTAAGGCCATACAGCCACAATCTCCTTGTTTATGTTAATGAATCACAGCCTGCCAGCCAGGCCGCGGAACAAACCTTTATACTACTACCGGCAGAGGAAGTTGTGAACCTCTTTTTGCGGTCAAGTAGAAACAATAGTTGACAGTTGCCTGAGTATGGAATAAAAACCCCTGCGAACCAAATAATTAATACGAATAATTACCATATCTCTTTGCAGTTACCAATTTAAAATTGCCTTATTCACCCCATGTCCCCCTTTAATATAGTCCTGGTGGAACCGGAAATACCCCCCAATACCGGCTCAGTCGCCCGCCTCTGCGGGGCCACGGATACCACCCTCCACCTTGTGCGACCATTAGGTTTCAGTACCGATAACCGTTATCTTAAACGGGCCGGGCTGGACTATTGGCCCTATGTAAATATTATTTATTGGGATAATTTTGCCGATTTCATGACCGCGAACCCCGCGGAACGTCTGTTCTTTTTGAGCAAAAAGGTCGACAGGCCCTATACCAAAGCCCGCTTTAAGAACGGTGATTTCCTGGTTTTTGGCAAAGAGACGAAAGGACTACCGGCCGATATTCTCGAGAAACACGCCCGGCAATGTTACACTATTCCAATGACAAACCCCCATATTCGCAGCCTTAACCTGGCAATGAGCGCCGGTATCGTGCTCTATGAAGCCCTGCGCCAACAAGGATTATAGAGCATGGCAGCTTATTCAAACAAGAATTTGACAAGTTTCCCGGTGGGTCTGTATAATTTATACAGAAACACAGGTTTACATATCAGGTCATCAGTCATAAGTTTACATTGTTCTCCGTTTCTGGGCATCCGGTATAGCGATACTCACGCAGGGATCCAGTAATGTTTGCGTGCTGTTCAAAACCAGCCGTCAGGAGGCTCCAACGATGACACTTTTACATCAGAAATTACCCGCCGTAAAAAATATTAAAATACTTCTGGTTGATGATGATCCTGTAATTCTAACTCTAATGGCCAGTATTTTACGTAAAAACGGCTACCAGTTTGCCAGCGCCAATGACGGTCTTGAGGCCGTAAAAAAAATGGAGCAGGATACCTTCAGCATTGTTATTACCGATATAAACATGCCGCGAATGAACGGTATGGAATTATTAAAGCATATTCTGGAATTTTTCCCCCAGACCGCGGTTATTGTCACCACTGGTTTCAGCCGGGAGTATTCATATATGGATGTTATTAAGGCCGGGGCCATTGATTATATGACCAAACCTTTTGACACCGATGAACTCCTGGCCAAACTCCACCGGGTGATAAGAGAACAGACCATGGTGGAGCAGCTGGAAAAGATGTCCATCTCCGACGGCCTTACCGCCTTATATAACCGTCGTTATTTCGACCTGAAGCTGATGGAGGAAATCCACCGATCAACCCGCCATAACTACCGAATTTTTCTGGCCTTTATTGATATAGACAACTTCAAGGGCTTTAACGATGAGTACGGCCATCAGGCTGGTGACGAGGTTTTACAGGCCCTGGGCTCAATCATGCTTAACTGCGCCCGGCGCGGTGGTGACTGGGCATTTCGTTACGGTGGAGATGAATTTGCCATGCTGCTCACCGAGACATCAGAGGAACAGGCCTTAATGATCTGTGAACGGATCAACAACAGTTACAGGGATAAAAAATTCGGCTCAACATCCTTAAGTTTCGGCCTCGGAGAATTCAAACGCCATAAGGAGCTTGACTGGTATGAAGACATGCATCTCTTTTTGAAAAAAACCGATGACGCCATGTATAAGGCCAAAAACGGCGGTAAAAACAAGATAGTAATCGCGGATTAATCACCTAATTTAACAAGTACTCTGCCCTTGAGACGCCCGGCTAACATCTGGTCAATGGCCTCATTGAGGTCGAATAAAGTAACCTCAACGGCCATATCCTCCAGAAAGTCAAAACACCACTCCTCGGCCAGACGCTGCCATACACGCTGCCGTTTAACCACCGGCGTAAGAGCGGAATCAATCCCGGCCAGGGTTATGCCACGCAGAATAAAAGGATAAACGGTCAGGTTAAGTTCTGGAGCAGCCACATTACCACAGCAGGTAACAATTCCACCATAGTGGCAGGTCTTTAAAATTGCCTCAAGATAGGGGCCGCCTACTGTATCCACCGCTGCCGCCCAGCGCTCCCGGAGCAAGGCACGGTTAGCTCCCACCGCTATTTTCTGGCGCTTAATAACCTCAGCGGCCCCGACAGCGGTGAGGAATTCATCCTCACTCTTGCCGCTGGCAGCACTGACAGTATAACCGGAGGCCGCCAGCATGGCCACGGCCATACACCCCACCCCGCCGGTGGCTCCGGTAACTAATACCCTGCCGTCCTCAGGACGTACCCCATGGCTGATAATCCGTTCCACGCACTGGGCGGCGGTAAAACCAGCCGTACCGTAAATCATGCTTTGACGTAAATCTATCCCTCCGGGCAGTTTAACGGCCCACTGAGCCGGAACTCTGACATACTGGCCGAAACCACCCGGAGTATTCATGCCGAGATCAAAACAGGAGACAATCACCTCATCTCCAGGCGCGAAATCGGCCACGGAGGACTGCTCCACAATCCCGGCGCAGTCAATCCCCGGCGTATGGGGGTAACGACGGGTAACCCCCTTATTCCCGGAGGCCGAGAGGGCGTCTTTATAATTTAACGATGAGTACGACACCCGCACCAGCAGATCGCCAGACGGTAACTGACTCACCCGGCGCCTCACAACCTGCCGTTTATAGCTTTTATCTTCTTCCTCGGTAACCCACAGGGCATTAAATTCTCTGTCTTCCATATCTTATTTTCAGGTATTCAGTTATTTTACAGGCTCTAAGCCAGAATGGTCTGGTTGCGGCCCCCTTCTTTGGCCCGATAAAGGGCCTTATCCGCTAATTCTATAATATCCGCCTTCTGCCCGGCATCCTCGGGATAGGCGGCAATACCCGCTGAAATAGTCACCCCGACCTCCCGGCCGTCAATTTTAAATTTCAGGGCCGCTATGTCGCACCTGATACGTTCCGCCATCAAACAAGCCCCGTGTTTATCGGAATTTTCCAGAATTAAAGCGAATTCTTCACCACCGTAACGGGCGGCAAGATCCTCGCGCCTGACGTCCCGGGCCATGACGTCGGCCACTGCCTTTAAAACCTGGTCGCCAAACTGATGGCCGTAATTATCGTTAAATTTTTTAAAGAAATCTATATCACAGATAATCATGGCCAGGGGGCTCTCTCGTCTCTTGGCCCGGTGCAGCATGACGTCAAAGCCATGCTGAAAGCTGCGGTGATTAGCCAGGGAGGTAAGGCCATCGGTAGTGGCCATTTTGCTGATTAATTCGTGCGCCTGGGCCAGATCAATTTTGATCGCCGCCTGATCGGCAATAAGCCCCAGGAAATCGCGTTCCTGACGGCCGAATATATTATCACGAAGCGCGGCCACGGTCAGGGCGCCTATGGGACAACCCTTTTCCGGGCAGAGAGGAACGATCAATAACGACTTAAAACCATCAAGGCAGTGTTTATTGGAAAATATCGGCGCCGGCCCCCGATATGAGGCATTGGCAGGCAGAGGAAGATTCAGCTTCAACACCTGCCCCACCAGCCCCTCATGACAACCGTATTCCAGTCCCATGAGTTCTTCATACCGGCCGCCGCCGACAAAGGCTGTATAATGAATATCATGGTCACGCAGGCTTATGGCAATAAAATCAACGGCCAGCAGATTATTTACCGCCCTGGCCGTGGCCTCGAAAACAGATTCCAGCCCCAGGCCCCGATTCAACTCCCGCAGACCACCGCAAATCTTCCTTAACAGGCTCCGTTCATGCTCAACACCGGCTAACAGCTCACCAAACTCCCGTTCCTTAATCATCTTATCGGCGCACAGGCGCAGAAGTGCCCGATCCTCATCCCGCCAGATCCCTGTTTTCTCACGGTCGGCAGTCAAAATGAAAAAGCCCTTATCGTCTTGATCAGCCGCGGCCGTCTGACAGCGCAGAGCAATGGCGCTGCCTGTCCGCCCCGGATTCTGGTAATATATTAATCCGGAATAGGTTTTACTGACCTTAGTCAGGCTTACTTCAGCGCGGCCATGAAGCAGACCGCCCAGGAGACCAGCCCCTCGCTCAAAGGGGCCGCGGAGAATATCATCACGCTCTGAAACAATACTCAAAAGCCGCACAGGGCCGTTGGTGCTGGCCCATAAGAAAGCAGCCGTGGTTAGCCCCAGGGCCTGACGAAGTAATTCAAGCTGCAGCTGCAGAGCCTTATGCTGAAATCCAGAAAAATCCCGTTCAACATCAACGCCGGAAATATAATCAACCGCCGGATTAATCTCCGGCAGGGAAGAAGAGGCGCTGAGCAGAGGCCGATGCTTCTTAGCAGGCGCCCGGCGCTGACCGCTGTATACTTTTTTCAGATATGAACGAATTACCGGCATAGAAATGAAAAAACTTATTTAATGGTGCGGCATTGTATTGCCATTCAAGATAAATTGTGGAATTATGCTGAAAATAAATTATTCGTAATAATCCTATTTATGGAGCAGGAAAATGGCTAAAATCGGCAGAAATGACCCTTGCCCCTGTGGCAGCGGCCTTAAATATAAACGATGTTGTCTTGGCAAACAGGAGTCCGGGACAATTCCCACTCCCAATAAAAAAATTACCGTCAGCGGTGAAGCGGAAATTATCCGGCAGGCCGCCATTAATCATCAGGAGACCTTAAAGATTATCGGCGTCTTTATCTTCTTCTCAACGGCCGCCGGTGATGCCTGGATTCTGGAATTAACCGAGCAGGATGCCGCCATGGTAGCCCGGAATGGCAAGGCCGTTGATGTGGAAATCAGCGAACAGGCCGAGACCATCTCCATTAACTGGTCACACCGTTTCAAGATCAAAAACAGAAAATTCATCACCACCGCTTATCAGGACAAGAGCTCCGAAACCTATGATAATTATCCGGCGGCCACCATTAACTCCACCCTGAAAAAAATTCAGCGCCGTTTTTCTTCCGAACTTCTGGAAAGTATTCACGTTAATGATAAAGATACTCAGGAGACAATAAGCCCGGCGTAACCCACCACCTGGGCGATATCGCCGCTGACCTCCCCGGAATCGGTATAACGCACCAGTTCAGCCCGTGAGGCCCCGAGAAGAACGGCAGCCGTCAGCACAATGGTGACCGGGATAAACCCGCACATACTGATTTTCTCTCTGATTACAGTGTCATACAAGGCCTCCGGGTCGAGATTTTTAATACAGTCCAGGGCCAGGCTGTCTTTACGACTGGCGATCTTCCGGCTCTCATAATGAGTCATATCCGTACTGGCCACCATGAGAACCGGCTGCGGCCAGGCCTCAATGGCCCGGGCCAGTTCCTCTCCGGCCCGGCGGCATTGAGCATAGGTTATATATGAGGCACAGATCGGCACTATTTCCAGCTCTCCGGAAAAATATTGCAGAAAAGGAATCTGCACCTCAAGGGAATGCTCTTTTAAATGAGCCGTATAATCAGCACTGAACACCTCTCCACCCAGAAGATTATCGGCCAGAGCGCTGTTTATATTCACCTCCCCCATGGGCATCCGCCAGCACCCTTCCCGCATCAGAGCCAGGTCAGCCCCGATACCGTGATGATTGGGGCCTGTGACTACCACGACAGGCGGAATTTCAATCCGTTGAAAGGTCTGAGCGGCCACCGCCCCGGAATAAACATATCCGGCATGCGGTACAACTGCGGCCAGCGCCCGATAAGGTTTAACGGCAGCCACCGGGGATGACATACCGGCAATCAGGCTCCGTAACTCCTCTCCATCAGCAGGGTAAAATTGACCGGCAACCGCGGGTAATCGTATCATTTGACCTGTCCCCCTTTTAAGGTAAGCGCTCTTAGTCCCCGGGATCAGTCACATGCCAGGTAGTTCCCTGGGGGCTGTCCTTCAACTCGATATTCCTGGCCAACAGCAAATTCCTGATCTCATCAGCCCTGGCCCAGTTCTTATTACGGCGGGCGGCAAGCCGCTCCTCAAGCATAGCGGCTAATTCGTCGTCTGTCATCCCCAGGGAGCGCAGATGCCGACTCTGCCCCTCACGCAGGTAGGCGGCCGAGTCCTGACGCAACAGCCCCATAATCCCCGCCAGACGGCGAATCGCGGCCGCCCCCTGCCGGAGGAGTTGAATATCGTCTGCTGCCGGCACTCTGGGCAGACACTGGCACAGACGATTAATCAGTTTCACTGCCTCGAAGAGGACACCAAGCGCCTGAGCCGTATTAAAGTCATTGTCCATAGCCTCGATAAAACGCCCCTCTAAACCAGCCAGCCGTTCCTCGTCATCACAAACAGCAACGGCCTTTGCCCCCGTCTCTCCATCCGGCAGAGCGGCACAGGCCGCCATACAGTTATAAAGTCTATTTACAGCACTCTGAGCCTCATTAAGGGTATTGTCGGAAAAATCCAGCGGATGACGATAGTGGGTAGAAAAGACCATCATCCGCAGGGCCTCCGGGTGATGATGTTCCAGTACCTCACGAATGGTCAGAAAATTATGCAGCGATTTGGACATCTTCTCGTCCCGAATGGTCACAAAGGCGTGATGCAGCCAATATTTGACAAAGGGTTTTCCCGTCGCTCCCTCGCTCTGGGCGATTTCGTTTTCATGGTGGGGGAATACCAGATCCTCACCACCGCCATGAATATCAAAGCTGTCTCCAAGATATTTACGACTCATGGCCGAACATTCAACATGCCAGCCCGGCCGGCCGGGGCCCCAGGGACTGTCCCAGACCGGCTCGCCCGGTTTACTGGCTTTCCAGAGGGCAAAATCCATGGGATTTTTTTTATTTTCATTGACGGATATACGAGCGCCGGCCTTTAAATCATCGAGATTACGCCCTGAAAGGGTACCATAATTTTCAAAGCGCCCAACTTCAAAATAGACATCCCCCGCCATCTCATAGGCCATGCCCCGCTTAATCAAATCCTCAATAAGATTAATAATCTCGGAGATATGTTCCGTGGCCCGCGGTTCCGCCGTTGGCCGATCCACCCCCAGCGTATCCATGTCTTTATAAAATTCCGCGATAAAACGCCGCGATAACTCCTCACAGCTGACCCCCTGCTCCTGAGCCCGTTTAATTATCTTGTCATCAATATCGGTAAAATTACGTACATAAGTAACATCATAGCCCCGATAACGCAGATAGGAAACTATCATATCAAAAACCAGGGCAGAGCGGGCGTGACCAATATGACAAAAATCGTAGGCGGTAATGCCGCAGACGTACATACGGACATGCCTGTCGTCTAAGGGAATAAACGGTACCTTTTTCCTGCTTTTGGTATCAAATATATGTAAACTCATGAAAAAACACCTGTGATTGAAGATATGGAAATAATGTGGTAAAAGATATGCCAAATTTTAATATTTACCAGAAATCATTTTTTCCTTCATTAACTTTGTTTAGAGCCGCCATATCTAAAAAAATCGTAACTATTCAGCTATACCCCATCTTCGTCCGTTTCGTCCTCCTCACGTACAGGAAGTACAGACTCGGAGGCCGAAATGAACGAACCTGGAGCACATCTGAACAGTTACAGTTACGAGTTGAGGGTAATTTACAGCCCTCGCTGAATAGTTACAAAAATTCAAATTACACACGCCATGCTTCCAGAACCGAAACTGCTCCCTAACGGTCTAACCCTGACCTATATAGACGAATCAAAAAAAATAGCTGAAGATCGCTGGCAGATCAAAATTCGCTGCGTTGCCAGTCTGCCGCTGAACGAGGCAATGTGCACGGCGCTAAATGAATTCAGCCCTGAAGAGCGGGAGTTCATCCATAACGAACTGGCGGATGGTCTGCGCCATGAGCAGTTATGGGAGCGGCAGTTTGTCGACAAAGACGCCAGGGAACAAGTCATAGCCGAGGAGCTGGAACGGAGCGCAAAGCTCTTCCCCTATTTAAGCCAGGAGGATTTTGGTGAAAAGCTGTTTAAGCAGAAACTGTCAGAACTGCGGCAGTCTTTCAAGCAGAGACCCCTGTCCGCAGACCCTGCTTCCGCTATACCGGAGCCTGATGATTTCTCTGCCTGCTTCAAAAATTAATTCCAGCCTCCGGCAAGAATATTGTTGACAAACATTCCCCATGACATATTATTCTGACTTTCAATTTTTTTAACAGGATCAATTGATTTTTATAGCTCTACGGCTGGTCGTATGCAAGTACAAGTGGCCGTAAACATATTTTCAGGCTGAATTACAAACTCAGCCATTATCCGGTTTTCAATCATCTCCAGGAGAAACAATGAAGGTATTAATAAGTGACAATTTGGCCCCTGTTGGCGCCCAGATTTTAAAGGATGCCGGGCTTGAAGTAGACATTAACACCGGCCTGCCACCGGAAGAACTCAAAAAAATTATCGGCGCTTACGATGGCTTGGTAATCCGCAGTGCCACCAAGGTTACAGAGGAGATCATTGCCGCAGCCGACAATCTCAAGGTCGTCGGCCGGGCCGGTATCGGATTAGACAATGTTGATATACCAACGGCCAGCAAAAAAGGAATTGTGGTAATGAACGCCCCGGACGGCAACGCCACCACCGCCGCCGAACATGCCATTTCCATGATGATGGCCCTCAGTCGGAATATTCCCCAGGCCACCGCCTCCATGAAGGCCGGGAAGTGGGAAAAGAAAAAATTTGGCGGCCGGGAAATAACCGGCAAGACCCTTGGTATTGTCGGTACCGGCCGTATCGGCTCCATTGCCGCCAACAGGGCCAAGGGCCTCCATATGCAGGTAATCGCCTTTGACCCCTACCTGCCTGAAGAGATTGCCGACAAGATGGGCATTGAGCTTGTCTCCCTCGAAGATCTCTGCCGCCGCAGTGATTACATCACAGTTCATGTTCCCCTGATTAAAGAAACCGCCAAAATGCTCTCCACCGAGCAGTTCAAACTCATGAAGAATGATGCCATGCTCATCGACTGCGCCCGCGGCGGAGTTGTCGATGAAGCGGCCCTCTATGAGGCGCTTACCAGCGGCGAAATAGCCGGAGCGGCCCTTGATGTATTTGAGGTAGAGCCCACTACGCTGGAGAACAACCCGCTTTTGGGGCTGAATAATTTCATCTGTACCCCGCATTTAGGGGCCTCCACCTCCGAGGCCCAGCTCAATGTCGCGGTTACCATTGCCGAGCAGATGGCGGATTTCTTAAACAACGGCACCATCACCAACGCCGTAAACGTTCCCTCCGTAAGCGCCGAAATTATGAACCAGGTCGGCCCCTATATCACTCTGGCCGACACCCTGGGTTCCTTTCATATGCAGATTGCCAAAGGCGGTGTTCAGGAGGTGAACATCGAATATGTAGGAGAACTGGCAGACCTCAATGTCAAGCCCATAACAGTGGCCTTTCTCAAGGGCCTGTTCACCCCGATTCTTAAAGAGTCGGTAAATTTCATCAACGCCCCCATGATTGCCAAAGACCGTGGGATCAAGGTCACGGAATCCAAGACCAATGACTCTGATGACTTCACTAATCTTCTAAAGGTAACCGTTAAAACCACTGAGGGCGAAAATATCCTGGCCGGCACCGTCTTCGGCAAAAACGAGCCGCGCCTGGTACGGCTTAATTCATTCCGCCTTGAGGCCCACCCCACCGGCCCCATGCTCTATGTCCACAACAACGACGTGCCGGGAGTTATTGGTAATCTCGGCATTACCCTGGCTGATTTTGGTATAAATATCCAGAATATGACCGTAGGCCGGGAAGCGGACGGCGACCAGAATGTCATTTTACTGAATACCGACCAGACCCTGAACAGGGAACAGCTCAAAGCGGTACTGGAAACAGATAATATCAATATGGCTATGACCATAGAGATGCCGGAGCTCTAAATCATGAGCAAAAACAAACAGCAGGATAAAGACTGTGACTGCGCCCCCGGGATGATCAGAAAAGATGGTAAATGCGTAATGCCCAAGGTCAGTTTCACCTCATTCTTCATGGCCTTGAACACCTCTGCCTTTTATCATCTCGGAGAAATTGCCGATCCGGTGAGCGGCAAAACACACAAAGATCCGCTGATGGCCAAACACACCATTGACACCATGACCATGCTCCAGGAAAAAACCAGGGGTAATGTCAATGCCGAGGAAGCTGAACTTATAGAAAACAGCATTTATGACCTGAAAATGCGCTATGTAAAATTAACCTCCGAGTCAGAATAATAATCATTTTTCCCCGCCGCCACTGACGACCTCCATAAAAAAGCCCTGATGACGGAAATAGCTGTTAAGGCTCCGGCCAAGATAAATTTAACTTTAAAGGTTTGCGGTCTCAGGTCTGACGGCTTTCACAATATTAAGTCGGTTATGCAGAAGATTGACCTGACCGACGAAATATTTTTAAGAAAAACCAGACAGCGCATACAGCTGTCCTGCCCTGATTCCAGCCTGCCGGAGAATGAAGACAATATCGCATTCAAGGCCGCCCGGATCTTTCTTAAATACAGTGGATTAAAAAACGGCGTTAACATCAAGCTCTGCAAGGGTATTCCGACAGCGGCCGGTTTAGGCGGCGGCAGCAGCGATGCGGCCGCTGTACTTATGGGACTGAATAAACTCTTTAAGACAAATTTATCACTATCTGCCTTAAGAAAAATAGGGGCGGAACTTGGCGCGGATGTGCCCTTTTTTATAACCACGGGCAGCAGTGCTCTCGCGATCGGAACAGGCACCACACTAAAAGAACTGCCTGGGGCAGAAGATGTCTGGTTTGTCCTGGTTAACCCTGGTTTTTCTGTCTCCACGAAATGGGTTTATAACAATTTTCGATTGACAACTGCTCATAAGCCAGATATCTTATCTGGCTATTCAAAATCAGGGGATATGATTTTACTGCCTGAAGATATTACCCGGCTCATGCGCAGGGCAGATACGGACTTCCCCTTTAATGACCTGGAAACAGTAACCGCTGAAAGATATCCGATTATTAAAGACATAAAGGCTAAATTACTTAAATCCAAGGCAGCCGCTGCCCTGATGTCAGGCAGCGGCCCCACAGTTTTTGGAATATTTGCCAACCGACAAGCGGCCGAAAACTGCTCCAAGGCCTGCCAGACCGTATATCCATGGGTTATTTCATGCGCGACATGGCCGGTTTGATACCATACGAATAAAGCAGTGGCCGGACTGGCAGATTTTCCAAAA
Source organism: Desulfobacterota bacterium M19 (assembly GCA_048820955.1). GTDB lineage: Bacteria > Desulfobacterota > Desulfobulbia > Desulfobulbales > VMSU01 > JAADIV01. The sequence continues at coordinate 88,115 of JBMERE010000004.1, read as the reverse complement.
CATTTTATGTCGTTTTTTTGGGGCGTCGTCAAGCGGTAAGACACAGGCCTTTGACGCCTGCATTCGTAGGTTCGAATCCTACCGCCCCAGCCATATAATAATAATTCCGGCCGGTGCCGGATACACAAGAGAATCAGAATGAAAAGTATGTTGAAGGACATGAAGGTTTTTACCGGTAACGCCAACCGGCCGCTGGCGGAGTCAATATGTCAGCACCTGGACATCCCCTTGTCCACCGCCGAAGTCAGAAGATTCAGCGATGGTGAAATATTTGTTGAAATCAAGGAAAATGTTCGGGGCCGGGATATTTTTCTTATTCAACCCACCTGCCCGCCGGTAAATGATCATCTCATGGAACTGGTAATTATGGTTGATGCCATGCGCCGGGCTTCGGCAAGAAGAATTACAGTTGTTATCCCCTATTATGGTTACGCCCGTCAGGATCGAAAAGTTGCCCCCAGGGTTCCCATTACTGCCAAGGTAGTTGCTGAAATGATGATGGTGGTTGGAGTTCGACGGGTGCTGACTATGGATCTGCACGCCGGCCAGATTCAGGGATTCTTCAACATCCCCGTTGACAACCTTTACGCCGCCCCCATCCTGCTTGACTATATAAAACGGGAATGCAGCAATATTATTATGGTATCCCCCGATGCCGGCGGCGTTGAGCGCACCAGGGCCTTTGCTAAACGCTTAGGTGCCGATATGGCCATTATCGACAAGAGACGGGAGCGGGCCAATGTATGCGCCGCCATGAATGTCATCGGCGACGTAAAGGGCAAAACCGCTATTCTCCTGGACGACATGGTTGACACGGCCGGTACCCTTTGTTCAGCCGCTGATATATTGATTGAAAGAGGAGCCCGTGAAGTTCACGCCTGCTGTTCACACGGCGTACTCTCAGGGCCTGCCATTGAACGGCTTGAAGCCTCCAAAATTAAAACACTGGTTATTACCGACAGTATCCCGCTCCGCGAGAAGGTTAGTAACTGCAGTAAGATAAAGGTACTTTCCATTGCCGAACTCATTGGCAATGCCATAAGATGTATTCACTCCGAGGATTCAGTGAGTTCACTATTTGTATAAGACACCACAATTTGGCTGATACAGCCCATTAAACCAAACAATCAGTTTCGGATAAAATCCGTGCAGGAGGTTTTAAGCAAATGTTACAATACGATTTAAGCGCCCAGGTAAGAAATAAATTTGGCAAAGGTGCCAACCGCTGTCTCAGAAGTTCAGGGGCAACTCCCGCTGTTCTCTATGGCGGTCATATTGACCCGGTTCACCTGCAGTTTGACTGCAAGGAACTCACTCACACATTACTCCAGATGCAGCGTCGAAACGCCATCTTCAACCTTGATATTGCCGGCGTTAAACGGCACGTCATGGTTAAAGAGATCCAGACCAAACCCGTAGATGACTCCCTGCTTCATGTGGATTTTCATGAGATAAAGCTTGATACTCCTGCGGCGTTTGAGGTACCGCTTAAATTCAGCGGCAAAGCGAAAGGGGTCGATCTCGGCGGTGAGCTCCACATTGGTCTGCCCAATGTTACCCTGCAGGGACTGCCTCTGGATATTCCCGACTATATTGAGATAGATATCAGTGCCCTGAATATTGGGGATCAAATCACCTGCAGCGCACTTGCGATGCCCGCCGACATTGAAATTAAAAATGATAAAGATGCCGTCTGTATTGCGGTGATTCATGCCACTGTCAAGGCCTCGGATTTTGAGGACGAAGAAGAAACGGAAGGTGAGACTACCGCTCAAGCTGAGGCAGAAAAAGCGGAATAAGCAGAGTTTGGCCCTTTGACCCTAAAACCGGAAAAGTCCATCTTTTCCGGTTTTTTATTCTTTTATTCTGTGTCAGTTTAGAGAACTTAAAAATGTTGCTCATTATCGGCCTTGGCAATCCAGGGGCTAAATATCAGGGAACCAGACACAACATCGGCTTCCAGCTTCTCGACTATCTAAGCGAAAATAATAATTTTACATTCTCACCATCCAAATGGCAGGCTCAAACAGCCAGGGCCGAAATCTGGGGGGAAAAACTGCTATTCGTTAAACCAGAGACTTTTATGAATGAAAGCGGCCAGGCGGTGGAACGTATTGCTTCATATTTTCATATTGCCGCCACCGATATAATTGTGATTCATGACGATCTTGACCTTGATCTGGGCCGCGTAAAGATAGTCAATAACCGGGGAAGCGGCGGTCATCGGGGCATATCGTCTATAATCAACCACCTGCACAGCAGAGAATTCAGCAGAATTCGAGTTGGGATTGGCCGGCCTCCAGCACCAATGGCAGTAACTGATTTTGTACTCGGTCGTTTTTCTTCCGCAGAACGCCGGATTTTATCGGTAAAAATACCGCAAATTGAGGTAGCCCTTAAACTAACAGTTAAACAGGGGATCTCCACCGCCATGGCTGTGATCAATCAACGACAGGCTTAAAAGTAAACATCTCTCCATTTTTACCATATATTATTCTTGACTTAACAGACATTAATTGTTAATTAATTTCGTTTGTCGGACTATTTGTCCATCATTTGTTTTTCTGTCATAGGCGCGTAGCTCAGTTGGTTAGAGCGCTTGCTCGACACGCAAGAGGTCAGCGGTTCAAATCCGCTCGTGCCTACCATTCCCCATTCTTTAAAACGGCCGCTGGCCAATGGGCTGGTCAACCAGGGCAGATAACTATTTCAACAACACTTCAGCTCGGATTATCTGCTCACCTCGTTTATTCGGGGGCAACATGGCTATATTCGACAAGCCCGCGGCAAGCGAAGGCTCCGAAGAGGTGAAGATAAAGTGTTGTTAAGTAATTACCCGGATATTAGATACGATGCTCTCGCAAAAAGTCTTTATTGGACGTTTTCTGCATAGCTAATCTATTGAAAATTATCAGGTGTGAATTTTAAGATTTTGACTTTTTACAAGTCTATCAGATATAAGACATAAAAGCAGCCGCGCTTCCTTTAGCCTGTGCGGTTCAAAAACAATGACAATCAATATATCCATAGATAATGGCCCGGCTCAGACACTGCCTGCCGGGATCTCGGCCGCCGAGGCCGTCAAGACCATCTGCTCCAGCAAGATGCGAAAGAAAGTGCTGGCCGTTAAGATCGGTAATGACTTAAAGGATCTCTCCACCGCCCTGCATGATGACGCCGTCCTGGAGACCATCACCGCCGACAGCCCGGCCGGACTTGATATTATACGGCATAGTGCCGCTCACATTATGGCACAGGCTGTACTTGATATCTTCGGCAGTCAGGTTCAGGTAACCATCGGCCCTTCCATTGCCAACGGTTTTTACTATGATTTCGCCAAGGATTCCCCCTTCTCAAGTGATGATTTAGAGAAAATAGAGTCTAAAATGCAGGAAATAGTCAAAGCCAACTTACCTTTCAGCCGTCAGGTGGTATCCAGGGAAGAGGCCATAGCTTTGTTCAAAGATAAAGGCCAGGATTATAAACTGGAAATCATTAACGATATTGCCGACGATACCGTATCCCTTTATCAACAAGGTGATTTTGTCGATCTATGCCGGGGGCCGCACCTGCCTAATACCGGCCGTTTGAAGGCTTTCAAGTTAATTAAGGTGGCTGGCGCCTATTGGCGTGGCGATGAAAAAAATGCCATGTTACAGCGAATTTACGGCACCGCGTTTAATGATGCCAAGGCCCTGCGCACCCACTTACGGCTCTTAGAGGAAGCCAAAAAACGAGACCACCGCCGCCTCGGCCGGGAACTGGAGCTATTCACCATTAACGATCAGGTGGGACCTGGTCTTATACTATGGCAACCCAGAGGAGCCAGAGTCCGCAGCTTAATCGAAGAATTCTGGAAGAAGGAGCATTTCCGGCATGATTACGAGTTGCTCTATACCCCGCAGATAGCCAAACGTGATTTATGGCAGACTTCCGGGCATCTTGATTTTTACGTTGACGATATGTTCTCGCCCATGGATGTGGATGAGGTCAGCTACCAGATCAAGCCCATGAACTGCCCTTTTCATATTGCCATCTACAAGACCAGCAAGCACAGCTATCGGGAATTTCCCATTCGCTGGTGTGAACTGGGGACGGTGTATCGCTATGAACGTACAGGCGCCCTGCATGGCCTGATGCGCGTTCGGGGTTTTACTCAGGATGACGCCCATATATTTACCCTGCCGGAGCAGCTGGACGATGAAATATTCAATATTTTAGATCTCAATATGAATATCCTCCGAACCTTTGGCTTCAAGGAGTATGAGATTTACCTTTCCACCCGGCCGGAAAAATCCGTCGGCAGTGACGAAAATTGGGAACGGGCCACCAGCGCTCTGAAACATGCCCTTGAGAAAAAAGGCATGAGCTACGAAATTGATCCTGGCGAGGGGGTTTTCTACGGCCCTAAAATTGATATAAAAATTAAGGATGTTATAGGTCGTTCCTGGCAGTGCTCCACCATTCAGGTTGATTTTAATCTACCCGAGCGTTTTGACATGAGCTATACAGGAGAAGACGGCCGCGATCATCAGCCCATCATGATTCACCGGGCTCTGATGGGTTCTCTGGAGCGTTTCTTTGGGGTGCTTATAGAACATTACGCTGGTGCCTTCCCACTGTGGCTGGCACCCATACAGGCGATTATCCTTAACATTTCCGAGGCCCAGAATGAATATGCCCAGGGGGTATACGAGCAATTAAGAAAGGCCGGAATCAGAGTCGAAAAGGATCTGCGCAACGAAAAATTGAATTATAAGATTCGGCAGGCCCAGTTAAACAAAATTCCCTTTATGTTGATTGTCGGCGATCAGGAGATGACAGATAAGACTATTACCGCCCGTTTACGTGACGGCAAGAATCTGCCGGCTATGACCGTCGGTGAGTTTCTTGCTCATATTAAACAAGATAGCTGTATCCCAACGCTGAATTAAAGTAACGAATTAAACATACAAAAAAACCACAGTTGGAGGTGGAGTATCAAAAAAGGTAGAAGGAAGGATCAAAGCGGTAGAGAGGCCAGGGCGCGGATCAACGAATTGATCAAAGTACAGAGTATCAGAGTTATTGATTTGGACGGCGAACAGCTGGGTATTATGCCAACCAGAGAGGCCCTGGCCAAGGCGAAAGAGGATGGCTATGACCTGGTGGAGATATCACCAAACTCTGACCCTCCTGTCTGCCGGATCATGGATTACGGTAAATACCGCTATGAATTGAGCAAAAAGCAGGCTGTGGCCAAGAAAAAGCAGAGCGTGGTGGAAACCAAGGAAATTAAGCTGCGGCCTAAGACTGAAAAGCATGATGTTGACTTTAAGGTCAAAAATATCAGGAAATTTATTGAAAACAAAAATAAGGTCAAGGTAACAGTTCGCTTCCGAGGCCGGGAAATAGTTTATGCCGACAGCCAGGGTTATAAAACTCTGAAAATGATTGCCAGCGCCTTGGAAGATGTGGCAGTAATTATTCAGGAACCAAAGATGGAAGGCCGGCAAATGGTTATGTTTATCGCCCCCAAATAAAGAAACAGGAGAAACAGTCATGCCCAAGATGAAAACTAACCGTGGAGCGGCCAAACGTTTTAAGGCCAGCGGCAGCGGAAAAATAATTCGTAATAAGGCCTTTGGCAGTCATATTCTGACCAAGAAGACCACTAAACTGAAAAGGGGTATTCGTAAAAGTACCGTTCTTGATTCTTCTAATGTCAGGAACGTCAAGCGTATGCTGCCCTATCTGTAAAAATATCAATTGGATAATCGAGCCCTGTAGAAGCTGAGTAATCTGATTTAGCTCATACAAGGCCAAAGTAATTTTCAGTCGTAATTTCAAGGAGATCAAGATGCCCAGAGTAACGCGTGGATTTAAGGCACGCCGCCGTAGAAACAAAATTTTAAAGATGGCCAGAGGTTATGTTGGCGGCCGTCATCGTTTAATCAGAACTGCTTCCGAGGCCGTAGACCGCGCTCTGTGTTACGCCTACCGTGACCGCCGTCAGAAAAAACGTGATTTTCGGAAATTATGGATTGCCCGTATATCCGCTGCCAGCAAAATCAATAATACCTCTTACAGTAAATTTATCGGCGGACTTAAAAAGGCCAATATTGAACTTGATCGTAAAGTTTTATCAAATATGGCGATTCTTGATGCCAAGGCCTTTTCCAAGGTTGTCGAAGCCGCCTCTTAATTCATGGAAGCTGAGTTCCAACGTATAAAGGAAGAAGCCGAAGCCGCCCTTACCGCCATCAATGAGGCCGGGCCTCTGGAGGAATTCCGGGTAAAATATCTTGGTCGTAAGGGTATATTTACCGCCCTGATGCGCAATCTGGGTCAGGCCCCCAAAGAGGAGCGGCCCCGGCTGGGAAAACTGGCCAACGATATAAAAAATATCCTGGAAGAGGCCTACACAACCAGAAAATCTGCTCTGACTGCGGCCGGGAACAAACGGGCTGATAATGGTCAGCCTGATCTTACCCTGCCGGGTCGTGCTGTGCCCTTTGGTAAACAACACCCGGTAACCCAGGTCATGGAGGAGATGTGTTCTATTTTTGAACACCTGGGCTTTACGATCGCGGAAGGCCCTGACATAGAGCTTGATTTTTATAATTTTGAGGGTCTGAATATCCCCAGGCACCATCCAGCCAGGGATATGCACGATACCTTCTATATCAGTGACAATGTCCTCCTTCGTACCCACACCTCGCCCATGCAGGTCAGAAGTATGGAGAATGCCGCTCCCCCCCTGCGGATTATTGCCCCCGGCAAAGTATACCGCTGCGATTCAGACATCACCCATACCCCCATGTTTCACCAGGTGGAAGGTTTTTTGGTTGACCACAAAGTATCATTTGCCGATTTAAAGGGTATTCTGGAGATTTTTATCACCAGAATGTTTAATAAAAAAACCGCTATCCGTTTTCGCCCCAGCTATTTCCCCTTTACCGAGCCCAGCGCTGAGGTCGATATTGCCTGTGTAATATGTCACGGCAAGGGCTGCCGGGTCTGCAAACAGACCGGCTGGCTTGAAATACTCGGGGCCGGTCTGATTGATCCCGAGGTTTTCAAAAAGGTTAACTATGATCCTGAAGAATACAGCGGTTTTGCCTTTGGTCTCGGAGTCGAGCGGATAGCAATGCTTAAATACGGCATTACCGACATTAGACTTTTCTATGAAAATGACCGACGATTTTTAAAACAATTTTAGCCCCGGTTATCTGTTACATCTTAATTTTACCACTCTGTGATATCATACCATAATGAAATTTACCGTAAACTGGCTTAAACAATATGTCGATTTCGACCTGTCAGCCGAAGATCTGGCCGAACGTTTGACGATGTTGGGGCTTGAGGTAGATGCTGTTACCCCATTATACCAGGCCCTTAAAGAGATTAAGGTGGCTGAGGTAATAACCGTTGATAAACATCCTCAGGCCGATCATCTCTCTGTATGCACGGTTATGGTGGGTACAGAAATGAAACGGGTTGTTTGCGGCGCGCCTAACGTACGGCCCGGCCTGCTTAGCGCCATTGCCCTGCCAGGCGTTGTTATGCCGGAAGGTTTCAAGATCAAGAAATCAAAACTGCGGGGTCAGGTGTCAGAGGGAATGCTTTGCTCCGAGAAGGAATTGGGCCTGAACAACAGTCACGATGGAATTATCGAACTGCCCGAATCATGCTCGACAGGCCAGAGCCTGCGGCAGGCCCTTAATCTTGAGGATACCCTGATTGAGGTTGATCTCACCCCTAACCGTCCAGACTGTACCAGTGTCATCGGCATTGCCCGGGAGATAGCGGCCTTCAGCAGTTCTACTTTAAAACTGCCGAAATCAGAGATCAGCAGATCCTCTTCGGGCACTTCGGGCAACTGCTCATTGTCTGTTGAGGTGCAGGAGACCACACTCTGTCCCCGTTACACCGCTCAGCTCCTGCGGGGGGTCAAGATTGGGCCCTCTCCGTCCTGGCTTCAGCGTCTGCTGACAGCGGTGGGATTACGCCCCATTAATAATATTGTTGATATAACCAATTTTGTCATGCTGGAATACGGCCAGCCCCTGCACGCCTTTGATTTTAACAAACTCAGCGGTGGCAAAATTATTGTCCGCCGGGCTCTCAGTGGGGAAAAAATCACTACCCTCGACGAAATTGACCGTCTGTTAGAACCTGACATGCTGGTTATATGCGATGAGAACAAGCCTGCCGCGGTGGCGGGTGTCATGGGCGGCGAGGGCAGCGAAGTTGATAATTCAACCTCCGAAATTTTGTTGGAAAGCGCCTATTTCAATCCGGTATCTATCCGGCGTACCGCCCGCCGTTTAAAGCTCTCCACCGATGCCTCATACCGCTTTGAGCGCGGCATTGACCCCCAGGGGACCATTAAGGCCCTGAACCGGGCCATTTCCCTGATGGTTCGTTATGGCGGGGCTGAACCCGCCGGCTCCATGGTCGACTGCCAGGGCACTATACCGGAGATTAAACCAATAAATCTCCGGATACAGCGCACCTCCAATCTGCTTGGTGATGATTTTACCATGGAGGAAATCAGCTCCATGCTGAACGCCATCGAGGTCACCAGCAGCAAGATAAACGAAGACACCCTGCTGGTTACTCCGCCCAGTTTCAGAGTTGACCTGGAGCGTGAAATAGACCTGGTGGAAGAAGTTGCCCGTTTAAAAGGCTATAATGAAATTCCCACCACCCTGCCCACCGTACCCATGGCCTTTTCTTCTCAGGCCGAAGACCGCCAGCTCCGCCGCAAGGTTAGTCATATAATGACGGGCCTTGGCTGCTCGGAGGCCATTAATTACAGTTTTACCGATCCCGCCAATTTTGACAAACTGGCCCTTGATGAAAACGACCCTAAACGGCGGACGATAAAGATCATGAATCCTCTTTCCGAGGAACAAAGCATCATGCGTACCACTCTCCTGCCCGGCCTGCTTGAGAATGCCCGTCATAATATAAACCACCAGAACAATGACTTGAAGCTTTTTGAGATCGGCAAGGTATTTCTGCCTGTAGACGGTCAGGAACAACCCCTTGAAGAACAACACCTAAGCGCTGTTTTCAGCGGTCGCCGACAGCTCGATGGGCCGCCGGTACATTTTGGCGTCACCCCCTTTGATATCTATGATGTCAAGGGAATTACTGAAAACATATTAAATGAAATTCGCCTCGAAGCCCATTTTATTATGGGCTCCAACGCCCCTTACAGCTCTCCAGGGCTGTTTCTTACCATTGAGTCAACCGGCAGCAAATACCTTGGTGAACTTGGTAAGTTTTCCCCCACGGTTCTCAAGGCCTTTGGCATTAAGGAAGAAGTATATTTCTTAGATCTTAACCTGGATAAAGTGGGAGCCGCCAGAACTGCCGGCATAAAATTCAAACCGCTGTCCCGTTTTCCAGCTGTTAAACGCGATCTGGCCATAATAATTGATAATAGAATCGGGGCAGGCGAAATTGCCGACGCCATTAACAACGAGGGTTTTAAGCATTTGCAACAAGTTGAAATTTTTGACATTTACCAGGGAAGCCCAATAAGTAAGGGACAAAAGAGTGTAGCTCTGTCACTCACTTATCATTCTGACAAAAATACCTTAAAGGACAAAGCGGTAGCAAAAATTCAAAACAAAATTATAGCCTTACTGGTTGACAAATTCCACGGCAAATTGCGGGAGGCTTAATAATGAGCAAAGAAAATATTACCAGACAGACCTTAACTAAAGCTATTAATGATCGTTTAGGTTTCCCTCAGAATGACGCCGGCGACATGGTTGATTACTTCTTCACCGCCATCAAAGAGAGTCTGTTAAAAGGCGAAAATGTTAAACTGGTTAATTTTGGAGCCTTCAAGGTCAAAACCAAGGCCCCCCGACGGGGTCGTAATCCCCAGACAGGAGAAACTCTTGAAATAGCAGCCCGTAATATGGTATCTTTTAAACCCAGTAAGACCTTGCGCGATACGGTTAATGAGGGCGGGATAGACAGATAAAGGCGTTTCCCGCTGACTAATGGTCTTTGTTCAAAGACCATAAAAAAATAAAGTGGGATTTATGGGGTGGATTATCTCCAGAGCGGCACATCAATACCTGATAAGACCTATTTTAAGATTGGCGAGGTCTGCCGCTTAACCGGTATTAAATCACATACTCTGCGGCATTGGGAGGCAGAGTTTAAGGTTTTAAAGCCCCAGCGAGCCAACTCCAGACAGCGTTTATATCGACGAGTTGACATAGAAAACATCCTGTTAATCAAAAAAATGCTTCAGGATGATGGATTAACCTTAAACGGCGCAAAAAAGGCCTTGGCAAAAGGCCTAAAATCACATACTATAGGCCGCAATGACTGGCGGCAATTATTAGTTAATATCAAGGCTGAATTACTTGATATTAAAAGAAGTTTGGCATAAATCTGAATCAGGGTCGGGATGTAGCGCAGCCTGGTAGCGCACTTGAATGGGGTTCAAGGGGTCGGAAGTTCGAATCTTCTCATCCCGACCAGTAGTAACAAGCAAGGGTTTTAAGATTTTTCTTAAAACCCTTTTTTTACGTCTTCTACATAAGCGCTCCATAAACCCCACACTCAAAAATTTAACCAACTATTTATTCCTATTTATTCTTAAGAAGATTACCATTACCTATAAATTCCAAAGTAACTTTAAGTTCCCCTTTATTATACAGATACAGGATATTCCCATTCTGGTAAATTCTGCCGCAATCTGCAAATTTATGCTTATGAATTTTTCGATGGAGACAATACTTTCCTTCATCGTCCACAGACCACTTACCGTAAACAATCACGGCAGTCATAGTAGAAGTTGGATAATACAAAGTAAAGAGTCCGTCTCTGGAATAATAAATACGGTAATTGTATTGTTCCTTAAGACTATGGGCCAGGAAAGTTTTATCCTGTAAGGCGTCTACTGCTTCATTTTTAGTAAGAGGGCGCAAACCGGCATAAACAACCCCTGACAGGGGAAAAGACCACAGAAAAAATATAGAAAAAAGCAAGATGATCTTTTTCATAGCACTCCTTTTTTATCTCCGGCAAAGAATGCCGTCATTTCCGGGGTGTATTGTCTGCCCTCCGCTGTTTTGTATATATAAAACGGCGGCATGATCTGTAACTCTTCACCACCCCCCTTCACCGCCTCCACCATGAGCAGCCGACCGGCAGCACCGGGAAAGCTGTAAACCACCTGCAGACGTTTTGCCTCAAGACGATGGGCGTGAAGAGCGCTCAGCAGGGCGGCACCACGCCGGGCGGGGAAGATAAAAGCGGCCCGGCCGTGACTTCTCAGCGCCCAGGCCGCGGCCTTAGCACATTGACCGATATCCGCCGTTATTTCATGACGAGCTGCCGCCTGTTCGGAGGCTGGATTGATCCGGCCGCTGCCGACCTTATAATAAGGGGGATTACAGACCACGAGATCAAAAGAGGCGGCCTTAAAGAGAGAACTGACGCGGCGGAGATCACCCTGGATGCCCTGAATACGGAGAGCGAGTTTATTAAGCTCAATATTACTCAGGCAGAGTTCAAAGAGAGAGGGTTGCAGCTCCAGAGCGGTGATCGCAACCTCCGGTGAGCGCCAGGCCATTATTAACGAAATCACCCCGCAGCCGGCTCCAAGATCCAAGACCCTGGCCCCGGCCCTGAGGCCGACAAAGTTAGCCAGTAAAACGGCATCCAGCGAAAACCGATAACCCCGGCTGGGTTGGCGGCATATAAGACGACCGTTAAAGAGGGTATCAGGGCTTATCTTGCTATCTTCAGCCGCCGGATCTTTGCTCATCGCCTTTCACAGTCAGAATCAGCCCACTTTTTCATCGGCATGAATCTGATTAATGAGGAGGCCGGAGAGTAATTTCGGGTAAAAATAGGTGGATTTATGCGGCATCACCAGGGATTCGTCCGCCACCCGCCGCACCTGGGACACCAGGGTCGGATTCATCAAAAACAGCAGAGGAGTATCCTTGTCGCCAGAAGCACAGCCCTTAACTGCCGCATCCAAAGCCTCATCAGGATCGGGGTAATATGAGATAAGGTTGTCCCGCTCACATTGCCCATGATCAAGATTCAGGATACACTCCAGCACCAGTTCCGATAATACTGTTACGTCGAGATCGCGCAGGGCCTCGGGATGCTTGCCGGAACAGGTCTTCTCCATAACCCCCGGCCGCAGAGTAAGGAGAAAACAACGATCAGAGCCGGGATGATAGAACCCGAACATAGTGACTGAATTATTCTCGTCCATCCTCGACAACACCTGTTCCAACAATAATTCACGGGTACCGCCGTTCATCTCTTCCACTATAAAATAATCAGTCATACGGGCAGTTATGGCCTCTAAACCGATCAGATAAGGAATATGAACCAGGCGATGAGTGGGGAGAACGGAAAGACCCTCATCCTCCATGCCGCAGAGATACATCATGGTATAGTCATAGGGGCTGTCCGCCGCCACCTCACCCTGACGCCGGCGCATCAACTCCCGCAACTGCAGAGAGGTGTTATAGCGATGGTGGCCGTCGGCAATATAAAAGGCCTTGGAGGCTAAAAACGCCTGTACCCCGGCAATGGTATCGGCATCGGTTACTTCCCACAACAGATGCCGGCAGCCGTCACGGTCACAGACGTCAACAACGGGCTTCCCCTCCTTATGGGCCTCAAGGCTGGCCATGGCACGGCCCTCGGGGTCGGAATAAAGAGAAAATATGGGGCTGAACTGGGCCTGGCAGGTATCAATAAGGCGCAGGCGGTCACTGGTCACGCTTTTAAAGGTCTTCTCATGCGGTTTTATCACCCCTTCGGAAAATTCGGCCAGACCCACCAGGGATATAAAGCCTTTTCTGATCATTTTTCTGCCGGAAGGCAGGGTATACTCGGTAAAATACAGATAAAGCCCCGGGGCGCTGTCTCTAATCAGAATTTTATCCTGCCGCCAGTTCTCGAAGGTGTCCCGAACCCGCTGATAACGCTCATCGGTAAGGTCTTCCGTCGCCAGGCTCTTGGTTAGATCCAGATGAATCATATTATAAGGATTCTTGCGAACCAGAGCCTGCTGGCTTTGGGGATCAATAACATCGTAGGGCGGTGAAACCACCTCCTCCATACTGGCAATCTTGGCTGGATTATAGCGTAATCCCCTGAGCGGCGCGATACGGGCCATTTCATCTCTCCTGAAACTTTAATTTATAAACTTTAATCTGGTAAAATCGTACAAACTTCATTAATATTCAAGGCTGGCGGCTATTCTGCCCAGCCCAAGCGGACAAACTGCCGCAATACTATATGAAGTACTGATAATTGCAACAATAAAACACGAGAGGAGAATCAATGTTTGATATATTCATCAAGACCCAGTTCTCAGCCGGCCACCACCTGCGGGATTATCCCGGTAACTGCGAGAAACCCCACGGCCATAACTGGAACGTCAAAGTAACAGTACGGGCCAGAGAACTGGATGATCTCGGCATGGGGGTAGATTTCAGGGTAATTAAAAAAGCGGTGGCCCGGGTTATGGACGATCTGGATCACTGTGATCTTAACAGCCACAAAGCATTCCAGGACCAAAACCCATCATCCGAGAATATCTCGGCCTATATCTTTGAGCAGCTCTCCGGAGAGCTTTCAGATGAACGTTATGATCTCTACAGCATCCAGGTCGGCGAGACCGCCGGCAGCGGGGTTATCTATCGTGGCGGCCGCTGAGCTGCCGATAAAAATTTCAGAACTATTTTACAGTATTCAGGGAGAATCAACCAGGGCCGGGCTGCCTTGTGTCTTTATCCGCTTGAGCGGCTGCAATCTGCGTTGCCGTTACTGTGACTCACAATATACCTTTCCGGACGGAGAAAGTCGTTCAATCTCCGCCATTATGGCCTATACCGCTCATTATCCGAATGCCATTGTTGAAGTGACGGGCGGTGAGCCTCTCTGCCAGCCCAACACCATTCCCCTGTTGCGGGAACTGAAAAAGGCGGGACGCACCATTCTCTTAGAGACCAACGGCAGCCTTGATTTAGCCCCGGTGCCGGATGGAGTTATCAAGATTATGGATCTCAAATGTCCTGATTCCGGTATGAGCGGCAGGATGCGCTTTGCAAACCTCCGGCACCTGGGCCCTGAGGATGAATTAAAATTTGTTCTCAGCTCAAGACAGGACTATGAATGGGCCGTAGAGATAATCCGCCACCAACTGCCGGATGTCCCTGGTACCTCCCTGCCCGCCCTTCTCCTTTCAGCAGTACCAGATAAATTAGAGACGGCCGTTCTTGCCGCCTGGATATTAGAGGATCAACTCCCTGTCCGTCTTCAATTACAGATTCATAAAATTATCTGGCCGCAGACAAATAGAGGAGTATAGAAGAGAAAATAGAAAATTCTCTATGGGGAACACAGCCAATAAACCGGTCCCCGCGAACGTACTCTGGCAGCGGGGAACTGCATTCCTCTGCCGCTGAGTATCTCAGAGACGATTTCCAGCTTCCTGCTGCCGCTGACCATAAAGATGACTGCCCGGCTGGCGGCAAGGGCCGGCAGAGTCAAGGTTATCCTGGCTACCGGCGGGGAACCGGCCGGTTCCACTATAGCCGCCGCCAGCTTTCTGTTCTCCTGCAGAAGGGGTGAACCGGGGAACAATGAGGCGCAATGGCCGTCAGGCCCCATACCGAGCAGCACACAGTCGAAAAGCGGGCCGTTTCCTATCCCCTGTTCCTGCCTGAAACGCTCTAACTCTTCTTCGTACAACCGCGCCGCACTCTCCGGATCAGCCGCCGTCACCGCCACTGTCTTAATATTGGCCTTCGGCAGACAGGGCAGCAGACTAATCGCCGCCAGTCTATAATTGCTGTCCTTATGATCCAGGGGCACCAGCCGTTCATCACCCCAGAAAACAAAGGTCTGCCGCCAGTTTATCTTCTCACGATAATCAGTGGCAAGCAGTTCATAAAGTCTGGCCGGGGTATGGCCGCCGGCAAGACATAAAGAAAAAAAGCCGCGCTCGTTGACGGCGGTCTCCATTGATTCAACAATAAGATCAGCGGCGGCCCGGCTCAGCTCCTCTAAATTAGCATAGGACAGCCTGACAGTTTGTTCAGACATTTAAAATCCTCCGCATCCAGGCCAGGGATTCATCCGGCCCCCAGCTCCCTGGTTCATAAAAATTCAGCCGCCTCCCCTCTCCGCCATACTGACGGCAGGAAGAAAGAATGGGGTCAAGATATTTCCAGGTTTCTTCAACTCCGTCCTGCCCCCAGAAAAGCATATGATCACCGTTAATGCAGTCCAAGAGGCTGCGGGAATAGGCATCCAGGGAATGGGCTCGTTTCTGATACTGAAAATCCATTTTTACCGTCTGCATGCAGAGCTGCGTTCCCGGTAATTTGGCCTGAAAAGAGAGCTTTATCTCCTCGCGCGGATAAATACCGAGAATCAGGCGGTTGGCCGGAATTTTATCCCCCAGCAGATAACGGAACATATAATGGGGAATGGCCTTGAACTGCACCACAATCTTGGTCTTTTTTTCAGCCAGCCGTTTACCGGAGGCGATATAAAAGGGCACCCCGCGCCAGCGCCAGTTATCAATAAAGAGCCGCAGCATGGCAAAGGTCGGAGTATTGGAACCGGGGTCAACTCCGGGTTCCTGACGATAAGCAGCAGCGGCCGCGTTATCAATCTTTCCAGCCCCATACTGGCCGAGAATAAGATTTTCGGCCGGCCGGGCCTCGGTAAACGGTTTGATGGAGCGGAACACCTTAACCTTCTCCTCATGCACTCTGGGGGCCTCGAATACCGAGGGGGCCTCCATGGCGGTAAGGGCCAGAAGCTGCATCATGTGATTCTGGAACATATCCCGGATAACACCGGAATCCTCATAATACCCGGCCCGATGCTCCACCCCCAGTTTTTCGGACGCCAATATCCCCACATACTCTATATAATTACGGTTCCAGAGCGGTTCAAAAAGGGTGTTGGCAAATCGCAGCATCAGAACATTCTGCACCGTTTCCTTGGCTAAATAATGATCTATACGGAATATCTGCTCCTCGGCAAAGCTTTCGTGCATGGTATGATTAAGCTCCCTGGCCGAAATCAGATCACGTCCAAAGGGCTTTTCTACTACAATCCGCACCCAGCCCCCTCCCTCAGACTCACGACTCATACCGGCCTCGCCAAGATGCTTAGCGGCTAAAGGATAAATTCCAGGGGGAACGGCAAGATAAAAAACCAGATTCCCGGCGGTATTATACGTCTTATCAAGAGCGCTCAGACGCTCCCGCAGAGTCAGATAATCAGCCGTTTTATCATAATCCAGCGGGACATAGAAACAGCGCTCTAAAAAAGACTGCCATTTGTCGTCATCCCCCGCCTCATCCTGATGCTTCTCCATTAAACGGGCTCTAAAGGTATCATCATTCAAGGGACTGCGGCTGGCCCCGACAATAATAAAATCTTCCGGCAGACGACCAATCTTAAATAAATCGAAAAAAGCGGGAATAAGTTTGCGGGCGGTAAGATCACCGGAGGCCCCGAAAATAACAATGGCGCAGGGCTCCGGGGGCCGGGCGCTTTTACGACGATCACACGATACTGAGAATTCAGCGTTAGCCGTTTGAGTTCCACACTCCATATCAACCCTCCTTAAAATTCTTTTACAGCAATTATAAGCGCCTCATAAACCGCACTCTCGCATACGATCATTTACCTTTTATGTTTCCAGGAGCAATCCACGCCAGGCGCCGTCCCTGTAAACCTGCCGACGTCCATCTATACCAGTCTGGCGTAAAATATTCAGTAAATCATCCATCTGGGCATCACGCATGCCGGCCATAATTAAAATTCCGCCCGGTGCCAGAAGTTCCGGCAGCCGGGGAACAATTGCGAAGAGAACAAAGGGCGAAATATTGGCAGTTATAAGAGCAAATGAACCCTTAAGCCTTTCTATGGGTTCAGAACTGATCTCTACCCTGTCCTCGAGACCGTTTAAAATCACATTACGCCTGGCACCGGCCACCGCCGCTGGATTAATATCCAGCCCCAGAACCCGCCCGCCCAGCCTGGCACAGATAACAGACAGGATACCACTGCCACAGCCAATATCAAGCACCGGGGACGGAAAAGCATCAACAAGACCGTTGATATATGCCAGCCCCTGCCCCATAAGCCTGGTACTGGGATGCCGGCCGCTGCCAAAGGCCAGACCAGGCTCCAGAATTATATTCCGCTTACCAGGCCCCCCTGCCGCTGTCTCCGCAGTCCCGGACTCCACCTTAAAACCAGCAATTATTATCTCCTGCCGCTCACTGTCACCACCAAGGCCGGCCTCCACAATTTCCGCCCCCAGATCGGTGGTAACCCCGAGGACGCGGCATAAAAAATCGTCAATATCAATTTCTGTTCCAGCGCGCAATACCAGTGTATCATCAGCCATTCTCTCCACCCCGCGGCAGCCCGGCAGTTTAGAGAGCCTGAGGGATAACCGCGGGTCATTACCTCTGACAACCACATGCAGACAGCCACCGCCGGTATATTCGCTGAAAGCCGGATTCACTGACAAAAAACGACCTCCCGGAAAAAATCTATTATGGCCCGCCGCCGGGCCAGGGTCTTTACCTGTTCAGGCACCAGATCAGAAACCTCCGCCCTGGCAATAGCCATTTTATACTCTATATGATCAGCAAAGCGATTGTCAATATACCAGGCATAAGTAAGACCAAAGAGCAGCCCCGGCGGAGTAAAACCATCCTCACCGTTAATAACCCTGGTAAAGACCAGCGGTTTAACAGCAGACGGCCGCAGGCGGGATAAGATCAGATAACTCCGCAATTCCATATCGCTGAACCAGCTCAAACGCTCCCCGGCGGGACGAAGCTCCAGACGAAACAACTTCCCCACTGTTTCACTGTCTGCCAATAATGGTTCAACATTCTTGCGGGCCGCATAATTACCCAATAATGACTGGCCCAGAGCCACCAGAAAAGCCACCTCAAAATTTTCGGCGCCAATATCCCGCCTGATATTCAAAAAACCATCCTCCGGATTATAAAAGGAATAAACCTTATCCCAGACCTGAGAACGAGGCCATTTACAGCGGTCAATAAAACGCAGACCACGCGTATAATCAAGATGGGCCGCCGGAATATCGGCATGATACCAGATAATTTCGGCAATTCGACCGCGCTCTTCAACATCCCAGGAGGCCAGGCGGCTGTTAATACTGGCATAACGCTCACAGGCGATCTCCCGCTTTGTTACGGAAGTGCGCCTGCCGGGCTCGGCAAACCAGGAGATATTATCCGGCGGCCGGCCGGGAAGGGAGGCGGGGAGGCGTAAATCAGCCTCGGTCTTTATCTCCGCTGTCCAATGGTCGCTGTCCGTCAGGTCAGCGGCGAGCCGACTGCGGGCGGCCCACATGGCCTTAAGGGCCAGAGCCAGAGCGGCGGGCTCATGTTTCAAGCGCCGTTCCGCCAGTTCATCAGCAGCATAAATACAGGCTTCCACCGGTTCAAAACCCATATTCCAGACCCGGCCGCGATCCAGATAAATCGGCACCTTGCCCTCCACGGCATAATTCTGCAGAATGCTCCCCGGTATATCCTGCAGACCAAGCAATAATATCTGCTGAAACAGGCCGCGAACACCGCCGGCAATATTACGGTTATAGGCCTTGACCAGATCAGAGACATAAAATCGGCGTCTGGGCTCATCCATGGTCAGATCCGTCTCCCCGGCCTGGGCCCAGACATTGGCCACCAGTACTTTCATTGCCCCCTCATTGGCCCTCACCGCCTCAGCCAGACCCGGCACCTGCATTACCGGCACAATACTGGTGTAAAGGCTGCCGGGGGCAAAAATAATAATATCCGCCTCACGAACCGCCGCCAAAACCTGCGGCAACACCTGCGGTTTAAGACCCAGAAAATCGACAAATACCCGTTCGACCGGATAACCCCGCCGGGATAAACCGGATTTATATTCACCTGTGGTCATCACCCCGTTGGTATAATGAATTTTAAGGCTGGAGGGATTGAGAGTACAGGGCATGACTCCGTCTTCAACCACCCCAAGCATATCAGTGAGCAGCAGAAGACCGTTACGCACCGCGGATACCGAGGGCCGCGGATTATCGTCTCTATAACCTGAATATATGGCGCTGACGATCAAGAGATTACCGAGACAGTTTGGTGCCGACAGGGCCTGTGACAAACGGGAATCACTAAAAAGATTACGCAGCAGATAGAGAATACCCTCCGCCATGGCTACCGGCAGAACATCAAGCTCCAGCCCGCCGCGCCGCAGCAGTTCATCAACGCTTAGCGGTCTGGCCCGATAACGGTAATTGAAGATGGTAAAGAGAACGGCAGCCGTATCAAGGGCCTGTTGTGAATCAAGATTATAGCGTTTGCGGAGCAGAGACTCCTGAATGGCGGCCAGCAGGACATGACGAAGATCACCAATGCCGAAGAGAGGCAGATGTTTAAGCAGCTCTCCAGTGGATCCGCCGTCATCAGAGACGCAGACCACGGCTCTGGTCTGGGGGAAAATATTTTTCAAGCCCTGAAAGGGATTTGTCATCCAGGCCGGGCTGCGGCTGTCACCACCGATGATAGTGGACATCCCGGTACCGCCGCCGAAGACCACCACCCGTACCCCGCTGACATCCTGCTCATAAACAGCCTCACTGAGTTCTTTAAGGGCGGCCGCCGGCAGAGGCGGCCCCTCCGGCGGGCCATGCAGAACCAGATCCACCAGCTTTTCAGGCAGGTTACGCCCCTGGACAATGTCAAGAGGGGAAAAAGAGGTAGAGGCTATTTTTTGCAGACTGTCATTAATCATCTGTAAATATTCACCAGGAGATGAAACTTATCCCCGCAGTAATTTCTCAACTCGTTGTAAATCCTCCGGAGTATCCACCTCCACGGAGTCATGCTCGGTCAATACCACCTTGATCCGATAACCAAACTCCAGCGCCCTTAACTGCTCCAGTTTTTCAAAGCGCTCCCACTCCCCCTCGGGCAGACCTACAAAGGTGAGCAGAAATCCCTTGCGATAGGCGTAAAAGCCAAGATGCTTATAATAGGTGGGCGGCACCGGCTCATCAGGATTACGCTGAAACGGAATTGGTGAACGGGAAAAATAAAGGGCCATACCATTACGGTCAAAGACCGTCTTGACATGATTGGGGTCATTTATTTCCGTCTCCCTGATGATTTTATAAATCAAGGTAGCCATTGGCAGGGCCGGATCATCAATCAGCGGTTGAGCCACCTGCCGCACCACCTGCCGGTCAAACATGGGTTGATCCCCCTGAATATTAACCACCACATCCTGTTCACCGATATTCAGTAACTCGGCCGCTTCGGCCAACCGGTCGGTGCCGGATACATGGTCGCCGCGGGTCATAACCACCTCACCGCCAAAGGCGCGGACACAATCGGCAATTCTTTTATCATCGGTGGCCACCGCCACCCGGGACAGGAGCTCAACGGAGGCAGCCCGCTCATAGACCCTCTGAACCATTGGTTTACCCATGATTACAGCAAGGGGTTTACCCTCAAAACGATTGGAATGATAACGGGCCGGAATAATTGCCACTACATTGGTATTTGCATTATGCTGCATTTCAGGTTTAATCTCATTTTTTAATTTTATATTGAGGCACAGGCAGCCGCAACAAACCTGTCTGCCAGTTAATATCGCTCAAATTATCTAACACATGGAGCCATGTCTGACAAACCTAAGAATAATTTTTCACTGACCAACCGCTCAGGCCGCCTGGAACTCCAGGCGCCCCAGGGTATACTGCTCCAGCCGGTCTCGGTTGATTTCAGCAGCCCGTCCTTTAAGTACCGGCTGCGCAGGGGCGGCGGCCGCAATCAACCTCTGGCCAGGGCTCTGGGGCTGAAACACGGAGCCAGCCCCCTGGTTCTGGATGCGGCCGCGGGCCTGGGACGGGATGGCTTTATAATCGCCGCTCTGGGCTGCCGGGTTATCATGTGCGAGCGCTCCCCTCTTATTCACAAGCTGCTGACCGATGGTCTGCGCCGAGCCCTGGAAGATCGGGAACTGGCCCGGATCGCCGGCCGGATCCGCCTCTGCGAGGGGGACTGCCGAATACTGCTAACAAATCTCACCGGCGATGAAATACCGCAGGTGATCTATCTTGATCCCATGTTCCCGCACCGCAGAAAGAGCGCCCTGGTCAAGAACGAGATGCGTGTTTTACAGGCCGTGGCCGGAGAAGATTTAGACAGTACAGAACTTCTAAATGCCGCCGTCCACACAGGATGTCGGCGCATAGTATGTAAACGACCGGCCCGGGCCGCCCCCTTAGGCAGCCACCGGCCTGATTTTGCCGTCAAGACACTTAAGCACCGTTTTGATGTCTACCTTAACAACAGGCGTGATTAAGCCATAACCACCTGACGGAGCATCTCCTTAATTTCAACCGGCTCATAATCATCCATCCGGAGAATATTTTCGTAACGTTCCACCACCTGTTGGGCTCGCGGGGCATTATTAACAGCCATATGCAGACCATAAAGAGTCTTCACTAACCGCTCGTTTACCGGCTCATAGACAAAGGCTTTTTCCAGTACCTCAACCGCCTCTGCCTGCCGCCCCATTTCGGCGAGGATCTCACCCCATTTCATGGATGATTTTACCAGGAGGAGACGTAATTCATAACAATATTCCTGAACCTGATCCTCACTGAAAATATCCGAAGCAAAACAGCCCTGCCACAACTTCATGGCCGGATAAAAATTATTACCGGCCTGCCAGCTTTCCCGGCGCTGGGCGTACCGAAGTCCTGCCCTGGCCCTGCTGACGAAATCAACCGCGTCTATCCGGCAGCGCTCAAGACAGATAATCCCCTTGCGCAGACTGAGATAGTTTTTCATCTCCAGGGGTTTTATCATGGCCCCCAGGCTCTTGCGCAAACGAAGCATAAGAACATCCAGTTTGGAACGTGCTCTGGCCGGCGTGCTCTCCGGCCAGAAGAGCAGCTGCACCTTTTCCTGGCTGATTCTCTGATCCGGTTCGGCGATAATCGCCGCCATCAGCTGCCGTTGAGCCGGCGGCAGATCCTCCGTCCTGCATACTGTCCGGCCCCCTGTACTTATCGAAAAACTCCCCAGAATCTTGATCTCAAGAAGCGGCACCAGTTCACCATTGTCCAGTATGGCACAGTTCAAGTTGTCTGCCGCGATTTTCCGGGCCCATTCCACCTCAATATTGGATTTAACCGCCAGGCCTGTCAATTCTTCTATTATGACGGGGGTCAATCCCCAGCAATAGGTTCGTTTTTTGTCTTTAATAATACTTAAAGCACGACGCAGAGCATCATAGCCGCCATCAGCCCCGGCCCTGCTCTTTATATAGGCCAGTTGCAGGCAGGCGGCGGCTATAAAATAGCTGTGTCCAAGACGGCCGCCGATATCAAGAACCAGATTGAGATGTTTTACGGCCCGCTCCAGATCTCCCATATGCAAAAAAGCCGCCCCGATTATCAGACTGTTGTAGGCCGCGAAAAAAGGACCACCCGTGGCCCGGCGCAGAATGAGAGATTCTTCTGCCGCTGACAGCGCTTCCTCATTGCGGCCCAGTAATGAGAGAGCCAGAGCCTGCCACTGGAGAAGTAAACTGCGCAGATGAGGGTTCATCGATGACATTCCGCTGCCATGACCGCCCATAATCTCATCAAGGGCCTCCTGGAACCGCCCCCTGGAAATGGCAATAGCTGTCCGCCATATAGGCAGAAAAGCCCACAGAGTGGTCTGTTCGATGAGCTCCTGCCCGAGAAGCTCAATCAGCAGCCCCTCCTGATGCCGGTAATTATCCAGCTCACCACACATTCCCAGAACATCCACCTGAAGAGACATCAAAGCAATACGGTTAAAGAGACCAACATGATGATCGACGAGCACCCCTTGAGCCTTCTCAATATCCTGACAGGTCAAAACAAACTGATCGCAGAAATAACTGCTGTACCCCTGAGTAAAAAGGATGGTAGCGATAAAATTTTTCATCCCGTGCCGCACCGCCAGCCCCATGGCTTCTGCTGAATAATACCTGGCCTTATCTATCTCACTTTTAAAGACGCTGAAACCGCAGGATATATTACTGCAGACCAGAATACGGTCATAAACAGGCAGACGATCTGCCAGCTCCACATAAAGTTCTTCAGCCCGCGGCAGCAGTTTCACCCCCTCTTCAAAAGCCCCGGTGGACACCCAGTGCAGACAGATAAGCTGAGAGGTGGCCAGCAATTCCCCCCGCTGATTACCATCACCTTTAAACTGAACCAGGGCCTGCTCCAGGAGGGGCTGACAACTGGCCGGTGCGCTCTGAATACTTACTATACCTGCCAGAACATTCAGCCAGGCCATATGCCGCCTCTCATTCAACGGCACGGAGGCAAGAAGTGAAAGAAGCGTAACCCCCCGGTTCATGGCCACCAGCCCCATTCCCCGGTTTTCGAGAACATTTTCAAGATGCTGCCAGGCTCCGGCCCGGCTGTAATAAGAAAGCGCGGTTTCCAGCAGATCCCTGGCTAAATAATACTCAGCCGCCAGCTTCAGAACAGCGGCCAGCTCAGCGGCCCCTAAAAAATCGGCCGCCTTTTCCCGCAGAAAATCCCGACAGAGATGATGGAGGCGAAAGACCTTCATCTCGCTGTTTAAAGCCCGCAGAAAATAATTACATTGAGCGATCCCCTTAAGATTGCCGCATATATCCGCGTCACCGGTAAGCTCAATGGCCAGCGGGATCTCAATCTCATCCAGCAGGGCCAGCTTTACCATATTTACCGCCATCTCCTGCGGAAGATGGGCGAAAACCTCATTTTTGAGATAAGCATTAAGCCCGGAACGAGCCGCCAGGCCATAAATATCATCTATATTAACCTCATCATCATGAAGGGCCGAGGCGATCATGATCTGCCCCATAATCCAGCCTTCAGTCAGAGTATGCACCTCAGAGGCCTTTTTCCAGGACAGATTAAGACCCAGCACCTGATTAAAAAGCTCCATAGTCTCAATAATAGTGAGAGCCATATCCTCCTTGCCAAGTTCAAGAATATCAGCCGCTGGTGAAACAGAGGTAATATTTAAGTGCAGGGGCTGACGGCCCAGGAATAAAAAATTCAACCGCGCGAAGGAAGCGGCCAGCAGACTCTCTAAGAGCGTAACGGCGGGGCTGCCCGCCAGGAGATGCAAATCATCAAAGACAAGATAAAGTTCCTCACACAGCACAGAGGCAAGTTCAGTGCTTAGTCTACTGACGGCATGGGGCAGGCTGTGAACACTCAAATCGCCCTCATTGACCATGTTTAAAAGCGACATGGGCCTGAAATTCGGCACCGATTTCATCAGGCACTCCAGCAGGGCGGCAAACATCAGCACCGGATCACGATCCTCCAGGCCTATCTGGTACCAGGCGTATTCAGCCTTGCTGTATTCCAGAAATTGAAGAGCCAGGGTCGTCTTGCCCTGCCCGGCCTGGGCGTTGATAATAATGATTCGCCCTGCGCCCCGGTTAGCCAGGGTATCTATCACCAGCCGTTTCCTGAACAAACAGGCGGAAGCATCAATCTTAGGGGAATAAAATTTATTGGCCGGTATTTTATTTTGTATATCCATTTTGCGGAAAATGGCGTGTTTAAAGACAAAAAGACAAAAAGACAAAACTTTTTTGCTTTTTTTGCTTTTTTTATTCTAAGCAAGGGAAATTGTAAGAAAAATATCAGATTCCATTCATATTATAGATTTTATAGATTTCACATCCTGAAAATATAAAAAAGCGACTATCAGAAAAAGGTCGCGACAGAAATAATGAAGGTACCCAAAAGCCCTTAATATAAATTGGTTCACTTTCCTCCAGAAACACAGCCAATTTTATTCAACTTCCCCAGATTTTGAATTTTAAGCTCCGCGGGCGGGTATTTTCATTTTAAGGCAAAGGGATAACCCCCTTTGCCTTTTTTATTTTTTTATATTTTGTATTTTGTATTTAATCCATGGTAAATATTCGGCTATACCCCACAAATACCTCTAAAGCGCAGCTGCCGCGGCCAAAGCCTTCTCAATCTCCGCCTGACGCCCGGCGCCCAGATTAACCGGCACCTGATAAACCAGGGTGCGGCTTAAAACAGCGGCCGACTGCGGCAGAATGTCCGGGGCGTAAATCACCCGCCGACGGCCGTCCGGAGCCTTAAAGGGCCAGCCCGAAGCGCTGACGGAAGAGCCGGCCAGCAAATGTTCCCATTCTGGATAATAATGCCAGGTGTTATCAGCAAAATAGACGGCCCCGGCCCCGTTTTCAGCCAGCACCGTGTTAACCTCCTTTGCCTGAACGGCCGTAGGCAGATTGAAGGCCAGGAAAGTGGCGGAATCCCCCTTCTCATCTAATTGATGCCGGAAAGACACCCCGGGCAGCTGGCTCACCGCCTGACGCATGAGTTCTTTATTCTCCTTCTGGCGCTTGACAATATCATCTAATTTGGCTAACTGAGCCAGACCAAGGGCTCCCTGCAACTCCATCATCCGAAAATTAAATCCGATGAAACGGCGGCCGTCCGCCCCCCGGCCCCCGGGCTTCCCGGCGTGGTCATGGCCATGATCATGGTACTCCGACATATTACGCCATAACTCCTCGTCATCGGTGATAATCATGCCGCCCTCTCCGGTGGTTATAGTCTTCACCGGATCAAAGGAAAAAGTCCCGCAACGCCCCATGGACCCCAGTTTACGGCCCTGAAGCGAGGCACCGGGCGCCTGAGCGGTATCCTCCAGAACCGGGATGGAATGTCTGTCGGCCACCACCTTAATCTCCCGCATGCGCGCCGCTGAGCCCATCATATGCACCGGAATAATCAATTTAGTCCGTTCGTTTATCTTTTTTTCCAGATCAACGGGGTCCATATTCAGAGTATCATCAATCTCGGCAAAAACCGGCAGGGCGCCGACATCAAAAATTGCCTCCCAGGTCGCCACAAAGGTAAAGCCCTGAGTTATCACCTCATCACCCGGTCCAATGCCCAAAGCGGCCATGGCCACCTTGAGAGCAGCGGTACCAGAGGTTACAGCCTGGGCGTAACGCACGCCGCAATAAGCAGCAAATTTCTCTTCAAATTCCCGTACCTTATAAATACCCCGCCGCTGACCGGCAAATTCATAACGAAACAGCACCCCGGTGTCAAAGACATCCATGGCCTGCTGTTTCTCCTCCTCTCCAAAAACCTCAAAACCCGGCATATTATACCTCTATTATGTTTTCTGTTATCTGTGATGGACTCGTAGTTAACATTCCCAGCCCTGCATGGCACTTTGATAAACGGTAATCACATCATCAATACCGGGCTGGCGGGGATTATTCTCCACCGGTCTGGTCACCGTCAGGGCAATTTCGGCCATCTCGGGGATCTGATCGGCGGGAATTTTTAATTCCGCCAAAGTGGCCGGAATCCCAATATCCATATTAAGATTATAAACGGCTTCAACAACACTGTTCGCCGCTTCCCGATCGCTCTTGTTCGCCACTTCACAGCCCATAATCCCAGCAGCAACGGCGTATTTTTCCGGCGCGCCAATGAGATTATAATTCAAGACATAGGGTAATAAAACCGCGTTGGCCAGACCGTGGGGGATACCAAACATGCCGCCCAATGGATAGGCCATGGCGTGTACCAGCCCAACCCCGGCAATGGCCAGAGCCTTTCCGGCCAGCAGGCTGCCAAGGAGCATATTATAACGGGCCTCAACATTACCACCATTGGCGTAGGCCTTGCCTAAATTAGCGCTGATCAGCTCCAGGGCCCGCATAGCGTACATATCCGACATACCGTTAGCCTGGCTGGAGACAAAGGCCTCAATGGCATGGGTAAAGGCGTCGATGCCAGTGGAAGCCGTTATCCCGGGAGGCAGAGAGATGGTCAATTCCGGATCAAGCAGCGCGGCCTCCGGATAAAGGGGATCACCATTCATACCACCCTTGGACCTGGTTCTTTCATTGATGAAGACAGCGGTGAAACTGACCTCAGCACCAGTACCGGCTGTAGTTGGCACCATGATTTTAGGGAGCCCCGGTTTCCTGATCTTTCCCAGCCCCAGGTAATCCTCGGCCTTGCCGCCGTTGGTAAGCAGAATGCTGATCGCTTTGGCCACATCCATGGCTGAACCGCCTCCCACGCCCACCAGACAGTCGGAGCCGGCGGCTCTTGCCAGCTCTGCCCCCTTGTCGGCCAGAGTTAAACCAGGCTCAGGGGTAATATCCGTGTACAGTTCATAAGGCAGACCGGCATCAACAAGGGGGTTGATAACAGTATCAAGGAGACCCGCCTGCCGCAGACCGGGGTCAGCCACCACAAAGGCTTTACTGCCGCCGCAGTCCCTGATGACAGCGGCCAGATTACTAATCACCCCGCAGCCGAAATGAATTTTTGTAGGTTGATTAACGTCAAAATTCGTGAAATTCATAATTATATCCTTTGCTGGTTGAAGAAATTATCATTAAACACTAAGATAGAACGTAAGCAAGCGCTTCATAAATCACACTCTTTACTTTATAACATCTCGGAATGTAAGCGCTCCCGTATAACAAATTGATTATATGAGGACATCCAAAAAAAAGCTGTAAAAAACAAGACAAAGGGTACTTTTTGCATATTTTTTTAAATCCGATACGGACGGCGGCAGAACACAAGATATCATAAACGTAAGCGCCCCATAAATCACAGCCCCGCGTACGAGCCTAATCGTACCGCTGCACCCCGGGATGAACGTTATTCCCTCAAAAAAATAAAAAACATGGAACAGATAAGCAGGTCAGAAAAAAAGCGCCGAGCCAAGGGATTTGAGCAGCTTACTCTGGAATTAATCCAGTTGCGAGGGGCCGAGATCAGCGCTCTGCCGGTGGACGATTTCCTTAAAAAAGACATAAAAGATGCCGCCGGTCTCAAGGCCGGGGCCCGTAAACGACAGATTAAATATATCAGTAAACAATTACGGACCATGAACAGCGCACCGCTTTTAGCTTTTCTGGCCGAGCGCAAAGGCTCACGTCTGCAACAGACCCAGGCCTTCCACCGCCTGGAGCACTGGCGTGACGAGATAATCAGCGCCGCTATTCAAGCCCAGCGGGATGCCAGGCAGGAAGACAGGCTGATAGATGATGACTGGTCAGCCAGACTGCTTGATGACCTTGAAGAAGAACTGCCGGGCCTTAACCGACAGGCAGTGAGCAAGGCGGCCATACGATACGCCCTCAACCGCAAACCCTCGCACCAGCGGGAAATCTTCCGGCTGTTAAAAGCCGCCTTTGAAAACAGAAAATACGTAAGCACCCCATGATGCCCCCCCTGAAGCCATTGCCGATATTCATTATTTTACTCATAACATTGGCTGTTATTATGTTATTGGCGCGACAACCAGTTTATGATTTACACCAGTGCCAGGATCCAGGACATTATAAATGGCAGTACAGCAGGGATGTCTGCTGGAAAGCGAAGAGATAACGATCCTAAACTAAAAATGGTTACAGTCAGTTACTACCTTCTTCTCTTTTTATTAATTTTCAGCCCCCTTGCTTTCGGAACAGTTGACTCTCTACCACGCATGCTGACTCAGGCCGCCTCTTTTGGCGGTCTTTTTTTATATTCTCTTGCTCATCTATCACCCGGTAATAAAAAAATCTGCCATCCACCCGGCCTTATTCCTTTTTTTCTGCTGCTGGGATTTCTTCTGTTTCAAACTATTCCCCTGCCCTTTAAAATTCTAAAGCTGCTTTCACCGGCCGCTTACAATATCAAAGCGGGGATACCGGGGATCTCGCCCTCAGACACGTGGGCACCCCTGACCCTGAATATCCGGGCCACTTTCAGCCAGTTTTTCAATTATACTTCATTTCTGACGTGTTATATCCTGGCTTGTTTTTTATTGATGGACAGACGACGGTGCCGCCAGGTTATCTGGCTGCTCATTATTACCGGCACAATTATCGCTTTTCAGGCCATCCTGCAGAAAACCTGCGGCAACGGCAGGTTATTATGGCTGCGGCTGCCCCCTGCTACCGCCCAGTTTGTCGGCCCTTTCGCCTATCGGAATCAGTTTGCCGCCTATATGGAGATGCTGGCCCCTATTGCCCTGGCTTTCTGCTTTTTCTACCAGTCCTCTTTAAAAAGAGGGAAATCTCTTCGCGGGCGTTTGGCGGCCTTTTTTAATCAGCCACGAAGTAACCTCTCGTTCATACTTGGTTTTGCAACTATTCTGATGATTACCGCCATTTTTCTGAGCACCTCGCGGGCCGGAATCATATCAGTTCTTGCAGCCTGTATTGTTTTGGTATTTTTATTGAAACGATACCATGGTAAAAAATATCGTTCTGTTTATCTGTTGATAATTTTTCTGAGTATGGCTTTTTTAATAGGCGGCATTGGACTGGAGACCATCTTTGCCCGTTTTGATTTTCATGGCAAAAATTTCAATCAGATAACTGACGGCCGCCTGGCGTTTTGGCAACAGGGCGTACCGCTCATTAAAGATTACCTGCTGACGGGTTCCGGTCTTGGCACTTACGGCAGCATTTTCCCCACCTACAGCTCATCATCCATTGTCGGCGGACATTATTTTATTTATCATCCCCATAATGAATATCTTGAAACGCTCTCCGATCTTGGCTTAATCGGTTTTACGCTTTCAGGCTGTTTTTTATATAGTGTCGGCCGCGGCGCTTACACGGGTTACAAAGAAAGGCGTGACCGGTTTGCCAGATATCTCTTCATTGCCGCGGCGGCTGGACTTTTTGCCCAGTTTCTTCATTTGATGGTTGAATACAACCTGCAAAGCGGCGCTGTCGGCCTGACATTTTTCACTGTCATGGCTCTGCTGGTAGCCGGGGGCCATACTCGATTTCATGGTCATGGAGCCGTCTCTTCTCTGCCCGCGGGCCGTTTTACTTATTTTTTTTATACACCGGTTATGGCGGTCATCAGCGGTATGCTGCTGGTCGGCAGCCTGTATTGGAATATTTCAGCCATACGGGCCTATAATATCCTGCCCGGCTCTATTTCCTGGAACCGGAATACCCCGGCAGCTGAACTGAAAACAATCCATGACCGGGCGGTAAAGGCCTCCCGTCTCATGCCGTTGCACTCATACTATCATTTCGTCCGTGCCGATACCGCCGCCCTGCTCGGTCGCGGCAGAGAGGCTGAAGATCAGTACCGGCAGGCAGTCCGCCTCGACCCGGTTATGCCCTCTTTTCTGGAGGGTTTTGCTTCCTTTCTTGCGAAAGAAGGGAAAAATAAACAGGCTGATCATTTTTTTGCTCTGGCAGTTCGACACGACCGGGCCAACGCCAGAAGATACGAGCGTTACGGCAGCTGGTTATTAGCAGTTGGAAAACGTAAAAAGGCACTTGAAATTTTCAGCCGGTCCATGCGGGCGGCCCCCCGGACGGCCGGAACTATAATCCCGGACCTTATAGAGGCGGGATTTACAGTGCCGGAAATTACGGCAATACTGCCGGAGCGAATGCGACCGTATGAGGTTTTGGCCCGGCATCTCGCTGATAAAGGCCATGTAAAAGAGGCTGACAAACTCTATACACACGCTTTGAAACTGGCGGCAAAAGAACCTAAAATACAGGCCTGGCTCTTTAATGCCCCCTGGCAGTTTTACCGAAAACACAAATTATCGGCCAAGGCACTGGCCGTACTGCGGCGGGGAATCGTATTATTGCCCCATAATGCCGCTTTGCGGCTGAAGCTGGCAAAAACCTACGAACGTCTGGGGGACGTGGATAAAGCCGTTGCCGCCTACCGTAATGTACTTATTCTGAAACCTGGCCAGCGGCAGGCAGCAGAACGTCTGAAGGCGCTGACGGATTGATTCCGGAAGGGGCAAACCGAATAGCATAGTTATAATTGTTCAGATGCGCTATTCAGCCCGGCGGGGCATCTGGTAACATAGCCCGTAATTTTAAAAAAGAAAAAAGGTAAATAATTGATGTCCCTCAGCGATTTCATGAATCCTGAATTTTTCAAAAGTCCGTATCTACTGCTTGCCATGTTCCTTTCTCCCTGGAAGGAGCAGGAAACCATCAACAGACTGCGCCGTTCAATCAGAAATGAACCTGTTGACTGGGGAGCTTTGGTGTATCTTGCTAATTTCCATCTCTGTTCGCCACTGTTGTATGTCCAGTTGCGGCAGGATGATTTACTTGCCGTACTGCCGGAGGGGCTGGAAGAATATCTCTACAGCCTTTATTGTTTGAATGTCGAACGAAATAAAGGGATAATAACGGCCTTAGAGGAACTTCTTCCCGCTTTTCAAAAAGAGGGGATAAAAACTCTGCTGCTGAAAGGGGCGGCTGTCTTTTGTGATGATCTTTATGGTGATCCTGGAGCCCGCATGATGCTTGATGTTGATATCCTGCAGCCGCCTGAACATAAATCCGCAATAATAAAAATACTTACCAATTTTGGTTACCGGGAGATTATTGCTCCCACAATGGTTCCGGATGGCCTGCCCACCGATGCCCGGCACCATCACCTGCCCATGTTCTGCAAACCAGATGCCCCGGCGGGCGTTGAAATTCATTTTAAACTTATTTACGGCCAGGCAAGTCGCGGACTTTCACCGGTGACTGCCTGGGAACACAGCCAACCGGTATTATTAAACAGCCGGAAAGCAGCAATTCTCCAACCAACCGAGCGCCTGCTGCAGAATGCGCTTCATGCCCTTGTTCCGCATTGCGAATTTATTCGGGCCGCAATATCGCTGCAGCAAGTCGCGGAATTTGCCTGTCTGATTAAGAAATATGAACATGATATTGACTGGGATTCCTGGTTGAAAGCAGGAAGGCAGGCCGGTACAGCCAGGCAAATGCTGATATATCTTGAATTGACGCACCGACTTATGGGCATACCAGTACCGAGTGTTCTGCCCCGTTCAATGACAACTATACCTCACATCCACCGTATTATTACCGCCGGAGTGCTTCCTGCTGATCATTGCGGCCGTCCAAAATCCCTGTTCAAATACTCTGCCCGGCAACTGACACGCTTAACCGTCAATTTATATTATTATTTACATCTTCCCGCCTGGGTGTGGAAAAATGTCTGCTATACAGATGGACAAGGCAATACTCTGCAAAGGCTCAGATATTTTTTAAAAAAAGCGCTCACAAAAAAAAGCAGAGAAAAAATCAGGGCATGACGATTATTGGCAGCGCACAGGCCTGGGTAGCCGGGCATGGCCGTTACTATGCTTTGTTCGCCTGCCTTTTCGACCCGGCTGAACAAATCAGGAGCAGAACTGAACCATTGTTGGTACAAGATATGGATAATCCCCCCCCCCCTTGTTGAAGGGTTCCATTATTTTATAATAAATTCAAGCAAATACCCAATATGTTTGACTGACATTCCCCCCATATTTCTTTTTGATCTGAATGGTAAAATACAGGAAATAAATATTGTGTTATTTATATTTTTCGGTTAATTGTGTGAAATAGGGGCAAAGATATGAAAATTATGACAGCTGGATGCTTGAGCTTGAGTTACTTAATATCAGGGCCTCTTCAGTCTTAAAAGCTGACGCAGTCGATATTTACATAATACCACATATATAAATATTGCTTTAGTCTGTAGCGTTACTGGTAAGATTAACGGCTGAATAAAATGAGGGAGGGGTAAAACGTGAAAGGGAATTATTTTATATCAACGATTATATTGGCCGGCCTTGTTTTCTGGGCCTGTGGCGCCTCGGCCTCTTCCTACACAATTAATGATCACACCTATGTCCGGGAGGGGCACAGTCGCAGTAACAATGTGAATGGCTGGAAAGATGTTATTGGAGAAGAATCTGAATTTGGAGTCTACGGGATTAATACGAGTCGGTCAGACGGCAGGATAAATTTTGATCTGTACACAAATTTCAACGGCTCTTATTCGTTTACCACTCAGTCTGATAACACTAAATATAATTTTTACCTGGCTGATTTTGCAATTGATTCAAATCAGAGTGGCGTATTTAATTACGGGGTTGTCCTGCGTGACCATAGAAAGTGGTCACAGTCAAGCGGTAGCAGGGCGCCCACTGCCGGGGACTTGGACGTTGGGCTTTATTCAGTAAACGGATGGGACACATCAGAACATTTTTTTGAAGAAAGCCATAATGTTTCCACTGGTGGGATCGGCTACGGTGATTTGTACAATATCGGATATAGTGTTTATCTTCCTGTGGTTGCTATTGCCAGTGGCAGCCTGGTTCGGGGGGTGTCTGTTAACCGAACGCACTCTACAGGAATGAATAATCCCTATTATGTTTATTCATTCAGCATTAACGCCAGTGACATTAATGCCGTCGGTAAACCCTTCAATGTCTTCTGGGGCGGAGCAGATTGCAGTAATGATGCCATTTATGGCACTGTCCCGGTGCCTGAGCCTGCCACCATCGTTCTATTGATCTCCGGTCTTCTTGTTATGGCAGGGGTTAGTATAAAAAAGCAGAAATACATGCCGCTATAACCCAATGGAGGAAAAGAAAATGAATGATTATAAAAAAAATACCGTAGAAGATAACAGTCAACAACAGGAATGTGATCAAAAGTATGAAGAACGCCGGGATTTTTTACGTAAAAGCCTTTATGCCGCCTACGCCACTCCTGTAATAATTTCTTTGCTGGTGAACAAGGCTAACGCGGCCGAATCCTGGAATCCAGGCTGCGGCAAAAGACCTGGTAATAATGGTCAAAATCCCTGGGGTGGCGCTCCGCCTCCCTGGGAACACCACAGTGGTTAAAAAAACAACTGCCACGTCTCTGGTTCTGGTCTATCCAACACATTGATCCTCCAGCAGGTATACTGCACTATTTCCACGAATGCCCTTCCCTGAAGAATTTCATCTGACGCCTCCCCCTGAAAATATAAGTTTATTTCCATTTTCAGGGGGTTGTGTTTTGTTCAAGACAGGCGGACACCGCATATGGGTGCTGAACCATACGGCCGCTGTCGTTTGGTGCCTGCTTGATGAGGCCGGATGCGGGCAGGATCTTATCAATGGAGTAGTTGCAAGGTTTAAAATAGATGCAACCACGGCAGCAAGAGATATAGCGGGAATACTGGGATATTTTGCTACAGAAGGGCTGATTACGACAGACGAAGCGGCAGAAGATGAGCCTGATGAAACGGAACCACCTAATCTGTCCCCCAGAGGCCCAGAGGTAAAAAGAACAGCTCCCTGGCCAATACGGTATTATTTCAGCCCCCCCGGTATGGTATTGGAATTTTGTTCAGAGCACATGGCTATGGGAAAAGCGTATTGCTCTGCCATGAGTTATCTGGAGACTGAAAATCATCCAGGCAGACAGAATGTGAAAATATGGGTGTTACGTGGTTTCGGGCGGGAGAAGTGGGATATTGCCTTGAACGGATGCCTGTTTTTTGAAGGATTAACGGAAGACGAAATTTTACCTCATGCCTTTATGCTGACTTTTGCCTCGGCAGCCAGCGCCCTGAACGACAAATTCCTTTTTCACGCCGCTGTCCTTGGCAAGGACGAAAAAGTTGTAATTTTCCCTGGTAAAACCGGCAGCGGAAAAACGACACTTACCGCTGTACTGGCCAGACAGGGGTGGCAATTCTTTTCCGACGAGCTCGCAGTCATGGATTCGGCGAAGCACACCATCACGTCCTTCCCCCTGCCCATGAGCATTAAATCCGGCGCGGTGTCACTAATTGAACCGTTTT
This sequence comes from Desulfobacterota bacterium M19, assembly GCA_048820955.1. Taxonomy (GTDB): domain Bacteria; phylum Desulfobacterota; class Desulfobulbia; order Desulfobulbales; family VMSU01; genus JAADIV01. The sequence continues at coordinate 53,374 of JBMERE010000004.1, read as the reverse complement.
ATCCTGGTCTTGGCGAGACGGAAGAATACTGCCGGCCTGATGGTAAGATTGTCCGCTACCTGGCTCCGCCGGCGGAATCCCTTGTCAGCAGTCATAAAGAAGCAGAGGTCAGAGCCATCATCTTCCCCATTCGCCGGGACACCTGTTCCCCCCGGCTGCTGAAAACCGAAAAAGTTACTGCTTTACGGAGGTTAGCTCAAACAGGATCAACACAAAGGGGATTACAGCCGCTTGATATCCAGGCATTGATTACCGTTGTTGAGAACACCCCATGTTATGATATGTTTTATGCTGACATCCAGCAGGTAGCGCCGCTGCTTGCGGAACAGCTTGCAGGTAAGCGCTCCATGAACACCACCCTGCACACGTTGACCGGCCGCAATATACAGGGGGTATGATTGCACCCGATCAACGTGCACATGGCGGCGTCCCTGAATCGCTTACAGTTTGGAGGTGTTGCAAATGTCAAGGTGTGGTTCGTTTGTCGCTTACGCTTGCAGTTTAACGGTAAACGTTCCACAAGCTACATCCCTGGCTTACCGGGCCTTTCGTTTCTATGACAAGCAGGTTAACGACGAGTCCATCAAATAATATTTCGTGTATCAATTTATCCTGATACCTTGTAGGATAATATGGGGGGATTATGTCTCTTTTTCTCCGCTCAGAATAAGAAAGAGGCCCGCGACGTGCCATTAACATACCATTGCAGAGGGTGAAGTATATTCGCATAGGCCTGATCATACCGCTGCATTTAGAGATGCGATCAGGACGAAAGTGTGGTTTGTTGAATGTTTACAAAATAGTTACAGAAAACAAGAAATGAATTACAATAGAGTCATAACACTTCTGCTTTGCGCGATGTTCACGGGTAGCGTGCCGCCTGGTGCCCGGGCAGCCGGAACCGTACCGGCTGCCGGAGGAAGCATCGACAACAGTATTTTGGGCGGCAGGGGGGGATATGCCCATCCGTTCATATCAATGGCCGAAGCCCATACGGATAATATATATAACACCAGAGAGAATAAAGTTGGTGATTTTAAAACGATTATTTCTCCCGGAGTCTGGCTTGCCCTGCCTCGCCAGAAGAAACAGTTGTTAAATATCGATACCTCGAGTTTTACGCCAGGTGGATTAAATATTGATATTACCAGGCCGAAAGCTTTCAGACGTTATCAGACATATTTGCTTTTCCGGGATGATTTAACCAAATACGCTGTTCATTCAGAAGAAAACACCACAGATTATACCGCTGAAGGATTGTGTCAGTATAATTTCAAAGGCGGATTTTCCACCTCCTTTATTGACCAGTACCTGCGCTCTCACGATAAGCGGGGGACGGGAGTATCTACTGAACTGGATAAATATAAAAATAATCTGGCGGATTTCATGTTGGCTTATGATTTAAATCCCCGGCTTAAACTATCAGTTAGATACAGTAACTATAAGGTTAATTACGACGCAGGCCGCAACGACTACCGTGACCGTACGGATAATGCCTTTTCAGCTTACGCGTTTTACAGGCTCAGCTCTAAAACCTCTCTGTTTACCGAGTACCGGCATATTGATATATCCTATAACACATATAACTGGCGTGACAGCACTGAGCACCACGCCTATGCGGGGGTTAAATGGAATATTACAGGGAAGTCGCAGGGGACGTTGAAGGCCGGTTATGTCAGCAAGGATTTCAAGAACAGCATAGCCGGTAGTAAAAATGATTTTACACTTTCATTAACCGGGTTTCATCATTTTACCCCAAAAACCTCGCTCCAGATTACGGCGGCAAGAAAAATTATTGAGCCGGATATACCGACTTCTGATTTCAGCCAGCTGCACAGTATATCCTGTCGGTACCGACAGAGACTGACAGCCAGGATTATTGGTGAATTCTCTTTTGCCTATAGTAACGAGCAATATGATGGGGTTCTAAATTACGCTGGTGAGACCAAAAAGAGAATCGATAAGATTTATACCTTTGGCCCGGTCGTAAAATATCGGTTTAAACGATGGATTGGCGCCGCGGCTTCATATTCCCGCAGCAGGCGTGATTCCAGCTTTTCTGATTTTGATTATACCAACAATATCTTTCTGGTACGGCTTACAACTTCTTTGTAAAAAAAAAGAGGGCTGAGACGCGGGGGACTATTTTTTTTCGATGGTCTTTCTGCCCCTTATCTCATACTTTTGCGACCGCCGGTTTTAACCGCCTACGGTGAAACTTTGTGACTACAATAAATAGTTGTTGAGCTCGCAGTTAACATGCCTGTCATGAGACGGAAAATCAATCACGGTTACAAGACGGCGTCTTAGTCTAATAGTTAGTGATGGAATTTTTACAAGTCCATCACTAAAAATAAAGAAATAAAGAAATAAAAATAACTCCTGGCAATAAATTCTGATGATGAATGTTATAACACGGTTGTTTCTTTTACTGGTTTTATTCTCTACCCTCACTGCCCTGCCCTGCCTGGGACAAGACTATGTTGTCGGCCCTGGGGACGTATTAAAAATTACTGTCTATGATAACCCTGACCTGGCCACAACCGTAAGGGTTGACGGCGGGGGGCAGATCGTCATGCCTTTATTGGGGCAGGTTGATGTGGCAGGTAAGACTATGGCCGGTATTGCTGAATATTTGACCAAAAAGCTGGCTGATGGCTATCTGAAAAATCCGCATGTCAATGTATTTATCAGTCAATTCAAAAGCAAAAAAGTCATAATCCTGGGCCAGGTGAATAAACCAGGCCTTTATGAACTGCACGGCACCACCACTTTACTCGATTTGATTTCCACGGCCGGCGGTTTAACCAAGGATGCCGGGGGGATCACAACCATCAAGCGTAAAAGATCATCCACCCATGGGGACGAAAAAATTGTCGCCATTGATATGAAGCGCCTAATCGAACAGGGTGACACCTCATTAAATGTAACGATTTATGGTGGAGACAGTGTCTATATTGCCAAGGCCGGGATGTTCTATATTACCGGTCAGGTAAAAAAACCAAATTCATATAAATACGAAAACAATATGACGGTAATAAAGGCTATTTCCATGGCAGGCGGACTCTCCGATATCGCGGCTAATGGCAGCATTAAAATAATGCGTAAAATCGATGGCCATGAGCAGGTGTTGAAGCATGTTAAAATGGACATGCCGGTTAAGCCGAATGACGTTATTGTAGTGCCGGAAAGTTTTTTTTAACCGCGCCTCACCCCATCATATATCCCTTTTTGATGGACTCGTAAAAATCCGATCTTCTGTGTTGTGGCAGAACCAGCCTCATGACAGACGATTTATATCTAAAAAAAAAAATCAGAAAACATTGACCTCTTATGGAAGAAAAAGAAATACACTTACGAGATTATTGGCGTGTAATCCAGAAACGAAAGTATACTGTTCTGACTTTTTTATTTATTACCTTCACTGTTGTTCTCATTGGCACCCTGACCACGACACCTGAATACCTGGCTTCGACCAAGGTTCTGATTCAGGAAAATCAATTTAATCCACTGGCTAAATATACCTATTATTCCCAGACTGACCCTGATTTTGTTGCAACCCAGAGCCAGATTATTAAGAGTCAGCGAGTGGCGGAGAAAGTGGTATCACTCCTGAAACTTGTGCAGAATTATAAAATTTATTTCCCGCACAAAACACGCCGTTTTTCCTTTATCAGCGATATATTCTCCTGGTTCAAGACACGCCTGGCATCAATTGCGTCCCTGCTGACCCCGGCCGGGCAGGCAGTATCTCCAAATGCTGTTAACAATGGCGGTAAGATGTCAGAGTCAGATATACTGGCCCGGATGATAAGCCGGAATGTCACCGTCACACCGGTGAAGGAGAGCAAGGTAATCGCTATCAGTTATATGTCCAAAAATCCGGTGCTGGCTGGACTGGTTGCCAATACAGTGGCCAGGGCCTACAAAAATGAAATTCTGGACATGAAAATGGCCACGTCCAACGACACAATCAAGTGGATGAATGAAAAGGCGGCCCAGGAACAAGCTAAACTGGCAAAGTCCGAGAAAAATCTTGAAGCGTATATGCGCCGGAACGACATTGTAACTGTGCAGAATAAAATTACCGTTATCCCGCAGAAATTGACGGAGTTCAGCGTTCAGCTGAGCAAGGCCGAAGCCAGACGCAAAGAGCTTGCCACAGTCTATCAGCAGCTGCAAGCGGCCGACAATGATGTTGCGGTCATGGAAACTATCCCGGTTATCGCTCAGAATCGAACAATCCAGGCCCTGCAGGCGCAGGTAGTTATCGCTGAGCAGCATGTCAGTGAATTATCCAAAAAATATGGCCCCAAACATCCACTGATGATCAAAGCGCTGGGAGAACGCGATGGTCTGATTAAAAAAAAGACTCAGGAATGTCTGCGTATCATCAAATCGGTTAAAAACGAATATGAACTGGCACGTTCAAATGAACGAAATCTAAACGAACTGCTCAACAAGGCCAAAAGTGAAGCGCTGCAGCTCAATGAAAGGCTGATACAATATAACGTGCTGAAACGTGAAGAAGAGAGCAATCGCTATATATATGAGGCGTTGCTTGCCAAATTAAAGGAACAGAACATCACCGAGCAGAATCAGAGCGTTAATGTCTGGATTATTGAACAGGCAAAAACACCGATTGTCCCGGCAACACCCAAAACAAAGCGCAATATCTTACTGGGCTTGATACTGGGGCTTTTCGGCGGTATTGGCATGGCATTTTTTCTTGAATATCTTGACAATACGGTAAAATCCCCGGATGAGGCAGAGGAACGGCTGGGATTGTCAGTACTGGGGCTGGTGGAACGGTTTGATACTGGGGCCGGTGAATTGCTGGCTGAACTTGATCCGCACTCAAATATTACCGAAAGCTATAAAGGACTGCGGACTTCACTGCTTCTCTCATCAGCCGACAAGCCGCCCAAAGTTATACTGATAACCAGTATGCTTCCCGGTGAAGGTAAAACTACCACTGCCGCCAACCTGGCAGCTGTTATTGCCCAGTCAGAGCTCAAGGTTCTGTTGATTGACGCTGATTTACGCAAGGGCAGGCTGCACAGAATGTTTGACTTTGATAACACTAAGGGCTTGAGTTCTTACCTCGCGGGGATTGATGGTAGTGAAATCATGGTAGCCGGGCCGGAGAAAAACCTGAAAATTATTCCTTCCGGTCCAGTCCCCCCCAACCCTTCTGAACTGCTAAGTTCCCATAAAATGAAAGATTTGTTATCTTCGGCAACCGACAGATTCGATGTAGTTATTTTTGATTCTCCGCCGGTTATGTCGGTCACCGACGCCCTTATCCTCAGCAAAATTGTCGATGGTACTATTATTGTAATTAAGGCAGGTGAAACTACTTATGAAGCGGTGGAAAGAGAATTAAAGTCCTTTCGGGAACTGGATTCACATATTCTTGGTTTAGTTTTAAATACCGTTGATCGAGAAAAAAGTGATTACTACAACTACTACGGCTACTATGGCCGGAATGATTGATCTGCACAGTCATATTCTGCCCGACATTGACGACGGACCCGGCACCATGCGGCAAGCAATCGCTATGGCCAGAATTGCCGCCGCGGATGGCATAACCACAATAGTTGCAACCCCGCATATTAAAAACACGCTTCATCCCCCGCAAATAATCAGAGCTGGAGTCAGGCGCTTGAATGCGGCTCTTACCGAGCTGCGGATTCCAGTTGAAATAATACCCGGCGCTGAAGTTTATGCCCTCCTTGATCCTTTGAGGTTAAATAGTTACCGAATTGGTAACAGCCGTTATATTCTGATTGAATTTCCCCATACCCACCTGCCGAGAACCGCAGTAAGCCTGCTTTTTCAACTGGTAGCCAGGGGCTTTAAACCGATTATAGGTCATCCGGAGCGGAATCCGTCAGTTATCCGCAATCCCGATTTACTGCTGGAGCTGCTGAGCTCAAACGTACAGACCCAGATCACCGCCGGCAGCCTGACTGGTAATTTCGGCCCGCAGGTGATGAAATGTGCCCGCTATCTCCTGGAGCAGGGGGCAGTCAGTTTTATAGCCTCTGATGCCCACTCCACAAAACACAGACCACCCGTTCTTTCCAAAGGTATTAATGTTGCCGCCGGAATTATTGGCCGGGACAAGGCCACGGCGTTTGTCACCAGTAATCCGGCGGCCGTATTGGCCGGAAAACCTGCTTTTCCGTAATACGAAAATACCTTCTTTCTGGTTTCTCATCACCTGCAGCCGCCTGGGCTTTTGATCCAATAACCACAATAGTATACGAGAGTATGGTTTATGAAGCGCTTACCCTTTTTAAGCGCCCTGCTGTTCATATTTTGGGAATATGCCTGCTCAGAGTAGTCAAGATGTGGTCTGTTTTCAGTAATTCGGTGTTCCATTAAGTGAAAGTACTGGTGCATAGACAGCTGAATTGTTGCCGTCGTCCGGAATAAATAATGACAGTTATAATCCTTGACGTTATTATAGCCAGGTCAGCTTCCTTCTTTTACCCGGCAGGCGGTCTGCGGGGTAAAAAGATTTGTAACTATTCAATCCTGCCACCAGGAAAGGAAACAAACGGGGATGAGGTGCTGATGAACTCTTACCAGACTTCCGGCACATCCGGTATTTTCCAGTGTTTTTTGTTTTCCTCTGGCTCTCCTGTTTACAGTTGTGGAGAATTTAATGATCCGTGAACATTTTAATCTGCTTAAAAGGGTACACCAGGCCATCGACATGAGCCTGATTTTTATTGCCATCACTATTGCCTGCTGGATCAGGAATGGAAAATTGACCATTGATTTTACCCATTTTTTTTGCGGTCAGAATTATTTTATGGTTCTGGTGATCATGCTGGTTGTTTTTTATCCTGTTTTCAACGCGGTCGATATTTACGAACCTTACAGATATCAGACCTTTGACAAGATCTTTGCCAAAACCGTTAAAGGTGTCATGGCAGGAGTTACCCTGTTGATTTTCATTCTGTATATGATGCATATTCAGAATGTGAGCCGGTTGATGATCGGCCTCTTTGTTATACTGGCTATCCTGCTGTTAGTTTCCAGTAAGGCATTTATATTTTACACTCTGCAGAGTTACCGGAAAAAAGGATTTAATTACAAAAGGGTTTTAGTGGTTGGCAGTCGGGAAAGAGCCAGAGAGATGATCAAGAATATTTTTAACAATCCCCAGAGTGGTTATCGGGTAATAGGTTGTCTTGACACTGATGAACAGTACGTTGATACTGAAGTCACTGGCGGAGTACGCATTATTGGTACGCTAAAGAGTTATGAAAAAATTATTCTTGAAAGCCCGGTGGACGAAGTTATTTTTGCCATGCCGTTAAAAAAAATTGACCGGGTAAATAAATATATCGCTTTTGCCGAAGATGTCGGGGTGAACATCCGTATTATGCCGGACTGGCAGATTCAGAAAGTGATGTACCGTCCTGAAACCGCCGCGGTTTATTTCGACCAGTTTATCGGGATGCCTACCATAGCCCTGTCTTCCACCCCGCGTAACGAATTTGATCTCCTGATCAAAACCGCACTGGACTATACCGTGGCCGCCTGGGGAATGATCATGTTATCGCCTTTTTTTGTAATAATTGCCATATTGATTAAGCTTAACTCTAAAGGGCCTGTTTTTTTTAAACAGGAACGTTCCGGACTCAACGGTCGTAAATTTTATCTGCTTAAATTCCGGACGATGGTTGACGGGGCGGATAAAATGCGGGATCAGATCTATGGCGCCAATGAAATGGACGGGCCGGTATTCAAATTAAGAAACGATCCAAGAGTGACCGCGGTCGGCAGAATTCTTCGTAAAACCAGTCTTGACGAACTGCCCCAGCTGATTAACATTCTCCAGGGTGAGATGAGCCTGGTGGGGCCGCGGCCCCCTTTACCGGCCGAGGTAAAAGAGTATAAGCCCTGGCAGCGGCGACGTTTATCACTAAAGCCGGGGCTGACATGCATCTGGCAGGTTTCGGGCCGCAACAATATTGATTTTGAGACCTGGATGAAGATGGATCTTGAATATATTGATAACTGGTCACTGTTGCTTGATCTGAAGTTGTTGCTGAAAACTATACCAGCTGTGGTATTGGCAAGTGGATTATAAGTAAACTCCCCCCAAACCACATTCTCGCATACGAGCCTGATCGTACCGCTGCAGTCTGGGGGTGTTGCAAATGTCAAGGTGTGGTTTGTTTGTCGTTTATATTATTAAAAGCGGCAGAGGTGGAGGCCGAGACAAAGAACTGATTGGCACTATGAGCAGAGTTGCCCTGCAGGATTGGCAGAACCCGCGCCGGGACAGCGTTGGCCTGAGTCAGAGCAAAAGAGCTGGCCTGCATCAGAATCTTCATCTTTGAAAAAATCATGGCCTCGGCACCAAAATCAAGATCCAGGAGCTTTGACCTGGCCTCTAAAAGATTTGTTCTTATCCCCCCCTGTACTATGGCCGTTGATTCAAATTGATTACGGCTCGAACCAGCCTCGGAGCGCCCCTGATTCAACTCGGCCAGGGCCGCGTCAACGATGGCAATGGCCGTCTCAGCCCCGCCGCTGCTCAGAACATTTATGTCGTTTAACCGATAGGCGGTGGAGGAGGTTAACTGCATCCCGGCCTCACTACTGGAGTTCGCGGCCAGAATTGAACCTCCGGCAAGCACGGAATCAGCAGGTACGGTCATGGCGTTAGCTATGGAGTTCGTGCCGATGGTCTGCAGATCCTGCCCGGTGGTCTGGCCGGAAGCAATAAGACCGCTGGTGGTTAATATAACATTGGTGAGCCAGGCACCGCTCTTGATAATACTGTTGGAGGCCAGCACTGAACCAGCGGCAAGGTAAAGATCGGCGGTTGTGGTATGGTCGCCGTTCAAGGTGGTTTTCCCGCCCAGGGTTGAGCCGGTGGCCAGCTCCGTTGTCTGCTTGAGAATCGAGCCGCTCTTGATCAACATATTACGACGGACGGTAAGATTGGCAGCCGTAGTTACAGCGCCGCCGACTGTTGAACCGGCAGCAATATTGGTGACCGTGTCCTGGTCTACAATGGTTGAGGCGGATTTTAAGGTCATGTCAACGGTGGTAGTCATAGCTCCGCTTAGAGTAAACTGGCCGCCAATGGTCGAACCGGCCGCCAGCTTGCTGCCTGAGGCAATAACCGAGCCGCCTGCCGCCAGCATATCATGAGTCAGGGTAATATTGGAGTTAAGGGTTTCAGCGGTGCTGAGAACGGTGCCGGCGCTGATTAAACCGCTGGCGGTGCTTATATCGTTGGTCAGGTAGGTACCGCTGTTGAGGATCGTGCCTGACTGCAGAATTGAATTATCCTGAAGAAAGCTGCTGGTGGTAGTGTTAACGCTCTTAGCGTTATAGGCCGTGCCGCCAAGAGTTGAAGCCGAAGCGATAACCGAGCCGGAAGCCAGCACTGAACCAGCCAGCAGGGTCGAATCAGTGCTGGTGGTTATATTACCGTTCATGGCAGCCCCGGAGATATCCATTCCGGCCTGCCAGCCAGCCGTCAGGGTGGAGCCGCTGCCCACTATTGAGCCAAAGCTCAGGGTGGAATCCATGCTGGTAGTCACATCTGCCGCCATCTTCAGATTATTGGAAAACGAGACTGCCATGCCCTGGGAAAGATCACTCATACTGAGCAGTTGCGCCCCCTGCTGATAGATCTGAACATAACCGAAGGTGGAGAGATCTTCACCAGGCAGCACACTGTCAAGACCGCTGACCTGAATGGGGCGGCCGTCATTAGCGGCAAGGGTTAAATGGCCGCTGGAATCAACACTTGCGGTGACCCCGCTCCTGGTAGTCTTGGCGTTAACAGCGCTAATCAGCCGTTCATCGCTGTCATTGGCCTTGACGCTGACGGCCCCGATATTGATGCCGTTAATGGCAAAGGCAGACGGGGTAGAACCAGCCGCTATTGAATTAGCGGAGCTGGATTTAACCACCGTTCCAGCACTTATATCAGTGCTGTCGGAATACTTGTTTATGGCGTCTGCCACCGCGGCCAGACCATGGGCCGGAGTATTGTCATAGGCCATGGTGAGACCGCTGATGCTCAGGGTATTACCAGTAGCGGCATTATTCAGGGTCAGAGAGACCTCGCCGCCCTGGGTAGTTAAGGACAACCGGCCTGCATACAGGCGGCCGGTATGACTATTGCGGGAATCCGGAAGATTGACGGCCATGGTCTGGCCACTGGTCTCACCCACCTGAAAGAGCCTGGAGGTGAAATTACCGTTTAACAGGGCGTGATCATTGTAAGTGGAGGTCATCATCACCAGATCAAGCTCCTTTAACAGGGTATTGACATCTCCCTGGATGGTATCACGCTCAGTGCTGGACAGAGAATAGGATGAGGCCTGCACGGCTTTGGTTCTGATGCTGTTAATCAGGTCGATGGCCTGGGACAGAGAACCATCAACAATCTGCAAGATGGAAACGGCATCATTGGCATTCTTAACGGCAGCCCCCAGCCCCTGGGCCTGAGAAGAGAGGTAATCACCAATAAAGACCGCCCCTGGATCATCGGCTGTCTTGTTGACCCGCAGTCCGGAAGATAATTTGGTAACGGAATCGGCAAAGGACGATATATTGCGGTTGAACTGCCGGCTGGCGGCAAGGCTGTAAGCATCAATATTAACGCTGATCGTCATGGCTTCCTCCCCCCGTAACGGTTCAGACTGGAGCATAAACCGCCCTGAGCTATGCGGGACAACTCTTCAGGGTACCCCGAGCGTAAGCGCTCCATGAACAGTTCCCTTCAAGCTCATAGTTACGAGGTAAGCGCCCCATGAACCCCCTGCTGCACGCATTTAAGTCCCCCAATATACAGGGGTATTATCGGGGGGCTTAAATGCGCACAGCAGGGCGTCCCTGAAACGCTTACATTCCGAGATGTTATAAAGTCAAGAGTGTGGTTTATGAGGCGCTTACGTTACGAGTATCAATGCCATATTCTACATTTTTTGAAAATTTAATAAAAGTTTTTTTAAAGTTTTTAATTATTATACCGATAAGAGAAAATCCTGCGCCTGTTCAAGGCCGATCTTCAGCCAGGCATGATTGCAAAATATCCCCAAACTTCGTTGGAAGTAGGTTATAATCCCACCAATTTTACCCCATCCTTTGCGAGATAACTGCCCTGGCCAATGGCTCAGGCACAACATGACAAACAAAAAAATTGAGCATATTGGCCATAAAGTCTAATAACGACTCGACAAAACCCTCTTCAACAAACCCCTTATTATGGGCCTTCAGCACCTATTTCGCCGAAGGCTTTCCATATACTATTATTCGTACTATCTCGGCGTTGTTTTTTCGGGATCAGGGAATGAGCCTGCAGGGCCTGGGGGCCGCCTCCATCTTCGGCCTGCCCTGGGTGCTTAAATTTCTCTGGGGGCCGCTGGTGGATAATATCGCCACTAAACGCCTCTGGCTGCTGACCACCGAAGGCTTAATTACCCTGGCTTTTCTTATTGCCGCCATCCTCGCCCCGCTTACTCAGGCAGTCAGTATGATCGCGGCCCTCTTCTTTGCCGCCAGCTTTATAGCCGCCACCCACGACATAGCCATTGACGGCTTTTACATGGAGGCCCTTGATATTGACGCTCAGGCCCGTTACTTAGGCTACCGGGTTATGGCCTATCGTATCGCCATGATGACAGGCAGCGGGGTTATCGCCACCATCGGCGCGCTTTACGGCTGGCGGGCCGCCTTTATGAGCGCCGATATTATTATGTTCCTTCTCCTTATTGTCAACCTGGTAATTTTACCTCATTGTGAAGAATCCAAGCCCGGACATTCCCCCGGTGCTTATCATAAACTCAAGACTATCAGCCGCTGGATTCTGCTTACTGCCGGAGTTATCCTGCTTCTCAGGATGCTGCTGACCAATGTTTTCAGCGTCAGACGGATTCACATAGCCATCCCGCTTTCAAGCCATCTTAGTATCCCCGGTCTCATTAACATTATACTCTTCAGCGCTCTTATTTTTGTCTGGTTCGGGAGAAAACGGCTGCGCCGGCTTATAACCGCCAACCCGGATAATTTTTACGCCCGCTCATTTCTGACCTTTGTCGACCGCCCCCGTATCGGTGTAATTCTGGCCTTTATTATTTCAATTAGAGCGGGAGAATACATGTTGTCCACCATGTATATCCCCTTTATGGTGGATCTGGGGCTTAAACTTCAGTATGGCTGGATTTCGGCCGGTATCGGCCTGCCCGCTTCTATTCTTGGAGCTATGTGCGGCGGGTGGGCCATTGGCCGCTACGGTTTAAGGAAGATGATATGGCCCTTTCTTCTGCTGCAGAATATTACCAACCTGGTTTATATGGCCCTGGCCTTTTATCTGAGCGGCATGCTGGCGCTGAACACCGCCAATCCGACCCCCCTGCCCTTGTCGATGATTCAAATGACCGCGGTAGTGCTGACTCACGCCTTTGATCAATTCGCCGGCGGCCTGGGCACGGCAGTATTAATGACTTATCTCATGCGAATCTGCCACGATGATTTCAAGGCCTCCCATTATGCCATAGGTACCGGACTTATGGGGCTCAGCGGCTTATACGCCGGGACGGTCAGCGGCTTCATTACCGCCTGGGTGGGATATGGGGCTTTTTTCGGGATCAGTTTTCTGGCCTCGGTACCGGGGATGGCGCTGGTATGTTTTGTACCCATGGAAGAAATGTAAGCGCTCGATGAACACCCTGAAACGCTTACATTTCGAGATGTCATAAAGTCAGTGGTACGACCATGATCGTATGCGAGAGTGTAGTTTGTGGAGTGCTTACGAAGAAAGGGCATAAAAAAAAGCCCCCTTTCATTGAGAAAGGAGGCTTATGAGGTGCATAAAAAAAGCAGTAACTATTTCAGCAGACTTCCGCCTGGGTGCAGCTGAACAGTTACCAGAGTCAGCTACAGAATCGTCTACTTGGCAGCAGCTGTCTCCGCATTCATTTTCTTTAAGACTACACTGGTTACGTCAAGTTTAGGATCGGCATACAACAGACCGTTGCTCTTCGATTTTTCAAAGATCAGGCTCAGGCCTTCTGTTCTGCCGACCTCATTAATTACTGCCTGTAATTGTTTGAAAATAGGATTTAGAACCTTTTTCTGTAACTGCTTCATGGTATATTGAGCATCATTAACCTTCATCTGATAAGCCCGCATCTTTTTTTGATAATCACGTTCAGTTGTCTGTTTCTTATCAGCGCTCCAGACAGAACTCTTCTTCTCGATATCACGGGCCTCTTTTTCCAAGGCCTTTTTTTCCTTCATGAGTTTGGGCTGCAATTCGTTCTGTTTGGCCTCCAGCACCTTACGAGCCCGCTGACCTGCTTGAGAGTTGTCAATAATCTTTTGAATACTTATAACACCTATCTTGAGGCCTGGGGCGGCAAATACCGGTTTAATCAAGATTAAAGAACAGATAAAGCAGCAGGCAATAATAATTGATTTATTACGAAAATTTAAATTCATTGTAATCCTTAAAAAAAGTTAGTTGTAAAATTACATATTGAGGTTAAGCGGCACATATATTTCAAAAAACAGCAAAGCGCGTCAGACGGCAGAATCAGGGGTTCTGGACAAAATCATCCCGCCTGTTTTGAGACCAGGCCAGCTCATCGTGACCATAATTAAGCGGTTTCTCTTCGCCAAAGCTGATGGTGGTAATCCGATCAGGATTTACGCCAAGATTGACTAAATACCTTTTGGCGCTTTGCGCCCTTCTCTCACCAAGAGCCATATTATATTCACTGGTACCCCGTTCATCGCAATTGCCCTGCACGACAATTGTGGCATGACTGTTATTCCTCAAATACTGGGCGTTGCCTTCAATTCTGCTTACTTGATCCTTGCGGATGTTTGAACGGTCAAAATTAAAGTACACCGGCAGCATGGGGCCGGTGGTGCGTCCTTCAAGGATAGTAAAGGAATGAACCGGCTTGGGAGCAGGAGTACTCAGAGATTCTTCAGATCCGGGAGGAGTAGTGACCGTTGGAGCCTCATGCTGTTCAGGGAGGGGAGTTGATACCGCCGGAGATGGAGGAGTCGATTGGATTTTATGTTGACTGCACCCGCCGGCCAATAACAAAAAAGACATGGCAAAGGTAAAAAACACGATGGTTCCAGAATATTTTTTAAGCATTATTCCCCTCCTTTTTTTGATAAAAATCATTTCATTTATTTAGAAAAAATATAGATTATAGAAAACGTCTTGAAAAGACAACATATTTTTATCATTTTTTTAACATTTAACCATATTTTAACAGAGGACGGACGTTTTGCGCTGATTTTTTCTCCTGCATAATGGAATTTACGAAACGACTTAAATAGGTTACTATTTTTGATGGACTTGGAGTTTTACCGGGAACATGTTTTTCATGAAGCGCAAAGGCCATCAATAGAAAATATATCAATAAACCGGCATGGCTGTGGCCTGATTTTCAGGCCGCAGCCGCAACAAACTGTTAAAACAGCCTGAAACGCCTCTGCTTAGCGGGCTGTTTTCAGATAAAAGTGTTTACATCATGTCATATATAGAATCTGAATTAGACAGTCATAAAATTCTCAGCCGGATGCTGGTTTCCAATGAATTCGGGACATTTTTCGGGATCAGCTCCAAGGTGCTGCAAAAAGTCTGGGCGCGGTTGACTTCTGCCGAAGGAGAATCGGTGACTCATGTCAGCATGGAGATAGGAGCCGACAATGATGTCTATAACCCGGTCAAAGATGTCCTGCGGGAAATAAATATATTTGATCACGAGAATAAGCTGGTCAGTAAATTTAATGACAAGATATTATACGGCCCGGCGAAAATCCCCAATTACAGCGGCGGGCTCGGAGTTCTGGCCGGTGACACCTTGAAGAGCTATGCCGACTGTCATCTGCCGGCGCTTGGCATCTCCCTGCTTTACCGTAAGGGGTATTTTTCACAACTGGTGGATTCCGAGGCCGGTCAGATCGCCCATGCCACCCAATGGCGGCCAGAGGAGACCCCCCATCTCTATCTCTTAAAAGATCCCGCTGATCCGCGGAAACCCCTCCAGATAGAGATACCGTTTTTTGACCGCGGTAAGCAGATTAAGGTGGCCGGCAATCTGTGGATGAAGCTGGAGGCCGCCAATGATCTTAGTTATTTTGTACCTGAGATCCTGCTTGATTACAGCCTGCCTTCCGCCCCTGAATGGATTCGTAAAGCCGCCCAGCATCTTTACGAGAGCCGTTCGGAAAGAGCCAAGGCCATTCAGCGCCGCCTGTTAGGCGCGGGTGTACTGCCGGTTATGAAGGCCTTGAATATTACCTCAAAGACTATTCACCTCAATGAACAGCACGGAGTTGCCGTAGTCCTCCATCTCATCGCCAGGTATCTGCAGGAGAAGCTGGGTGATGACTATATGATGAAAAGTACGGATCAGGAGATTCTGGAGACGGCCAAATTAGCCGCCAACTGGGTTGTTTATACCATTCACACCCCGGTAAAAGCGGGCCATGACCGTTTCTACCGGGATATGTACGCCGAAATCGGCCACCCCTTCTGTAACCGTATTCTGGAGCTTCTGGCCGAGGAAGGCGAGAATCCCGACTTTTTCAACTTTACCTCTCTCGCCATGAAAATTAACCGGGCGGCCAACGGGGTAAGCCGTATGCACCGCTTAGTTACCCAAAAGCAATTTCCGCAATACGCCCATAAGATCAAGGCCGTTACCAACGGGGTTCACCATCTTACCTGGATCAGCGCCGCCAAGGCGGAGTTATTTGACATCTTCCCCGAATTTAAGAACTGGCGCAAAAACCCAGGGGTCTTCGCCAGGGCGAAGGATCTTAAAGATAACGACAAATTCCGTACCTATCTTGAACAGGCCTGGCAGACGGACACCGAGAAGTTGATTGATTTTATAAACCAGATGCTCATTGAGCATCGTCAGAAAATGCACACGACCTGGATTGATCCGCCTAATTTTTTATCACACCTCAAGGATTCTGAACGAGACTTGAATCCAAGGGTGATGACCATTGGCTTTGCCCGTCGTTTTTCTACCTACAAACGGGCCAATCTGGTTTTTGAGGACATTGACCGTCTAACCGGGATTGTCAAAAAGAATAACTGGCCGGTGAATTTTATCTTTGCCGGTAAGGCCCATCCGGCGGATGAACCGGGCAAGCATATTATTAAAAATATTATTGATACCCAGAAAGAACTCTACGATAAGTCGGACGGCCTCATTAAACTTATCTTTATCCCCGGCTACGATATGGCCATAGCCAAGATGATGGTGGCCGGAGTACACGCCTGGCTCAACAGCCCCAAGCGGCCCCTGGAGGCCAGCGGTACCAGCGGCATGAAGGCGGCCCTGAACGGGGTGCCGAATATCAGCACCATGGACGGCTGGTGGGTAGAGGGTTATAATCAGGGCCGCACCGGCTGGAAGTTCGGCCGGGAATGCGAGATATCCAACGCCTGTTTAAGCGAAGATTTATGCACCCTCCTCTTCACTGAGGATTCGGACTCTTTTTACAACCTTTTCCCCAGGATATTAAAAACATTTTACGATGAAACCTGCCGCCCCGAATTAATTGATAAATGCGTCATGAATATCGCCTTGAACGGCCCGGTGTTCAATACCCACCGCATGGCGGCCGAGTACGCCAAGCTATATAAGATCAAGCTGGCCCCGGAGGTGGAGCAGCGTCTTGCCGCCTTCCGTAAACTATACGACAGCAACCGGCCGGGGAACATATAATGCGGCCCCTCTCCTTTCATATTGAGACCTTCGGCTGCCAGATGAATGATCGTGATTCAGAGATTATGTCCCAGCTGCTCGCTGAATTCTGCCGCCCGGCTCCCGGCCTTATGGAGGCCGATATTGTCATGATAAACACCTGCAGTATTCGTCAGAAAGCCGAGCAAAAGGCCTTCAGCCTGCTGGGCACCCTGAAACACCTGAAGAGCAGAAGACCGAAGATGATTATCGGGGTGGCAGGCTGCGTGGCCCAGCAGGAGGGAGATAAACTTCTGGCCCGTCTGCCCTACGTCGACCTGGTGCTTGGCACCCAGAATATCTACAAACTGCCGGAGTTGATCGCTGAAATAAAATCCAGCCGCCGCCGGCAGACGGCGGTGAGCCAGTCGGCTGACTTTGAGATCCCGCCTTATCTGCCTGATCTGCGCCGCGGCCCGGCCCATAAACGTTTTGTAACTATCATGCAGGGCTGTAATAATTTCTGTACCTACTGTGTGGTTCCTTATACCAGGGGGCGGGAGGTGAGCCGCGGGATGGCGGATATTCTGGCTGAAATCAGCCACTTGACCAGCCACGGAGTTAAAGAGATCACCCTGTTGGGGCAAAACGTCAACTCCTATGGCCATGATTTATCCCGGCAGGTGGATTTTTCCACCCTGCTGCGAAAGACTGCGGCGGTGGAGGGCCTTAAGCGGCTTCGTTTCACCACCTCCAACCCCAAGGACTTAAATGACAAGTTGATTCAATGCTTTGCCGAAATTGATATTCTCTGCCCTCATTTTCATCTGCCGGTGCAATCAGGGTCCAATAACGTCCTGAAACGGATGAATCGTCATTACACCATTGAGCATTATCGAGACAGGGTGACTGCATTACGGGCCGCCCGGCCGGATATTGCCCTCACCACCGATATAATTATTGGTTTCCCCGGTGAGAGTGAAGAAGATTTTCAGGCCACTATGGATCTGGTGCGGGAGATACGTTATCACGGAGCCTATTCGTTTAAATATTCCGACCGGCCTCAGGCCCGCTCCGCCGCCTTTGGCGATAAAGTACCAGAGGAAGTCAAAAGCAGACGTTTATCTCTTCTCCAGGAGGAGATAAACCGCATTGCCGCGGAACGTAATAAAGAATATGTGGGCCAGGTGCAAGAGGTAATGGTTGAAGGCAGAAGCCGCCACAGTCCAGGACAGTGGAGCGGCCGTGCCGCCGCCAATCATATCGTAAATTTCACAGACAATACAAATACGTCTTTAACCCCCGGTGATCTTGTTGATATCACGATTACCGAGGCCTGCCATCACTCATTAAGAGGCCAACATGATTGATCTCCATTCTCACACCTTTTTCAGCGACGGCGAATTAGTGCCCTCGGAGCATCTGCGCCGGGTTGAAGCCATGGGCTATGAGGCCATGGCCATCACCGACCATGCCGACTCCTCGAATCTCGATTTTATAATTCCCCGGATAGTCCGGGCCGCGGCAGACTGGAACCGCCACTCCACCACCCGGATGATTGCCGGTATTGAATTAACCCATGTCCAGCCGCCTTTAATTGCCCGGCTCACCGCCCAGGCTCGTGAGCTGGGAGCCCAGCTGGTGGTGGTGCATGGTGAGACAATCGTTGAACCAGTCGCCCCCGGCACCAATCTGGCAGCCATTGAGGCGCAAGTGGATATTCTGGCCCATCCCGGCCTCATCAGCACCGAGGAGATGGAGCTCGCCGCGGTTAGAGGGGTATTCATTGAAATATCAGGCCGCAAGGGCCATTGCCTGACCAACGGCCATATCGTTCGCCTGGCGGCCGTTAGCGGGGCTGATCTGGTATTGGATTCCGACGCCCACGGCCCCGATGACTTCATGACTCAGGAGAGGGCGGATAATATTGCCTGTGGCGCCGGTCTTACTCCTCAGGGTCTGGAGGAAATTCATCGTAACCTGAAACGCCTGGCAGCCCGGAGTATTGCAAGCGCTCCATAAACCACACTTGCGCATACGATCATGATCGTACCGCTGACTTTACAACATCTCGGAATGTAGCGGTACGACGACGATCGTATGCGAGTCGTTCAGGGAGCACTTACACAAAATATGGATGCAATTCTCTACCAGAAGAGGGCGACGGAGGCCTGTGATTTCCTGACCCGGCGACTTGACGCCGCCCCGGAGATCATGCTGATTACGGGGAGCGGCCAGGCCGCTCTGCCACCGGATTTACAGATCAGTAACAAAATCCCCTATGAGTTGATTCCCGGCCTGCCCCCCGCCACCGCCCCCGGTCATAACGGGCTGTTAATCAGTGGTAAAATCGGCAGCAGGGAGGTACTCATATTCCAGGGCCGTCTGCATTATTATGAGGGATATTCACTTAAAGAGGTGGTATTACCCGTCCGTCTGGGGGCATACCTGGGCTGCCGGACACTTCTTGCCACCAATACCGCCGGCGGCCTGAGCCCTGAACTGCGGGTTGGCGGCCTGATGATGATCAGGGATCACCTCAATTTCATGGGCGGCAATCCCCTGCGCGGCATGAATAATGAGGACTGGGGGCCGCGTTTCCCGGACATGTCAAAGGCCTACGATGAACAGATTATCAAGCAGGCTGCTGATTATGCCGCCCGGCTGGGAGTCAGGGGGTTCAGCACCGGAATTTACGCCGCCGTTCCCGGCCCCAGCTTAGAGACCCCGGCCGAGACCAGATTCTTAATTAACTGTGGCGCTCAGGCCGTGGGAATGTCTACGGTCCCGGAAATTATCGCGGCCCGTCATGCCGGTATGCGGGCCGCGGCCATCTCCATAATCGCCAACATAAATGATCCGGATAATTTTAAGCCCATCATCATGGCAGAGGTTCTGAATGAGGTTAAACGGGCTCAAAACAATTTACTGCGTCTGATAAATGAGTTGCTGCCGGCAATTTAATATTCTGTAAAGTAAGCGGTGAGAAAAAACTTAATTATGGCCTAAGCTCCAGACGGGCGTTACCAAAATACAAACAATACAAACAATACAAAAACTATTCGCCTTCAAATTCGGTGAGGGAATAGATACTGTATCCCTTGTCGCGCAGCTTGGCCTCACCGCCCACATCCGGCAGATTGACGATAAAGGCCATCTCCGCCACCGTGGCCCCCAGCTTTTCTATCAGAGCGGCGGCGGCCAGGGCCGTACCGCCGGTGGCCAGCAGGTCGTCAACCAGCAATACTTTTGCCCCTGGTTTCAAGGCATCCTGGTGAATCTCTATACTGTCAGTACCATATTCCAGGGCATATTTCTGACTGTAAACATCAGCGGGCAGCTTGCCGGCCTTTCGTATGGGGGCAAATCCCTTGCCCAGGGTGTAGGAGAGAGCGCCGCCCATGATAAAACCGCGGGCCTCAATTCCGACAATTATATCATAGTCAACTTCGCCGTTTATATAGCGCTGGGTCAGATTGTCGATTACCAGCCGGAAGCCCACCGGTTCTTTAATCAGGGTGGTTATATCACGGAACATAATCCCCTTCTTGGGATAATCAGGTATTGAACGGATTAATGATTTAATTGGCATTTTTTCTCCTTGTGTAGTTTTCTCCTGAATTTTCTCGGTTTTCCCAGACAGCTCTTAATGGCAGATATCATCATAATCCGCAATAAGGGGGATGGTCTCAGTAAAGAGACGAATAACATTATGGGCATTTTTACTCATGGTCGCCATAATCATCTCCCAGGTTACCGGCTCATCATCCTCATGCCAGCAGTCATAATCGGTTGACATGGCTACAGCGGCGTAGTGAATTTTCTGTTCCCGGGCCAGATTAACCTCAGGCACGGTACTCATATTGATGACATCAGCCTGCCAGCTCCTGAACATATGGCTCTCGGCCCTGGTGGAGAATCGCGGCCCCTCAATGGTGATAACCGTCTTGTCCGCATGGCATGGCAGAGACAGGGCCCTGGCCTGTTGCAACAACAGTTGGCGCAGATTCGGGCAGAAAGGCTCGGCCATGGGAGTATGCACCACCTGGCCCTGATCAAAGAAGGTATTCTCCCGCCGCTTGGTAAAATCAATAAACTGAGACGGCAATACCAGGTGGCCGGGCTCTATCTCCCGGCGCAGGGAGCCCACAGCGGTAGCCGCCAGAATATGGGTACAACCCATCTCCTTCAAGGCGTAGATATTGGCCCTGAAATTAACCGCGCCGGGATATATGGAATGATCCCGGCCATGCCGGGCCAGAATAACGACCTCAACCCCGCCAATGCGGCCGCAGGTAAGATTCGACGAGGGGCGGCCGTAAAGGTTCTCTGTCTCCAACCGGGTGGCGTCTTTTAGAATATCCGGTTCATCAAGCCCGGAACCACCGATAATACCCACCTTCACCGTCATCCAGTCCTCCTCTGCTTTTTCAGTCAAATTTAATGGGGCAGCTCTTGGCGCTTATCCCGCGTTTAATGACCTCCCGATGGTAGGCCTCGAGAATATCCTTTCTCTTAATCATCCCCAGAACCCACGGCGAATTTTTATCTTCCACCACCGGGATCTCATCAAAGCCTTTAATGTCAAAAATCCGCATGGCATCGTAGAGGCTATCCTCCGGCGTAACAAAGATTACATTACGGGCGCAGACCTTGCCCACCGTGGCGTTACAGCGTAATTTTTCATCATGGAGGACGGTCTTGACATCCTGCAGGGAGACGATACCGGTCATCATGCCGGTTTCGTTAATAACAGGAAAATAAAAGCCGTCCTTGGCCATGGAGAATATCTTTAATAACTGATCCACATTGGCATTTTCACTTATAAAATTAACATCTTCATCAAGCAGTGTCCCCACCTTGATGGATTTCATGATGGCCGTTTCCCGGCCCTCATGAATGTCAATGCCCTCACGGCTGAAATCCACGGTATCAATGGAATCTTTACAGAGCCAGTGGGCCACGGTAGTACCAATTATACTGCTTAACATAACCGGGATAATAATTCGATAATCGCCGGTCATCTCAAAGAGCAGGAAGATCGCAGTGAGCGGCGAATGGGTAGAGGCGGCCAGAAATGCCCCTACCCCCACCGCGGCATAGGCACCGGCAGCCGCGGTATGCAGGGGGAAAAGATGATGAACCATCCCGCCAAAGGCCCCGCCTGCCACCGCGCCGATGAACAGCGCCGGGGCGAAAACTCCGCCGGAGCCCCCGGCTCCCAGGGTAATGGCGGTGGCGGCAATCTTTAGAAAAATCAGCACCGCCATGACCCACAATACAGCGTGACCAGCCAGTACCACCTTGATATAATCATAGCCGTCCCCCATGACTTTAGGGAAAAATATAGCGATAAGGCCCACGGCAAAAGCCCCGATGATGGGCTTGGCCTGGGGGTGGACATTCCAGTTGGCAAAAAAATCACGGGTCTTATAAAAAAACTTTATATGGAGAACGGCAATGACGCCCATGAACAACCCCATAAGCATATAGAGGGGCAACTCGGTAAATGATGAAACCAGATGGTAGGGCGGAATCTGAAAGACCGGGCTCTCGCCGTAATAGGCTCTTGAGACCACGGTGGCAATGGCCGATGAGACAACGAGAGCCGAGAATGATGATATTTCATAAGTACCGAGCAGAACTATCTCAGCCGCGAAAAACACCCCGGCAATGGGGGCGTTAAAGACGGCGGCAATAGCCCCGGCGCTGCCGGCGGCAATATATATCTTCATACGCTCCCCGGACACCCGGAAAAACTGGCCGCACTGCGACCCCAACGCCCCGCCGACCAGGGCAATGGGGCCCTCAACCCCGGCGGAGTTACCGGTACCAATGGTAAGCGAACATGATAATATCTTTAAGATAATAGTTCTGAAACGTATATAGCCCCCCTCCATATTAACCTTGCGCAGAAATTTGGGCAGACCGTAACCGTTTATTTCACCGGGAAACAGCAAAGACAGGGGAATAAGCAGAATCATCCCGCACATTGGAACCAGGGGCAGGAGGAGAATATGCCATCCCCCCTGCTGCACGTAGGAATAGCCGTTTACAAAAATTATTTTATGCACAAATTCAAGGACAATACGAAACAGGATGCTCACCAGTCCGGCACCGGCACCTATAAAAGAGGCAATAAGCACCATGAGCGTATTTTCGCCCGGCATAAATTTCTTCATTCTAATCTGCATTAAGTTGTCAGTCCTTTGTAAGCGCTCCATGAACACCCTGCTGCACGCATTCCGAGATGTTATAAAGTAAAGAGTGTGGTTTATGGGGCGCTTACAGTCCTTTTACCTGGGTCATGAAATAATCATCTGTCATACCGGCGATGAAATCACGGACAATACCGGCCGGGGGTGTTGCCGCGATCCGTTCGGCACTCAGGTGAGAGACAAAGGCCTCAAAGACCCCAGGCCCGCGTTTTGAGTTCTGGAAATGCCGCAGACAGGCGTCAAATAACTGCTGGTAATACTCGGCTATTTTCTCCGCTCCCCGCTTAATTGCCGGATTCAAATATATATAATGGTAATTAAAGTCCTTCAGTTCCCTTAAGGCTTCCGAAACCTCGGGGCTGAAGGCGATATAGTCTTTCATGTGGCTTCTGTCAATGAGATCCGTGACCAGACGATAGACAATGGTGCCGTTTGTGCGACCCATAACCCCGACACAGGAAACCGGAATATCCTCCCGCTTGATCAGGTTCAATTCGATGGCGTCCTCTATATCACGGCCGATATAGGCGATGGTATCGGCCATTCTCACCACGCAGCCCTCCATGGTAGCGGGCCGGATCTCCAGGGCGGGATCTTCGCCCTTCTCCCGGCATTGACGGTCAAAATCGGCAAAGGTTTTATGGCATTCAGGATACAGCGTCTGCTGATGAATCTCGCCGTCATGACAGAGAATACCATCCAGGGTCTGGAGGGTCAGATTAAGCCCCCGGCCCTGTTTCTCAATACTGTCGAGAAAGCGGACGCTTTGCAGATTATGCAGAAAATACGGCAGACCGTGACGGCGGCAGATCCTGGAGAGAATTTTTTCACCGTCATGACCAAAGGGCGGGTGGCCTATATCATGCCCCAGGGCAATGGCCTCAATAAGA
This sequence comes from Desulfobacterota bacterium M19, assembly GCA_048820955.1. Taxonomy (GTDB): domain Bacteria; phylum Desulfobacterota; class Desulfobulbia; order Desulfobulbales; family VMSU01; genus JAADIV01. The sequence goes on along the minus strand of JBMERE010000004.1, from coordinate 29,554 downwards.
TCCTCATTCAGACCAAGAAAACGGCCGATAGTACGGCCAATCTTGGAAACTAACTGCACATGCAGAACCCGATGAGTAATATGATCATTCCTGACCATGTAAAAGACCTGGGTTTTGTCTATATAACGGGTGTAGGCCTTGGAATGCAGAATGCGGTCGGCATCGGTGGCAAAATCCAGGCGGTAGCCGCCCTGTTCATCCGCCCGGCGGCGAATGGCGGCAGCGCTGAGGCAGGCCGCGGGCCGCAGAAAATCTTTTTCCCGCTCTTTAAGTTCCTGACGAATGGCGCTCAACATAATCAAGAGGGAACAGCGACGTCAATGGCCTCAATATAGCTGGTATTAACGCCGATAAAATTAGATTTCAGGCTGAACGGCCTCTTAAACCATTTATCTTCTTTCCTGATTATTTCGACTATGGCCGCCTTCTGTAACGGCAGGAAGCGATCATGCGATTTTTTTTGCACGGCACCGTTCACCACACCGCTTATTTCAAAATATGAGCTGCCCATGGTGTTGGCAATAATCTTGATATTGGAGTTTTGTTCTCCGGTTTTGGCCTGCACATTTTCCACCCTTGCCCGTTCGTCATCGCGTCCCAGGGTGGTGAATTCATCACAAAAGGCAATAACGGCACTTAATCGGAGCTGCAGGTTGCCATAACTTTCATAAAGGGCGCCGCCGGAGAGCATGAGCTGCGCCTCATGGAGAAGAAGGGCATCTTTAAAATATCTGGCCTGCTGGCGATTTTTCCAAAACGTGCTGGAACTATTAAATAAATCCGTTGTCCGCAGAGCGGAATTAGGGACATCAATGCGGCCTGAATAGCGTTTACCAAGAGAAGTAATTATGGTAACCTGCCGTTGTAATTCATTCATTTTCTACCATCCCCCTTAAACAAGATTAATTGTGTCATTTATATTTACAGGCCTTTGTTTGTCAACCATTATCTACTGCTGAACAGCTACAATGGAAATTTACCTGGCCCCCTTGAAGGGGATAACCGATTGTATTTACCGCACCACCTTCCTGCGTTATTTTAAAGGGGTGGATCGAGCCATGGCCCCCTTCATAAGTTCGCTGAGCGCGGCCAATGGAGCCCGACGGATAAAACCAGCCTATCTGAGTGATATAAGCCCTGAAAACAATAGAAACACGGACCTGATTCCACAGATATTGAGTAACGATCCCAATGATTTTCTCTTCACCGCCCGGCATATATTTGACTTAGGCTGGCCGGAAATTAACTGGAACCTGGGCTGTCCAAGCCCCATGGTAACAAGAAAAAAGAGAGGCTCCGGTCTGCTACCGCACCAGGAACAAATCTGTCGGGTGCTGGATGCGGTAACGGCCCGCTGGCCAGAGCGGATTTCCATCAAGACCAGGCTGGGTCTTGATTCCGCCGCGGAGCTTTACAGTCTGCTACCCGTCCTGGATCAATATCCCCTGACCGAAATAATTATCCACCCCCGTCTCGGCCGCCAGATGTATAAAGGCCGCGCCGATCTTGAGGCCTTTTGTAACTGCCGGCCTCTGACCCGTCACCGCCTGATTTATAATGGTGATATTACTGACCACGGCTCATACAGCCGGATCAATCAATGCCTGCCGGGGATAGAGCGCCTTATGCTGGGCAGAGGCCTCATTGCCGACCCCTTTCTAAGCGCCGGGCTCAAAGCAGGGGGATTGTACTTGAAAAGCGACAGCGATAGAGATATACTGGAAACTTTTTTAGCTGATCTGTTACAACAGTATCAGGAACGTTTATGCGGTGATTCTCATATCCTGGGCCGTTTGAAGGGGATTTGGCGTTATCTCGCCGAAATTTTTGAAGATTCAAGTAAAATCAGAAAAAAAATCACCAAGACTAAAAAACTAAATCATTATACGGAGACGGTAAAATCAATTTGGGCCGAGGCACCATTCTCTAAATGATATTATTTATATATACTTTTATACTTTTGATAACCACGGGTTGTCTTTCTTTTTTAGAAAAATTATAGCTATTCAGATAAGGCTGAAAATTATCCCCAACTCAATGGAATAAATATTATGATGAAACGTATAGCTTTTCTACTTTTTTTCAGTTTTTTCATCTTTTCTACAACTGCCTCCTGTTTACAGGCCACCGAACACAGCCGTGATTATGAACTTAAGCGGGCCAAACTTTTAAGCTATATAATTAACCATGAGATCACCACTTACCATTATTATCACCGCCCCCTGGACAATAAGATTTCCAGTCAGGCCTTTGAACTTTACCTGAAGCAGGTTGACCCGCGCAAACAATTCTTTCTCCAGAAGGATGTTGATTCCCTCAGCGGCTTTAAATTAAAATTAGATGACGAGATGAGAAGCGGACATTTACAGTTTCCCATTGCCGCTGATGAAATATTAAAGGAGCGGGTAAAGCAGGTACAGACCATAACCGCGGCAATTTTCAAGAGGGGAATTGACTTAAACAAGGTTGAGTTAATGCAGTCTGATGCCAAAAAATTACTCTATTGCAAAACAATAGAGGAATTACGCGACCGGTGGCGTAAAGATATAAAATATCAGGTAGTAAGCCAGTATCTTGATATTCAGGAAATGAACAGGGCCGCCTCTAAAAATAAAGGTACAAAGGTAAAGCTCAAAACCCCGGCAGAGCTTAAAAAGGAGGCCCTGGAAAAAGTTCGGAAAAGCGATGATTATTTATTCAGCCGCATGCTGAAAATGGACAACAAGGACTCCTATAATCGTTTCTTCTCAATTATCGTCCGGGCCGTTGACCCCCATAGTGATTTCCTGCCCCCGAGCCGGAAGGAGGACTTTGATATTCATATGCGCGGCTCCCTGGAGGGCATTGGCGCCGTGCTCCAGGAGGACAGCGGCTACGTAAAGGTGGTACGGATTATCCCAGGCGGTGCCGCTTATCGCCAGAAACAGTTAACCGCCGATGATATTATTCTCATGGTCGCCCAGGGACACAAAGAACCGGTTAATATTGCCGGGATGAGACTGCGGGATGCTGTCAGTCTTATTCGGGGCAAAAAGGGTACCACGGTTCGGCTCACCGTTAAAAAGCCGGACGGCACCATACGGGTAATCTCCATTGTACGCGATATTGTCCAGCTGAAGGATACCTTCGTCAAGGCCGTTACCATCAGGCTCCCCGACGATGGGCTTGTCGGCTACATGAAAATACCCTCTTTTTACCGTGATTTCAGGGGGAAACGTAATGTTACGGATGACACCAGAAGGGCCTTGAAAAAATTAACCGCCCAGAATATAAAAGGCCTGATTGTTGATCTCAGAAATGACGGCGGCGGGGCTTTGGTAGACGCGGTGAAAATTGCCGGATTATTTATCCGCACCGGCCCGGTTGTCCAAATCAGGGCCGGCAACAAAACCGATATTCTCTCTGACACTGATCCCGGTATTTCATACAGCGGCCCCCTGCTGATTTTAATTAACCGCTTCAGCGCCTCGGCCTCTGAAATCTTTGCCGGGGCCATGCAGGATTATGGCCGGGCGATTATTGTCGGCAGCAAACACTCATATGGCAAAGGCACGGTGCAGACCATGCTTAACCTTGATAACCAGCTGCCCTCGTTCTTTGGCATTAATATGTCCAGATTTCAGCCCCTGGGAGCCCTTAAATTAACTACTCAGAAATTTTATCGCATAAACGGCGGCTCTACTCAGGATCGGGGGGTTACCTCTGATATCGTTATTCCTACTCGCTTCATGTACTCCAGGATTGGTGAAAAATATTCAGAAAACGCCATGCCCTGGGATAAAATAGCTCCGGCCTCCTATAAAAAATGGCCGTCATATCCATTTAATATCAAGCAGCTGCGAAAACTTAATGCCCACTTGATAAAGACAAATAAAAAATTTATCGAAATAGTTAAAGAGGCGGATGAGGCCCGTGAGCGCCAGCAGCACACCATGATAGATATAGATTTATCTTCTCAGCTTCATGAACGGCAGAAAATGGCCGCTATCCGCAAGGCGGCCGGTGATAAGCCTTACAGTCCATATTACCATGACGAAGACTTCGGGCAGGGTAAAAAAGACGGCAGAATGACCCCGGCCCAGGAAAAAAAGAAGTTTATAAAGCGTTTAAACGCCGATCCGGCTATTCAGGAATCCCTTGATATATTGAGAAGAGCTGAAAAAAAGTAAGCTATGCCCTCCGCGGAACTTGAGGAAATCAAGAGGTATATTGCCAATTTCAACCCGGCGGAATTCAGTTCCGCGGCGAGCCTTGACGTTTCCCTCTCCGCTCAGGACAAACTGGTCATGGCCGCCAGAATAAAAAAACGTATCAAGATGAAAAAGCAGCTGGCCCGCTCTTTCAAGGCCGTCATCTTAACTGCCGGGGAACCCTGTCCGGTTATGATTACTCAGAAAGAAATTGATGAGTTGCTGGAGAAATTCAGCGTGTAGCGTTTGACAGAGAAATAAAGAGGATTATGGAAGATTTCATTGGCAGTCTTGAACCAGTGCTGCATCAGTTAATTAACATTTTTCTGATCATCCTCATCCTGGCCTTTATCTTAAGGCCCTTACTTAATTATCTGGCGGTTAATCGTAAAATTGAATATCAGAAACGTATTTTAAAAGAGTTGAAGGCAGAAAACGGTATTCTGGAAGATGAATCAACTGATATCGCCTCCGATAACGAACAAAATACGCCTCCAGCCCCCGGCAAGGACGGCGAATCCGCCTCTGTGGCGAATAATTTTACCCCTGAGCAGGCCGAGGCAATAGTTAAAAAGACGTTAAGAGACGGATAAACCGGCCATGAAAAAAACAATTAAACCAGAGGTCGTCGGCCGTGAAGGAGCGGTGCTTTTAGAGGCGGTACGCCGCCTCAACCGCCGGAAGGCCGTCGCCCATCTGCTTAAACTGGTCAACAAGACCCATCCCGCTGATATTGCCTGGGTATTACGTTACCTGACCCCGGAAGAGCGCCATAATGTTTTTAATATAATCGCCCAGACCGATCAGATCGGCGAAATATTAAGCGAACTTGATCAGTCGATCATGCTGGAGCTGGTTGATGATCTGCCGCCTAAATTCATGGTCACCGTTCTCAAGAAGATGGCATCCAATGACGCGGCCGACCTCCTTGAGGCCCTGCCCGTTGAAGTAGCGGATAATATCCGTCAGCTCATGGCCAGAGCCGACCGGGAGGAAGTCGATGAACTCCTGCAATATAATCCGGAGAGTGCCGGCGGGCTGATGTCCCCCAATTTCATGGCCCTGCATGAAGATTTGAGCGTTGACGAGGCCATTCGGGCCATTCAGGAACGGAGTGAAGACCTGGAGATGGTTTTTTATCTCTATATTGTCCGTGAGAATAACCAGTTAACCGGGGTGTTATCTCTGCGGGAACTGCTCATGCATCCGCCCTACCGCCAGTTAAAGAACATAATGAATCCCAAAGTCATTGCCGTTAACCCGGAGACCGATCAGGAAGAAGTCGCCCACATGGTCTCACGTTATAATATTCTGGCCGTGCCGGTTATAAACCACGCCGGTAAGTTGTTGGGGATTGTGACTGTGGATGACGTTATTGATGTTATCCGTAAGGAGGCCACCGAAGATTTTTTTCAGATGGCCGGTGCCGGTAAAGACGATGAAATTTTAATGAAATCCATCCGCTCAAATGCCGTTACCAGAGCACCCTGGCTCTGTGCCAGCTGGGTTGGCGGGGTTGTATCCGCCACCATTATCGCTCTTTTTTCCGGTGAGCTGCAGAAATATGTAATTTTAGCCTCCTTTCTGCCGATTATCAACGGCATGGGCGGCAATATCGCCAACCAGTCCAGCACTATTATTGTCCGGGGAATTGCCACCGGCCGGGTTAACTTAGAGGAAGTATTCAAAATAGTCTTTAAAGAGATGAAGGTCGGAATGCTGCTGGGCGGGGTTTACGGCCTGTTCCTGGCCTTAGTGGTCTTTCTGGCCCTGCCTGACCCCAGTCACTTGTTTCTCGTCGCCAGTATTTCAGTAGTTCTCGAAATGACTTTAGCGGCCTCCATCGGGGCCTTTGTCCCCCTGGTAATGAAAAAAATGGGCTTTGACGCCGCGGTTGCCACCGGCCCTTTTGTGGCTACTACCATGGATATTATCGGGACAACCACCTTCTTTACGACAGCCATTCTTCTGCTGCACTGAGTATTTGGCCGACAAGATAACTTTTAGAGGATTGTAACTATTCAGCAGCACCCCATCTTCGTCCGTTTAGGCCTTCTCGAATACGTAACTATGCTTCAAAGTCCCAAACGAACAAACCTGGAGCACTGCTGAACAGTTACAGTTTAGAGATTATTGTTACTTTTAGACATAACGCTGAATAATTACAGAGGATTATGATTTGATCTGGTGGACAAAGGCCATGCGCTCCATTATCTCTTCTGAGGATAATGACCGTCTTGATCTTTTCAAGGTATTCCCCGGCTTCAGGCGTTTTCTGGCCAGCAGGCACCATTACGCTCAGCTTCGTACCGCCGGTGACCTGATGTTTGTTCTGGTTTTAATCTCCGGCTTTTTCGGCCCCTCCGAGGCCAGAAACAATATGGCCGTTTTTTTAACCTGGGGTATTTTATGGCCAACCATAGTCCTCTCCTGGTTCTTTGTCGGCCGCATGTGGTGCGGTATATGCCCTTTTCCCGGCCTGGGACTTTTTTTACAGCGTAAAGGTTTTACCCGTTCACGCCCGGTACCCGGCTTTTTAAAAAAATACGGGGTCTATCTATCAGTTTTCTTATTTGCCCTGATAATCTGGGTAGAGATCGTTGGCGGACTTGATAATTCACCACAGGGTACCTCCTGGTTAATCCTGACCATCGTTCTGGGTTCAGCCATTCTGGGAATATTATATGCCGGGCAGGCCTGGTGTCGGCACCTCTGCCCGTTAGGCAGAATAAGCGGCGCTGCCGCTACCCTGGCCATCACCGAGTTCCGGGCTAATCACGAGCGCTGCGCGGGCTGTACCACCTTCGCCTGTCAACGGGGCGGAGCCGGTAAACGGGGCTGTCCGGTATATCTTGGCGCTTATGCCGTAAAAAACAATCTGCATTGCCTGGTCTGCGGTCACTGTATTCCCAACTGCGACCGGGATTCACCGCAATTTCTTCTGCGTAATCCCTATTCTGAATTAATTAAGAACAAGGGCCGTTATATCACCAGTAACTACATTGTCCCCTTCTTAATTGCCTCGCAGTTAGCTCGTTTTTTCCGTCAGAAAGAGGTCTTTCATCAATTTGCCCGTTTCTGTCGTTCAGAGGCCCTGGGGTTCACTATAATTCTTTTGTTAGCCTATATTATTGTCCTGGCCGGGATCCGGCTCGGCAACCGTCTGTTAGGCCACCAGGAGGCCTCTCTCTTCGGCCGTTTTTCACCCATGGTGCCCATCCTCATTCCCATGGCCTTCAGTGGCGAGCTGGTGTATCGCATGGCATATATGGCAGACGGTTTAGGGGATTTTGTGCCAACTATCGGCAGACAGATTAACTGGCATTTTCTGGAATATTTTACCTTCAGTATTCCTGATTTTCCGGTACAGATAATGTCCGCCTTTTTGATGCTTAACAGTAGCATTGCCGCCTGTTATATACTTTGGCGTTTTTGCCTTGAGCAATTTGAAGGAACTATCAAGCTGCGTCATTTCATTTTTATCAATCTGCTGATTAGTATTTTCCTGTTTGCCTATATTTATGTTATCTTTTAAATTTTAGACCTGCTGTTTTTCGGTATTATCCTCGCAATAAAAATTAATCAATAGAGCTTTAACCCATTATAATTATTTTTTATTGCAAATTGGGCTACAATCATTTATTTGCATAGGTTATATTACATTTTATTTATTTTTTTTTAAAAAAAAATAAACTATTCAGCATAATGTCAAGAATAGCAATAACCATCAGTGCGTAAAAGTAAGCGACCATAAACTACACTCTCGCATACGATCATAGTCGTACCGCTGTCCTTATAACATCTCGGAATGTAGCGGTACGATACTAAATTCTACCAGGAGACTAAACATGGGAAAAACATTACTTGAAATGGCCGCCGGTATTATCCAGGCTCAGAGTTCTTCCAGGTCTATGGATACCGATGAAATAACCGCGGCACTGCAAACTGTTCACGCCAAATTACAAATATTGCAGAACAATGAATTAAAAGCCACTGAACCCGCTGAACCGCAAAGTGAAATACCCGGCATAAGCCCCGACAAATCCATTCTCAAAAACAAGATTATCTGCCTGGATTGCGGCAATGAATTCAAAATGCTGTCGAGCAAACATCTAAGCACCCACGGCCTGACTCCAAGAGAATACCGCCTTAAGTATGGTTTTAAATTACGCCAGCCTCTGTGCTGCAAGACCCTGTCCAGCGAACGTAAAAAGGCCGGCAAGGAGCGTGGAATCCCGGAGAATCTTAAAAAATCTATTGCGGCCAAAAAGAAAAGGACCAGAAAAGCGACCAGGAAATAATGCGCCTCTGATGAATAACAAGTTTTCTTTCCTGCGCCGGGCGCTTAATAAACGGCGTAACGCCGGGCAGTTCAGAACCTTAAAACCTGTAGAGCCTGGCGGCATAGCCACGCTCATGGTCAACGGCCGGGAATTACTTAATTTCAGTTCCAATGATTACCTTGGTTTAACTCAGCGGCCTGAAATAAAAGAAGGGGCAATATCATACCTCAGGCGTTTCGGCGCCGGATGCGGAGCCTCGAGACTGGTTTGCGGCAACTTTACATTTTTTGAAGCCCTTGAAGAACGCCTGGCCCGGTTAAAAGGTCAGGAAAGCGCTTTGCTCTTCAATTCAGGCTTTCAGGCCAATGTCTCGATTATTGCCGCCCTGGCCAATCGTCATGCCCTGATTGTGGCAGACCGTCTCTGTCATAACAGTATAATCCAGGGCGCGATCCTCAGCCGGGCTCGTCTCTTGCGCTTTAACCATAATGATTACGATCACCTGCGCATCATCATGCAGGGTAGTCCTGCGCCGCGAGGGCCAATTCTGATTATCACCGAATCTGTCTTCAGTATGGATGGCGATCAGGCAAATCTTACGAAGTTGCACGAAATTGCCGAAGAATACGGGGCAATTCTCTACGTTGACGAGGCTCACGCCACCGGGGTTTTTGGCCCCTCCGGCATGGGACTGGCCTGCAATGGTAAAAAAGCAGACTTGGTAATGGGTACCTTCGGCAAGGGTTGTGGTTCTTTTGGAGCCTATTTAGCCTGTCCGCGCCTGGTCAGGGAATATCTCATAAATTACGGCCAGGGCTTTATTTACTCCACCGCCCTGCCGCCCGCGGCAGCCGGAGCTGTTGCCGCGGCTCTTGATCTCCTGCCCGGCCTTGACAATGAGCGGCGTTATCTCCAGGAATCGGCCCATTATTTAAGAAAAGAACTTCATAATCTGGGTTTTTCTACTGGCTCATCCACCAGCCAGATTATTCCCCTCTATACTGGAGCCGCGGGGCGCGCCCTTGAGCTTAGTAACTACTTAGAAGAACAGGGCATCATAGGGGTTGCTATACGGCCGCCCACCGTGGAGCCCGGTCAGGAGCGTATAAGACTGGCGCTCTCGACTCTCCATACCCGGAACCATTTAGACAGACTTCTTGAAGCCCTTGCCAGCCGCGCATAAAAATATTGTAAGCGCTCCATGAACGCCATGTTGCACGCATACGATCGTCGTCGTACCGCTACATTCCGAGATGTTATAAAGTAAAGAGTGTGATTTATGGAGCGCTTGCGAAATATTTACTTTCAACACGGCTGGGGTCTGCATGCCGCTACCTGGCAGCCCTGGAATGCGCTGCTTAAGGACTGCGGCCCCGCCTATCTTGACCGGGGGTATTGGGATGGATATGACAATAAGCCGCTCTTCAATAAAACGGGGCAGAATTTAATGATCTGTCATTCCCTGGGGCTCCATTTTTGTCAACCATGGTTCAACAGGATTGATTTTTTAGTGATAATCAGTGGATTTATTCACTTTCACGGCAGCGGGGTTAAAGAAGGACGTTTCAGCCGCCGGCATATTAAACGAATGAGCCGGCGCCTTGCCGATAATCCACTGGCCCTGTTAGCTGATTTTTATCGGGACTGCGCCTCGCCGCTGCCGCCCCCTGTTGATAGCAGACTTAATATAAAGCGTCTAAAAAACGACCTTGAGCTTTTAGACAAAAGCAAACTTGACATCAGAGGATTGATTCAAAAACCATGTCTGATATTACATGGCGCTGAAGACCGCATTGTCCCCAAGGCCAGAGCCCATGCCCTGCATGAATTACTGCCCATGAGCCGTCTGCGAATTATACAAGGGGCCGGACATGGTCTGCCCTTCACTCACAGCGCTGAATGCTGGCGGCAGATCATGACCGAAAACATTTTTTTCCCCTCCTGAATCAGGTGTAAATACGCCCCAATGAAGAAATGTATTGCCAGCAATTTCTCCCAGGCAGCCGCTGAGTACGATAAATTTGCCCTGGTGCAAAAAAAAAGTATCGTAACTATGGGGGAATTACTGCCCCTGCCCCATAGTCTGCCGTCAGGCCCGGTACTGGAGATTGGCTGCGGTACCGGCAGGCTGAGCCGGAAATTATCAACCATATTCCAGAATCGTTCTCTTATCTTCACGGATATGGCTTCCGGGATGATAGAACAATGCCGACGTCATTTACCCCAGACCACTCCCCGCCATATCTGGCTTATTATGGATGGAGAGTCCCCGGCGGCCCGTGGCTGCGCCCTGATTGTCTCAAGTCTTACCATGCAGTGGTTTAATGACCCAGCCTCAGCTCTGGGGAATATCAGGGATATTCTACAAGATGGGGGACAGATTCTGTTTTCTTATATCGGGGTCGATTCCTGTCCCCAATGGCGGCAGATTTGCGCTGAATTACAATTACCATGCACCATTAATCCCCTCCCTGACAATCAGTATCTATTGCCGTTATTAGAGGGGAAATTTAAAAATATTAAACTCTGGAACGAAGATATTGACGTTGAATACACCACGGCACGGGATTTCTTCTATTCTCTGAAGAGAACAGGAGCCGCAACTCAACTCAAGGGCCAGAGATTAAACAGCTCTGAGATGAGAAAACTCCTCAAAGGCTGGCAGCTCAAACTTGACGGAAGCCCTCTGATAATGACCTATAATATCCAATATCTAAGAGCGGTGAAATAATGTATTTCCCGGCCAGATTCTTCATAACCGGCACCGGTACCGGGGTTGGCAAAACAATAGTTGCCGCTATTCTTCTCTCCGGGCTTAAATATCATTACTGGAAGCCGATTCAGAGCGGTATGGAAGAAGAGACAGATACCAGTGTCATTCAGCGCTTAAGCGGCCTGAGCTCAAGTTCTTTTATGGCCGAGGCCTATTGCCTGCCCAAAGCGGCCTCACCCCATATCTCAGCGGCGGCCGCCGGGGTTGAAATCGAATTCAGCCACCTTAATCTGCCGGCCGGCGGTTCAAATATCATGGTAGAGGGAGCAGGCGGCCTGCTGGTGCCCATCAATCATAATTCGCTGATGATTGACCTTATCAATCATCTGCAACTACCGGTTATCCTCGTCACCAAAAGCGGCTTAGGCACCATCAATCACACCCTGCTCAGCCTGGAGGCGCTTCAGAAACGGCATATACCTGTCTTGGGAATAGTTATGAACGGCAGGAAAAATGCCGGCAACAGAAGGGCGATTGAGGAGTACGGCCACACTCCCGTCCTGGCCGAGATTGAGCCGTTAGCGGCCTTAAACAGTGCGAATCTGCAAAAAGCATTTAAGAAATATTTTGCTGACCGCCGATGGCCTGATAGTCGGTAAAGGCGTAGGCGCTGTGCTTATGGATTGATTCAAAACTCTCCACCCCTACGGAAAACCAGGCAATATCGGGATGGGCCATGCTTAGCTGCGCCACCTTACGAACTACATCCTCAACAAACATCGGGTTTTCGTAGGCCTTTTCCGTGACGTGCTTTTCGTCTGGACGTTTCAAAAGGCTGTAAACTTCACAGGAGGCCCCAGATTCCACTAATTCAATAAGGTCTTCAAGCCATATAAATTTCTTGAATTTTACGTTCAAATTAATTTCGGCCCGCTGATTATGAGCCCCGAAACGGCTGATTTCTTTTGAACAGGGACAAAGGGTTGTGGTGGGAACCCAGACGGAAATAGTGAAATCCTGCCGTTCACTTATCCGGCAACTGAACTTACAGGCGTACTCCATAAGGGAAGGAGTTGAAGTAACCGGAGCGTGTTTCTCTACAAAATAAGGGAATGACATCTCAATCATGGCCTCATCGGCCTGGAGTTTCAACCTCAGTTCATCTACTATCTCCGGGAAAACATCAGGCCTTATATCATCCTGATAGCGTTTTATAATATCAAGAATCACGGCCACGCAGGTTTCCCGAACTCCGCTGGGCATATTGGCCCGCAGACTGAGACTGGCGACGGTTGACTGCAGACCTCCGCCCTTCTCACGCAGACGAATTGGACAATGGATATCCTGCACTCCGACACTATTTAATTTAATGGACACGTTGCAAAAACCAGATTTTATAATATATTATTTTATGAATAATCAGCTTCTTTTAAAATAAAGGTAAGCGACAAACGAACCACACCTTGACATTTGCAACACCCCCAAACTGTAAGCGATCGTCGTATAAAAGCGATACCACTCAGGGACGCCGCCATGTGCACGTTGACCGGGTGCAATCATCCCCCCTGTATATTGCGGCCGGTCAACGTGTGCAGGGTGGTGTTCATGGAGCGCTTACAAATAAAGTGCCTTCAGGCCCTGGCCACCGCGTGGCTGGCAATAAACACATCCAGCAGGGATCTCTGCTCTTTATCAAGATCTGCAAAGGCCACTCCGCAGCGTTTAAACTGACGGCTTAAAGACATGTTTTGCGATCCGGGTTCCGGGGGGCAATAGTCTTTCTTACAATATGAAATGGGCTTCAGCGGAATGTCTTTCAGGATGGCAATATGGCCTGATTTCTTTTCCTCACTAAAAATAAGGTCTATGCTGAATGGCTCTACATCCCAATCCCCTTCATTTATACACAAGAAGGAAATGCCGCTCTCGCTTATATCAAGAATTTTACCTAATTCCCGATACTGGGGCTGTTTCAAAATAGCAAAGACGTTATCCTGCACCTGAAACCTCGTGCTGTTACGATTTTCTCCGCGGTTTTTTGATTTTGAACCAGACATAGACATGTCTCCAGGACAGGCAGTTATAATTACACTCACAGATCATGGTTATTCCTTTAAAATAACACCCTGGGACAATTTTACATTTTAAAATCGGACGGGTTTAAACGTAAGCGCTTAATTTCGAGATGTTATAAAGTCAAGAGTGTGGTTTGTGGAGCGCTGACGTTTAAACAGTTACAGTTTATTTAATTAATATCCTACCAAAAAAAAATCAGAAAATAAATTATTTAAGTTGTTTAATGATATTCCGTTGCCGGAAGTTTTTATCTGATTAGACATAATTACTTGATTTCCCTCTGATTTTTATATATCGTTGAGAAAACGCAAACATAATATACCCTACACCATTGAGGAGTATGATGCCATTACCACCTGTGATAAAAAAGCTGCAGGAACGTGCCTGTCAGATCAGGAAATTAGAAGCAGAAGCCGCCGCGATTCTCACCGACAATTATAATTTAAGAGCGTACCATGATCTTTTAGAACAAAAGGCCAGAATACTCCATGATATTTCTGATCTTGGCCGGGATTTAACCTGGGATCTGGATATTGATCTCCAGAAACTTCTTCGTGACCGCCTGGGTGGATTCTCCCATGCCGCCCTTAAGGCCCTGCATTTAGACAGTGTCTTTTATATGGCCGCCCTTCTCTATCCGGAGAATTACCAGCCAGGGACCAAAAACGACCTGGAAATTTTCATAGATACCCTTGGCGGATTATCAAAGGTAACGAACAATGAGCGAGAGATTTGAGCGCTGTTTCCAAAACATCAGGGTGGAATGTCCATATGGCATGTCACGTCCCGCCGTTTATCATCAAGCTTATTTTGATTCTCTACCCATGGAAACGCTGGAGTTTTTCCTATCCACCGGCTTCAGGCGTAACGGCAATTATTTTTATACCATGCGCTGCCTGAACTGCCAGGCCTGTATTCCCATTCGTCTTAAGGCCGAAACCTTCAAAAAAAATCGTAATCAGCGCCGGGTATGGCGGCGTAATCAGGATTTAGAGATTAAAATATCTCCTTTAAAAATCAACACTGAAAAGCTCGATCTCTGTGATAAATTTCTGAGCCGCCGCTTTCCAGGGCGGAACAATACAGCCCTGGAATATTACGCTGGTTTTTTTATTAACAGCTTTGGTTATACTCACGAGGTGGAATTCCGCTTAAATAACCAATTGACAGGAGTATCCATTGTCGATATTTACGCAAACGCCATTAATCTGGTTTATTTTTATTTCGATCCGGAGGCAGCTCATCGCAGTCCGGGAACCTTCAATATCCTGTATATGACCGATTACGCCCGCCGACACAAAATAAAGTATATCTATCTTGGACTTTATATAAAAGAAGTGGCCGCCATGAATTACAAGCTCAAATTCAAGCCCTGCTACCTTTTACTGGAAGACAAATGGATTTTACAAGACCGGGGGCAAAGTAATATCAGGCAGAATAATGGTAAAGGTACTGCCGTGCCCGGGGCTGCTTTCGACCTTGACCTCACCGCCGTGAGCCCGAACAATATGTTTAACAATGGCAAGGCCTAAACCTGTCCCGCCCAGCTTTCTGCTCCGGGCCTTATCACTGCGGTAAAAACGTTCAAAGAGGCGGGATAAATGTTCTTTAGCAATTCCGCAGCCGTTATCAATCACCGCTATCTGAATTTGTCTTTCATCCCGCCGGGATTTAATCCATACTTCACCGCCCTCAGTGCTGTATTTGACGGCGTTAACCACGAGATTGGTTATGGCCTGTTCCATAAGGCTCTGATTGATAAGCGCCGTTATTCCCGCCCCGCCGTCAAGGATGAGTTTTATCCCCTTTTCCCCGGCCGTCACGGCGCACATCTCAAGACAATTATTTAATACCGGCAACAAGTCCTGGCGCTGGAGTTCAACCGCACCCATATCATCTTCGCGTTCAATTCTGGATAATTTTAAGAGATCGTTAATAATGGCATCCAGACGCTTGGCCTGCCGATGGATAATCTCTAAAAAACGTTTTGCCTCCGCCATGTTTTCCAGGGCGCCATCCAACAGGGTTTCCACAAAACCGTTGATTGAGGTTATGGGAGTTTTAAGTTCATGTGAGACATTGGCCACAAATTCCCGCCTGATATTTTCCAGTTTCTTAGTTCTGGTCACGTCATTCAGAACCACCATGGCCCCCGTCCTGTTATGGCCATCACGTATAGGAGTACCGCTTAAATGGAAATAACGCTCTCCATCCGCAAGATATAAGACCAGCTCCTGTTCCCTTACATAGCCGCCGGACAGTATCTCGCGTATAAAACGGGATAAATCAACATTACGAATTGACTCAGTAATAGCACCGGGATGATAGTTCAAAGGAAGATTAAATATCTTCAGGGCGGTATCATTAACCCGGACAAGCCGTCCTCGGTTATCCACCACCAGAACCCCCTCAATCATACTCTCAAATACCGCTTCCAGCTCGTTTTTCTGCTTGGTGACCGTATCAATCCGGCGGTATAACTCCATGGCCATGGAGTTTATTGTATCGGCCAGCTCAGCCACCTCAATTGAATATCCCCCCTCAGGAAAGTCAATCTTATGGTTAAAATCAAGTTCACTGTAATACCGGGCCGCCCGCCCCATCTCCTCCAGGGGGCTGCTGAGTTTGCGGGAAACAAAAAGAGTGGCTGCGGCAGCTATAATCAACATGATAAAGGCGGCAAGAAAAATCTGCCAATACATTATGTCCAGAACCTGGTTAACAAAGATAAAGGGAATGGCAAGACGTACTACCCCAAGAACAGGGGAGCGCTTGTTGTCTTTAGTAAAGACCGGCAAGGCGACATAAATCATGTTTTTGCTCAGGGTATGACTGAAACGCACGGAAGTTCCCAGGTTTCCGCTTAGAGCAATGGCAACCTCCGGGCGGTGAGCGTGATTATCCATGTCCGCCGGGTTTTTATCGGAATCAGCCCTGACCTTACCGTTGGCCTTAATCAGGGTAACCCTGGCCTGACTCAGAACGGCCATCTGCCGGCTGCGTCTCTGGAGATCACCCTGCTCAGCTCTGAAATCAGCCTGGATCTCAGAGCGCACAAGCCGGGCGCGAACCTTTAAGTCCATGGTTATCTGTTTAAGATAAAACTGCCTGGCAATTCTTGAGGCAAAGAAGAAGGTTCCCATAACCGCTATCATGGTCACCACCAGCATGGGAGGGAATATCTGCCAGAGCAGACGCTTACGTTTACTCACCGACTTAGTTTATATCCTACGCCCCGCACGGTTTCAATGGTCTGTTGCGGGCCAAGTTTCCTGCGCAGGGATACTATCTGAACGTCAACGGTACGGTCAGTTACCACAATATGACCGTCATGAATAGTGGAAAGGATCTGGTCTCTGGTGAAGACCCAGCTCGGTTTGGCAGCGAGAAGGGCAAGAATTTTGAATTCAGAGGCCGTAAGGGGAACCGTAGTACCGGAAATCGTGACCTCATGACAATCTTTATCAATCACCATTTCCCCCAGGGTTATCCGATTACCGCCGCTCTCATCCTGAAGTACGGTACGACGCAGCAGGGCCTGAATCCGCGCCACCAGCACCCGGGGGCTGAATGGTTTGGTTAAGTAATCATCGGCCCCCAGTTCCAGACCAGAGATAATATCAGCCTCTTCGCTTCTCGCCGTCAGCATCAGGATGGGGACAGCCTCGAAGTTCTCCAGTTTTTTCAGCCGTCGACAGGCTTCAAAACCGTCAATTCCCGGCAGCATAACATCAAGGACAATAAGATCGGGTCGCTGCTCCCCCCCGTTGGCAGCACTCAGCATCTCTTCAGCATTTGGAAAACCGCTGACCTTGAAGCCCTGCCTTTCCAGATTATAATAGACCAGGGCCAGGATATCTTCCTCATCCTCAATCAACCAGATTTTTGCTGCCGCCATTACACCCTCCAGTAGTGCCAGGTTAACAAATATTGGTAAGTGCTCAAATGTACTCCTTAAGTTCGTCATTTTGGGATTCCGGAAATTCAGTGCCCTGTGAGTTACCTTTCGTATTTAAAAGGCCTTTGACCGCTAAAACTCCGAATGGGCCGATACTGAATACGGTTGAATAGTCGTAAAACATATTTAGCTTAAAACAATTAATCCAGGTGTGTCAACAGTTTAGCAAATGAAGTCAACCTGGATACATGACATGTAAAATGTAATACCTGTCCGGTTTAATCTCACTTTAATGTCTTTCTAATTATTCCTTAATAATTCTGTTTTAATAATTGATTAAGTAACTGTTCGGCCATACATGCGGTATGCCGGAGGTAGTCGAAACGCCGCAACGCAGTAGATTGGACTTTTTACGACGCCATCACCTATTGAGGAACAAATCATGATGAATAAGATCATTTTATTGGGGGGAGTATTATTATTTTTCGTACCTGCCAAATATTTAGAAGCGCGACAAGTTATAAACATTGTTGGTTCGTCCACGGTTTACCCTTTTGCTAAAGTAGTCACCAAAAAATTCGCTGAAAATACCGGCTTGGCTTTGCCAAAATTGAAATCGACCGGCTCTGGAGGGGGATTTAAACTTTTTTGCGCTGGAGCGAAACATAAAAGCCCAGATATAAGCAACGCCTCCCGCAGTATTAATCGGGCAGAGTATAACCAATGCGTTCAGAATGGCGTAAAAAAAATAGTGGAAGTAAAAATCGGCTATGACGGCATTGTAATAGCTAATTCAAGCAAGGCTCCACGGTTTAGATTAACGATCAGAGATATCTTTCTCGCCCTGGCCCGGGATGTTCCCGATGGAGACAAAAAAAAGTTGATTCCCAATCCTTATGTTTTCTGGAACGAGGTTGATCCGGCTCTTCCCCCCCTCAGGATAAAGGTTTACGGGCCGCCGCCGACCTCAGGAACCCGTGACGCCTTTGAAAAACTGGCCATGGAAAAGGGCTGCGGGAAGTTTACCTGGATAAAAAATTTAAAGAAAAGACATAAAGAAAAGTTCCTGAATATATGCAGGTCAATCAGACAAGACGGTGCCTATATCAATTCAGGTGAAAACGACAACCTTATAGTTGACAAATTAGAGGCAAACCAAAACGCTTTCGGTATCTTTGGATACAGTTACCTTGAACAGAATCAGCATGACATCCAGGGAGCATATATAAATTCATCCCTTCCCGATTTTCAAACCATTTCATCTGCTTCTTACCCGCTGTCCCGGCCGTTATATTTTTATGTCAATAAGGACAGGGCAGAGTCTATCCCTGGTCTGAAACGATATTTGATAGAGTTTACCAAAGACTCCGCCTGGGGGCTAAAGGGATATCTGGTTACCAGGGGCCTTATCCCCATGTCTAATAAAGAACGGGTGAAATACCGTGCGATAGCAAGGAAATTAATAATTATAAAAAGGTGGTAAGGCAAGAGGTAGTATTTGGTATTAGATGTAAATCACCATTAAAAAATTATTGGGGTAAGGGTATTTCGTGGTTGTTCCTGAGTTTATAAAAAAAAGGATTATTCTTCAAGTTCTGCTGGCAACCGTTCCCGTATTGTTGTGCGGACTTTTGGTGGTTATCCAACTGCTTTCAGGAAGCTTTCAGTCAATTATCGGGATCAACAAAGAACTGCGTGATTTTTTCCAAAAAGACATATTTACCCTGGAAAACAGGGTAGTCAGCCTGACGGATCTCAATTATGCCAATGCCGCCAAGCTCGAACAATATAAATTAGACCATGAAAAGTATAAACAACAACTCGCCCTTTATAAACAGGGCTTCAGCGTAAAAGGTGCGATCACAGGCGGCGCCATACCATTGTCCCGCACAATTATTACGCAATTCGAAACGGAAAGACTCTCGCCAACGGCTGCCTTGGCCCAATTGAAAAAAATATATGGCAAGAGCGCCTATAAAATCTTGTATTGGCAACTGTCCACCAATTTAACTGACCTCAGGGCCTTCAAGGGACTCTCCGCCGATTTCATCAATTATATAAAATTGGCTGCCCGAAGCGGTACACCCGATTGGTTTGAAGATGAATTTGGCTTTCGTGATATTGTGGTAAGCCTTGTGCCATACAAAAAAGGCGGTTCTTTGACGGGCGTTATAGCCTTAATTTTTGATATTTCAAAGGCCTATAACATTATCGAGACTGCTGATCGCCTGAGCTTAAGTATCAAGTCGGCAAAAATCCAGGAACAACGTTTACGGGAGGGGGAAAAAGTCACCGCCCATTTCCGGCAGAGGCGGCAGAAACAAAGAAAATTAGTGCAGACTAACGCCGAAAATAATCAAAGCATAATTACTAAGTCTCGAAACGAACTTATCCTTTTCATCGGTGCTAATATGACGATGTTAATAGGCATATCTGTTTTCTTGTTTTGGTGGCTTGGTTCCCGGAGAATTACAAAATTACGGAACTGGATGGTCGCTTTGACCGAAAGCAATTATATGTTACAGCCCTCGGCGGCGGATAATTTTTTACCACCATCCTCAATAAATCTTACCCGAGATTTAACCTCAGGCAGCAGTTTGTCAGATAACTTTTCTCAACATGCCGTTCCGCCGCATTCTTTAGCGCGGTTAGAAATCAAATCCATGGACGAAATAGCGGCCTTGAGCAAAAGTATTAATGTCATGCTGGACAGCCTTGACAGCACAATGGTTTCCAAGAATTTACTTCTTCAGGAGAATGGAGAGAGAAAACTTGTCGAGAAAAGACTGCGCGACAATCAAGAACGTTTAAAAACGATATTTGATGCGGTACAGGCCGGAGTTATTATCATTGAGGCTGAAAGCCATAAAATAGTCGATGCAAATCCAGCCGCTCAAAAGATGATAGGAGCTCGACGCCGACAGATTATAGGTAAAACCTGCTACCGCTCCATCTGTCTGCAAAGGCTGCAGGAATGCCGGATGTCACAACCCGGCGAATCGATAGACAACATGGAACATTTGATTCTTACCGCCGCCGGTCATGAATTACCAGTAATTAAAACTGAAACAGCAATCATGCTTGACGGGAAAAAACATTTTATATGTAGTTTTGTGGATATAAGCGCCCTGCAGATGGCAAGGCTTGCCCTGGAAGAAGCCAAACGGAATGCCGAGCAGGCTAACAGAATTAAGAGTCAGTTTTTAGCCAATATGAGCCATGAAATAAGAACCCCTCTAAACGGTGTTCTTGGCATGGCTGACATTGCCCTGCATACCAGGTTGGATGAGGAGCAGAGACATATAATTAACACAATTAACACCGAAGCCGCTTCGCTGCTCCGAATAATTAATGATATTCTGGATTTTTCTAAGATTGAGGCCGGCAAACTTGAACTGGAGGAGATCAGTTTTAATCTCCATACTATTTGCGAAGAAGTTGTACAGACCATCATTTTTGCGGGTGAACAAAAGGGACTGGAAATCATTTTCTTTATTTCTCCTGATATCCCGGAAAAGGTCAAGGGAGATCCAGGTAGAATCCGGCAAATCCTGAAAAATCTCTGCGGTAACGCCCTGAAATTTACTCATCAGGGGGAGATATATATTAAGATCGAACTATGGCGGGATTCCACCCCTGCTAATCTTGTCCGTTTCTCTATAAAGGACAGCGGTATAGGAATTGCTGAAAATAAATTAGCCAGCATTTTTGAAAGTTTCAGGCAAATTGATGGTTCAACCACCAGGACATACGGCGGTACGGGGCTTGGAACAACTATTTCCAAACAGTTAGTGGAACTCATGGGCGGCCAGATAGGAGTCTCCAGCAAGGTGGGAGTAGGCAGTACTTTCTGGTTTATCCTGCCCTTACCCGAATCAGATAGTGACGAGAGCCTGACGAATATAGAACAGATCAACAATCACCTTCTCAGCGGCCGCCGAGTCCTTATTGTTGACGATAATCAGACGAATCTTTTCATCCTCGAAGAATACCTTAATTCATGGGGCTGCATTCCCATAAAGGCAGCGGACGGCAATAATGCCCTGCAAATTCTTCATGCAGCCGAAAACTCAATCGCGGCAATAGACCTCATAATTACCGATTTCAGTATGCCTGAGACAGACGGCTTTAATCTCATTTCACAGCTGAGATCTTCTAACAGCAAGGGCCGCGACACCCCGGTTATTGTGCTTAGTTCTATTAATTCTAAAGCCGATATTGAAAGTTGGGATAAATTAGCAATCCAGGGATTTCTTAATAAACCAATTTTACGCCAGGAGCTTAAAGTTTGTATTTGTAAGGCCCTGGGGACATTTGATTACGCCAAGGCTGATAAAATCACTCGAGAAATTTCCACCCGGTCTGAAGTTAACCGTGCCTCAAATACAGGTAAAATTCTTTTAGTGGAGGACTACCCGACAAACAGGAAGGTAGCCTCTTATTACCTGTCTTCGGCGGGCTACTCTATAGATGAGGCAGAAGACGGCAAGCAGGCACTAACCATGGTGAGGGATAAAAAATACGGCTTAATATTTATGGATATCCAGATGCCTATAATGGACGGCTATAAGGCAACAAGGAAAATAAGGGAGTGGGAAAAGGATATTGGCTGCCAGCACGGCCTGCCTATTATCGCGATGACTGCTCACGCTCTGGCCGGTTACCGCGAACAATGTATAGAGGCTGGAATGAATGATTATATAACCAAGCCATTGAAGAGGAAGGAGTTTGTCGATATGGCTGAGAAATGGCTGTCAGCAGGTTCCATTTTGCCGCCTGCTAAGGATCAAACATCAAAAGCGCCCTCTCCTTTGCCCGTCGTTGAGAAGAGCGGCTCACCAATAGATATTGCCGGACTGTTGGTGGAAATGGACAATGACAAAGAAATCATCATTGAGCTGTTCGATAGTTTTGACAACAGCCTGCAAGGACAGAAACTAACGATGAGGCAGGCCTTCGAAGCCAAAGATTATAAACTTTTAGAACGGGAATCTCACGCTGTTAAAGGCGCCGCCTTAAATGTCTGCGCTAATGAGCTGGCTGTGACGGCCAAAGATCTCGAAAATTCCTGCCGGGCCGGTCAAGCGCAAAATTATCGTAACCTTTTTATTTCGCTTAATGAAAAAATCGAGGAGGTGCAGGTATACATGCAGGAGTTTGTAAACAGGGAGACGGCCTAAAAGCAGTTACGATGTTAATATCTTGATTAAATTTTAACAACCTATCTAAAGAGGTGAATCATGGAAGATCATGAGTTAATGATTTTAAAGCCTGGGGATGTGACTGGCAAAAAAATTTTAATTGCCGATGATGACCGCACAACCCATATAAAGTTCAGAAAATTTTTAATTACCAACGGTTTTGAGGTATTCAACGCCTATGACGGAGCTACAGCCTTCTCCATCGCCCTTGAACATATACCAGATGTGCTGCTCTTAGATATTTCCATGCCTGAAATGGATGGCAGAGATGTATGTAAAAAATTAAAGTCTCAACCAACTACAAGTAAAATAAAAATAATTATGATAACCAGCCGGGATCAGCACTATGACCGCTTGCTGGGGTTTGCGGTGGGAGCAGACGAATATATAGAGAAGCCCTGCTCAATATATTATCTGGAACGTTCTATAAAGGCGCTTTTAAGACCTTAACAGCGAGGATGTCCCTGAAACCCTCGCATACGATCGTAGTCGTACCGCTGCATTCCAAGATTTATAAAGTCAGCGGTACGACATGATCGTATGCGCGAGTGTGGTTTAGCCCCCCCTCTCGGCGGGGAGTACTCTGAGGTTTAGTCATGAGGAGCAATAGAGACCAGCGCTTCATTTTTCAAGACCTCTTTTGGGTCTTTCATCTTTTTGAGAAGTTTTATCCTGGAATTATAAATAGATTTCATTTCTCTGATGTCCTGCATAACTTCGAATGCTCCATGCCAATGCGCGTAGTCAGGACTCGCCATAGCCGCGCCTTGTCTCATTCTTCTACCTTCATGGTGCCATGAATAGTAATATAATTTAAAGAACGGATCGCTCCATAAATCAGATCGGATTAAGCCTTTAGCCTTAAGTTCTGTGAACATTTTATCAGCGATAGTATTATACTCATTGTATAGCTTTATTTGGGCATCTACCCTGATAAAATAATTTTTTATAAATGTAGTTTCATGACACATCGCGCAGACGTGCTTCATCTGAGTTCTTGCGGTTCTTGGCCCTTCAGAGTTACCAGCCTTTGGATTACCCCTTAATAATTTTCTATTTTTATACCAGGCCCATCCTGCTGTTTCGTCGCCTTTAGTTCTTTCAAAACTTTTTGGAGCCCAAAGATTCCATTTAAGTCTTTGTGAAATATTATGAGTGGAAGTAAGACCGTTAACGTTACTCATATGACATGTAAAGCATGTTGGAGCCCTCAATGTTTTCATCGGGATTTGCTGCCCCGTGGAAAAATCATAATCTTCTTTATTTGTTTCAAAAATATGACCATGGACACTTGAGTCAAATATCTCTTTATCTGGATGATCCGGGCCCAAATGACAATTGCTGCAAGCGCCAGGTTGTCTTGCTTCAGCGGCCGAAAATGTGTGCCTGCTATGGCAGGCGGTGCAATTTCCAACCCCACCATCGGGGTAAAGCGATGCCATACCGTCACTTGGCCATACATCTGGATTGGGAAGACCTTGTTTATTGAGCGTGATTACAGCCCCATGACATTGAACACATGTGTTTGCGACTGAATTTGCCGCTAAGTCAGGATGATTTTGATTCACTTTAAAGGCGGGGTCGATCCCCTTACCCATATCCGCGTGACCATTCAGAGATGGATTATCACCTCTCATGGCTTCATAGTTGTATGATAGTTTGGTCATTGCGTAACCATGGCCGCTCTTATTAGCCGCCAGCCACTGAGAGCCGGCTCTGGCGTGTCCGGAATTCATAAACTGAATAACTTCTTTTGGATGGCACCTGGCACAGGTTATCGATGAAACGGCCACCTGGACAGTCCATGTTGAGCCCTGCATTGGATGGGTCTTAAAGGCGGTTGGGTAGTTTTTGG
This sequence comes from Desulfobacterota bacterium M19, assembly GCA_048820955.1. Classification (GTDB taxonomy): domain Bacteria; phylum Desulfobacterota; class Desulfobulbia; order Desulfobulbales; family VMSU01; genus JAADIV01. The sequence goes on along the minus strand of JBMERE010000004.1, from coordinate 5,338 downwards.
GAACAACGTGGCATTGAACACATCCAACCCCGGCCTTGGCGTGTTTAGAGTGCTGCCAGCCGGCTATGATCCCCTGATCTCTCGTTTTGTGGCACAACAAACATTGTTTATTGCTTATTCCCCGGGGCTTAAAATTTTTAAGTATTTCATAATTTGGATTATCCTTTAAACTGTCTGCGTTACTTGCAGTCGCAAGACCAAGAGCGATGAACGCGAATAGTACAACCATTAATACGTTTTTCATCTTTTACCTCATTCTTTACTGCAATTAACTGCCCTCATCAAACAGCGTTGCAATCTGATTTCTGGTATTAAAGGCTCAGGATAATCCAAGTCTTCTACCTATCTATATTGATTAATTACAAGTAGTTGGTAGATATAACTTTTATCTTGCAATTTCCTTTTTGCGAAATAAGAAATATAAAACAGCGTGGATTAATTATCATTCATTTTCAACCATTTCAATCGCTTCAACTGGGCAGGAAACGATCGCTTCCTCGCAATCGCAAGTATCGCATTTATCCGGTCCTATTACCCATGATTTATCGTCTCTGATTTCAAAAACTTCAGGACAGAATTCAGCGCACACACCACAACCAATACATAATTCATGATCAACGGCCGGTTCTTTCAATATACCCCCTCCTGTAACTATATTGATGAACTTGGCAGAAAGTCCATCAATATTCAATTGTAAGCGCCCCATGAACCCCCTGCTGCCCTCGCATACGACCATAATCGTATGCTAAAGTGTGGTTTATGGAGTACTTACTTATAAATTATATCATCCAGCTTATTTGAGAATAAGCCTAAAATATTTTTTGTCAACGATACTCTGCAAGCTCAAACCTCCCGACCTCGAAGATTATGTAAAGATACCACTTCACAGAAAACCCGTAAATTTGTACCGAGAAATTTAGTTTTCGTTAAGGTTTCAGTAAGCGCTCCACGAACACCCTTACATCCCGAGATATTATAAAGTCAGCGATACGACCATGACCATGCGGAAGTATGGTTTTGCATTATATCGAGAGTGAACATAATTGAAATCTAACCAATTCCTCACGTAGATCTAATCAGACGGCCCTATAATATTTTTTATTATCATGAAAAATGAAAATTCATACAGGGGAGGGCAATATGACCCAAGAACTTAATGATCAACGGGCATTAATTAGAGCCGCAAAATATATCTGCACCGAAAATTGTGGAAAATGCCCAATGTATATTGAGAATTTCTCATGTCCTAAAGAATGCGGCTTAGATACGGTTCCCTGGGAGTGTTGGCTGGATTTTTTTAAAACTGTTGGCACAGAGGAGGGACAAACGGCATAAAACCGGTTAAAGATTCACTGGAACGGCAATCGTAAACACCCCGTAAACCACAATCTCGCATACGAGCATAATCGTATACGAGGGGTTCAGGGGGCCCTGCAGGATGTTCATGGAGCGCTTAGCGGCAATCAGGTTGTATACAGCCAGACAATTGCCGTTCTTAATTTCCCCATGTTGTTAGTTAGTTACATACTCTCCCGACCCAGGAGACAGCAACTCATCAACCTAATTTACCAACCGGTTTAGCATATGGGCCAACAGTATCGGCAGCACTCTCAAAAAGATAATCATTAATTGTGGCAAGTTGTTCTGCCGTTAATTTACTCCAACTGCCATCCTTCGCACATCGAGTATATTTTTCATCAAAAACCCGATTCCAGCCTTTGCGCACCTTTGATTCCGAATATAAAAATCTGGCATGTTCTTTATTGCCCCGATAGTGACAGCTTTTGCAGTCACTCTGGAATAATTTATAGCCATCTCTTATGTCTTGATAGGTGATTATCCGGCAGGTTTTAGTTGCCTTATCGAACCGTTTTGCAGTACTTGCCTCAGCATGGCTGAAACCGTTAAACAATAAGAATACACTAAGTAAAATAATAACTGCTATTTTCATCCTGACTGCCTCCTGTTTTAAGTAAACATTTGCCCAAGTCCGCCAATAGACTCTTTTCAATCTCTCAACCTGAGAGATAACAGTTTATCAACCACAGTCTGTCGCATCATATGGGTCGTAGGTGTCGGCCGCATTCTTAAAAAGATAGTCGTTGATCCTGGCCAGTTGTTCCGCCGTTAATTTTCCCCAGCTGCCATCCTTCGCACATCGGGTATATTTTTCATCAAAAACCCGGTTCCAGCCTTTCCTGACCTTTGATTCAGTATATAAAAATTTAGCGTGTTTTTTGTTACCGCGATAATGACAACTTTTGCAGTTGCTCCGGAATAATTTATAGCCGTCCCAAAGAGTCTCGTGGGTAAAAATTCGGCAAACTTTGGTTATCTTATCGCATCGTTTTATCGGGCTTGCCTCTGCCCGTCCCAGCCAGTTAAACAATAGGAGCCCGCTGATTAACACAATGGCCATTCTCTTCATCTCAATTACCTCCTGTTTTTTGGGTACCCCAAATACTGCCCCGTTCTTTTTGATCCATAAAACGCTCCCTTTTTACAAATCTTATTCCACTTCCCATTTTTAACTAAGCCGTACCTGCAAAATCACTCGTTTTTTGCAATAAACGCTGCATTAACAGTTTCCCCAGATCATGAGCTGCAATAATTTTTTCAGGCTGCCGATTCAGATCAGGAATAATATCCTCAGTAATCCGCCTGCCGGGTCCATATATCATCTGTACTGCTCCTGCCTCACAATCCTCCCCATACCCACAGGTGAAGCATGATGCCGCCCCCTGAGCGGATACTGTTCCCACATGATCTATTTTATAGTAAGTAAATATTTTTTCGATCTGTCGGGCTGGAATTTCCGGCTGAAGACCACCAGTGCTAACCACAACCGCGAGTTTACCTGCCAGTAAGGTGCATGACTGATGGCGGAACTGGCAGAGACGTTCCAAAAAATTATGAGTTATGCCATTTAACATGGAAAAATAGTTTGGAGCCCCTATAATAAAGGCGTCAGCCTCTATTATTTTTTCCCGCAGGAAGCGCATATCATCCTGAATCTTACAAATATTATCTTTGACACAGGACAAACAGGCAAGACAGGGGGAAATTTTCAAAGGGGAGAGGCGAATAAATTCTGTTTCGCACTCCACCTCCTTGAGTATCTCATGAATAACTCTATCTGTTGTTTTTCCTTTTCTCGGACTTCCCGAAAGAGCTATAACCTTCATCGCCGCACCCTTGTGTACCAAACGGATAGTACATTTTCTGGTTAAAAATCACTGGCCTTTTTATAAATTTAAAGACTATTTAACCGGCAGTAATAGTCTTTTCAATAACTCTATACAATCCACCAGGTCTTTTTCATCTTTACTGACCCTGGACATCATTATTCCGCCTTCTATAGAGGCAATAATAAGTTTGGCCAGTTGGTGGGGGGCAAAATCAGTTACAAGCTCTCCCATTTCAACCGCCTCACGAAGATGTCCTTCAATAATGTCTGACCAGCGAATAAAAAGTTTATTGATGATCCTGGCAAACTCGGAATTAGTGTCGCTCATCTCCAGAGCGGTATTACCAAAAAGACAACCGCCGATAAAATGTCTTCTCCGCTGTTCATTTAAAATGGCCTCAAGAAAATTATTAACCTTTTCAAGAGGTGTGCTGCCGGAAAAAGCCTCCTCAAGGAGCTGGAAAAATTCGTCTCTGGCGTCCTGTAATACGGCTATACCGAGATCTTCCTTACTGGCAAAATAATAATATAGATTACCCTTCTTAACCCCCGTAGCCTTAATAATATCATTGATACTGGTATTATAAAATCCTCTTGTTATAAGGATTTTCCGGGTACATTTAAGTATCTTGTCCCGCGTCTGCCCGCCTTTTTTAGTGTTTTTCATAATATTTTTTAAATAAAACCAACCATTCGTTACAAAATATATTGTAATTTTCTATTCCTGTCAATTGTTTTTCACATTAGAAAAAACACATCATACGTAAACGCTCCACAAACCACACTTTAGCATACGATCATCATGGTCGTACCGCTGACTTTATAACAGCTCAAAATGGAGGTGATTTTATCGTGATCTGTCCCAGATTTCTTCAGAGAATTATCCCGCCCCTGCCCTGTTCTTTATTCCAGGCTCTATAGATATTGACTTGTCAGGTGACAATGGGTAATTTAAAATTAACAATAAATTTTACTCGGATATCAGGATATTAATCAATAGAAGCATAAGCGATGGCAAATCACGACAGCAGTTATAAGTATCTGTTTTCACACGCCCGTATGGTGGAAGATCTGCTGCGTGGTTTTGTACGGGAGGAGTGGGTTAAAGAGCTTGATTTCCAAACCCTGGAAAAAGTAAGCGGCAGTTATGTAAGTGATGATTTGCGGGATCGCGCCGATGATATCGTCTGGCGAATACGCTGGGGCAAGGACTGGCTCTACATTTATATCTTACTTGAATTCCAATCAACAGTTGACCGCTGGATGTCGGTTCGTATGATGACTTATGTCGGTTTGCTGTATCAGGACCTGATTCAGTCTAATCAGCTGAGCAGCGGGAAAATGCTGCCGCCCATTCTGCCGGTAGTCCTGTACAATGGTGATTCCAGGTGGACAGCGGCTACCAATATAAATGGCCTGATCCACGATGTCCCCGGCGGACTGGGCCGCTATCGTCCGGACATGGAATATCTGTTGTTAGCCGAACGTGAATACTCAGAGGCAACATTACAGGGGCTGAACAATCTGGTTGCCGCTCTTTTCCGCCTGGAAAACAGCCGTACACCGGCTGATCTTCTGGAGGTTGTCCGCTGTTTGTTAAAATGGCTCTCAGGTGTTGAACAGGTATCGTTAAGACGAGCATTTACAGTATGGTTCAGCCGGGTATTATTCCCGACACATTTTAAAGACGACAATCAACCGGCAATGGAAGAACTTGGTGAGGTGCAGAATATGTTATCAGAAAGAGTAAAAGAATGGAATGAAGAGTCAATGAGACGAGGGATGCAACAGGGAATGCAACAGGGAATGCAGCAGGGAATGCAGCAGGGAGCAAAGCAGATTTTATTGCGTTTGCTTACAAAGAAATTCGGCAATATTCCCGCTGACGTTATAGAACAACTGGACAATGCCGAAGAGACGCAGCTTCTCCGATGGTCAGAGCATATTCTTACCGCTAATAATCTTGGTGAAATATTTGGGAACTGACTTTGAAAAACGGTATGTAAGGCCTGTTTGCTCCTCTCCACCGCGGCCCGAGCTCCCAGCTCTCCCTGGATTTTATCGATGTCCCCGATTTCTTATTCTCCGAAAACCTCACCAATACTCTTTGCGCTGAGGATCAACTCGGACCAACGCAGAAGCTGCTCTTCA